>JAUYMU010000100.1 GCA_030698405.1 Bacteroidota bacterium
CTCTTTATCAGCAGCAAAGCCAACCTTTACAGCACCTGCTGTAACCGTGAACACAAATTATGTCTTTACTTTGGTGGTGAACGATGGGAAAGTGGATTCGCCAGCCGATCAGGTCACAATCACAGTCAAGCGCGGGAATCAAGCACCAACCGCCAATGCAGGTCCGGATCAATCGGTAAACGAAGGGGTAATTGTTACTTTGGATGGAACAGCTTCCAATGATCCCGACAGCGACGCGTTAACCTATTTATGGACTCCACCAACAGGAATCACCTTGAGTTTGGCAACCGCATCGAAACCAACTTTTACTGCTCCTGAAGTAAATGCTGATACACAATATACATTTTCTCTGGTGGTAAATGATGGAACAGTCAACTCAACAGCAGACCAGGTTGTTATTTCAGTGAAAAATATTGACAGTGCCCCTTACGTAAAAGATCCGATCAAAGATGTTTCTGTTGACAAAAAATCACCTAATCTGGTGATCGATTTAAGAACAGTATTTGCCGACAATGATCCTCTAGATGTATTGAGTTATATTGTAAGCTCAAATTCAAACAGCAATGTAGTAACAACAACAATCACAGGCTTCGATCTCGTTTTGATTTTTTCTACTGAAAACACCGGATTAGCTGAAATCGAAGTTAGTGCAAGTTCAAACGGGAAATCAGCCAAATCAAAATTTCAGGTTGAAGTGAAAATACCAACCGGAATTGATCCATTGTTGATGAACCAGAATGTAACGATATATCCAAACCCTACGTCCGGAATAATTAATGTTGCATTCGACCAGATTCCTCAAAATGGAACATATCTGACAGTAAGAAGTATAATTGGAATGACGGTTCTTCAAAAGCTTGTTCAGAATAAGGAAGAATCGATTGATTTATCAGGAAATACTCCGGGAGTTTACTTGATACAAACAAATCAGAACAGTTACAAAGTTCGAAAAGTAATCTTAAAATAATTAACATCACTAATGCTCAGCAATGACACAATGTGGTTATTTCAGCCTAAAAAATTTTATTTATGTGGTCTAATTTTGCTGAGCGTTTTTTCATTTGGACAATCAGGAATCAGGTTTATCAATCCGATAGATTCAAAGTTTGTTGATACCGCATTTGTTGATACTTCAGGAAAAAAAATTATAAAAGTAATTGTGCCGGGATCGCCGCCAAAAACTGGCTATCTAAAATCAGCAGCTATCATCCCAAATTCAGTGGTAATGTTAAATGAAGTGCCTGCCTTTAGCTGGACATTTGGTTGTATGCCAACTGCTTCGGCTATGATTGCCGGTTATTACGACAGACATGGATTTGAAAATATGTATGCAGGTGCAACCAATAATGGCGTCTGCCCGCTAAACAATGCTGTATGGGGAAATGCAAATATTAATGGGGAAATATGGGATCTTTGTCCACTGGGTGCGACCATGAAGAATCTGGATGGCCGCACAACCAATGGTCATGTTGACAATTACTGGATAAATTATGAAAGCGTTGAACCTGACCCATATATAACAAATGGATGGCAGCAACATGAAAATATGGATTGTACCGGAGATTACATGAAATCCAACCAATCTGCATATGGAAACCCCGACGGATCAACTACTTATTACCTTGATCCCAGTGGAAATCCTTTCGAACAAAATGCAGATGGAGATGCTATCTGGGGATTTCAGCAATTCTGTGAATCACGCGGATATCTGGTTTTACAACGCTATACGCAAACAATTTCAGGGTATCTTGGAAATTCAACTGGTTTTGCGTTTGCCAATTACAAGCAGGAAATTGATGCAGGCCGGCCAGTAATTATTCATCTTGCAGGACATTCAATGACAGGAGTCGGTTATGACAATGACAGTCAAACCATTTATTTTCACAATACCTGGGATTACGAAGTTCACTCAATGGCCTGGGCTGGTGAATATACAGGAATGCAGATGTTCTCGGTTAGCATATTTAAACTGGCATTAAGCAAAGTCGCCCAAAACATTGCACTCGCGGGTGGATGGAACATCATTTCGGCCAATGTACTTCCGGCCAATTTAAATCTCTTAGACCTTTTTCAGACTTTGATTAGTAACAACCAGCTCAACAAAGTAATGGACGAATCGGGCAATGCTATTGAAAACTTCGGCGCTTTTGGCGGGTGGAGCAACAGTATTGGCAATCTGGAATACACCGAAGGTTACAAAGTGCATGTGAGCGAAGCTTGTAATTTGATTTTTGAAGGATCACCAATTCAATCGCCTTCAAACATCATCCTTCATACCGGATGGAATATCATTTCATATCCTAATTCGTCACCACAGGATGCGATGAATTTGTTTCAACCACTGATCGATCAAAACAAGCTAAAAAAAGTAATGGACGAATCGGGAAAAACAATAGAAAATCTGGCCGGTTTTGGCGGGTGGCAGAATAACATCGGGAACATGCTGCCGGGAAAAGGGTACAAAGTTAATGTCACATCCAACTGTACACTCAATATTCCTTAGTACATCTTATTCTACAAATACTTTTCAGAAATTTGTTTTAAGTTATTTTTATGGCCTTACTTTGCGCCTGAATTAAACTTGAACTATGAGCGGATTTTTTGGAAGTATTTCAACCCATGATTGTGTTGCCAACGTGTTCTACGGAACTGATTATCATTCCCATTTGGGAACAAAACGAGCAGGACTGGCCTTTTACTCTGATAAAAAAGGATTTCAACGAGCCATCCACAGCCTCGAAGATGGCTACTTCAGGAATAAATTTGAAAGTGACATTGCCGGGTTTAAAGGCAATATCGGAATTGGCGTAATCAGCGACACAGAAGCGCAACCCATTCTGGTAACTTCGCATTTGGGAAGGTTTGCAGTTGCCACAGTTAGTAAAATCACAAACATCGCCGAACTTGAAGAACGGTTCATGAAAATGCGCCGCACCTTTTCTGAAACCAGTCAGGGAACAGTAAATCCTACTGAACTGGTTGCCATGCTGATTGCCGAAGGTGAAGATTTCGTTTCAGGAATTGAAAACGTGTTCAATCTCGTAAAAGGTTCCTGCTCAATACTTATACTGACTGAAGATAAGATTATTGCGGCACGCGACCGGCTTGGAAGAACACCGGTTATTATTGGCAAAAACACCAATGGATATGCGGTTAGTTTCGAAACCTGTGCTTTTCCCAATCTAAACTTTGAAATCGAGAAATTTCTTGGCCCCGGCGAAGTGGTTTCATTAACAGCCGATGGTTATGAACAACTGCGCAAACCCAACGAAAAAATGCAGGTTTGCTCATTTCTTTGGGTGTATTATGGTTATCCGCCATCGTTTTACGAAGGAATTAACGTGGACGAATGCCGCTACAAATGTGGCGCTGCACTTGCAAAAGACGATGAGATCGAAGCTGATTTTGTAGCAGGCATCCCCGATTCAGGAATTGGACATGCCATTGGCTACAGCAACGAAAAAAGAATACCACTGAAACGTCCGTATGCGAAATACACGCCAACCTGGCCACGCAGTTTTATGCCTCAAAATCAGAACATGCGCGATCTGGTTGCCAAAATGAAATTAATTCCCAACAAATCAATCATAAAAGACAAACGCGGAATTTTTCTTGATGATTCCATCGTTCGCGGAACACAACTGAAAGACAATGTTCAGGACCTGCACCGCGCAGGCATTCAGGAAGTACACATGCGAATTGCCTGTCCGCCCCTCACCTATCCCTGCGAATTCCTGAATTTCAGCCGTTCGCGGTCGAACCTCGATCTGGCAACCTACAAAGCGGTAGAACAGTTGGAAGGAAAGACTAATACCGATATGGCTGAGTATTCGGACAGTAACAATCCGAAATACCATACAATGGTTGAACAGATCCGGAAAAATCTGGATCTGACATCCCTGAAATTTCAGAAACTTGAAGATTTGGTTGAAGCCATTGGATTGCCAAAAGAAAAACTTTGTACCCATTGCTGGGACGGATCAAGCTATTTTTAGAGAGAGATTTGATACATTACAGAATAACAATCATCCATCTGGAATTCATCCGGTGGATGATTTTTTATGCAACGAATTTTCGGGAAGCAAAAACATAAATGATTATACCAACTGCCACGCCTGTTGTGTTTGCCACGATATCGTACCACGAAAATGAACGTCCGGCGCGCATTTCCAACTGGACAAATTCCATCAAAATGCCCCACCCTACCGTAAGCGGAACGATTAGCCATATTCCGTAACGGTTTTCTTCAGCTTTCAGCGCCCAACAACCAAGGACTGAAAAAATCAGGTACATCATGAAATGCACCAATTTATCTGCTCCTTTAAATAATTGTATTTTGGGTAAATCTTGCGGTGGCAACAACGACAAAGCCATAATGAACAATAAATAAATAGCAAGCAAAGCATAACGAAAAAACGGTTTGACAGATAACAAAAACGAAATCATATAAAAGCAGTTTGTATTTCACAATCAATAAACCATAATTACCAACTAAAGTTCAAACTTAACCAAATCAAATAACACTACTTTTTATTTGATTTACCAGTGCGCGCAATAAATTTGATCCAAATTTATCAACAAATTAACCTAAACTAAACATCCTGATTTATTATAATATTTTATTTGGGTCGGCCAATTGGTTTTTAAATGCATAAATCACCAGGTTAACCGTATTCATGCAATTGGTTTTCCTGAAAAGGATGCTTTTATATTTTTCAATGGTTTTGGTATTCAGGTGTATTAACTCACTTATTTGTTTGTTATTATAGCCATGACACAACAAATGGAGTATTTCCTTTTCTCTGGGACTAAAATCGGGTAGGTTGCCCTTTAAGTCGGCCAATTGCCGCGACCGTGAGATGTTGCGCGATAAGATTGCCAGAATTTCGCCGGAAAAATAATTCCCGCCTTTGTATATTTTTTTTATTGCTTTCTCGAACTCTTCAATTTCCGAATTTTTAAGCATATAGCCTTCTACGCCAGCCATTAGCATTTGCTCAACATATTCCTCGTCAGGAAAGGTTGTCAATGCAATAATTTTCATTTCAGGGTTTATTTCCAGTGCAAGCCGGGCGGCTTCAATACCATTTAGCCGGGGCATGTTAATATCCATAAATACGATGTCTGGTTTCAGGTTTTCAATTAGTTCCAGAAATTCATGACCGTTTGAAGCTTCGCCAATCAGTTGCACGAAAGGGAATTGCTTCAGGAGAAGCTTAAAACCATCCCTGAATATCTTATGATCATCGACAATAACAACGGAGACAGGCATCATAGTTATATAGAATTTAAACCATTAATTGACAGAAAATTGTATAGAGATATCAACTCCCTGATTGGCGCCACTTTCAATTTTACATTTACCCCCAATTGACTCCACCCTGCTGGTCAGGTTTTGCAGACCCATTTTTTCGCCGCCTGCCGAATAATCAAAAGAAGTGTTGAAGCCAATACCATTGTCAATATAGCGTATAAAAACTGTGCTTTTCAAATTCCGGATAGTAATTTTGGCTTTTGTTGCCCCGGAATGTTTCAAGGTATTGTTTATTAACTCATTACTGATTCGGTAAACAAATACTTCAATGCTCTTCGACAGTTTAATCTGGAAATTTTCAGTTTCAAGTTCAATTTGAATATTTCCGGCCTGATTGATTTTATCGCACAGTATTTCCAGGAAACCGATCAACCCATATTTATTCAGCGCTGAAGGATTCAGGTTGTTGATCACCTCTTTCGTACTGCGAAGTGCATGGTTTGCAAGCATGTTTATATGCCCCAGTTTTTCCTTGTCGTAATTTTTTTCAGCAGCTTCTTTTTCCAGTAATTTTATATACATGATAATGCTCGACAAATAAGCTCCCAATCCATCGTGAAGATCCATGGCAATGCGGAGCCGCTCATGTTGTTCTATTTCAATGGTTTTGTCAACTACATACCTGTCGGTTGATATCACTGTTTTTATCATTCTGAAAATGATATAACTAAAATACAGCATTACCACAAAACCAATGGTAAACAGAAGGAACAATATTTTTTTAAACTTTATATGGTATTGGGTAACACCTTGCTGAAGATCTGAATTAAAATCAATCATACCCATCAGAAGTTCAGAAAACAGGTGGTTTAGGTCTGCAAATCCTGAATTGGACTTTGCTAAGACTGAGGTTCTGATCAATGGTTCGAGTTTGGAAATGTCTTGTATTAACCCGGATAATTGGGGAAGCGCTTCCGGCATGAAGCTCTTCCCCAAATTAGCATTTTCAGTATTAATGGAAAGAATGAACTGTCTGGCATTATTAAGATTACTCAAAGCCAAATTTAAGTATAGTGTATCCCCTGAAGCAATCAGTTCATCAATATTCAACTGGCATTGAAGAATTTCAGACTCAGCATTTTTACATATTTCCAAAATGCGCGACTGCTCTTCATCCCAGTATGAGCTTCTTATAAATAAATACAGAATGCATCCATAAACCAAAAGGATGAGAAGTAAAAGAATAGCAAATACTCTCCGCTTAATTAAAATACCTTTAATCAAACTCATTCCGGATTAGTTTAATTGATGCAGCCCAAAATAGCAAGAACAGGAAAAGATTAAATAGAGGTGCTGATAATAAATGTTACTGCAAAGGCAATGATGGCATAAAGTTCAGGAAAAACAGCCAAAATCATGGTCTTTCCAAAAACATCGTACCCCGAACCGATACCTGCAATACCATTTGCAGTGATTGAACCCTGTTGAACTGCCGAAAAATAACCGACAATACCCAATGACAGACCGGCGGCAAAGAATGCAGCTCCGTGCAAAAAGGTTACAGTTTCAATGGTGCCCAATAAGTTGTTCAGGATAAAGAAACCCGCAAACCCGTATAGGCCCTGTGTACCTGGCAAGGCACTTAAAAGCATATAACTTCCGAATGCTTCCTCATTCTTTTTCAATGCGCCTATGGTAGCATTCCCGCCTTTTGTAACACCAATTGCACTTCCGACTCCGGAAAATACGACCATAATTGCCAAACCCAGATAAGCTAATAAAATAGGTAGTTCCATAATAATTTAATATTTAGATTGATTTATATTTTGAAAACGGATTATATTGTCTTCCTCCTCCGGTAAACCCGGCATTTTTGTAAAATTCGACCAAGGTCAGACGTAAGGGATGGACGAACGAACTAAGCGATGAAATTGCAAGGTTTGCTGTATGCCCGACGACGACTACAAGAATAAATACGACCGGGCCGATAAATTTAATTTCAGAAAACGACAGCGCCATTTGATTGACCACCATTCCCAAAATTGAACTTGAAATGCCAAGTGCAAATAAGCGGATGTAGGATAACATATCGCCAAAAATCCCCATCACCGTGTTGTAAATTCCCCAAAGCCCGCTAAAAAAACGAAGGTGAATCTTCAGACCAGGGTCTGTAAAAAACAGAATCAACAAAAATGCTGCGATTGTTATTCCTTTCTTAATCAATTCAATATTGGAAGAAAGTGGTCCGGATACATTTGCAAAAATTGAAAAGCCAAGTAAGTTAAAAATCAGTATTAGCCAGCCGATAGTTCCAAGTCCATAAATAAAGCCGTCCTTTTTAATTTGATTTATAATTTTCAGACAAAGGCCGAACAATATCTGTATGCCCCCTAGTATGAGTGAGAGATAAAATACTTTGTTACTGTCGAGGAAATAAGGTTTAAGCGACGAAAGAAATGCAAGTTTACCCAGCTCAACTCCGAAGAAATTGCCGAAGATAATTCCCATAACCAGCGTGGACAGCCCAAAATACTGAACCAGTGTCATATATGGTTTCATATCAGCCGAGGCTTTGCGTTTATAAATTGTTGCTGCCAGAAACATTACTATCCCGTAGCCACCATCGCCAAGGCAAAAACCGAAAAACAACAGAAAAAACGGTGCGAAATAAATTGTCAGGTCAAGCTCCACGTAACTGGGCAACGAAAAAAGTTTGCCAATGGGCTCAAACAACGTCCCAAATTTGCTATTTACCAACTGCACAGGTGTGTCTGGTTCTCCTGTTGCATACTGACTTGTATAAAGTATCCCGTTAACATCGAGATATTCGATTAAGCGCTGTTGTTCCGTTTCAGGAACCCAACCCTCCAAAACTTTCACTTTGCCTTCGCCATGCGATAACGTGTGATCGTTCAGCACTTTCAGGAAATCTATTTTAGTTCCAAATTCCTGTAATTTTTCATCTAATACCGGTATTCCCGATTCGGCAAGCTCGTTTAATTTTTCTTGATTCTGGCTGATTTTCTTTTCCAGTTCAGCCATTCTTTTGTTTATCTCAGCGCCTTCGGCTGTTGGATGTTCCAATTTATGCACATGAGGCAGAAGTTCCTGATCAGCGCCAAAATAAACGAAGTAAATACTTGAACCGATATGGTTTATGATTTCAATCGGGTATTTTTCAAGCCAACCTTTATCGAATTTATTTTCCTTGATCCTGAAAAACCCAATTGGAATACCTGATTTTTCGAGCTTGTTGATTGAATTTAAAGAAAACTCGCCCCAGACTGAAACATGAACTGCTGTTATCTCAAGTTCTTTTTTCTCTCTGTCGAATTCAGCGATATTTCTGTTACAGGCATTGTATTCTTCCAGTATCTTTTCCCATGACAGAGACGATTTTGAAGTACGAACTTTAACTTCCCGTTTGTTCAAATCATTTACCGCTCCTGAAATGGCTTTGTAATCCTCCTCCAGTCCCGGAAGTCCCTTTTGCAGGCTTTCCACCGGTCGCGCTTTCACATGTACAGTACCCATTCCCTGAAGATCTTCCAGAAATTTTTCGTACTGGGCATGGAAAACCAAAAACGTAAAATTAACCATTGGGCTTATCATGTCTGCTGGGCTTTTTCAAGTTTAACTTTTAACAGTTTTTGCCCGGCTTTGGCCAGGTTTTCCTCGTCTTCGAGGTACCGTTTTATTTGTTTAATCGCTTCAGTCAGTGCCGGAATCTGCACTTTTTCGTACAGGTTAACTTTCTGCGTGGCTTTTTTACGTGCATGTTCCAGAAGCCTTAATTTATTCTCCATAAATTTTAGTCTTACTGAAGTTTCCAACAATTCTTCAGTAATCCTTACACCATCAGTAAACCATGAAGGATGACTAAAACTATTAAAATCAGCCACTTCGATGTCAATCTTTTCAAATTCAGGAATACGTACCCCGGCAATTTTTAACTGCGTGGAATGTACCTTCTTTATGGTAGCCAGACTATGATCGAATTCCTGCCACAAAGCTTTCCATGGACTAATAGTAGCCAGAATAGTGGCATAAAGCTCTTTGGAAATAGCCAAATCCTTTTTTGCCTCAATTACCATTGCCCTGAATGCAGCTTCCTTGTTCTTCAGGGTTGGTAACGCACGTTCCCTGATTTGCAGTTTTTTCTGAAATTCACGTAATGCTGTCTTATTATATTTGATGTGCAGTTTCATTCTTCCAATTAATTCGTCCAGTACAGATCTGTAAATTCCTTCTTAATCGCCACTTCGTCTTTGGTAAGGTAAGTCATGAAAAGATCCCAGGTTTTATCGAGCATCTGGTCAATTTCAAGGTTTACATCAATGGCCAAAATTTCTCTTGAATAATCATCGGCAAATTTCAGCACGCGTTCATCGTAATCGGTGAGTTCAAAACCATTTTCCATTTTGGTTTTTGAGTTGGCGGCATCAGCATAAATACGGATGGCTGCATTCATCACCTGCGGATGGTCGGCCCTGGTCGATTTGCCAATTACAAGCTGTTTCAATCTCGATAAACTCCTGAACGGGTCGATAATAACCTTCCCGATTTCGGTAGCTTTCCGAAGGAATAACTGTCCTTCAGTAATGTAACCGGTATTATCAGGAATAGCGTGCGTAATGTCGCCTCCCGACAAGGTTGTAACCGCCAGAATGGTAATATTTCCACCATCAGGAAACTGAACCGCTTTTTCATAAATCCGCGCCAAATCGCTGTACAACGAACCTGGCATACTGTCTTTCGAAGGTATCTGATCCATCCTGTTCGATACGATACTCAGCGCGTTGGCATAGAGTGTCATATCGGTAAGCAAAACCAGTACTTTTTCGTTTTTTTCGTAGGCAAAATATTCAGCCGTTGATAGTACCATATCAGGAATCAATAGCCGTTCAACAGGCGAGTCGTCGGTAGTATTGATAAAGCCGATAATTTTTGAATGACCGTAGCCCTGTTCAAACGAATGTTTAAAAAACAGGTAATCGTCCCAGGTAAGCCCCATGCCGCCAAGAATGATTTTATCAACTTTGGCACGCAGGGCAATCAGGGCAAGTACTTCGTTATAAGGCTGATCAGGATCGGCGAAGAATGGTATTTTCTGACCCGAAACCAGTGTATTGTTCAGGTCGATACCGGCAATACCGGTATTTATGAGCTGGTTTGGCTGAATCCTTCTAACCGGGTTTACCGAAGGGCCTCCAACTTCAACCGGTTTCGCTTCCCTGATAGGGAGACCATCGATTGGTTTTCCGTAGGCATTAAAAAAACGTCCGGCCATGTGGTCGCCGATTTCAAGAGTTGGCGACGATCCGGTAAAAACCACTTCTGAATCGGTTGACAAACCTTCGGTACCTGCGAAAACCTGCAGTGTAACCAGGTCGCCGTTAATTTTTACTACCTGGGCTGCACGTCCCTGAACATACGCCATCTCTTCATAACTCACGCCGGCTGCCATTAAATCGCAGGTCGCTTTGGTTATATTGGTTAGTTTGCAATAAATCTTTTGAAAGGACTTTGTTTCCATCAGGCCATTACTTTTTCGTTAATAATTTCGGCTAATTCCCGCTCAAATTCACGGAATTGTTCACTCTCAAATTCAGAATAATTCATTTGTTTAAGAATGTATATACCCCTTTTGAAGAACAACCTGGCTTCTTCAAAGTCGTCGAATGAAAATTGGGCTCTTAAAATCTGGTTTACTTTTTCGACCATGTATTTTTGCCTTGGTATGGAGGTATTGCTGTCGATTGGGTCGAAAGCATCCTGCTGAAGTATAACAAAATCAATTAATTCCGATTTCCAGAAAATAACATGGTAATCAACCGGAACACCATCGTCGCCCAGAATATTGATCTGCTCGTAAACTTCACGGCCTCTGACCATCGCATTTTTCATGTACTCCACTTCTTCGAGCCAGTTTTCGGCAATGTTCTTTTTCGCGAAAGCATCAAATTCAGGATATTCAAGGTATTTTGAATAACTATCGAGTGGGTCAATGGCTGGATACCTTTTGCTGTCGGCCCGATCCTGCGAGAGTGCGAAGAAACAGCGGGCTACTTTTTTGGTGGATTCAGTTACCGGCTCCAGCAGGTTTCCTCCGGCAGGCGAAACCGTTCCGATAAAGGTAACAGAACCTTTTTCATTGTTATCGAGCAAAGTGTAACCAGAGCGGGCGTAATAATTTGAAATAATGGCTGAAAGATCCATTGGATAAGCATCCGGGCCGGGAAGTTCTTCCAACCTGTTCGACATTTCCCTCAATGCCTGCGCCCATCGCGAAGTAGAATCGGCAAGAAGCAATGTGCGTAAACCCATGGCACGAAAATACTCGGCAATAGTCATGGCGGTATAAACTGATGCCTCACGCGAAGCTACCGGCATATTGGAAGTATTGGCAACGATAACGGTTCTTTCGATTAATTTTTTGCCGGTACGCGGGTCGTCAAGTTCAGGAAATTCGGTAAATAATTCCACAACTTCGTTGGCCCTTTCACCGCAAGCTGCAACAATCACCACTTCGGCAGCAGCCTGTTTGCCCAGCGCATGCTGAAGTACCGTTTTTCCGCTACCGAAAGGTCCCGGAATAAAACCTGTACCACCTTCAAGAATCGGATTCATGGTATCAATTACCCTGATGCCGGTTTCAAAAAGTATGGAAGGGCGGATTTTTTCCTTGTAGCAGGTAATTGGAATTTTCACCGGCCATGTCTGAACCATGGTCACTTTCACTTCTGTACCATTTGGAGCAGCAAGCACAGCAATTGTATCGCTGATAATATAATTCCCCTTAGAAACTATGCTTAAAACCTTGTAAGTACCTTTTAACCTGAAAGGTACCATGATTTTATGAGGTGTGCCAAATTCATCGACTTCACCCAGCCATGTTCCGGCAGTAACTTCGGCGCCAGGCACTACCAGTGGTTCGAATGCCCACTCTTTATCAGTATCCAGCGGATAAGTTCTTGCCCCGCGTTCCAGGAAAATTCCTGACATTTTATTGAGGTCGTTCTGTAGTCCGTCGAAATTTTTGGTCAGCATTCCGGGGCCGAGGTAAACTTCCAGCATCTGCCCTGTAAAAAGCACTTCCATTCCGGCCTTAAACCCTCTTGTAGATTCAAAAACCTGTGTGTAAGCTTTATCACCGCTAATCCTGATTACTTCTCCCATAATGTGCTTGCCATCGTGCACAAAATAGCAGATCTCATTTTGACTCAACGGACCGAAAGCTTTTACAATTACCATGTTCGAAACAATGGCTGTAATTTCACCCTTGCATGTGTATTTACCCTGCTCCATATTTTTATTTGATTATTTTCTGTTTCTAAAGTGGACTATCTGTGAAATGCCCCTGAACTTTGTCATCAATAATGCGACTTACATCCAACTGTATGTCAGGCTTTAATATAACCCGCCACCTTTCAATAATTAAAAGTTTCAGCGTGTAACCCAGCACAACTTCTATGGAAAAATAATTAAAGAGGTTCAGCCTGTCGATTTCGTCCCAGGTCAAATGGTCAATGGCTTTTTCGCGTTCCAGTAAATCCGGATTTTCCAGGATTTTATCCAGTGCAGCAGCGAGCGGCCAATCAACCTGAACTTCTTTGTGATCGGTATTGAACTCCAGAAGCAGGCGGGCGAACTTGTTGCCTGGCATTACCTGCATCTTCTTTTGCGGTATGTCTTCCTTAAATGTTTTTGAAGTAGTATAATTTCGGATATTCATGTCGAAATTGGCCCAACTATTAATAAAAGGATTGCCCTTTCCGGCCAAAAAACGATAATATCCTTCCGACAGTAGTTTTTCCCATTGATACGAAGGTAAAATTTCATTGTCCTTCCTGAACCTTAAAACAAACTCCTGAACATAGGCTGGCAACAATATGAAACCATCTTTTTCAGGAAACGTCCACTCAAAAGAATAAGGCAAAGTGGGAATATCGGCAACCGTTTCACCATTTAAATATCGCAAAAGTGGTTTGTGTCCCTGCGCCAGAACCAAGCTGTTTACCCAATCCAAATGAACCGGATCAAGCGATGACCGTGCGTCTTCGAGAAATTGCGCCAAACCGTATGATCCCTCAAAAGAATCAAAAGTCAGTTCAGGCAAGCCCGATATTAAGCAATGATACTCAGTCATTATTTTGAGTTGTTAAAAAGAAAATCACTGATTTTGGGTTTCATAAAAGTTCTCAGGAAGTTGGTCAGGTCTTCATCGGTAAACGAAACCTGGTAACCTTCTTTATCAGCAATTATTTTGAACCCGTTTTTTACGGATGGATCTACCTGCAATGTGGGTGATTTTTGTAAAATTCCGGCAACACCTGACTGTATTATGTTCTCAAATTCTTTCAGTTGCTTTTCAGGTACAACCAGTGTCAAATCGGGCATCGCGCCCTTTTGCATTTCCCATTTCTTAACTGTTTCGAGCAATAAGGATTTCACAAAGCTCCGGTCTTCGAACAAATCAGTTGCCACTTGTTTAGAGTACCCGGCAACAATACACGCGGCAATTTTCTGTTTTGCAACTTCTAAAGTCTCACTGGCTATTGATTGCAGTTCAGCCTGAAAGCTGCCAAAAATTGCTCCCGATTCCTTTTTGGCGTCTGAAATCATCTTATTCGACTTCAGGATAGCGTCATCTTCGATCCTTTTTGCCTTCTCTTTTGCTGCTGCCAAAATACCTTCAGCTTCTTTGTGTACTTTCTCAATGCCCTCATTATAAATCTTTTCGGTCAACTCTAAAATTTTGGATGTCATATTATTTATGTTTAGTTTTTCAATTATTTTTATAATGCCAGATTTAAACTGTTCTAAAAACAACCCTAAATCAGGAAGAGCATTTGCTACAAATCTAATCTTCAAGTCAACTATTGCCAACAGGAAAATCCCTGTATTCGCAGAGGGAAAACCCTACATCGGTGAAAGTAATCTTTTTTGTTCTATTCACAAATGCAATAAAAACGCTGCCTGCCCTTGCAAATTATCATTTTCCCATCATCTCACTGACCTGTCGTATATTCCCATTTTCCCTGTTATACAACAATTCTTCATTTTAAGTAGGTTGACCAATTGTTTACACCACATTAATTACTAAGTTAGTGAACATTAAATTAAAATACCACGTACAACATAACAGCTTGTTTTACTGAATTTTAAATTTTACAAATTGGTACGACAAGTTACAGATTTATGAATATATTGATGCTTTGATTGATCCAAAACGCTAAAACGAACAGTTATGCAAGTTGATTTATCCAGAATTAATATCAGGGAAATAGGTTCCGAAGAAGTTGAACTTCTGACAAGCTACCGGATAGCCTATCTTGCAGAGATGCAGGGCGAAAGAGGATTAGAATACCAGCAAAAGCTAAAAAGCGAACTCAATCAGTATTTTAATGAGGCTTTGACAGAAGATCGGTTCTTTGCATTTCTGGCTGAACAGGATGGAGAAGCATTGAGCTTTGGTGCGATGGTACTCAAAAAAATACCCGGCGATTTCAACCAAACATCGTATCTTGAAGGCGATATTCTGAATATGTACACAGTACCTTTTGCCCGCAGAAAAGGTATTTCGGGTATGATTCTGCAGGAACTTTTAAACGAAGCCCACAACAGGGGAATTAGCAAAGTATCTTTGCACACCTCGAAAGAAGGGGAAAAACTATACCGGAAATTAGGTTTTACAGAACCGATTTATCCGGTTTTGGAACTTCGGCTATAAACAATGAGGCCGGTTCCTGAAAAAAATACCAATTTCCAAATCATCCAAAACTTGAAAATATGAACGAACCACAATTAAGCATAGGAATCATGTATCAGCCGGAAATCATTTTCAGGCTGAACGAAAGATATTTATTGGCTCCCAACGGTGTTCCATTTGAAAAGCTGCAAAAAGTTAACTATCGTGATGGAAAAATCTGGCTCAACGATGAAATGACCGATGAGGAGGAATTACTTTTCGAGCCTGTCAGGTACCACGAAGCATCCTTCGAATTGAACGATGTAACCATTGGGATAAAATTCCATTGGGAACGGAAAGAAGACCAAGTCTTCAAAGGATCGCTGAAAATCATCATTGAGAATGAAAAACTGACCGCGATAAATATTTTGCCCCTGGAAGATTATTTAGTCAGTGTAATTTCTTCGGAAATGAGTGCAACCAGCAGCCCCGAATTATTGAAAGCACACGCCATCACTTCGCGCTCGTGGCTTCTGGCTCAAACGATAAAAAGCAATGATTTGCAAAATTCAGGAAAATTCTACCAAACCATTTCTGAAACTCCGGAAGAATTCATTCGTTGGTACGACCGTGAAGACCACCTGAATTTCGATGTTTGCGGCGACGATCATTGCCAGCGGTATCAGGGAATTACCCGCCAATCGACCAAATTGGTTGAACAAGCCGTTGAAGAAACCCGCGGTATGTTGCTGATGGACGGTGAAAATGTTTGCGATGCCCGCTTTTCGAAAAGCTGCGGCGGAATTTCCGAGACTTTCGAAAATGTTTGGGAACCCGAAGTTCATTCCTACCTGCAAGCCATTGTCGATAATCCGGAAACTCCGGAAGGTTTTGACACCGATCTGACCAACGAAAAAGCTGCTGAAAAATGGATACGCAATGCTCCGCCGGCATTCTGCAATACGCGCGACAAAGAAGTCCTTTCGCAGGTTTTAAACGATTACGATCAGGAAACCAAAGATTTTTACCGATGGAGCCTGACTTATCAACAGGCAGATTTGGCTGAATTGATTGCCCGCAAATCAGGTAAAGATTTTGGGGCAATTCTCGATCTGATTCCGGTTGAAAGAGGAAAATCGGGTCGGCTGAAAAAAATAAAAATTGTAGGGAGCAAACTCACGCTGACGATCGGAAAAGAATTAGAAATCCGCAAAATATTGTCTGAATCGCATTTATACAGTTCTGCTTTTGTGGTAGATAAACTAAATATTACGGATGGAATTCCCGGTGAATTTATCCTAACCGGCGCCGGTTGGGGACACGGCGTTGGCCTTTGCCAGATCGGCGCTGCCATGATGGGAGCCAAAGGATATAAATATGAAGAAATTTTGCTGCATTATTTTAAAGGGGCAACAATCTCAAAAGAATATTAACAAGACAACCACCAATGACTGATAACAAAAACCCCTCCGCTCCAAAACAACGCAACCCATGGGCATGGGTGCCAACACTCTATTTTGCTGAAGGAATTCCTTACGTGGTAGCCATGACTATTTCAGTCATCATGTTTAAACGACTGGGAATTTCGAACGCAGATATTGCTTTTTACACTGGCTGGTTGTATTTGCCGTGGGTTATTAAACCGCTGTGGAGCCCTATTGTCGATCTTTTCAAAACAAAACGCTGGTGGATTGTTATTATGCAACTACTCATCGGTGCCGGATTGGGAGGTATTGCGCTGGCCATTCCTTTGCCCGGTTTCTTTAAAATCACCCTGATATTTATGTGGCTGCTGGCTTTCAGCTCGGCAACGCACGACATTTCGGCTGATGGTTTTTACATGCTGGGTTTAGACGAGCACCAGCAAACCTATTTTGTTGGCATCCGCAGCACGTTTTACCGCTTTGCAATGATCACCGGACAAGGACTGCTCATCATTCTTGCAGGCTTTTTTGAAACGGCAACCGGTTTGCCACCCATTGAAATTAATGTAAAAGCCATTCCAAATATTACCAATCAAATCACGTTACCGGAAGCAAATCAGCCATTACCAGCCCAATCGGGCAACTCTTATTTTGCATCCTTCCCCAATGAGGTAATAATATCAACACAAAACATTCAGAAACAACAACTTGATTCAATGCGGAAGGTCGTGGCAGAACACAATCAATCACTTGGTTTTGTTAGCAATGGCAAACAATCGGCTTCAACCGAAAATGCAAAAAAAACATCCTTATGGACACAATTCATCTCTTCACCCTTAAAGCAATTCCTGCAGAAACATTTTCAAAATAAAGAAATCAAACAAGCAGATGGCACTGCTGTTGGAAATATTGCAGTGGTTGCCATCAGGCTGAGTGAAAAGCCTGAAGAAAATAAAGAGATGATATTGAACATGAAATGGCAATCGGGAGATAAAAGTTTGCAGTTACTGGAAGGAGAACGACTGGCTTTCAACCTGCAAAACTGGGAACAACCTGCATACTTGCTCATTCAGGCCGACCCTAAATTAACCAAAGCAACCGACGCTTCGTTCAAAGGAACTTCAGGAAATATACATCTGGCATGGAGTATTACCTTCATGATTTTGGCTGGTATGTTTATCCTATTTTCCTTCTATCACCGCTTTATACTCCCCCACCCCGCAACCGACCGGAAACGTGCACACGACGACGAAAACCTGTTCAGTGCATTTTTCAGAACTTTCACTTCCTTTTTCAGGAGAAAAGAAATTTGGGTGATACTTTCCTTTCTAATGTTTTACCGACTGGGCGAAGCGCAATTGGTAAAACTGGCTTCCCCATTTATGCTCGATCCCCGCCAACTTGGCGGACTGGGACTTACCACAGGCGATGTTGGACTGATATACGGAACATTTGGAATTCTGGCATTAACCCTGGGAGGAATCCTCGGTGGTTTGGCTGCATCCAGGAATGGGTTCAGGTATTGGCTTTGGTGGATGGTGCTGGCCATTAACCTGCCAAATCTGGCGTACGTTTACATGGCTTTTGCCCAACCGACCAACTACCTGATAATTGGTTTATGTGTTACGATTGAGCAATTTAGCTATGGTTTCGGGTTTACTGCATACATGCTTTATATGATCTACATTTCGGAAGGAGAAAACAAAACAGCCCATTTTGCCATAGCAACAGGTTTTATGGCTTTGGGGATGATGATTCCCGGTATGTTTTCAGGCTGGTTACAGGAAATAATTGGCTACCAGAACTTCTTTATCTGGGTGGTAATCTGCATGATTCCGGGCATGATTCCGGTTTTCTTTACGAATGTAAATCCAACATTCGGAATTAAGAAAAAGGAGTAGCCAAATTATTCCGAAGACTTGTAGGCATAAAAAAGCCGGAACGATCAGGAATACTCCTGCTCTTTCCGGCTTTCTCATGCTGCTAATGATCAGAATATGCCAATCAGGTTATCACACTGGAAACCAATCAATGAATCTACCAAAAGCAGATGTTGACAGATTCCTGGAATGTCATTAACGCTTATTTATATTAATTCTAAATTATACTAAATTATTTATCAATACAGCCATGTTATAAATTAAATATTTACTTTGGACCTATCATAAACTAAGGCGAATTACCAAGCTTGTCAGTGAGTCAAATCCAATCATATAAAGAAAAACAGCAAAATTTAAACTAACAACAAACAATAAATTTTGAAAGTGGAGTCCAGATACCACAATTAAAAACGGGGCGTTACCGAAAAGCCTAATGAGTAGGACTTATGAAATGTAAAAATAGAATGGAAGCACAAAAAGTAGACATGTTCATCATGTCAAATGCAAAATTTTTTGAGAGTCATCAGATTAATGGAGTTAGAGAAAGACTTCTTGCGATAGATGATTCAAAATGGGCTATGATTTCAACCGTACAATTAAAAGATCCAACAACCAGTTTAATCGTATCAATTTTGGCCGGTCCTTTTGGAATCGATCGCTTTATTATCGGCGACACCGGAATGGGAATCGGGAAACTTCTTACGTGCGGTGGTCTTGGCATCTGGACCATTATTGATTGGTTCATGATTATGGGTGCAACCAGAGAAAAAAATATGCAAACAATCCAACAACTTCTATATTAAACTATATGAGCAGATACAAGTTGTATGTCCTATTGTCAACGGCTTGTGCAGCAGGGTATATTTGGCTTGCAATTAATTACCAGCTACATGTCACCAACTCAATTGAGACTGGTGTATGTATATTTAAGCATGTTACAAATATACCCTGCCCTTCTTGTGGGTCAACAAGGTCTGTTCTATCACTCATGAAAGGAGATATTCAAGGTGCATTATTCTTGAATCCAATTGGATTCATTTTAATGACTATTCTAATTATATCTCCATTTTGGATTTTATACGACCTGATTAGTCGAAAAGAAACGCTTTTTAATGCATACCAAAAAGCCGAATTCTTTATGAGACGCAAATGGATCGCAATACCTGCGATTCTGCTTGTTTTCCTGAATTGGATTTGGAATATTTCTAAAGGATTATGATGAAATTCGAAAAGTTTCAATACTCACCCTCCGAGCATGAAGCTGAAAAAGCTTCAAACAGTTATTTAATGTCGCTCATTGCCATTATGGGCGGCCTGCCCTTGCCCATCATCAACCTGCTTGCCACCCTTATTTTTTTCATTGGAAACCGAAAAGGAACTTATTTTGTAAGATGGCACTGTACACAGGCACTGTTATCACAATTCTTCCTCCTGCCGTTTAACTCGGCAGGTTTCTGGTGGACAGTTTCCATCATCTTCACTCCTGAAACTCTAAGCTCAAAGTACATCGCATATATCCTTACCATTTTAATTTTCAACCTGGTCGAGTTTGTCGGAACCATTTATACAGCAATTGTCACACGAAAAGGACAACACATTGAATGGTGGGTAATTGGTGGTTTAACAAATTTAATTTGCAAATCAGATGAAGAAAATATTGGTTGAATTGATCATTTCGGTTTTAATTTTATTCGGAGTTTGGGTTCTATTGTCACAAGTCGATTGGATGACGCTATTAAAAATTGAACAAACTACTAAAAACACAGAAGAAAAAGTAGGCGACCTGTTTTGGAAAATGCTGAAAAGTTCGGAAACTGAAATAAGTTCAGATTCTATCGTTGCGCCGGTCGATTCAATGCTCACCCGCATTTGCACGGCCAACTCGATTGACCGGAAAAAAGTCAAACTCCATCTGCTGCGGAAAGACGAAATCAACGCATTTGCATTGCCAAACAATCATTTGGTCGTTTATTCCGGATTGATTGCTGCCTGCGAAAACGAAGCCGAACTGTATGGAGTGATTGGCCACGAACTGGCGCACATGGAAAAGAACCATGTAATGAACAAGCTGATCAAAGAAGTTGGTTTGTCGGTGTTGATTTCGATGACCACCGGAAACGGTAATGCCGAAGTGATAAAAGAGGCAATTAAACATTTGTCATCAACCGCCTACGATCGCAGCATGGAAACCGAAGCCGACCTCACTGCGGCGGATTACCTGATGAATGCGGGTATCGATCCCGAACCTTTCGCCAATTTTCTTTACAGTCTGTCCGACGAAACCAAAAACCTTCCCAGCCAGATCTACTGGATCAGCACTCACCCAGAATCGAAAGAACGTGCCGAAAAGATCATTGAACAGATCAAAAGCAAAAGCTTTCCTGGAGCTGAAGCAACGGACAGTTTAAGGTTTGAGAGGTTGAAGGAAAAGTTGAAAGTTGGTTTTTAAATATTAGAATTTCGAACAATGAGTTTAAAAATCAAATTAAGTAGTTCATCCTCTTCTTAAATCTTTTCTCATGAAAAAATATCTTTTATCAATATTTCTGGTATCTCAAAGTTTAATTCTAATTTCTCAAAATCCAAATCCGAGCCAAATTGCTAAAAAAACATCCATTTGGGGCTACAATAATTTGATCGAAATCGGATCCAGGGTGGGTGGATACAATATACTTTTTGCTGATTATGAGTATCGATACAATGGTCATATTGGGCTCCATGCTACCATCGGATATCCTTTTGGATTAATTGGTGGGTTAAAAGCTCACCTGTCAGGCACTCGTCGTGCACCTTATTTTGATTTGTATTACTACAACGGAGGACTCAATAAAATTGAACAATTGGGACTTGATTTCTGTGTCAATATTTTTCCTCCTTGGCAAAGCTATGGAATATTTCTAAAAGCTGGGGTCGGTAAAGTCTTATCAATTGATAACGATTACGAGAAAACTGAATTTCCAAACGGAAGAAATAATTTAATGTTTCTAATGTCAGCAGGCATCAATCTCTAAGTGATTTTTGCGACATCTGTATTACCCCAATTACTTCATCAACCACGCCATATTTTCGCCCAAAGTGCGCTGATAACCATGCCTTCTTCGTCTTTCAGCACATCGCCGGGAGCACTGCCAAAAGCAAAGTTCCGGTAGCTCGATCCGGGAATGATCATTTTTCGATAGTCAATTATTTATTTTACCTTTGGAATAAAGTTAGACTCATGAACGAAAAAACACGATACTGGGTTGAGATATCGGATTATGATCTGGAAACTGCAGAAGCAATGCTTCGAAGTAAAAGATATCTTTACGTGGGATTTATGTGCCATCAAACAATTGAGAAAATTTTTAAAGCCAATTTTTCTGCGATAAAATCAGAAACAGCTCCATATTCTCACAGCTTATCCTATTTGGCTAAGCAAGGTGGATTTTATGATTCTTTCACTGAAAAGCAAAAAGATTTTATTGACCAAATTGAACCGCTAAATATTGAGACTCGTTACCCTTCTCACAAAGAAAGACTTTTGAAAAGTTTATCCGAAGAAAAGTGCAGTGAAATACTCCAAATGACTAAAGAACTACAGCAATGGATAAAAGAGAAGCTATAATTAAAGTCAGAGAATACAGCCATTTACTAAAGAATTATATTCCTCTGGAAAAGGTTTACCTTTTTGGTTCTTACGCTAAAGATTCATACAGAGCAGATAGTGACATTGACGTCGCTATTGTCGTAAATCATTTGGAAGGGGATTATTTTTCAATTCAGCCTTTATTGTGGAAGTTACGAAGACAAATTGATGACAGGATTGAACCGATTCTGATTGAAAGGGATCAGGACAAGGGCGATTTTTTGAGTGAAATACAGAAATACGGTATTGAGATAGCCTGAACTACCCCATCTACTTCATCAGCCAGAACATGTTTTCGCCCAAAGTGAAAAAGGTAATTATGACTTCTTAATCCCTCAGCACCTGCCAAAAACAAAGTCCGGTACCTCAATCCGGGAATGATCATCTGATTGATCAGGAAAGTTTACTGATTAAACACAAACGAGATAATATTCGCACCCATCTGCAAAGCTTTCTGGCGGACATCTTCGGGGTCGTTGTGCACGGAGCGATCTTCCCAGCCATCGCCCAAATCGCTTTCGAAGCTGTAAAAACAAACCAGCCGGCCTTTGTTTATCAGTCCGAAACCCTGCGCCGGCTTGCCTTCGTGTTCATGTATCTTGGGCAATCCTTCGGGGAAACGGTATTTCTGTGAATAAATCGGGTGGTTAAAAGGCAGTTCGATGAAATCAAGTTCAGGAAAAACCTTTTTCATTTCGCGGCGGATAAACGGATCGAGTCCGTAATTATCACTGATATGCAGAAAACCGCCAGCTTCGAGATAAGTTCGCAAATTTGCGGCATCGGCATCCGAGAAAACCACATTTCCATGGCCGGTCAAATCCACATAAGCGTAGTTGAACAGATCGATGCTCCCCGGTTCAACAGCTCCGGCCACCGGATCGATGTTGGTTTTCAGGTTGTCGTTGCAAAAAGCGATCAGGTTCGGCAAAGCAGTGGGATTCGAATACCAGTCGCCACCCCCGTCGTATTTCAGCACTGCAATTTTAACCGATGTCGCCTGCGAAAAAACCAACGCCGGTAAAACCATCAATAGTATAAATCCAAGTTGTCTCATCTATTTATTTTTAAACCACATAGGCACATAGAAAACATAGTTGTTATTTTTCTATGCGAAATATCCCGACAAATCGGGACAAGTTGTGTCTATGTGGTTATTTTTAAATTGTTTATTAAAACAGAAATTCCTGAAATTCGGATTCCATTTTTGATTTGCCCAAAGATAAAAATAATGCACGGTTTGAACGTTTTGACCAATTCTAATTTGAAGAATCTCCGATTTATCTGAAATTTATGCCAAATTTGCCGCTCTTGCCACGCGACTGATAAACCAAACTACCCAACAAGTGTTTTCTTTGTGTCCTGAAATTGAGATGAAACAATAAATGTCAAAATATCCTGTAATGAAGAGTTTTACAACCCGGTCGCTGAACATACCTTTTCCGAAGAAAGATCCACACAATGCACTGGCCATACCTGTTTACGAATCGGTTGCTTTCGAGTTTGCCACTGCCGAAGATATTGCAGCAAATTTCAGGGGCGAATTGCCGGCGCATACCTATTCGCGTACAAGCAACCCAACTGTTGAATACTTCGAAACCAAAGTCCGAACATTAACAAGCGCTCATCACGTTCTGGCTTTGTCTTCAGGAATGGCAGCAATATCGGCTACCATGCTGGCCATTTGCAAGCAGGGCGATAACATTATTTCAGGAAAAAATCTTTTTGGGCACACACTGGCGCTGTTCGAGCAGAGTCTTTCGGCTTACGGACTTGAAACACGTTTTGTTGATACGACCAGGCCCGAATTAATTGAACCGCTGATTGATAAAAATACACGCGCAATATATTTTGAGACGGTTACAAATCCTCAGCTGGAAATTGCAGACATCAGTCGTTTGGCCGAAATTGCCAACAAACACAACATCCTGCTGATTGCCGACAGCACTGTTACGCCACCGTCCGTTTTCAATTCGAAATCGCTGGGGGTACACATTGAAGTGATGTCAACTACCAAATTTATTTCAGGAGGAGCTACTGCAGTTGGCGGGGTAATCATCGACAATGGATTGTATGACTGGGGCAAAAATCCAAACTGTCTGGCCTTCTCCAAAAAATTTGGGAAAGACGCTTTTATCGCTCGTCTCAGGAAAAATTACTACCGGAATTTTGGGATGCCGATGACCGCACACTCAGCAAATTATATGATTGCCGGACTCGACATTCTGGAATTACGTGTTGAACGTTGCTACCTGAATTGTATTAAACTGGGTGAATACTTTCAGCAAAATAAGAAAGTAACGCGGGTTGATTATCCCGGATTAAAAGATTCGCCCTATTACGAATTGGCGCAGAGTCAGTTTTGCGGGATTCCGGGAACAGTGATGACTTTTGACCTGGAAAGTCAGGATGAATGTTACCGGTTTATGAACCGGCTGAAAATTATCCGCCGGGCCACCAACCTTAATGATAACAAATCACTGATCATCCATCCGTATTCAACCATCTATGCTGAATTTTCGGAACCTGAACGTGATTCATTGGGAATTCGCTCAACCATGATGCGCCTTTCGGTTGGAATCGAAGGTGCGGAAGATTTGATTGCTGATATGGAACAGGCGCTAAAAGAGGTGAAGTAATCGCAAACTTAAAACACTTCAACCTTGCTCTTATTCGGCTCTATCAATCCTTTGGTTTGAACAACATACATAATAAGATTGATCGCATCGTTTATACTCAGTTTCGATAAATTGATTGTCAGGTCGAAATCAACTTCAACGTTTATTTCGGTGGCAATTCGCTTGACGAAACTATGACGTTCCTTTTCGGTTTTATCAATAAATTCGATTGCTTCCCTCAGACTGAGGTCATTTTTTTCCATGATTTGCCGAACCCGCCAATCGTGGGGAGCAGTAAGTTTTATGAACAGGGATTTTTCGATATTCCGGGCAATGATATGTCCGGCTCGGCCTACAATAATATAATGGCCGTCGTTTGCAAAACTTGAAATCAGATCGATGATGGTGTTATTGATCTTTCGGTCGCTTTTATATCTTTTCTCACTAAAAGCGCTCAGAATATCATCGAAAGCACCGCGATCCGCTGCTTTCATGATGTTGCGGAGTTTCGAAGTTTCCATGTTTAACTCGCGGGCACTTTCCTCCAGAATTTCTTTGCTTACTACTTTCCACTTTTTACAAAAAGTTAACTTATCCAATTCAGCAGCAAGTAATTTAGCCATAGTCACTCCCCCACATCCAACCTCTCTGGAAATGCAAATTACAGGTCCGGGTTGAGTATTGGCTGCCGGATATTTGGGGTCGTTCTGATGCAGCCTTTTGTTCAGGTAAACCATTAATGTATTGTTCATAGCGTGATGAATTATTGGTCGGTTGAATTTACAAATTATTTATGTTCCGGCTAAGCTTTTTCCAGAATGATTTCAGCCTTTTTATATGGTGTACAGCACATCCAATGGTTTTATTGCAGCCAATTGTTTTATCTAATTTCGTTATCTTTAGCCACAAATTTTTAAAACCATACAAAAATGTTTAACCGTGAAACCTATATTGCACGCCGCAAGCAACTAAAGCAAAAAATATCTGACGGTATAATTTTACTATTGGGAAATGTTGATTCACCCATGAATTACGCCGACAATACCTATTATTTCAGACAGGACAGTACGTTTTTATATTTCTTCGGACTGGATTTTCAAAAACTTGCCGGAGTTATTGATACGGAATCAGGAGAAGAAATCGTTTTTGGCGATGATGTAAATATTGAAGACATCATTTGGATGGGGCCACAAATTGCCCTGAAGGAGAAAGCCGAAAAAGTTGGCATTTCCAAAACAGAACCGTTTAAAAAGCTTCAGCAGATTATTGAAAAAGCAATTTCTTCAGGTCGTAAAATTCATTTTCTACCACCATATCGTGCTGAAAATAAAATATTATTGAATGAATTACTGGGAATTTCGGTTTCAAAACTGAAAGCTTATTCTTCGCTGGAACTGATCAAAGCCATTGTTGATTTGCGTTCGGTAAAGGAAGAACAGGAAATTGCTGAAATCAGAAAAGCGTGTGCTGTTGGTTACCAAATGCATGTTACTGCCATGAAAATGGCCAAAGCAGGTGTTTGGGAACAGTCGATTGCCGGAACGATTGAAGGCATTGCCAATGCTGGCGGAGGAATGGTTTCGTTTCCGGTGATTTTATCGCAGAATGGCGAGACTTTGCACAACCACAATCATTCACAAACCTTGCAAAACGGAAGGTTGCTGCTTGTTGATGCCGGAGCTGAAGTAGGTTCTCATTACGCATCAGATTTCACACGGACAATGCCTGTCAGCGGCAAATTCACCCAGAAGCAGCGCGAAATTTATGAAATTGTATTGGGCGCAAACAATCGCGGGCGCGAACTTACCAAGCCCGGATCAACTTATTTGTCGGTGCATTTGGCTGCTGCCGAAGTTATTGCTTCAGGAATGAAAGCGCTCGGATTGATGAAAGGTGATGTAAAAGAAGCGGTTGCTGCCGGAGCACATGCTTTGTTTATGCCGCATGGATTGGGGCACATGCTTGGATTAGACGTTCACGACATGGAAGATCTGGGCCAGATTTATGTGGGTTACGACAATGAAACCCGTCCGGTTGATCAGTTTGGAACGGCTTATTTACGCATGGGCCGGAAACTGCAACCCGGTTTTGTGATTACCAACGAACCCGGAATTTACTTTATTCCGGCTTTGATCGAAAAGTGGAAAGCGGAAAAAATAAACGCTGACTTTATCAATTTCGACCGCCTTGAAAGCTATCTTGACTTTGGCGGAATCCGGCTGGAAGATGATATTTTTGTTACCGATACCGGCTGTGAAATTCTTGGCGACCGGATTCCGATTACTCCCGATGAGGTGGAAGAAGTGATGAGATAACAGTAACTGTTGGTGGCTGGTGTTTTCGTCAATCGTGTTTAGGTTCGGGCAATTCAAAATACTCACTCTTCGTCTTGTTTAATGCTTCTGATATTTTATTAAAGTTTCCTTCTGTTGGTATTAGATTGAAATATTTATTTAGTTGTTTCATCATTATTCTGTTGTTTTTTTAGGGTTGCCCACAACGTTTTCGGGCTTTGCGTTCAGGCGGGTTTCGAAGCACAAAACTGTCAATAAGCACTGAATCCCGCAAGTGCGGGGCACAAAGCTCCAAGTTTGCACGTCATCCCGCCTACCGGGAACCCGTGTTACCTGCTGTAAGTTTTAAATTTCTCCATTAATAAATGGTATGAGCTTATTCTTTTCAGTTTGAGATAAACCATTATAGAACTCGGATAATTTTGATTTAATATGGGTTATTTTCACTACTCTGATTATCTTGGGAGCATTTTCCGTATCGCTTGCTCTCACCATAATACCCAATAATTGTCCACTCGAATTAAAAGCACCGCCTCCACTCATTCCAGCTAAGCCCTGTGCTTGTACAAAAAATTCAACTGAAGAATTATATGGAATGTCTCCTTCGGAATCTCCGGCAGCCTTCAATTCATCTATTATTGCTTTTGCTTTCTCGTCAGATAGAATTTTTCCAGTTGCGACAGCACCATTTGGGTAATTCTTTTCATCTTGTGGGTAACCAACCAGCATGGCAATTTCACCTTCAATTGGTGTGTTCCAAGTTTGAACAAGTTTAGTGCGATTATAAGGATCGTACATTTTTAAGGGAGCATTAGTATTCACTAAATCAGGATATTGCGGAAATGGTCCTTTTTTAACACGTTGATTGTCAACAATACCTATGTAAAAGTCTTCAGATGGTAATAAAGTAGAATTGGTGGCAGATGGTAAGATATTAAAATGCATTAAGGGAAAATCAGCTATTAGTATATTGCCGAGTTCTATGGAACCATCTACCGGTGGGACTTGTGAGGTTTCAAAAATACCCACATTCTTATTAGGCAAGTCAAAGAATTCCGCATTGCGATTACTCCAACCACTTATATTATATACGTGATTTGCACTGATATACAGTCCCAAACCGTAATTATTCTTCCTACTCCATATGGTTTTCGAACCAGGGCCTCTCTTGCCTACGCTACCCCTGACTATATTCAATAAGTCAATTAAGTTTTGATTATCACCGTTTAATACATCCTCTATTTTGGAAAGTCCTTGAGGATTGATAAATGGTGGAGGGGTTATTGGTTTAGGATTGTCTTTTTCTACTGAACAGGACTGGCCAAAAGCAAATAAACCTACTATAAATAAATGTGTCAAAAAATTTGATTTCATTTTCGCAATTTTTATTTTTGATTCAACTTTAAGATGATTATTATCTTTAAAAGGTTGCTTATAGCAGGTAACGTTTTGGCGCTTGGCGAAGAAGCGGATTTCGAAGCACAAATGCTCATTTGAAAAACTGAACTTGAATTTTGCACTAAACTGTCATAAAAGCACTTAACCGTATCCACCCCAGCAAGTCCAAATTAGAGGATACGATTTTTGTCGATAAATTGCGGTAGCAGATCTTTGACTTTTGAAGTTTTGGTATCGTTGATGTTATTGATCACGTAGCTCAGCCATTTCTGCGGGTCGATGTTGT
>JAUYMU010000104.1 GCA_030698405.1 Bacteroidota bacterium
GGAGAACTGTAGTATTATAGTTCTCTTTAAACACCTCTGGTGTTTATAAATAGTGTTGAAAATAAGAATAATATGCTGGATTAAAAAACAGGATTTAACTTCTGCGTTTGCGGTATAAAAAGAAGAAATAAACAAAAATAACAGCAAGTGCAAGAATCCAGGCTCCCCAGCCAATGCCCCAACCCCATGAGTAATCGTTCATCATCTTTTTAGTTTTTAGTTATTGAATTTTAGTTTCTGAAATTTTGATTTCCTGATGTAAAGTTGAAACTATTCGTTCCGGGAATCGTTACATAAATCTGTTTGAAATTTACATGATTCACACATTTGAAATTGAATGACAATACCAAAATTACAGATATTCATTAACTAATTACGGTCAGTTGGTAGCAGTTACATTTCGGAAACGCACCAGTTGACGGTTTGCTTCGTCCCACAAGCTAAGATTTAGAGCCTTAAAAGTTGAAAATAAAGTTACCGGTTTCACCGTCCTGAACAAATCGTTCTCGTTGTGGCATTTCTGCAGGTTATAATTGGGGATTCTAGGACTTAAATGATGCAAATGGTGAAAGCCGATATTTCCGCTAAACCACTGTAAAACAGCCGGTAATTTCAGGAACGAACTGCCTTCGATGGCTGCTGTCTTATAATCCCAGTTGATGTCCCTGTTCCACGAAACATCTTCGAACTGGTGCTGAATGTAAAACAACCAAAGTCCTGCCACATGCGAAATAAGCAGCACAGGTATCTGGATTAAAAGATAAGCTTTCAGGCCGATAAGCAAACTCATGCCGGTAGCCATTATTACTACCACAATGTTTGTGAAATATACGTTCCAACGAGTTTTCCGGTCCATTGTTTTTTTTGTGAACCGGTTTTGCACCAGGATCATAAACAAAGGCCCGATGGTAAACATCAGGAAGGGGTTTCGAAATGCCCGGTAAACAAGCCGTTTCCATTTCGAGGAATTCCGGAATTCGTCCAATGTCATTGTCCATACATCGCCAAGTCCGCGTTTATCAAGATTGACGGATGTTGCATGGTGATCAAAATGCTGGTTGTGCCACTTGTTGTAAGGAGTAAACGAGAGTATGCCAAAGGTCATACCAACGATATTATTAGCTCGCTTTGACTTGAAAAAAGATCCGTGGCCGCAATCGTGAAAAATAATGAATAACCTGATCAAAAAGCCGCTCGCAATAACCGCCAGTATAAGTGTTATCCAATACGAAACCTCTAAACTTTGGATCATTAAATACCACAAACCCAAATAGGGCAGCAGCGTATTGATGATTTGCCAGATGCTTTTACGTATATCGGGTTGCGTGTATTTCATGATCGCCTTTTGCCATGACCTATCAATTACCTGTTGATTTTTTGCTGTTGTTTCCATCGCTTCAAAATAAAATTTCGGCAAAGGTAGGCCTCATTTGTATTCTTTTAAAAAACAAGGGATTAATGGTGAGAATTAGTGGCTGAATGAAGTTCAGGGTGGCCATTGTTACAATGCGGGGGCGATTGGTATTCGCCCCGGCCGGCCTAAATGGCATCTTTAAGCTTCAGTAAATATTGTCGCGAAACCGGAATTTGCTCCTGATGATTCTTTATGGTCAACCAATGATTGTTGTATTGCCTGTTGAGTTTTTCAATGCAGTGAATATTGACGATACATGTCCGGTGGCACCGAATAAAGTTTGGGAAAGGTCTCATCTGGTGTTCAATATTTCTAAGGGTGTTGCGAATCAGCTTTTTTCTTAAATGCTCACCTTCCTTATAGGCAATTTCCACATAATTATCGGCCGATTTTATAAATGCAACATCGGCAACATGAAGCGATAAATTTTCGGCGCTGTTATCAGAAATAAATTCGATGGATTGGTTCAGGTAATCTTCTTCGTATTTTATGACCTGCTTGCCAATGATTTCTTTTTCGATCAGTAGCAATTCGTTTTGTTGCCTTAATTCCTTTATATCATCAAAAATCCCTAGAACGATTGGTGGAACGAGACAGATAAAAACAACTTTCGACATTACAAAAAAGGTGATCTCAACCAATCCTACATACCGCAGGTAGAACGCAAAAGCAACCGAGCTCAGTGCCATGATAATGAATCCGCCAAGATAGGAAGGAAAGGTAGGTAAATTGTTGCTATGGTTGTATGACTGCATTATCCAGAGTGAAGCCGCACGAACCAAAACCAGAAACAATAAAACGATGCCACCTAACCCGGCAACGATTAATAACCTGTTATTGGAATCAAAACTTTCGAGTGGAAACGGCTGGAAAAATAGGATAAATAGAAACACACCAAAACTCATACTAAGAAAAAGCTTTCGATCCTCTTTTAATAATTGTAATATTTGATCAGTTTCTTTGTTCATAATTTAGCTTCATCTAATAAAAATCCTTGTATTGAAAAAAAACTTCGCTGGAGCAAATGTTTGTTAGGTTTACGTTATTTGTTTAATATATGTTTGGCTATTATTCCTGATATCGGCTTTCTTCAAAAATGGTTACAGCTTTTTCAACAAATCCTTCAAATGATGCCGTAATTCAACCATTTTTAAATGTTACAGTCCTTTCTAAAGTATGTTTGCTAATTTTGTAATTACTATACTAAAATCAACTGTTTACTGACCATGAAGTTTCTCTTATTGGCTTTTTGCCTTACTTTCCCTTTTTTATTTTCGGCTGCTCAACCGTTTCGTATCAATGAAGTTATGAGTTCCAACGGTGGAGCTTTGACCGACAGTGACGGTGATTCTTCCGACTGGATCGAATTCTTCAATTCAGGAACTACTTCGGTAAACCTGAAAGATTTTGGTTTGTCGGATAAAAAGACTAATCCGTTTAAATGGCTTTTCCCCGACCTTACCGTTAATCCGGGCGAATACCTGATTGTTTTTGCTTCAGGAAAAGATCGCAGGGACATGCCTGTAAACTGGAATACACTTGTATCTCAGGGCGATGATTGGAAATACCTGGTTCCGACAACAGAACCGACAGCCAATTGGCGATTGGCCGGTTTCGACGATGTTAGCTGGAAAACCGGTAAAAGTGGTTTTGGGCAGGGCGATAACGACGATGCAACGGTGGTCACGGTTCCCAGATCTATCTTTCTGCGAAAAAAAATCAATATCACAAATGCTGCGTCAGTAAGGCAATTGGTGTTGCACATGGATTACGATGATGGTTTTGTGGCTTACCTGAACGGTGTGGAAATTGCCCGTGAACAAATGTTGGGAAAAGGTGCGTTACCGCGATTCGACGAGACAGCCTCCGGTCAACACGAAGCATTGATATATCAGAATCTGGCGCCCGAAAAATTCCTGATTAGCAATCATTCAGCAATCCTGAAATCAGGAGAAAATATACTGGCAATTCAGGTACACAATGTAAATACCACTTCTTCCGATTTGTCTGCAATTCCGTTTTTATCGGTTGAAACCATCGAAAAACCAGTAAATCCGCGGGTTATTGGACTTTTAAACCTCGGGAAAAATGAACTTCATACCAACTTTAAAATAAGTGCTAATGGTGAATCGCTTTATCTGACAAACCCTTCGGGTATTTTGGCTGATAGCGTCAGGATTGGCGCTTTACAAACGAATTATTCTTATGGACGAACTTTAAAAGACCCAACTGTTTGGAACGCTTTTGACACATCTACACCGGGTCAGGAAAATTCAGGAGGTGGGGTTTCCGGTGAAGATCCGGGAAAACCGGTTTTCAGTTTGCCGGGCGGTATCTATTCAGGTGCGACGAAAATCGTTTTGACTGCCCCTACCACAAATGATACGATTTATTACACAACCGATGGTTCCGTCCCGACCCGATCATCATTGAAGGCTGGTCGCGAAATTGACATTCCCGGTTCCAGGGTTGTCAGGGCGCGAATTTTAAAATCGGGTATGTTGCCGGGCAAAACGGTTACCAATTCGTACATTATCTACGGAAATAAAAAAATGCCGGTCGTTTCAATATCAATGAACCCTGCCGATTTGTGGGATTACAACACCGGGATTTATGTTTTGGGACCCAAAGCCGAGACAACGAATCCGAATTTTGGAGCCAACTTCTGGATGGATTGGGAAAAAGCCGCTCATTTTGAACTGATGGAAACAAACGGAAACAAGGTGATCGACGTAGATGCAGGAGTGAAAATTTACGGAAACTGGTCGCGGGCCAATGCGCAGAAGTCGATGGCTTTCTATTGCCGCAAAGCTTACGGTTCGGATGAAATGAAATATAAAATTTTTCAGGAAAGGCCATTTAACGAGTTTAAAACCATTGTTTTACGTAACTCCGGAAACGATTGGAACAATACAATGTTCCGCGATGGTTTGATGACAGGCCTTACCCTCGGGTTGGATGTTGACCAGCAGGCTTTCCGCCCGGCAACCATTTTCCTGAATGGCGAATATTGGGGGATTCTTAACATACGCGAAAAAATCAACGAACATTTTATCGCAGCCAATCACGATGTCGATTCTGATGAAGTTATATTGATGGAAAACAACGGAACCGCGATAAACGGAAGTCCCGATGAATGGTTGAACCTATATTCGTTTATTGGCAGTAATAATTTAAGCTTGCAGCCGAATTACGATCAGGTTGTTTCGAAAATTGACCTTGGCAATTACATTGATTACACCGCTTCCCAGATTTTTTATGCGAACCACGACTGGCCCGGAAACAACATTAAATACTGGAAAACTACTGCTTCGGAAAGTCGCTGGCGCTGGATCATGTTTGACACCGATTTTGGTATGGGCATCTGGAATAGGCCTGCCAGCCAAAACTCGATCGAGATTGTTACCGCGACCAATGGCACAGAGTGGCATAATCTGCCATGGTCAACGCTGATGTTGCGCAAGATGCTCGAAAATACCGGATTCAGAAATCAGTTTGTAAACCGTTTTGCAGATTTGATGAATTCAACATTTTTATCTGAGCGGGTACATAAGGCCATTGATCTGAAAAGGGATGCGATCACTGACGAAATTTCCAGTCATTTGTACAAATGGAATGGCGGATCAAAAAGTGGTTGGCTTTCGAATGTTCAGATGATGAAAAATTTTGCAACCGACCGACCATATTATATGTTTACCCACCTTCAGCAGAAATTTAAGTTTCAAATTCCTCAGCATATTGAGGTACTTGCTGATTCTTTGGCCGGTTCTGTTCAGTTAAATTCATTAAAGCTGACTAAATTTCCATGGAACGGCTCTTATTTTCAGGAGGTTCCAATTACGCTTACAGCCATTCCAAAAGCTGGGTTCCGGTTTCTGAAATGGGAAGGTGTTACCAGTAACAGCAGTTCTGTTACCATCAGCCTCGCCCCAAAGTCTCAAATGAAAATAACCGCGGTATTCGAGAGTGATGGCAGTCATTACGAAAATATTGTGATCAACGAAATTAGTTTTAACAACAATGCAGCTACTGATCCCGGCGACTGGATAGAACTTACCAACAAGGGTGCGTTTGACGTTGATATTTCTGGTTGGAAGCTGACCGATTCAGATCCGAACCATCAGTTTATTTTCGCAGCCAATACCATAATCAAAGCCAACGGATACCTGGTTATTGCCAACGATCTGGCAAAGTTTAAAGCTGTTTTTGGAAGCATTGTAAACCTGCACGAACCGTTTGCCTTTAATTTTGGCTTGTCGAACACGGTCGATGCCGTTAAATTATATTCAGGAACCGGACAGTTGATTGATGAAGTAAACTATAAGAACTCAGAACCATGGCAAACTTACTCTTTTGAAGAACTTTGGTCGCTCGAATTAATAAATCCCAATAAAAATAACAACTCCGGATTAAACTGGGTACTGTCGGAGCGAAACGGTACTCCCGGTTTGCGAAATACTCCTGTTATTATTGATGCAGTAGAAGATTTACCTGTTGCGCAGAATGCAACTGAATTATTGCAGAATTACCCGAATCCTTTCAATGGAGGAACTTACATCGAATTTAAACTCGACCGACCCGGGAAATACAATGTTTCAATACTCGATGTGAATGGCCGCACGCTCCGTGTTCTGAGCGGCGACAATCCGTTTTCAACCGTTCATACCATTTATTGGGATGGCAACGACAACTCCGGAAAACCGGGTGCAACGGGTGTCTATTTTTACCGGCTCGAATCCAACGGCTTCAGCGAAATGAAACGAATGGTGAAGATGTAGCGGAAGCATTTGCTTATTCAGGATTTCATTCCACATCTTTTTAAAGGTTGCCAATTCGTTTCTTTTGAATTTAGGTTAATCCATTTTTTTTTGTTTTGAACGATAGGTAGTTCAATGCAAAAAAACCTTATTTTCACAGTTCATTCTAAACTAAACCTACCATGAAATTCATTTATTTATTCTCATTTATCCTTTTAATTCATTCAGGGATGGCACAGACAAAGCCAATTGGCATTTTTCAGTTCAACAAAGACATTGGCAACCCGAAAATTGCCGGATCGGCCCAGTATGATAACGCCAGTCAGGTTTATACACTTAAAGGAGCCGGTTATAATATCTGGTTCGAAAGAGATGAACTGAATTACCTTTTCAACAAAATTTCAGGTGACTTTATACTGACTGCCAATTTCGAGTTTGTGGGTGAAGGCACCGATCTGCACCGCAAAATCGGTTGGATGATCAGAGCTTCGGAGGACGAAAATGCACCTCACATAACCGCCACGCTGCATGGCGATGGGTTAACGGTGCTTCAGTGGCGTGAATTAAAAGGCGCTTTTATGCGCGATCCCGAAGATGAGATTTTTTCGCCCAAATCAAATTATCAGATCATTCAGCTTGAACGAAAAGACAGGGAAATTACCATGCGTGCTGCACATATTGGCGAACCGCTTCAGGTAATCGGTTCGCACGTGCTGGCAAGTTTACCGGGTGAAGTACTTGCCGGACTATTCATTTGTTCGCACAACGAAACTGTATTGGAAGAAGCACGGGTCTGGAATGTCAGGATCGATCAGCCCGTGGCAGACAATTACAATACCGATCAGGGATGGCTGGGTTGTCGTCTTGAAACCATGAATGTTTTTGACGGCAAACGCAGAGTGATTTATGAAAAACCCGGCAGGTTTGAAGCGCCCAACTGGATGCCCGATGGGAAAAAGCTTTTATTCAATATGGATGGGTTCTTGTATAAAATTCCGGTGGAAGGTGGCGAGATTGAAAAGCTGAATACCGGATTTGCCGACAGGAACAACAACGATCATGGAATTTCATTCGATGGAAAGTTGCTGGCGATAAGTCATCACCGGCAAGGAATGCCTGGCGGTGGCTCAACCGTTTATGTACTTCCGCTTGAAGGTGGCATCCCGCAAATGGTTGCGGAACATACTCCATCCTACTGGCACGGCTGGAATCCCAACAACAAGGAAGTGGCGTATGTGGCCCAGCGCGATGGCAAGGACATTTACAATATTTACAAGAATTCCATCAAAGGCGGTGCAGAAGTTGCTTTGACCGACAATAAAAAAGGCGAGCATGTTGATGGCTGCGAATATTCGCCCGATGGAAAATGGATTTATTACAACGGCAGTCAGTCGGGAACAATGCAAATATGGCGCATGAAACTTGATGGTTCAGCAAAAGAGCAGGTTACTTTTGACGAGTACAACGACTGGTTTCCGCATATTTCTCCTGATGGAAAATGGATTGCTTTTATCTCATTTCCTTCGGATATACCAGTAAATTCTCATCCATCCTACAAACGGGTCATGCTTCGGCTGATGCCTGCCAGCGGTGGTGCGCCCAAAGTGATCGCTTATTTGTATGGTGGTCAGGGTACCATCAATGTTCCGTCGTGGTCGCCCGATAGCAAGTCGATTTCATTTGTCAGCAATTCAGGAGTAAAGTAGAATGTTGATTCTGTAACGATTGGTTGGGGTAATTAAATGGGGAATTGATTTATTTTTACAACTTCATACTCACCCCGTCGCATCGTTCGATGCTCTCCCCCTCTCTTTTTAAAAGAGTCCCTATGTTTGTAATTGAGGGGGAAAGGCCGCTTGCGGACTTCGGGGTGAGTATGAAATACTTGTTACAAATCTTAAAAACCAAAGTAAAAAACACAAATGAAAACTTCAATGATTATATCAGCATTCCTTCTGGCGTTTGCCGGATTGACAATTTCAATAAATGCTTCGGCTCAAATTGGTGTTGGGGCCAAATGTCCGAAAGGAGCAGTTTTGTATTTTGATGGGACTGCCGAAATGTTGCACAAGAACTGGGAATATTGGGAAGGTCCAAGGTTTTCGGCTGAAATGCCCATTAGATGGGAAATTGTGGCTGATCCTGCCGGTTCCGGTTCGGCTGTTAGCAGCAACGATCCTGCTGCAGCAGGAGGCAAATACGGGGCGGCTGATATTGTCACGAAGCAAAAGTTCCGCGATTTCAGGCTGCATGTCGAGTTTCTTGTAGCGAACAAAGGTGGCAACAGCGGGGTTTATCTTCAGAACAGGTACGAAATCCAGATTCTCGATGGCGATTCAACCGCACACGGATTGGCAGCAGTCATCAACGATGCGGCAGCGTCTTATTCAGCCTACAACGGAACCGGAAAATGGAATGCTTATGATATTGTGTTCAGGGCAGCCCGTTTTAAAGAAGGAAAACTTGTCGAAAATCCATTGGTCACCGTATATTTTAACGGCATAAAAGTTCATAAAAACCAACTCATTAAACAGGTTTATGGTGGCGTAAATTCAGGAATTGACGGCGGAAATGATGGGGGGAAAGGAATAACCGATACACCGGGAGGAATCAAATTGCAGGCCGAAGGTCATGAAGTGCTCTACCGCAATATCTGGGTAAAGGAAATCGAACTAAAAAAACAGGACACCGATGTGAAATTGTAAACATTTATCTGCAAAGCTTGTTTCTAATTTTTGAATATGAAGTGATACACATTTTCTAATTTAAAGACTACTTTATCTTTTTATTAGCAATCCGAATAAAAATGTCTGTTTTATTTTCATTTTAAAAAATAATGTTCATATTTGCAGCAAATTAATCAGAAAATGACACGATTTAATAACATTTCCCTTCTAGGTCTCATTATCGGTATTCTCCTAATTTGGATGCACGACTGAGAATGATATGGGTAAAACTATAAAGCTTAACAAAAAGCCATTCTCAATAAAGGGGATGGCTTTTTTCATTAGCCCCCTCTAAATCTCCCCCAAGGGAGAGACTTAAAAAAGGCTGAAATTAAACAAATTAAGAGGTTATATTGAAAAATCGTAATGCCTTTTAAAGCCCCCTCTTGTGGAGGGGGTTGGGGGAGGCTTCTAAAAACAAATAAAATGAGCGACAGATTGTACATTTTTGACACGACTTTGCGTGATGGTGAGCAGGTTCCGGGTTGTCAGTTGAACACCGTCGAGAAGATTGAGGTAGCAAGGGCTTTGGAAGAATTGGGCGTTGATGTGATCGAAGCCGGATTCCCCATTTCGAGCCCCGGCGATTTCAATTCAGTAGTTGAAATATCAAAAGCGGTTACATGGCCAACCATTTGTGCCCTTACCCGCGCAGTTGAAAAAGACATTGATGTGGCTGCCGAAGCACTCAAATTTGCCAGGAAAGGCCGCATCCACACAGGTATCGGAACTTCTTTTTATCACATTCATTACAAACTGAACTCCAATCAGGATGAAATTATTGAACGTGCCATCGCGGCGGTGAAATATGCCAAAAAGTATGTGGAGGACGTTGAGTTCTATGCTGAAGATGCCGGTCGTACCGAAAACGAATACCTTGCCCGTGTGGTTGAGGCGGTTATCAAAGCCGGTGCAACGGTGGTAAATATACCGGACACAACTGGATACACGATGCCGCACGAATTTGGCGCCAAAATCAAATACCTGATCGACAACGTGCCAAACGTTCACAAGGCAATTTTATCGACCCATTGTCACAACGATTTGGGAATGGCTACCGCCAACAGTATTGCTGGAATCATGAACGGAGCACGTCAGGTGGAGGTTACCATGAACGGAATTGGCGAACGCGCCGGAAATACTTCCCTTGAAGAAGTGGTGATGATCCTGAAAAGCCGTTATGCGATTTTGAATATCGACACCAACATCAACACCAAAAATATTTACAAGACCAGCCGTTTGGTTTCGAACCTGATGAACATGCCGGTTCAGCCAAACAAAGCCATTGTAGGCCGCAACGCTTTCGCACATTCCTCCGGAATTCATCAGGACGGTGTGTTGAAAAACCGCGAAAACTACGAAATTATGGATCCTGCTGATGTGGGTATCAACGAATCGAGCATCGTGCTGACTGCCCGTAGCGGACGTGCTGCATTGCGCCACCGTCTGGAATTAATGGGTTTCGAACTTGATAAGGAAAAACTGGACGAAGTTTACGATAAATTTGTAAAACTGGCCGATAAGAAAAAAGACATCAAAGACGACGATGTAGCCGCGCTGTTGGGCGATGTAACCCAGAAAGAGCGCCGTGTGAAACTTGATTTCCTTCAGGTGGTTACCGGAAAAGGCTTGGTGCCGATTGCCAATGTCCGCCTGAATATAGCCGGTGAAATTCTGGATGCCACAGCTTCAGGAAACGGACCGGTTGACGCAGCGCTGAAAGCAGTGAAGAAAATCATTCACCGCAAAGTGGTGCTGGAAGAATTCCTGATTCAGGCAATTACCCATGGAAGCGACGATTTGGGAAAAGTGCACATGCAGGTGAAATTTGAAGACAACATTTTCCACGGATTTGGTGCCAACACTGACATCATCACCGCATCGGTTGAAGCCTTCCTGGACGCGATCAATAAAATTCCGGGCGGAACCAGAGCAAAGAGCGAGTAGGAGGACAAGTCGCAGTCGCAGTTTTCAGTCTCAAAAAGGTGCAGGGTTAATCATGTATGATCAGCCTTGATCTAAAAAACGAAAACTGAAAAACTTAATATCGAAGCGATCTATCCTTTGCCGTTGGCTTTAGCCAACGGACAAAATTTACAACAAAAGAAGTCGTCCGAAGTAAAATGATACACAAAACCAAAATGTTCTTTCGGACGGAACGGAAATAACCTCCGGAAATGAGGATATAAAAATTAAAATAAATCATTATCGCAGCGCCAACTCCCCTCTTTTTTTGTGAGGGGTTGGGGGTGAGGCCTATAACAAATAATAATGGAAGCAAAAACTTTATTCGACAAAATTTGGGATTCGCACGTGGTGAAAGAGGTGGAAGGCGGCCCAAGTGTTTTATACATCGATCTGCATTTAATTCACGAAGTAACCAGCCCGGTGGCATTTCTTGGACTTGATAAACGTGGATTGAAAGTGCTTCGTCCGGAGAAAACTGTTGCCACTCCCGACCACAACGTTCCAACCATCGATCAGCACCTGAGTATCAAAGACGAAATGTCGCGCAATCAGGTTGAAATGCTGAAGAAAAATTGCGCCAATCATGGCATTGTTTATCATGGATTGGGAAGCGAGGGCCACGGAGTGGTTCATATCATTGGTCCTGAAATGGGTTTAACCAAACCGGGAATGACCATCGTTTGCGGCGATAGCCATACTTCAACGCACGGCGCTTTCGGAGCAATCGCTTTTGGAATAGGCACCAGCGAAGTTGAAATGGTATTCGCGAGTCAATGCGTTATGCAACCGAAACCAAAGAAAATGCGCATTTCGGTGAACGGTGAACTAAACAAAGGTGTAACTGCCAAAGACGTTGCCTTATACGTTATCGCTCAGATTTCAACTTCAGGAGGAACCGGACATTTTGTGGAATTTGCCGGAACAGCCATCGAAAGTTTATCGATGGAAGGCCGCATGACGCTTTGCAACATGAGCATCGAATGTGGTGCTCGTGGCGGAATGATTGCTCCTGACCAAACTACTTTCGAATACGTTAAAGGCCGTCAGTTTGCGCCAAAAGGCGCCGATTGGGATACCGCTTTGGCATACTGGAAAACGTTGAAATCGGATGATGGTGCTGTTTTCGATACTGAATATTTCTATGATGCAGCCAATATTGAGCCGATGATTACATTCGGAACCAATCCCGGAATGGGAATTGGCATTTCTCAATATGTGCCAAACAGCAATAAACTGACAGGAAGCGATAAGCTGACCTACGAAAAATCGCTGAAATACATGGGCTACGATCAGGGCGAAAAAATGATTGGCAAGAAAATCGACTATGTTTTCGTTGGAAGTTGCACCAATGGCCGGATTGAAGACTTTCGTGCTTTTGCCGGTTTTGTGAAAGGAAAGAAAAAAGCTGATAATGTGACTGCCTGGATTGTTCCCGGATCGCGTGCTGTTGAGAAACAAATTATTGCTGAAGGTTTGGTGGAAATCCTGAATGCTGCCGGTTTCGAGCTGCGTCAGCCCGGATGTTCAGCTTGTCTGGCAATGAACGACGATAAAATTCCTGAAGGAAAATATTCAGTTTCTACCTCGAACCGCAACTTCGAAGGCCGTCAGGGACCAGGCGCCCGCACATTGCTCGCCAGTCCGCTCACCGCCGCCGCTGCTGCCGTATCAGGAAGGATTACTGACCCGAGAGAGTTTCTTTAGGAAGCTTGGGTAGAATATTTACTATAGTTCAACCCCTTCAGGGTTGTTGATACTTTGGTTCCGTTTTCCGTCCCGATAAATCGGGGCGGTTATTCAAATTAAATCCTTTCAGGATTTTTACGAAGCAAAAGTCCGAAGGACTTAAATCTGAATAACCGCCGGTGAAACCGGTGGAAAACCATACAGATAGAGGTTTTGGAACCCCGAAGTGGGTTCAATGTTGATTGAAAATGTTTTTCAGACGGATAAAAATTTAATCTCATGAGTTACGATAAATTTACAACATTAACATCGCCGGCAGTTCCGCTGCCAATTGAAAATATTGATACTGACCAGATTATTCCGGCCCGATTCCTGAAAGCCGTTGAACGCAAAGGTTTTGGCGATAATCTTTTCCGCGACTGGCGTTACGATAAAAGCAACCAGCCAATTGCCGATTTTCCGCTGAATCAATCGAAATATTCAGGAAAAATACTGGTTGGAGGTAAAAACTTCGGAAGTGGTTCGAGCCGCGAACACGCAACCTGGGCAGTATATGACTATGGTTTCCGCGTGGTGGTGTCGAGCTTTTTTGCCGATATTTTTCAGGGAAATGCCCTGAACAGTGGCATCCTTCCTGTGGTGGTTTCTCCTGAATTTCTAGAGAAAATATTTGCCACCATCGAAGTAGATAACAATTCACAGTTTGAGGTTGATCTTCAGAATCAGAAATTCACCATTAAAGCAACCGGCGAATCGGCTGATTTTACAATCAACCCATACAAAAAACATTGTTTGGCAAACGGGCTCGATGATATCGACTATTTGGTAGATATGAAAGAAGAGATCGCTGCGTTTGAGGCCTCCCCCCATCCCTCCTTCAGAGGGGCTTAAGGAAGCAATGTTCTTGAGAAATGACTTCATTTTGCATTTTGCCTTTTTAAGCCCCTCCCTGTGGAGGGGTTGGGGAGGCTGTTTAAATTAATTTCTATGACAGGAAAAGTAGTGGAAGTAAAAGATCAGATGCTTAGTATAATGGATACTACGCTGAGGGATGGTGAACAAACCTCGGGAGTATCGTTTACCGATAAGGAGAAACTGAGCGTTGCAAGGATTCTTCTGGAAGATGTAAAAGTAGATCGTATCGAAATTGCTTCGGCCAGGGTTTCGGAGGGAGAATTCGCTGCTGCCAAAAGGGTAATGGAATGGGCGAAAGAAAAAGGACGTTTGCACCAGGTCGAAATACTCGGTTTTGTTGACGGAAAAATTTCACTCGACTGGATCAATTCTGCCGGTGGAAAAGTCCTCAACCTGCTTTGCAAAGGTTCGTACAAACACGTTACCCAGCAACTGCGCAAAACTCCGGAACAGCATATTGAGGACATCAAAAAATCGATTGCTTATGCCGATGAACTTGGAATACGGGTAAATGTTTATCTGGAAGATTGGTCGAACGGGATGCGCAACTCTAAAGATTACGTGCATTTTATGGTTGGCGAACTGCTGAAATTGCATATCGACCGCATCATGTTGCCCGATACACTTGGTATTCTCGATCCGGATGAAACCTACGATTACTGCAAGGAAATGATCGAAACTTTTCCTGAAGCGCGTTTCGATTTTCATGCGCACAACGATTACGATCTGGCTGTTGGCAATGTCTATCATGCGATCAAGGCTGGTATCCGCTGTGTGCACACAACTGTCAATGGACTGGGAGAACGTGCAGGAAATGCACCACTTTCGAGCGTGATTGCAACTGTGAAAGATCACCTGAAAATGCAAACGCTGGTCAACGAAACGATGCTGAACAAAGTCTCACGTTTGGTCGAATCTTTCTCCGGAATTCGTATTCCGACCAATAAACCGCTCATCGGTGAATTTGTGTTTACCCAATGTAGCGGAATCCATGCCGATGGCGACAGCAAGAATAACCTGTATTTCAACGATCTGCTTCCTGAACGCTTTGGCCGTACCCGTGTTTACGCGCTTGGTAAAACTTCAGGAAAAGCAAATATTAAAAACAACCTTGAAGAACTCGGAATTGAACTTGATCCTGCATCTCTGAAACTGGTTACCGATCGGATCATTGAACTTGGCGACCGCAAAGAAACAGTCACCATTCAGGATCTTCCGTACATTGTTGCCGATGTGCTGAACGAAGAAAATACCGTGTCGAAAATTAAGCTGGTTAACTACTCTTTGTCACATGCAATGGGATTAAAGCCAACAGCAACAGTCAGTATCATTGTAAACGACAGTCAGTTTGAAGCAACAGCCGCCGGTGATGGGCAATACGATGCATTTATGAATGCCATTAAATCTATTTACAAGGAAGTTGGCAAAACGCTTCCGAAGCTGGTTGATTATTCGGTTTCAATTCCTCCGGGCGGAAAAACCGATGCTTTGGTCGAAACGCTCATTACCTGGGAATTGGACCGCGAATTTAAAACGCGCGGACTCGACTCCGACCAAACTGCTGCAGCCATCAAAGCAACCTTCAGGATGTTGAATAATCTGGAAAACTAAGAGAGTTTCAAGTTCCAGGTTCCAAGTTTCAAGTTTTGGTCGCGAGTCGTATGGATATCGAATAACAAATTAGAAAATTTGAACGCGAAAAATCCTGAAAGGATTTAATTTCAATAACCGCGGGTGAAACCCGTGGTATAAAACGAGTGTAAGTCCAGAACCCTGAAAGGGTTCAATACCAAATAAATGGTTATATTTTCAGAATATTGAATTAATGATTCCACAACCTACAAAATCAACTCCTGAAGCCATTCGTGAGAACTTCGACCAACAGGTTGAACGGTTTTCCAATATTGAAACAGGTCAGTCAACCGCCATTGATTCGCCATTGTGCATGGAACTGGTTGCACGGTCGGCTGCTTTGCTCAATCCTGATGCCCGACGGGTAATGGATTTAGGTTGTGGCGGCGGAAATTATGCGGTTAAAGTAACTTCGTTTCTTCCTGAAGTAGATTGCACCTTGATCGACCTAAGCGCGAATATGCTGGCCAAAGCAGAAGACCGGGTTCGTGGAAACATTACCGGAACTGTAACTACAATTCAGGGTGATTACCGCGACATTGATCTTGGAGAGAGCCTTTACGATGTGATTACCGCCGGTACCACACTCCACCATTTACGCGAAGACCAGGAATGGGAATCGGTTTTCGGCAAAGTATATAAAGCCCTGAAAACTGGCGGAACATTCTGGATCAACGACATTGTAATCAGCGAAACTGAAGAAATCAGTCAGTTGATGATGGACGGATGGCTCAGTATATTGCAAAAGCAAATTACTCCTGAAGAAATTGAAATGTACATGGGGCGTTACGAGTCGGAAGACACACCGCGAACATTGAGTTATCAACTGGACTTAATGAAACAAGTCGGATTTTCAGAAACAATGGTTTTGCACAAACATTTTAACTTTGCCGCATTTGGAGCCAGGAAAGAAAAAAGCCTCCCCTAAATCCCCTCCGAAGGAGGGGACTTAAAGAGTGCTTCGAATAAAGGTCTTTGTTTTCTTAATTCTTTGCCCGAATTTACTTCGTCACAATGAAATTTGGTGGCAAGGGAATTTTGAAGCGTTAATAGATGAAAATAAAACGAAAAATGAACGCCTGATTTTTAAGCCTCCCCCCTGTGGGGGAGGTTTGGAGGGGGCTTTAAAAACCAAAAATATGAAACTAAAATTAGCCATTCTTCCCGGCGACGGGATCGGTCCTGAGATTATCGATCAGGCCATGAAAGTAGTAAAGGCGGTAGCCGCCAAATTTAACCACGAACTGGAATACGAATTCGCATTAACCGGTGCATGTGCCATTGATGAATTTGGCGCTCCGTATCCCGATTCTACCCACGAACTGTGTATGCAGGCAGATGCCGTATTGTTTGGCGCCATTGGCGACCCGAAATACGACAACAATCCGAAAGCGACCGTTCGTCCTGAACAAGGTTTGCTGCTGATGCGTAAAAAACTGGGTTTGTATGCCAACATTCGCCCGGTAGTAACTTTCCCATCGTTGTTGCACAAGTCACCGCTTCGTCGCGAACTGATTGAAGGCGCTGACTTTGTGGCCATCCGCGAACTGACCGGAGGTATCTATTTTGGAGAAAAAGGCCGCAAAGATGATGGTAACACCGCATTTGACGTTTGTGTTTATACCCGCATGGAAGTGGAACGTATCCTGAAACTGGCTTACGAATATGCCATGAAACGCAACAAAAAACTGACAGTTGTCGACAAAGCCAATGTATTGGAAAGTTCACGCCTGTGGAGAGAAATTGCACAGGAAATGGCGCCGACTTATCCTGAGGTAACAACAGAATACATGTTTGTGGACAACGCCGCAATGCAGATCATTCAGTGGCCGAAAAACTTTGACGTAATGGTTACCGAAAACATGTTCGGCGATATCCTGACCGACGAAGCTTCGGTAATTACCGGCTCGCTTGGATTATCTCCATCAGCTTCTATCGGAATTCATACATCGGTGTTCGAGCCTATTCACGGTTCGTATCCACAGGCTGCCTGTAAAAATATTGCCAACCCGGTGGCAACCATTTTGTCGGCTGCCATGATGTTCGAATATGCTTTCGATCTTCAGGCTGAAGGCGCCATCATCCGCAAAGCAGTGGATGCTTCACTGGATGCCAAAGTGGTAACCATTGATATTGCCGAGGAAAAAGCATATTCTACTTCGGAAGTAGGCGACTGGATTGCCGACTGGGTGGCTAAAAACTAAGGGGTGTTGCGGTTTTTAACCGCAAATTTTCACGGCGATTAAAAATCGCCACACCCGAGGAATATTCAATTGAAAGGCTTTTCGTTTCGATGAAAGGCCTTTAATTATATGAATGAATTTACGGAATTTTCATTTTATTAGACATAGTGTTTATTCAATACCAATCGTTTTCTTTTTAGATGTATGTGCTTTGAAATATCCCAATGCCCCATTGTTTAAGTTCGATGTTGGATTGGCTGGCGTAGCGCTCGATTGATTGATGTTTTCGTTTAAGCCAAAGAAATAATTATACACCGCCTTGTCGATACATTGCAGATCGATCGTTACAACATCGCCTTTGTCGGCTTTTATCCTTAACGGAAGATGCGATGAACTGCCATTGAACCCAACATCGTTTCGTATAAAAATATCATCCACTAATGTATCATTTCGGGTAACCTCAAATTGGTAGTAATTTATAAAGTTTAAAGGATCAGTATAATGCGGGATAATTTGGATGGTTGACGAACCATGATCACTTCCAGGTCTGCCGGAGCCACCTGGTCCGCCGCCGGAATAGGAGCCAGCCAGGGTTTCCTGTACCAGCGAATCAAGATTTACATTTAAGGGTATGGTGGAGATGGCTTCAAAAATTTCGTTACCAATAACCACCTTCAATGTGTAAGTGTGTCCTTCAATTCCAGTCAAACCAGGCTTAATGTAAATTCCGGCAGTCGATTCGTCAAGAGTATCTGTTTGATTCCCCTTATTATCGGTTATTGTAACCAAAGCCCCACTGATTGCCGGATTTGCAATCGTTTCATCAAAATTGAGCGTCTTACTGATTTTGACTTTTGATTCACCTGCTATGTTGCTTAAATTACCTTCGATCACATACCTTGGATTGCTTTGATTGAGATCAATATCAATTACTTTTTCGCAACTGATTAAAAAAAGAAACGCAAATGGTATAATGCTATATTTTTTCATTTTTTCTATTTGAATTTAAAGTTCCAGGAAACTGAAGGTATCCATCTGAATAATGAAGTTTGAACTGCAACAGTTTTATTAGGATCTGTATCACTCTGCTCAAACGTAATGGTGTAGGGATTTTCGCGTCCATAAGCATTGTAAAGGCCAAACGACAATTCAGAATTAAAACGTTTCCGTTCTTTAAGTTTGAAGGTTGCACCCAAATCCAGCCGGTGATAGGCTGGCATCCGGTAGCCATTGCGTTCGGTATAAAGCCAGGTGGTTTGTCCGGCCACTTCGTATTTTCCACTCGGGAAAGTTATCGCATTGCCTGTTTGATACACCCAAACTGCCGACACATTCCACCGTTTTGAAATATCATACATCGTCACCACAGATATATCGTGGGTACGATCCTGACGGGCAGCATACCATTGGTTCTGATTGATTCCGTCAATCTGTTTTTCGGTTCTGGAAAGGGTGTAACCTACCCAGCCGGTAAGTTTTCCCTGGTTCTTTTTAAGCAATAATTCCAATCCGTAAGCCCTGCCTTTGCCGTACAGCAATTGTGTTTCGATAACAGGCGCCCGTTCGTCAGCATTGTCTTTATAGTCGATTTGGTTTTGCATTAATTTATAATACGTTTCAGCGCTAAACTCAAACATATTGTTGTTGAAATTATGGAAATAGCCTATCGATACCTGATCGCCAATTTCAGGCTTAATAATATTGGTGTTCATGATCCATTTGTCAGTAGGATTGGTGGTTACGGAATTGGTAATAAGGTGTAGATTTTGTGTATTGCGTGTGTAAGCCGCTTTCAGCGAACTGTTTTCGTTCAATGTATAGCTTAACGAAAAACGTGGCTCAAAATTCAGATAATTTTTTACCGGATTGTTTTGACTAATGGTGTCGGTGATATTTTTATCGTCGTCCAACACATAGTAATCGCTTCCACCAAGTACAACAAAATTGCTTAGCCGAAGTCCGTAGTTGATTTTTATCCTTTTGGTTGCCTGCCAGTCGTTGGTGGCATACAGTGCCGATTCTAATCCGTTTTTAGTCTGGAATGGGTCGTCGGTGCTTTCTGCGTTCGTAATTTGACCGGGAGTAATGGTATGGAAAATAACGTTATAGCCAAATTTCAATTCATTTTTGGTATTGGGGAAGTATTGAAACTCTTGTTTTAAGTTCCAGTCACGAATTCTTGAAAGGATAGAAAATGGATTGACATTGTTTTGAATTTCAATGTTATAGTCGTAATTACTATAAATAAAAGAGGTGTTCGAAAACAACTTGCTGTTAAAGAGGTGGTTCCAGCGTGCAGTTGCGGTTGCATTTCCCCAATCGATGCCAAAACGATTGTTTAAGCCCAATCGGTCCCTGCCAAAGTAGCCCGAAACAAAAAGCCGGTCTTTATCCGAAAAGCGGTAGTTGAATTTTGCATTCAGATCATAAAAAGACAAATTGTTGTCCTTAAACTGATCGGTTAATTTCAGGAAAATATCGGCATAAGTTCTTCTGCCGCTGATCAGAAACGAAGATTTACCTTTTTGTACAGGCCCTTCAATGTTTAGTTTGGAAGAAATTAAGCCAATGCCTCCGCTAACACCATAGTTTTGATTGTCACCTTCGTTCATTTTCACATCAACTACCGAAGATATGCGTCCTCCAAATTGTGCAGGCGCTGTTCCTTTATACAGCGTTACATCTTTAATGGCATCGGAATTAAAAGTAGAAAAGAAGCCTAACAGATGAGACGCGTTATAGACCGGGGCATCATCCAGCAGAATGAGGTTCTGGTCAATTGAACCGCCCCGAACCGTAAATCCACTCTGACCGTCGCCACCCGATTTAACACCCGGCAATAGTTGCATTGTTTTCAGTATATCCTTTTCGCCAAAAAGTACAGGTAATTTGCTGATGGCTGCCACATTAACTTTCTCGACTCCCATTTTTGACTGGCTGATTTTTTCGTTTACTTTGCTTGCCGAAACAACCACCTCACCAATGTTGGTACTAACCTCTTCCAAACCGATATTGATGGTTTTATTTTCAGTCAGGCTTACATTAATGGTTTGCTCCTTGTAGCCAATAAAAGAATACACCAACTCGTAGCTTCCCTGCGGCAATGTAAGCGAGTAAAATCCATATTCGTTACTTGCTGTGCCTCTGTTTGCATTATTCCTGACAATGGTAACTGCCCCAATCAGGGTTTCACCATTCTTTTTGTCGCTAAGATATCCGCTTATTGTATAAGATTGCGCCAGAAGTATTGAAGGTAAGATGAATAAGAAAAGAAGAAGTGCTATTAATTTCATATTAAGGTTATATTTTCTTGTCATGATTAATAATTTTACCATCTCCCATTTCGATATTCCTGTCTGATTTAGATGCAAAATCATTATCATGAGTTACAGCAATAATGGTTTGTCCGAACTCTTTCGATAGTTGTTGAAATGTTTCGAGAACAATTTCCGTATTTTTACTGTCGAGGTTCCCGGTGGGCTCATCGCACATAATAATTTTAGGAGAATTGATTAATGCGCGTGCAATTGCAACCCGTTGTTGCTGCCCACCCGAAAGTTTTGCGGCTGGCTTTAGCGCCTGATCTTTTATGCCCAAAAGTTCCAGTTTTTGATAGGCCTGTTCTTCAACTTCTTCGTATGAGTATTTTCCTAATTTCAGGGCAGGAATCATTACATTTTTCAGGCAACTGAATTCGGGCAGCAGGTAGTGAAACTGAAATACAAACCCGATATTTTGGTTGCGGATTGCTGCAAGCTGATCTTGTTTCTGACCTGTTATTTTTTGACCAGCAATAAACAATTCGCCTTCGTAAGCCGTGTCCATTGTAGAAAGAATATAAAGTAAAGTCGATTTACCACAGCCTGATTTGCCAATCATAGTAACAAATTCACTTTCAAAAACTTCAAACGAGATATCATTTAAAGCTTTAAATTTTACGGGCTCGTAAAAATATTTGGCAATACGATTTGTTTTAAGAATAACTTGTTTTTCCATCATTTTCTAAATATTTCAATGGGATCGATCTTCGCCGCGTTGAGAGCTGGGATATAGCCTGCGCCCAGGGTCACGAGCATACCAATAATAGCGCCGGCAATAAAAATTGATAACTCAAATCCAATGGGGAAATACTCCCGGTCGCCACCGATATAAATTCCGCTGACTACCTTTATTAATCCGGCTGCCAACAGCAATCCGATTAATGTTCCAATAAAACCCATGATTAAAGTTTCTTTGATAAATATATTTATTACATCTTTTCCTGAGAATCCTGTTGCTTTAAGAATTGCAATGTCATTTAGTTTCTCCTTTATCGTCATGTTAATAATATTATAAATTCCAAAAGCTGCTACCAATAATATTGCCAGCGAAATTGCCCCAAACATTACCCCCCTGGTTTTCTTACTCGACATGGTTTGTTCATTGGCTGCCTGCCAGTCTTCCACCTTATAAATTGTGAGGGTTTTCAGCCTTTTTGAAAACACAGGCGCTTCGTTTGGATCCTTAATATTAACTAAGATATCAGTTACATAACTGGAACTTTGATGAAGCAGTTGCTGTGACACCGCCAGGTTTACGTATGATTTTGTCAGATCGATGTTCGAATTGCTGGTTTTAAATATCCCTTCAACCTTCATCACCTTAACAACTCCAACCGAAGAGGTTACATTAATATTGTCATGCAATTGAATGTTTAACTTTTTTGCAATTCCTACACCAATTAATATTCCGTTTGGAGTGGCCACAAGATTTCGCACATCGCCAGCCAACATGGTCGATTGAATATTGAACATTGCATTGGCTTCCAGGATATTTACACCAGAAGCGATTCCGTTTATCTGAGATGTGCCATTGTTGTAAAAAAGATTAACCGACACTTGTGGGGCAACAGTTACCACATCTTCCTGTTTGATTAAATCGGCCATTATTTTTTCCGGATTAATCAGGGCATTAGACAGATTAGTGATTTTTGGATTGACAATCACTGCCGTGTAGCCTGAATTACTCTGAGGAATCAGCGGCTGGCTTAATATATCATCTTTGTAAATCCGTAAATGTGGTGCAGCTTTGAATAAAGCTTCATCGGAATAGCGATTGAAGCCAACCACCAACGAAATCATAAAAATAAATATTCCTATCCCCACAGTTACACCCATTGCAGCAATCAATGTTTGCTTTTTACGTGTAAGTAAATGGGTTAAGGCAATATCCGAATTTACATTTAGTTTCATTTTGTTTTGTCCGTTATAATTATTGAATTCTCATCTAAGCCTTTTACTATTTCGACCCAATCATTCGAAATAAAACCAGTTTCAACCGTTATTCCATCTAAGCCCTTGACTTTTACTTTATTGCCATACCCGAGGTAACTACGAGGAATAACCAACACATTCTTTTTGTTTCCGATGATGATATTTCCCTGAAGCTGGGTGCCTGATATCTTAAAATCAAGCGCATCTACAAATTCCACTTTGCAATAAAATGATTGCGATTGCTGGTCGAATGCCGGATATATTTCGGTTACCATTCCATTGTAGTTTTTTTGCAACTGAGTGTTCAGTTGAATGATTGCAGGCTGTTGCAGTTTTATTTTAGAAATATTGCTTTCGTCAACACTCAATAAAGCATATAACTTTTCAGGACTTCCTATTACCGCAATGATATCGCCTTTTCGAACATAATCGCCCAGTTCTTTTTTCACTTCATATACCTTTCCGCCAATAACTGCTTTAATTTCGTTGAAATTTTTGGAAACATTATTCGCGTCTTTTTGCGATTTCTGTATAATTATTTGTTGATCTGCCTGTTGCTGAAGCAATTTGTAATTCTCCTGAAGCGACAAAAGACTCGTTCTTGAATTTTCTAAACCAAGTACTGCATTTTCGTATTCTAATTTCGAAACACTGTTTGTCTCAAAAAGTCTTTTGTACCGTTCTGCCTGTTTTTCGTCCTGACTAAGTTTTTGAATGGCAAGTTCAAGATTGATTTTCGCCTGTTTTAACACCGGTGCATTGGGACTCGCATTACTATATGCGATGTCTAATAATTCGTTTGAACTTTTGGCATTTATGCTGCTTTGTTCGTTATCTACTATGGCCAAAAGCTGATTTGAACTGACGATATCGCCCTCTTTAAACTTCATTTCTATGATATATCCATCCGATAACGAGGTTAAATTATATTGACTGTCAGGCACAAGGACACCCGAAGCGAAAACAGTTTCAGTAATATCCTTTCTTTCGGGTTTCGTTTCGGTTGTTTTTTTTCCACAAGAGCCTAATAATACCATGCTCAGAAAAAGCAAAGTAATTTTTGTTGAATTCTTCATTTTATCGAGTTGTTTATTTTAATTTTTGATTCGGTATAAAGCATGTTTGCCAATGAATTGCTGTAGTTTAACCGACTAACGAGCATGTCGTTAAAAGAAACCAGCAACCTGTCGGAAGGAAGAATGGACGCTTTAAACTGGTTTAATGCCATACGATAGTTTTCTTCTTTCAGCAAAAATATTTGCTTTGTTGTACGAAACTGAGAAAATGCTTTTTCGTAGTCTAAATTCATTTGAGCATTGGTGATGTTTTCCTGAAGTTTAGTATGTTCAGCATTTTGCAAGGCAATCGTTTTATTGATATCCGAGCTTTTTGATAGCGTAAACCTGTTGATATCCGGGAAAGGCAAACTAATTCTTAGCCCGAAGTACTGTGAGTTTCTCCAATTTACATTGTTGTCGAAAAACATATTCTTACTATTCTGCTGCCAGGCATCATAAGCAACCAACGAAACCGTTGGATACTGCGACAAGCGGTTGGTACTTAAATCGGCTTTTGATTGTTCAACTTTCAGGAGCGCTGATTGGTACTGCAATTGATTACTGGCTTGCATGCCAATGCTAAATTGCTGACTATAGTTTAACTTGTCGGTAATAACAACATGATCCGTTTCAGGTATATCGCACACTATTTTCAGTGCATAATATTGCTGGGTTAGCCCAATTTTCAATTGTTCCAACTTATCGGCCAGGGAAATTTGGTTAATCATAGCATCATTTAAATCCTGTTGACGAACAATTCCTTCGCTATACTTATTTTGCATGATCATTTGCAGCGTGTCGGCTGTCAAAAGATTTTGTTGGGTGATCTCAATTTGTTCGTTCAGGGAAATAATATTGAAATAACCCGCTGAAATAGATTCAAAAATCAATTTCCTGACGATTAGATTATTTACATCAGTAAGTTCCGAATTGATATTTGCACTTTTTAGCTTAGCCCAACTTGCAGGATTAATAATATCAATTTGAGGCGCGATATTCAAATTGCCCATGTATTGCTGACCCGTTGTTACTTCTTTAAAAGTTCCGGGCGTGCCGCCAAAAGCTTCGGCAGGCAAATAGGTTACCGGTAATTGGATGTTGTCAATCAGTGAAAATGATGTCAGAACTTTAAAATTCACAATCCCAGCTTGTGCCGAAATTTTTTGCCATTTTGCCAACAGAACCTGCTGTTTACCGGTTTTAATGGAAATGCTGTGGTTTTCGGCATATTTAAAAAGAGAATCAATATTGTTAAACCTTAATTCGGTTTGGGCATTTACAAACTGACTGAAGAAAAACAAACTGAAGATGATTAATACAAAATGCTTCATTCGATTTTTGTTAATGTATAATATTTACTGATAAATATTTATCTATTACTAATATTTTGCTTACTTTAAGCGGCTATTACTTATTTTCCTGCTACTTTTTTCTGATGTCAGCCTAACAGATTCCTCTTCTTCAAAAACCGAATGGTTAGATAACTGACGAGCAATATTCCCCCAATAATTAAGAAGTAAATGAAGCTGATGTGTTTTTGATACAACAACAGAAGCAGCAATCCGCCAAGATAGAGATAGAAAGAGTTATACTCTTTTCGGATCACCTTTTTCAAATTGAATTCCTGACCTTTGAATGCTTCTTTGATTTTTGTGAAATCAGGAATAATTGCATTGACATTCTTCTTGTAAAGTTTATATTCTTCTCCGAATTTATTTTCCAGAAATGATTGTTCAGCCAAAATAATTGCAGCGTACAAAAAAATAAAAATGGGAATTGTCACGAAAACAAAGAGCGCCGAATTTGCAAAAATACCGATTCCCAGCAGTATCAATATATTACCAAAGTACATGGGGTTTCTGCAAATGCTATATATGCCCGAAGTAACAAGTTTGTCAGCATAAATTTGCCTGTAAAGTCCACCCCGGACGATATACTCTAACCCAATTGTAATACCACGGGACATTACTCCAAATAAAAATATTGCCAGGCCCAGCCCAATTTGAATACTCAAATCATCGGTAAGGGCAAACGAAGGAATGAACAACGTTGTATAAAAAAGAGCGAAAAACCAATTGCGGTTGTGAAAAACCCAATTCCCAAATTTGACCATAACTCAGATTATTTAATTGCAATTATACCGGCAAAATTGTACCATTTAAAAAAGACTTCGGTTTTGCTAAATCCAGCTTCAGCCAGCATTTGCAGATTTTCACTTAATTTATAAGGAATTAATACATTTTCAAGAGCTTCCCTCTTTTGCGAGATTTCCATTTCATCGTAGTTATTCCGGCGTTTTAAATCATAGTAATACTTAATAAACTGTCGGTTCAAGTTAGCATCTTCAGCTAAAATCTTTTCGATTAAAATCAAACAAGCTCCATCATTCATTTGCCGATAAATAGATTCAAGCATTTTCTGCCGGTAAACTGGCCTTATAAACTGAAGCGTCAGGCATAAGATCACAACCGATGCATTCTTAATCTCAAAAGGTTTGTAAAGATCGGCTGTAATCAGATCATACGGACGGGTAAGTCCGTTATTTCGGAAGTTGCTGTGCGAGTTTTCAATCATTTCTGCTGAAGAATCGACACCAACAAAACGGATCGTCTGATCCAGCCGCTTATCCAGCGAAAGAAGAGTTGTGCCTGTAGAGCAACCAAGATCATAGATTGATGTATTTGGTTGCACATAATCAGGAATAATTTCTGACATCATACGTTGCATTTCGAGATAGTAAGGAACCGAACGTCCAACCATATCATTAAATACATCAGCCACCTGTGCATCGAATTTAAAATCGGTTGATTTTCCTATTGGCGCTTTAAATACCTGATCTGTTTTCATATATCTAAATTATAAGTTGTTTATAAGCTATTGTAATGATTGTTCTATTGGATCACTTTTGCCCAGCAAATCCTGATTTATAATTTTTGAAAATTGCCTGTTAATCAGAAGTTTTAGAATCTCAAGGTTTTCAGGATAACTAAAAATGGAGGTAATCAGGTTACTTATTTTATCGTTGGTTCGAATCATTTCTCTAATGAACTGATTATTGGTTCGGGTCTCGTTTATTAAAAACCAGGCTATCCTTTCAGCTTTTATGTTTTGGGTGACATCTGGAGTGAATGTTGCATTGGTTTTGTGAACAGAATAAAATTCAATGCGATTCAATGCCTCAAGAAGAAGTGAAAGGTTATTCAAAAGAACAATGGAATAGATATTCTCTTTCGAGCGAAAATAGTAATGAATTGCAGCCGTATTAACTCCTGCTTTAGTCGCAATTTGCTGGACTGTAGTTCCATGATATCCGAACTGAAGAAAGATACTATTGGCAGCTTCCAATATTTTAGCTTCGGTGCTTAACTCTGTATTTGTCATATTTTTAGATTTAAAACCTTAATTTTTCGGTCATTAACCCAAACCGGAGAATATCCAGCCTGTGACTGAAATACATGTTGTAATAATCCAACCCATGGTAATACTGGACAAAAAGCCCGATATCCTCCAGAAATTTTGGGTGATAATAAAAAGTAAAGCTCAGGTTTAGCCTGTCTGCCGAAATCCGATCCCAATTGTTCACATCGCCAAACATCCATGTAACTTCAGCTTTAACCGAGATATCTGCATTTTTTCTGGGATACCGGTCATTTTTAGCTGGAACCTTAAATATGGAAACCGCATTGTGCCAGCGAACTTTACTGTAAATTCCGTCGAGTTCAGCGCTACTCGAACCTGGCGGATGGATTTCAACAGAAGTTTTGAAAAACTGGTAAGCATTTAGTTGTTTATTTATGTTTGTAATGATGAATCCAGGCTCAAAATAATTGGTGGCAAAATCTCCTGATTTTAAATTCAGATCGCCATTTTCCAGAAAAAAGTCACCTTCCTGACCGTTTGAATGATGTTGCAGCCTTACAAATAAACTTTTTGTGCGTGAACGCGATTGGTTTTTCAACTGATAATAGATGGTTATCTGTGGCATATAACTCGGAGTGTACACAGGAAACGAAGGCTCATTATACATTCGGATGATAATCTGTGGTGTCAGAACTCCCATTAACCGGGAGTTTCTGCTTTCACGGAGGTAGAAATTCGGGATAACATTCCCTTCGAACCAGAGTGGTTCAATGTTACCAATATCAGTAGGAAAAGTGATATAACTATTCCCCTGATTGACCTGAGAAATTATAGAAAGCCCAATCTGGGGTATTGAGTCTCTGTCCTGTCCTAAACCTGAAAGGACAAGAAATAGTGAAATCAATATCATGAGTGAGCATCGTTTCATTTTTTTTACATGTATATAATACTAACCTTTATCTTCTTGTCACTCTGCAAATTAAAAGATGCTTTTGCAAAAGATGGCCGGTTTGAAAAACCGAAGGATTGAAAATTGGAAAAACCGATCCCCTCTTTGGGTAAGATGATTCCTTTTTTAATTTTCCCGTCATTGTTTTCATCGTGTAAAATATTCACTGCATATTTTCCTTCCGGCAGGTTTTTGAATGTTACAGTAGATGCCCCATTTACTATTTCCCCGGTAAGTTTTTTGAAATACTTTTTGTAATGCTCATCAGGGAATGCATCTTCACTGTTGTATAAGGCGAATTGTACAGTGCCTTTTGAATTTCGCAATTCGCTCACATCAATGGTTAATGAGCATGTTTCCTGCTTTTGAATGCTAAATGAAGACAGTAGTCCGATAGCCAAAAACGATTGAAGGATTATGATTATTTTTTTCATGAATAAAGTATTAAACCACATAGGCACATAGGAAACATAGTTTATCTTTCTATGTGAACTATGTGTCTATGTGGTTATTTTTTATTTATGTTTTTTATTTGCGATTTTCTATTTAATCCTATCTACAACGTAATAAACCATCGGGACTAAATAAACTGTCAAAATCATAGACGATAGCAAACCACCGATAATCACCCATGCCAGTCCGTTTTTCCACTCGCTGGCGGTGCCTTGTGCCAATGCAATGGGCAACATTCCGATTGCCATAGCAAGCGTGGTCATTAAAATAGGGCGCATCCGTTCCTTGCCTGCAATGATTAATGCTTCTTTGTAATGCTTGCCCTGGGCTTTCAACTGGTTGGTAAAATCCACAATCAGGATGGCATTTTTTGTTACAAGCCCCATAAGCATGATTAATCCTAACTGTGCAAACAAAGTCAGATGGTTGAGCGATAAATTTAACGCAAGGAAGGCGCCAATGGCAGCCATCGGGATGGCAAATAAAGCCACGAACGGATAAATATAGCTATCGTAAAGGGCTACCATGATCAGGTAGATCAGTATAAATGAGATGATAAGAACCGAGCCCAAAGCCCCGAAACTTTCATCCTGTGTTTTGATATCTGCCCCCCAGGTTAATTTTACCCCTTCTGGCAATGGTTGAGTTTTCAGAAAGGCAATTGCTTCATCAGCAAGTGTTCCCGATGGCCTGCCAAACGATTCAGAAGTAATGGTTACTGAAGGTTGCCTGTCCAATCTTTCGAGCAACGAAGGCGAATTGTCTTGCTTCACTTCAGCAAATTGTGACACTTCAATGGGAATGTTCATTGGATTTACGATGGAAAGACGTTGTACGTCTTCGAAGTTTTTCCGGTCAAAGTCATCCAGCCATATCCTGACCGGATATTCTGTTCCATTTTCAGTTAATGTCGCATCATCATTTCCGGTAAAGGCAGTCCTTAAATTTAATCCCACGTATGCAGTTGTTAACCCCAGCCGCTGCATCTTATCTTTGTCGGGAATTACCTTGTATTCAGGGCTACCTTCTTTTACTGATAATTGAACATTATCGGCGCCCGGTATTTTCTCAATAGCCGCTTTCAGGTCATCTCCGGTTTTCATTACCAAATTCAGATCGCTTCCGCTCAGGGTTATTTTGATAGGAGCCTGTTTTGGCAGTAAGCCTAAAACTGCCATTGAAAAGTTTACTCCCGAAAACTGCTTTTTCAGTTCCTCGCGAAGCGATTTCATAAACGCTTCGGTTTTAATGCCCCTTTCCTTTTCCGGCTTTAACTGAATGGTAAATTCCGAGATATTGGCAGAGCCCACCCCTAAACTTCCGATACCTGTACTTGGCCCGGCAATGTTGCTGAAAAGTGTGGCTACTTCAGGTTGCTGAAGGATAAAGTTTTCTACCCGCTGAGTTCTGATATTGTTTTCCTGAACGGTGGTTGTTTTATCATATTCCAGATTCAAACGAAACTTTCCCTGGTCGCCTGTTGACATCATTTCTTTTCCGATAATGCCTTGTTTCATCATCACCCCCGTCATTACCAAAAGGAAAATAACGATACCGGTAAATATGAGTTTGTGGCTAAGTACCCATTCTAACTGACGGCCATACCAATCAATAAATGTTGTTAATTGCCTTTCAAACCAAAGCAGAAAACGGTTAATGATGTTGGTGGGTTGTAAATCTTCCTTTTTTCCGACTCGCGAAGCCAGCCAGGGTACCAGGGTAAAACCCACCAATAAACTGGTAAGTGTTGAAGTTATTACCACTATTGAGAACTGCTTCAGCATATCGGCCACAAATACCTGCAGAAACAGAATGGGTAAGAATACAACCACGTCAACCAGGGTAATTGAAATGGCAGAAAATCCAATTTCCATACGTCCTTCCAATGCCGCGGTTTCTTTGTCTTTGCCCATATCGAGGTGCCGCTGAATATTTTCCAGAATTACGATGGCATCGTCCACCAGGATTCCGATAATTAACGACATGGCCAGCAAGGTCATCAGGTTCAAGGTGAAACCCATCAGCCACATCACGGCAAACGCGGTAATTAATGAGGTTGGGATTGCAATTAATACAATCAAGGAATTTCGGTAACTTCTTAAAAACAGGAACATAACCAATGAAACTAAGATCACCGCTAAAATCAGGTCATCAACCACTGAATTTACTGCTGCAATCGTCATATCTGTTGAATCATCGGCAACAACAAATTTTACCCCGTAGTTGGAGTTTGCACTTTCAATTTGTTTGAGTTTTGCGTGAACTAATTTTGAAACCTCCACCGCATTGGCATCGCCTTGTTTTTTTAACAGAAGCCCTATTCCGTTTACACCGTTGTAACGGCTTACAGAACTTATTTCTTTCACCCCATCTATAACGGTTGCTACATCTTTTACATAGACCGGCATTCCCGGCGCAGGCATGGCAACCTGTACATTCATGATGTCATTTACAGTCGCAAATTTTCCGGTCAGACGGACTGAATTACTTTCTTTATCGGTTTGCGCTTTACCGGCAGGCAAATCAATACCTGAGCGGTTAATGGCCTCAACCACCTGATAAAGTGATATTTTGTAAAGTTTCAGTTTATCCTGATTGGCCTTCACCTGAATTTCCCGTTCTTCGCCGCCAAGCAGCGTAATTTCGGCCACTCCTTTTAATTGCTGGATTTGCGGAAGATATTCGTCCTTCATTTTTTGATGAAATTCAGTCGCAGGCAAGCTACTTGTTGCACTGATCGAAATGATTGGCAAATCGTTGGGCGAAACCTTGCTCATCACCGGACTCAAAATGTCTGCCGGAAGATCTTTTTTAATATTGTCGATGTAGCGCTGGGCATCCTGCATAGCAATGCTCAGGTTCGTTCCGTATTTCAGGTTGGCAATAATAACTGAGGCGTTGGGCATCGACTTGGTTTCCAGATAATCGACTCCTTCGAGATTCGATAAGGCATCCTCTATTTTTCTGGAAACAGAAGTTTCTACTTCATTCGGTTCGGCGCCAGGGTACATTGTTTTGATTACAACTACCGGCTGGTTGAAGTCAGGCAACAGTTCATACCCCAGATTTGTAAATCCAATGATCCCCAACAAGGCGAATACGCTGAAAAGAACGATGATCAGCGACGGACGATTGATTGCTATTTTTGTAATGTTCATGGCTTTCAATTAAAAATTATGAATTACGAATTACGCATTATGAATTGCGGTTTTTAGTAGTTATTTGAATTTTACCAAGAATTTTACAGATTTCTTCGGCATCATTAAACAGGGTTTCAAATTCGATTTTTGTGATATAATCGGTGGCATGTAAAAGTTTAAGCCAATAGATACTTTCTCTCGCTTCTTTGTAGGCAATTCCTAATTTGTTTAAAAAATCTTTGTCAGAAACGCCACCTATTGATTCTTCAACATTCGCTCCAATAGAAGTTCCGCTTCTTAGCAATTGCTTTGATAAAATGTATTCTTTCTTTTCTGCTATCAGGAATTTGTAGAAGTTTACAATTCTTATGGCAAAAGCAAATGACTTCTCTTGTACAATATTATCTGTTTTCATTTTCGTAATTTTTAATTTTTAATTCGTAATTGAAACGACATTTGCGCCATCAAAAAGATTGATAAACCCGTTGGTTATTATTACATCGCCTTCGGTTAAACCACTTGAAACCTGTACTTTATTTTGAAACCGGTTTGAAATGGTGATATTTTTCAGCACGGCTTTACCATTTTTGACCAGATAAACCTGTGGTTGAATGTTCGTACCCACAACTGCGGAAGCCGGGATAATGATATGTTCTCCTTCCTGATCGTTTTTCATCCCGATAGCTATCGGAAGTACTTTTCCAAACATCCCCGATTTGATTTTTAAATCGGCAGTGTTGTTTACTGAAAATTGTACCGGAAAACTATTTCCAACATTGGCTTTGCTCCCTGTCAGGATTACTTTTCCGGACAATGAAATTTCAGGATAAACATCTGCTGAAAGCGAATAAGTTTGATTGATCTGGAATTGATTTAATTCATTTTCAGGAATATTTACGGTAAATTTTAGTTTCGAAATATCTGTGATTTGTAGCAATGGAATACCTGGTGCAGCGAAAGCTCCTTCTTCTGAAAGTTTGGCAGTGACAATTCCGCTGAAAGGAGCTGTGATGGTGGTTTTATTGATTTGCTCCGCTAAAGTAGCCTTCTGTACTTTGGCTGATCTTAAAGCCAATTCAGTCTTTTCAAGCTGGACACCCTGAATGGCATCGGCATTGGCAAGTATGGTATAGCGTTTTACATCCGCTTCCAATCCTTCAATCTGAATTTCAACGGTTTGCAATTGGAGTTTCAGTAAGGAATTGTCCAGTTGAATCAAAGCCTGACCTTTTTTTACCGTGCTTCCAATATCAACTAAAACTGAGTTTATTTTACCCTGAATATCCGCGCTGATTCTTGTTTCTTTATTGGGTTCAAAAGTCCCCGTGTATGAAATATCATTTTCAGGACTTTCAAGCTTCAGGGTAATGGCCTGCACATTAATTGCCTGCTCTTTATCGTATTGATAAACCCTGCTGACAGTGATTTCTTTATTGGTTTTCAGTTTGTAAACTGTAAACGCAACCACGGCAAGCGCCAGAACGATATAAATTATCTTTTTTAACATGATGGTATTTTTTAGTTTTTTATTGAAATATTTCCTGTTAATTTTTTCAGCTCCAAATCGGCTTTCAGGTAGTCGATGATGGCGGTTAGCTGGTTTTGCTGTGCTTCGCGGAGTGCATTGTCGGCCAGTAAAATTTCAGTAAGACTGGACGTTCCTTGCTTTTGCTGCAAAACCATTTCGTCGTAAACCGTTTTTGCCAGGTCGATTTGATTCGTTGTATTTTTGATGGTTTGTTGTGTAACAAATCTTTTACGCGTGGCATTTTCAATCAGCATATTGTTTTGTTCGGCCACATTGTTAATTTGCAGCTCACTGTTTTGGATTTCAATTTTTTTCTGGTTGATTTTTCTTTTAGTAACCATTCCGTTAAAAATCGGGACTGACAGCTGTAAACCTGCAAAACTGACAGGGTAAAATTTCAGAAAATCATTTGGCTTTTCATCATAACCAAACCCGGTTTGCCCATAACTTCCGTATAACGAAACAGAGGGCAGACGGGAATTTCTCAGAGTACCCAGTTCGCTCGACAGCAGTTTATTTTGTGTTAACGCAATTTTCAAATCAATGGGCTGGTTGAGCGAATATTCAGTAGCCGATTGGTGTAAAATTTCTGTTTCAATCACCAGATTTTGCTGAATGGAAATTCCCATCGAAAATTTTAGGGCATTCATAACCTGGTCGAGGTTGCTTTTTACAAGTTCGCGTTGTGTCATTAATTGTTCGTTTTGCAGGGCAACTTTCGAAACATCACTTTTTTTAATCATTAGCTGGCTGTGGAGCAACTCAAGGTTTTCAAGTAGTTTTTGGGTATTTTCCAGGTTCCCTTCAATAAATTGTTGCTGATTAACCAGTATTTGTGCATTGTAGTACAGGTTCGAAATTTCAAAAAACACTTGTTCTTCGGTTTTTTTATACTGAAGTTCGCTTAACCCGGAAGCAATTTGCGTGGTCTGAATTGCTCCATATACCTGCGGATTATACAAAGGCATTGCCATCTGAATATTAGCACTCATGTTGTGCGGTACTCCCATTTGCACTTCCTTAAACAAGCCCTCGGGGCCGCCAAACGCCAGTTGTGGCATCAGTTGATAGGGCAAATCAGTAAAGTATTTGTAATCGGCATTTAGATTTACTTTCGGAAGTAAATTAGATTTGGCTTCCTGCTGTCTTTCTGCACCAAGTTCGATGTTGTTGCGACTCATTTGCAGATTTTTATTGTAAACCTGTGCGGTATCAATACATTGCTGCAACGACCAGATTTGGGCCTGCCCTGAAAGAGAAAGACTCAATAATGCAAGTGAAAGCACCCATACCTTAAATATGTGAATATTCACTAACTTTTTGTTCAAATTTTTTTTAGTTTCCATTTGTATTGTAATCATTAATAATTTACTTACTTAAAACTTTATTAATCATCTCTAAATGATTTTTGCCTTTTTCCAATAAGTTGAAACTGTGATTGCTTAATTCCCATTTTTTAACCAATAACCTGAATGATCCCATCGCGATTAAAGCAAGATCTTTTTCATCAATGTCTGTTCTAATATTGTTTTCATTTTGCCCCTTCAAGATAATAGTTTCAATGGTATTTGTGTGAAGGGTTACAATTTCATTTATTTTGGATTTTAGTGTTTCATCATTCTTGAAAATTTCTTCTGAAAAAATTACTGAAACCATTGAAGGTGTTTCCGAAAACAAGTCCAACATTCTTGAAAACAGAAAATCCAACTTTTCGGTTGCTACTGCATTATAGTTTTCAACTATTTCGGAAAGCATAATTGCCATTTCTTTAAAATTATTCAGAACACCCAGTATGATGTCTGATTTGCTGGTAAAGTGCCTATAGATTGCCGGCTCTGAAATTCCAATTTCTTTCGAAATATTTTTAATGGTTAACCCTTGAATTCCCTTTTTTCCAATAAGTTCCAAAGCTACAAGCAATATTTCTGTTTGTCTGTCTGTCTGATTATTCATGTTGCATTTATTTTATTTTCTGACAAAGTTAGTTAATATTAACTAACATGCAAATAGGAAATTACATTTTAACATTTCTTAATCATTTTTTTTCGAAGTAGTTCACTGAAAGTGTTGAAAAATCGTAATGATTTCCCGGTTTCCATCCCTGCTCTTTTAAAATTCTTTTAAGCTCACGGTTTACCATTCCATGGGCTACAACAATCGTTATTTCATGCGTGCCTGTATATTCCATTAACTTTTGTGAATAAACCCGGAGCTCCATTTTGCGGCACTGGTAATTCTCCATTTCCTTACCGTTTATTCCCATCATCCATGTTACACGCGAAATGAGTAACCAAACTTTAACTGGCAGTTGAACCGCCGGAAACTTTACAACCGGGTAGTCGAGCTCTGCAAGAACACTGTCTGTTTTAATTACCACGCTTTCCCCAAATATTATTGAAGCCGTTTCTGCCGCTCTTTTAAGCGGACTGCAAAAAACTGTATCCACGGTTTCGAAGTTTTCGATTTTTTTTTTGATTTCGTTGGCATTGAAATTCCGGATTGGCGACCGATTGTATTGCTTTTTGTATAAATGCGCAGCTTTTGAATTTCCCCAACCGGGGTTTTTAAGGTCAACCTTAGCGTGCCTGATTAAATATATTTTTGAGGAGGGCTGACTTTTACCCGGTAATATCAGTGCTGCAAAAAGCAGAAAAACAAAAATCTTTATCATGGCTAAAACTGGTAGTTTACAGAGAAATTCACAAGCTGATCCTCGCTGCTGATTGCATAAGAAACATTTAGTGTGGCCATATCGAAGGGCGAAAACCAAAATCCAATGCCTGTGCCATTGTGCCAGCGTTTTGAGTTTTCACCTTCCAGCCAAACCCGACCCGTGTCGTTAAAGAATAAAACCCCAATAGTTCCATTCATAAGATAAGTTTGAAACTGTTTCATCCGTACCCTGATTTCAGCGTTTAAATAAAGGCTTGCATCTCCATAGAAACGGGTTTCGCGGTAAGCTCTTAAATTCTCTTTGTTTCCAAGTTTTGCCGCCTCGTGAAAAGCATAATTGCCAAAAAGTTTTTCACCACCCGCCCGAAGTGCATAAACAACCCGCGGCCTCTGCGAAAAACTCAGGTGGGTAATCCAATCGCCCGAAAGTTTAAAAAAATCATCGGTTCGCTGATTAAGCCCGGCAAAATAACCAGCCTGCGTTTTTATTTGCGTTCCACGGGTTGGAAACGCGGTACTTCCGGCGAATTCAGTTTCTGCTTTCTCTTTTTGCCCGACACCGGTATTTAATGTGTATTTAAAATAAATACTGGCATAGGAATGTGCCAACAAATCGTTATCGCTAAGGTTATTAGAGGGAAGAGATATAAACCTGTCGGGAGTCGCCTCTGCATCTGCAAACAAATACCGGATTCCCGGGCCGGCTTTATGAACTTCATTGTTGTCAATCCATTTTAAAAAATCCAACTGGACAAAACTCCGTTTCATCCGCAAACGGTAAAAATCGATGTTGTTTGTATCTGAATTCCATGTGGTCTCATTACCCATTCCAAAATAATTTCCGGCATAAGTGCCTGAGTTGTACCCAGCGTTGAAATTAATGTCGAAATGCCGAAGAACGTAACTGTTACGAGCGTTAAACCGGAGGTTATAAGAATGGGTTGCCAGTGCATAATTTCCCAGGATTTCGTACCTGCGTTTTTGGTAGCGCGAATATTTGGTAAAAATGGGACCTCCTCCAATATATATTCCATCATCAGGATTAAAACCGGAATAAATTCCCGGATACACAATATCGTATTCAAAATTTTCCCGGTCGTATTCTAATAGGTCTTTATCAAATTTATTTTTTATTCTTCTCTGGGTTCCTTTGCTAACTGTTGTGCTTTTTTTGTCATAAAGAGAAACACCTTCCTGTACACTTAAATTAAAGCCGACCACTTCATCATTATCTTCGCCCCCAATAATTTTTAATTTGATGTTGCCTGAACTGAATCCGTGCTTTTCAAACCGGTCGTTTCCCTGCAATCCATACAGGTTGATTATTTTGGTTTCGTCATTAATAAATTTTCGGTCAAAAAAATAATCTCCTTTTTCTCCGTTGTTCAATAATTTATACCCTCTAATTTGCAGATTTTCATAGCCGTAAATAATTTCAAGAAAGTCATTTTTATTGGTTCCGAAAATGTTTACTTCTTTGGCAAGCGACAAGTATAATTTACGGGCCATCGTTTCCAGGTTATCCAGACGGCTTTTTAAAATCTGTCCGGTTTCCTGGCCGCAAATGGAATAAACTTCAGGTGGGAAGGCCAAAATTGTCGAATCAATTTTACCATTGCCAAGCAGAATTTTTAAGGTATCTATTTGGGAAAGCCAGTCGCTCCAACTGCAATTGGTTAAAAAAGTACGGTCGAAATAACGTGCGTTAAACGATTGTCCATCCATGTTTTCTGTCATTTCGTCGAAACCCTGAATTTTTGGAAGCAACCATTTTCGTGCGCTTATCCAGGGCAATATTCCTTCGTTTAAGAAAAATGCCTGATCGCGGTCGCGGGGAATCGGTTTATAAATTGTTTTATCGTTTTGCTCAATTCCAGCCCATCTCCACTGGTCATCGTGCCGGTCCCAATCGTTGATAAGAATATCGAAAAGACGGGCACGAACCACGGCATTTTTATCGAAGGTATAATTATGGTTTTTGGTAATTTTCTCCACAAGGTCTTCGGTTGAAATAATTTTTGCAGAAATTCCGGCACTTTCATTCATCCGGTAATCGTTATCGGGCCGTTCTTCAAAAAGAAAAAGTTGGTTTGCTACATCGTTTCTGTAAATACCAAAACGCGGGTCATCTGGCACATAAAATATTTCGGGGTTTGTGTGTAAAACCCGGGCCTGGTTGGCAAGCCTTGCCACAACAGGCGCTACATAAGGGTTTGAAGCTGAAATCTGGTCTTGTACGATATCAACCGCAAAAGTATTTCGCAGCTCTTTTGGCAAGGCTCCATCCACATTTTTATCGACTGATCGAAGCACATATTGCGCACCATTGGCATCTTCAAGCCGCAACGAATAGGTTTGTTGCCCGCCGCCACGTTTTATAATTCTCAGCCCGCCATTTTTACTCCCAATGTCGAAAACCGGAAATTTCACCGGTGTTTCCCACACATCGCGGTAATTCTTACCCAGCCATTTGTATTTTGATTGCGAAATTTTGTACCGGCTGCTGGCAATTTTGCTTACACTGTCGGGCAACAAAAGGTTTTCGGCTGTGCTTTGTTTTTCAGCCGACAAAGTTTTATTGTAAATTATTTTATTGAAAAGAACCTCCGTTCCACTGGAAAAAGTTAATGAACATTCGCCGTTGGTGTTAAAATCAAGCCGGGCAAAACCGGTTTGACTGGCGCCAAATTCAGCAAGATTTTTTCTCACATATTCCGGCTTGCCCCATGCTCCGGAAATAACAAAATGCGACTTTTTATATTGAAAATACTGCAAATTGGCTTCACCGCCCGAAACATATAAAACATCGGGATATTTTTCAAGAATGGAAAGGACACCATTTCGGAATCCCCTGAAATCAGGATGTTGGTTGTCGATATTTGTACCAGGCAATTTTCTGAAGAAAGTTTTAGGAGTTTCAAGCAACCATTGTTTTAGCGAAAAATAACCACTTGTATTCCCAAAACTTTTTAATGAATGAGAACCTGCTAAAACAACATGTTTTGACGAATAATTCCGGCGAATGGCATCTTCAATCTGTAACAAAACATCGGATTGAGATTCGATGCCGCACTTGTTGAAACGCCTGTCGAATTTATGTACCCACCAATACGTATCGAGTAAAATTACCACTACATGTTCATCCAAAATAATTTCTTTTGGCCCCGGACAGGCAGCTTCAGGAAGATATACCGGCATTTCGAATTTCTCTGGCAATTCAGTCTCCAACTGAATGAGGAATTCTTTCCCGTTGCCCGTGCCATTCAACCATTCTGCCTTTCCCGGAGCAATTAAAATTGGAATTTCAGAATCAGTACCATCAACAGGCAATTGTGGGTTTCCTTTGCTATTGATGGTATTTCCGGTAAATAAACAAGCAATGTTGTTTGATTCGTTCAATTGTTTTTGCCATTCGGCCCGCAAAGAACTGTCGTTGAGTTCATCGTTTGTGTTTCCGGTAATCAGGATGCTGAAACAATCAGTCTGCTGCGCATAAATATTGCTGCTAAAGAACTAACATTTCGGAGGATCTAAATGCTTGATAATCAGCATTTGCATATTATTATTAAATAACGTTAAATATCTGATATTTAATGAATTAAATTTACTAAAAAGTTGCATATTTCGACATAAGTCACTATATTTGAAGTGATTATAAACAAAAGTCGTAAAATATGAGAAATATGCAACACAACAAAAGTATAACTAATTTTTCAGAGATAGGAGTATTTGCAAAGGATTCTGAAACGCTTTCCAGTACCTTGTCGGAAGTTATAGGTAAATTCAAGTTGAAAAGTCATCTTGCCACTTTCGATGCATTAAAAAGCAAGGGATTGGCAATTTCAAGCATCGTAAGTGTTTTAACATTGTTGCCCTTTTATGGTGTGTCAAGCGTTTATGCGTTTATTAAAAATGGAATTAAGGCGTCTGATATTAGGGGTAAGAAGGACGTATATTACGATGTGAAGAATAATGAGTTCATCGATTGGCGAACGCTGCTGTTGTTACACGCTAAACGTTTTCGATACCTGATGTTACAAAATCAGAATACTTGCCGTCAAGCCTGCTCTTTTGGGTACAAAGTAACTTATCTTGGAATGCTGCGGTTTCTGGAAATGATTACCCAGTCACGAATCGATGGAACCTTTGTAAAACAAATCAACAAGTTCGAAAAAACAGATATTCTCATCCTCG
>JAUYMU010000109.1 GCA_030698405.1 Bacteroidota bacterium
TTTTCCAAAAATAGGTATCTTTTTTAAATCCTAAAATTTTGTTATTGATAATTATTTATGACTCTACTTTGTTCTTATTATCAATTATTTAATTGAATATCCTGCTAATATTCATTGTTTGAGGTCATTTCTTCTGAAGTTCATAACCCCAAATGGTTCAACGAAATTGGAACCTAATGACAGGCTATTTATATTGTCTGAAAACAAGGAGGATTTAATTGAAGTATTTAATTGTCTTGGAATGAAAACGCCAGAGTTAGTGGCCGGGACAGAAGACTATGTGCTATAATAATATCATTCCACCTGCGACAATTGTGCAATCTTTTCCGGTTTCCCCAGAACATAAACGATATCATCAGGGTTAAAAATAAATCCGGCACCCGGGTTTTCCAGTATTTCACCGTCTCTTTTTACCGCGACAACAGTGAGTCCGTATAGTTTGCGTAAATGAATTTCTTTAAGTGAATTTCCCGGAAATATCTCATAATTGCCCGCTTTTAAAGCGACAATTTCAACATCAGGAATCATATCTGTAAGGGTAACCGAATCGTTTTCCTCCTTTTCCAGAAAAATACCATAGTTGTCGTCCCTAATGCGAGAAATGGCTGCTTCTATTTCACCCTTCGGAATCAGTAATTTTTTCAGAACCCGCTCAAAAAGCTCGATGGCTGTTTCAAATTCTTCAGGAATAACCTGATTGGCGCCCATTTGATAGAAATCCTGGATATTGGAAACATATTTAGACCTTACAATGATATGGGCATGTCGGTTCAATTCCCTAACTTTTGAGATAATTCCCAGTGCTGTAATGGTTTCGCCGATGCTGATTACCACAACTTCGGCGGTTTCTGTATGTGCTTTCCGCAAAATCGGTTCATTAAGTGCATCACCATAAATTACAGTCTCACCTTTCATCTGGCGGGCTCTGGCAGATGCCGGATCAAAAACAATCGACACATAAGGCAGTTTCATCCGGTTGGCCATTCTCGAAAGGTTCAGCGAACGCGAATCTTTACCAATCAATACAATGTGGTTTTGCATTTCGGGAACATCAATATCCTGAAGCGGAAACAAGCCATTGACAAGTAGCGGTGGAATCGGGAGTTTTAACATCAGGTTGGCTGCAGGTTTGGAAATCAGGATTACAAAAGGAGTAATCGACATTGAAACAATTGTAACCGCCAGAAAAAGCTGATAATAAAAATCCGTAAGTATCTGGTAGTTTTGACCAACCTTTGCAAGTATAAACGAGAACTCGCCGATCTGAGCCATCGCCAATCCAACCACAACGGTTCCCCTGAAAGTATGTCCAAGCATAAAAGCGGTACTTCCTGCCACCAGGGTTTTTATCACAATTACAAGTAAAACAGTTGCCAGAACCAGTATTAAATTGTCGAAAACAAAATTCAGGTCGAGCATCATCCCGATGGAAACAAAAAAGAAGCTGGTAAATGTGTCTTTAAAAGGAAGGACGTGACCGAAGGCATCCTGACTGTATTCCGACCGCGAGATCATCAAGCCACCCAGAAAAGCGCCAAAAGCAAGCGACATTCCCAGTTCGGCAGTTAACAATGCCACAGCAAGGCATATCAGCAAAATGCTCATCAGAAACAATTCCTTATTTTTTGTGAGGGCGATCATATGCAGCACCCTGGGCATTATCCAGCGGTTACCCACATAAACCAGGGCAATAATTCCAATGGTTTTTAATCCAAGAATTAACAAATCGGAACCAATATGGCTAGTCTGACCTCCAAGCATCGGGGTCAGTAAAATCAGCGGAATCAAAATAATGTCCTGAAAAACCAAAATTCCAACCACTGTCCGGCCATAATTGGAAGTTAGTTCGCCCCGTTCCTGAAGTATTTTAAGCACCAGGGCGGTACTGCTCAGGGCGGTAAGAAAACCAACAAACCAGGCTGCCTCCCAACTCATGTCGTACATTCTTGAAACAAACGCGGTAATTCCGGCAGTGAACAACAGTTGGGCAAAACCGCCAAAGAAAACAATCTTCCGGATTTTGATCAGATGGTTGAGCGAAAATTCGAGCCCGATGGTAAACATCAGAATAATAACACCAAGTTCGGCCATAAATTCAATGTCGTGCGGCGACCGCATAATACCGAGTAACGAGGGGCCAATCACAATACCGGTAAGCAGATACCCGATGATGGTCGGGATTTTAATACGGGTAAAAAGGTAATTCACCGCCGTCGAAAAAGCGAAGATGATGACTATATCTATTAAGATGCTTAATTCCATGCCCGCAATTTACTTGAAATTCTGCAAATGCGTAAAAATAATTTATTAGCAAAGGGTTATTTCTTTTGGGGGAATTGGGGTCTGTCCATTTTTCAACAAGCTTTTTGCACCCTGAGAAATAAGAGTAAGCCACAAAACGGAAACCTTAAGTGGTTTGAGAGGCATTTTGTGACATATATTCATACACCTAAAGACCAGACCATTAACCGCTTTTTTTTGCAAATCATAATTTAAAACCATTCTAAATTATGATTTTAATTGAAATTTAATATAATTTTAGGGTTACCTTTTGTATATTTATGGAATAAATGATTAGAAAACCCGGCCTCCCGATTTACATCGAAAAAGCCGGGTCGTAGTTGTAATTATTTATTAACCGAGATAGGGTAGTTAGAGCTACTCTACTCATAAACATTTCAAAAGTATGAAAAAATTTACGTTTATGGCGGTAATTGCCGTAGTGTTAACAGTTTTTAACGGATGTCAGAAAGAACCCAACAGTAACGAAACAAAAATGAAAGATGAAATTATTGCTAATGTAAAAGTATTTCAACCATCAAACAAGATTGTTGTCGAAAATGGAATGCTTAAGTTCGATAGTAAAGTTGCTTTTGATGTTACCAAACTTGAAATTGCAGCTGCAGGAAGAACGGCTGTAGATTTGTGGGAGAAATCACTTGGCATTAAAACTCCTGGGAGTATCTTTAATGCAGTTGTTTTAGCAGAGGATTCCATTAGTGATTATTTTATGAGCTTACCTGAGAACGAACAGGAATATTGGAGAAATCAAGTACAAACACATTCCACTATTTATAATGAAGCACTTACTCAAAAAACAATACATTTATTGCCAGATGGAGAGGGTGGTGAATATTTTGATTTAAACTTATATGACAAGACAACTGCAAGTTTAATAAATCTTGACGGTTTTGTTATAATTGAAAATCAAATTTATCAATACACTGAGAATGCAA
>JAUYMU010000117.1 GCA_030698405.1 Bacteroidota bacterium
AACCAAACTTAAAGCCGCACAAACCAAGGTAAACACCACCAGTTGGAAAGCCGGCGTTTACATTGTTCGGGCTAAAATTGGAGACGAAGTAATTACAGAAAAACTAATTGTAAAACATTAAGCATTTAATGGATTCCATCCCCTTTCGAAGGATGGAATCCATTTCTTCTACTAAACTTGTTCCCTTCTTTTTTTACCCAACATTTTTCTTGAATCTTTTTATCAAAAAATTTGGCAATTGTAAATAATTGTCGGAACTTGTTGACGATAGTTTTTTTTTATAACCAAAATTCAATTAATAATGTCATTAAGAATTTACACCTTTAAAGATGTTGTTATGCTCATGGCGGCTAAAACCATTCTGCAAACATGCTGGCAAATCTGAGCGAGTTAAGCACAGTCCGGACAAACTGGACAGAGGCCTACGTGACTGAACTGATCCTGAAAGTTGACACAGCCATCGAAAACTTTCTTGGGCTGGATAAGCAACAATCACTTCGCGAAGCTACCGACTTGTTAAATAATATCATGACACCGGCCCTGCGCGACCTGGCCTTCGTTAAAACACAAATCGAAGTTGACTTCAGCAAAGAGGCAGGTGAAATGCTGAAAACGTTGGGTCTCAATATAAACATTCACAGCGTTAATCAGGAAGGATTGAAGGAAGCTGTTGACACCTTCAACGGCATTTATACCGAGGTGATCGGTATTGGTAAAATTGCCTCCAAATTCTATCAAAACGACCGCCTGAAAAAGGATCAGTTTACCTTTACCAAGGTGGTTAAGAAAATGGGGATTGCACCCAAAAAAGAAGAGGACCCAGTGACACCATAATCTCAAAAAGCAAATCCGGCATTTTATCAGAAATGCCGGATTTCTTTTGGACGGCGCAGTTTTCAACTTCTCACGCTTAGCCAACAATTTCTCACCCTCAGCCATGCATTCCTCACACTTAGCCAGTCGTTTTCCACAGTTAGCTATGCATTCCACGCAGTTAGCCAACGATTTATAACACTTGGCTAAGTATTCCCCAGAGTTAGCCAACGATCGCTCACGCATAGCGAAGTATTCCCTGCACATAGCGAAGCATTCCCCACAGTTAGCCAGTCATTTCCCATCAATAGCCAAGTTTGCAACACACTTAGCCAGATAGAAAGCATCGGTAGTCAACCGCTGAAATTATGGCAATGTATTTTTTGCGACATAGTCTGCCTGGCGGGGCAGCAAATGAAATTCTTTGGGATCCATCCGTTGTTCCTTTCAAGCAACCTTACTTTTTGCCAGATGCAAAGCTTTAATTCTTATATTTGGTAAAATCAATTCTGAAGAACATGCAAAACAACTGGACTATTTCGAGACGAAGATTTTTAGGTTTTACAGGAACGTTCGCCACCGGACTTTTATTCTCCCCGGATTTACTGGCCAAAAGTGGTGAGAAGCCAGTTGTCAGGTTTGGAATGTTGTCAGATGTTCATTATGCCGATCGTGAACCGGCAGGTGAACGTTTTTACCGCCAGTCGCTTGGCAAAGTTCAGGAGTGTATTGACCGGATGAATCAGGAAAAGCTTGATTTCGTGATTGAATTGGGTGATTTTAAAGATCAGGATTCAGTTCCGAACGAAGTAAAAACGCTGAAATACCTCTCAGATATCGAGACTGTTTTTCAGCAATTCAATGGTTCGACATATCATGTTTTGGGAAACCACGACATGGACAGTATTTCAAAGCTTCAGTTTCTGGGAAGGGTTGAAAATACAGCTGTTCCAGCAACCGAAAGTTATTATTCCTTTAATCGGAAGGGAATTCATTTTGTTGTTTTGGATGGTAATTTTACTTCAGAAGGCAAAGAATACGATCATGGGAACTTCTCGTGGGACGATGCTTTTATCTCGGGTAGTCAGGTTAATTGGCTGAACGATGACCTGAAAACAAACAAACTTCCGGTTATTGTTTTTATTCACCAAATGCTCGACGATTCGAAAAGTGTGAAACAGGCGGTGCAAAATGCGGGTGAAGTGCGGCAAATTCTGGAACAGTCGGGTAGGGTGCTTTGCGTTTTTCAGGGGCATGTTCACGAGGAAAGGTACAATCTGATCAACGGAATTCATTATTGTTCGGTAAATGCGGTGGTTGATGGCGACGGGCCCGACAACAATGCCTATATGGTTGTGGATATTTACAAAGACGGAAGCCTGAAAATTGACGGTTACAGACGAGCCACTGACCGGGAGATGAAAAAATGATTATAGATTAACGATTATAGATTAACGATTATAGAATAACGAATAACGAACGGCAGAGCTTTTTTTGAAATCTCAAATCGTTGATCGTTAATCGTTGATCTGCAAAAAAAATACTGATATGATGAAAAAGAAATTGGTGATTCTTTCAGGAGCAGGAATGAGCCAGGAAAGTGGTATTCGTACATTCCGCGATATGGACGGATTGTGGGAAGAATATGATGTATCCGAGGTTGCCACGCCCGAAGCCTGGGCGCGAAATCCGGCGTTGGTGATGAAGTTTTACAACGACCGGCGCAAACAACTTTACGAATGTACGCCCAATGCCGGTCATTTTGGGTTAGTCGATCTGGAAAAGGATTTTGATGTTCAAATTATTACCCAGAATATTGACGACCTGCACGAGCGGGCGGGCAGTTCGAAGGTTTTGCATTTGCACGGCGAACTGAAAAAAGCCAGAAGCTCGGTAGATGAGTCGCTCATTTACGACATTGATGGCTGGGAACTGAAATTCGGTCAGAAGTGCGCAAAAGGAAGTCAGCTTCGTCCGCACATTGTTTGGTTTGGCGAGGCTGTTCCTGCAATGGACGATGCCATCCCGATGGTTGAAAGTGCAGATATTCTGGTGGTGATCGGCACTTCGCTCAATGTATATCCGGCTGCGGGATTGGTCAACTATGCAAAAAAAGGTACGCCCATTTTTGTGATCGACCCTGAACGTCCGTCGGTGTTCATCCGCAATGTAGCCTATATTCAGGAAAAGGCAGGGAAAGGTGTTGAAATACTGAAAGAACAATTAACTAAAGGATTATGAGACGATTAACAATCTTTGTTTTTCTGGTAGTTTTTGCCGGAAGTGTTGGTTTTTCGCAGCAGTTTGAAGGTGGTGTGATTGGTGGATTCAATGCTTCACAGGTTGACGGCGATTTATACAAAGGCTACCGCAAACCGGGCATCGCACTGGGAGGTTATGTACAAACCAACCTTTCGCGAATGGTTTTCATCGGCATGGAGCTCAAATTCATGCAAAAAGGCAGCCGAAACATCGATTCGCTGGCGACAAATGGCCAGATCAAATACGTCATGCGGCTAAGTTATGTCGATATGCCTTTTTATCTGGGGATCAGGACCAGCGAGAAAATATCGTTTCTGGTCGGACTCTCTCCCGGATACCTGTTAAGCGGTAACGAATACAACGACTACGGAATATTTCCGGAGGAAGATCGAAGACCATTCAATGCAATTGATCTGGAGGGAATACTGGGTTTTCGGTTTCAGTTTACCGACCGGCTTTTTGTCGATTTGCGCGGAGCATATTCACTTTTGCCCATTCGAGAGCAGCCGGGAGATCCGCTCTGGTACTGGAAAAGCAACCAGTTCAATAATTTGTTGAGTACAACTGTTCTTTACCGGCTGGATTTCTAAATCAAACAACTTATGAACCCAAAAACCTTATCTATTTGGCCCATAATTCTTCTTTTTTTATTTTCCTGCTCTCCTCCTGAAAAAAATATTCAATCGACTGATCAGAAAATTTTCAACGAATTATCGGAAGCCCTGAACAAAGGAATTCTGGACGTTTGGTATCCGCGCACCATCGACAGTGTTTACGGCGGTTTTCTGAGCGATTTCGATTACAAATGGGAGATGAAAGGTGCGCAGAACAAAATGATTGTGACCCAATCGCGCCATGTTTGGACCTGCTCGACGGTGGCCGAATTTTATCCGGAGAGAAAAGATTATTTCCTGAAAATGGCCAGTCACGGCATTCATTTCCTGAAAGATAAAATGTGGGATCCAAAGTTGGGAGGATTTTTCAACCTCGTCGATCAGCAGGGAAATGTACTGAAATCGGGGAAAGCTGACCGGACCATCAAAGAGGCTTATGGAAATGCATTTGCCATTTACGGATTGGCTGCATACGTGCGGCAGACAAATGATACTTCAGCGCTTGAACTTGCAAAAAAAGCATTTCATTGGCTCGATCAGCACAGTTACGATCCTGAATATGGCGGTTATTTTCAGTTTTTGGAAGCCGATGGAACAGCTTTGAAAAGTGGATTAAACGGAGTTCCGCCAAAAGATCAGAACGGTTCTATTCATTTGCTCGAAGCATTCACCGAATTGTACCGCGTCTGGCCCGATCCGCTGGTGAAAGAGCGTTTGCTGATGATGCTGGCACTGGTGCGCGACCAAATTACCCATCCGAAAGGCTATCTGCAATTGTTTCTGAACCATGATTTATCACCGGTTTCGTACCGCGATTCGGCTGAGGATGTCAGGAAAAAGAACTGGTACCACGATCATATCTCGTTTGGGCACGATGTTGAAACCGCTTTCCTGATGCTGGAGGCTTCTGAAATTGCAGGTCTGGAAAATGATACGCTAACCCTTCGGAAAGCCAAAAAGATGGTCGATCATTCCATCGAAAACGGCTGGGACAAAACAGTTGGCGGATTTTACGAAGCAGGTTATTACTTTAAGGATCAGGATACGGTAACCATTATAAAAGACACCAAAAACTGGTGGGCACAGGCAGAGGGATTAAACTCACTTCTTCTGATGGCTGAGCTTTTCCCCGACGATTCGCACAATTATAAATCATTGTTCCTGAAACAGTGGGAGTATATTGATACTTACCTGATTGATCATGAGCACGGCGACTGGTATCCAAACGGTATCGACAAAGAACCCGGTGAAAAACTGGCCATGAAATCTCAAATCTGGAAAGGGAATTACCACACCTCGCGCTCGCTCATGAACTGTATGAAACGGTTGAAACACTGATGGAAGTTTCGAGATGAAAATAACCACATAGGCACATAGAAAACATAGTTTAAATTTTCTATGTGCCCTATGTGCCTATGTGGTTACATAAAAATTTGCTTTATCACGATTGCTCGTAAACAGCAGCAAAAGCCCGCGACCAAACTTCCAGATTGCTTTTTCCGAATTCGGAAGGTTTGTTTTTTAAATAATCAGAATCCATTTCGCCGCTCCGCATAGCAACTCCCATTTCAGTATAATTTTTAGCGATTTCTTCGGGAATTCCGGCCTGCAACATTCCGCCCAAAGTCTCTTCATCTTTAAAGTTTACCCATGGAATCTCAGGTTTCCCGATCGCTTTGCCCAATATGGCGGCAACTTCATGGGTTGTTTTTTCGTCGCTGGCAATGTAACGGATGCTTTTTCCCTTAAACGACAGATTCTGCATTTCTTCGGCAGCTACATCGGCAATGTCTTCGGGGTGTACAATAACCAGTTTTGCATTTTCGCCATAATTACCACCCATGATGCCCATGTTTTTGATCATTCCGATTTGACCCAGGAAATTTGTATAGAAAAACCCGGGGTGGAGGTGTTTTACATTGACACCTTCCAATGCATTCAGCGCCTTTTCAACAAAGTACAAACCGCTCACCGGTCCACATCCTTCGGGCATGTGGGCGCCCATGCTGCTCAGGTTTACCACATTTTTTACTCCTGAAGCTTTGATCGCTTTTGCATAATTTTCACCAATTCCGGCGATGTATTTTTTCCAGTCGGCGGCGCCAAAATGTGGTGGAACCATTGTGTAAACGGCGTCGGCACCAGTGAATGCTTTTGTCAAAAAAACGACGTCTTCAACCGATCCAATTGCGGCTTTGGCTCCCATTTCTTCAATCAGTGCAGCTTTTTCATCTTTGCTGCTTATCACCGTCACGTGATGTCCGGCAGCAATTAATTTTTCAGCAAGAGGTTTGCTGATGTTTCCAAGCGAACCTGTTACAACGTATTTCATAGCTAATGTTTTAATTGTTCGGAAATTGAACGTGAAAGGGAGGTGAAAAGTTCATGCTGAAATCAATCAGGCTAAAAGTAGAAGATGTTTTTCTGGTCGCGTTTTTCCTGATAGGTTCCTTTGCGAACCACTTTTACGATCGACCGGCGGTTAACTTCATGCTGTTCTTCGGCGCATGGAACACCGTTTCCACAATTGTTGAGCAATCGTGTTTCTCCATATCCCTGATATAACAACCGGTTAGGGTCAACTCCTTTTGAAACAACATAGTCGAAAGCCGCACGTGCCCTTTTCTTTGAAAGCAACATGTTGTAATCATCGCTTCCCCGTGAGTCGGTGTGCGATTCAATCCTGATTTCGAGATCGGGGAACTCCACCAGCAAGGCAATTAATTTATCAAGGGTAGCCATCATTTCTTTCCCAACATCCGATTTATCCAACTCGTAATTGATGTATTCGAGCTCTATCACCTGAAGTGAAGCTCCACCCTCTTCTTCCATACTTATTGGTGCGGGCGAATTGTCATTAGATTCTTCTATTTTTTGTTCAAGGAAAATTTCAGAAAATACCTCGTCGTTTGGCCTGAGTGCACCTGTGGCAACAGCTTTTTCGTTTTCAAAATAAAATTCCTTCGTTACATTCAGTATATATTGCTGTCCCTTGTTCACTTCAAATTCAAACTGCCCATCGGTTCGGGTGATGGTTGTCTGAATGGTCTTGCCATCTTCGTCAATTACGTTCACCGTCGCATCAGTAAGAATGTCTTTTGTGTCGCGGTCTCTGATAACTCCGCGAATAATAACCGGAACCCGGAGTATCTTCAGGAAATACAAATCATCGTTGCCTTTACCACCCAAACGGTTCGACGAAACATAACCTTTCATGCCTGTTGAGTCGAGCGCGAATCCAAAATCATCTTTGGATGAATTGACCGGATATCCCATATTTTCAATGCTGTTGAAAACTCCGCGTTCAGGAACAGAAAAATAGATATCGAGACTTCCAAGTCCGCCATGTCCATTGCTGGAAAAATACAAAACACCGTCGCCACTGATAAATGGAAAGAACTCGTTTCCTTCGGTATTTATTTTTGGCCCTACATTGAAAGGTTTGCTCCACTGACCGCTTGAGAATACGCTGAAATAAATGTCAGACTTACCATACCCACCGGGCATATCGGATGCGAAATAAAGTACTGATCCATCTTTTGTAACCGATGGGTGTCCAACAGAATATTCGTTGCTGTTGTACCTGAAACTTCCTGTCATTTTCCAATCCCCATCCTCAAGTTTTCCCTCGAATATTTTCAGGTTCACCACGCCTTCGTTACTTTTCGATGTTTTTCCCTTGACGAAACTGTTTCGGGTAAAATAAATAATGTCTTTTCCCTGATCAAAGGAAACCGGGCCGTCGTGGTAGGAGGTTTTCAGTTTCGGTGCAAATGGCTGGGGAGATGAAAGGTCGCCTGTGGTCTCGTTAATTTTTGCCGAATAAATATCAAGGAAAGGAAGTTCGTTCCATTTGTAGCTGGCCGTTGATTTGGATCCAATGGAAGTGGAGGAAAATACAAACGTATCCTTGTAAAACGCCGGTCCCATATCAGATCCGGGGGTGTTAACCGACACATTCCTCATTTCAAAATTGGTCGAGTCGCGCATCAGAAACTGTATGTATTCGAGTAACGAAACCTGTATGTTTACACGGCCATCCTCGGGACGAAGCTCCGAATATTCCTTCAGCCATTGCTCGGCAAGCAGGTATTTGCCATTGCTCTTCAGCGACTGCGAATAATTAAAGATATCTTCAGGTGTTTCTGCCCGGCGATCCATCAGCTTTTTCAGCCAACGCTCAACCTCTTCTGTATTTCCGACATTCCTGTTGGCATCGGCTAGTCTTCTTACCACATAGTTATCGGTGGTATCTCTTTGATAGGCATATTCATACAATCCGATGGCATCTACATAAGCAAATTCATCAAAACTTTTATCCGCGAGTTTAGTCGTCAGTTTCTGGCTGAAACCCTGATCCGGCAAAAGCAAAATCAACATCAGGCATAAAAGAAATATGATAGGATTCTTCGCCATTGATACTCGTTCAATTCATTAAAAATAACGCGGCGACCTTACCCTGCCACGATCAAAACCAAAATCAAAACTAACCATCACCTCATGAGTCCCTTTGTTGTAAAACCCGAGACGTGAAGTCGGAAGGTCATACGAATAGCCGATTTTCAGATGATCGTTTACCTGTATCTGGAACAATCCGCCAAACGAATCGCCTATCCTGTACATGGCTCCCAACCACAACCGGTCATAAAACATGAATGTACCATTCACATCCAACGACATCGGGGAATTGCTTACAAACCGGGTCAGAACAGATGGCTTAAATTTAACAATTCTATTTACATCGAATACATAACCGCCCATAAAAAAGATGTGTATCTCTTCCTTGTTTAGATGCTCAACTGAAAAATCGTTTTTATTGATGGTGTTTTTTATGAGTTTCGGAATTGCCAGACCCAGGTAATAACGTTGGGCGTGGTAAAAAGCGCCCACTCCAAAATTGGGTAAGAAGTTGCGGTTGATATCGTTGGCAAAAACCGGATCGTTTGGATCGTTGGTTAGCAAATCGGTGAGGCCCGCTTCGTAAAAATTAACGCCGGCTTTTAAACCAAGAGCAAGATTGCGCTTGTTACTGAATCGTAAAGTATAGGAATAGTCGAAATACAGACCAGTTTGCCGGATTGGACCAATGCGATCGTGCAAAAACGACAAGCCCAAGCCCATATTTGTGTTGGAGATTGGCGAATGCATCGCGAAAGTTCTGGTGTCGGGGGCGTCTGCCATCGTTACCCATTGGTCGCGCGATACCACCATCATGGTGAAAACTTCTTTTGACCCGGCATAAGCTGGGTTGATGGTCATCATGTTTTCCATGTATTGCGTGTACATCGGATCCTGCTGGGCAAAAGTTTTCCCTGCAAGAAACACCGAAAGGATCACCAGAAATATTCGGGCAACCAGATGGCTAAGATGTACTATGTATTTTTTGTTCTTCAAGCTATGTTTATTTTAAATCGTATTTTCAAATTCCCATTCCATTCTATCCGTCGCCGTTCGACTGAGCTCACTCCGAAGCCTAAAGGCAGACAGCATAGGATATTGCAATTTTCAGGTTATCACCGCTTCAAATCTTCAAATTGACACATTTCCATTCCGTCCGAAAGAAGGTTTTTCCTTTGAAAAACATTTCTGCGCGGACGGGTTTTTATTCTTCTTCAATCCGTCGCCTAAAGGCAGACGGCAAAGGATATCCAAGGTATTATTATCAGCTCGCTTTTTGCATTTTCTCATTTCTCATTCAATATTTCTTATTTCTTATTCGATATTTTTTATTTTTTTCATTTTCGTCCGAAAGATCGTTTCTCC
>JAUYMU010000118.1 GCA_030698405.1 Bacteroidota bacterium
CATTTTCATTGCATAGCTACTCCATCCACAGGCGTTATGTGCTTTTGCCACCACTTGATACCAACCAGACCGGGTAAACATGATGCTGGCGTAATGGCCATATGATGTTATTGTTACTCCGGATGACGGACTTGTTGCCCAATAGTAAGAATCGGGCATGCTACTAAAACTTGAGAGTTCGGCATAGTAAGTTGCCGGTTGGTAAACACCTAAAGGCGAAGCGCCAGTAACGCTTGTGACTATTGGAGTACCGACCCAAACGGTTTTTTGCGGTAAGGTGACACTGCCACATGCGGAAACTAATCTCGCCCTTACCCAACTGCTACCATTGCCCGTAATAGAAAGATTACAGGAAGTAGTATTTTGACCCGAAGAAATGGCAAGGTTAGGGCCACATGACCATATAATGGAATCAGGCGCAGCGAGTGGTGTTATACTTAAGGTAGTACCAGAAGTACAAATGACTGAAGGTCCCGTAATTGGACCACCCATAGCCCGTATGACCGCAGCGTAGGCATTGACCCTACCATGTCCGTAAGTATTATCAAATCCGGAAGTACCCATATCTGTTGCGGTCTGTTGCAGAATAGTTAGTACTTGTGCTTCCGTTAAATTCGGGTTCACCAACAACATTAAGGCGGCAACACCGGATACCTGTGGGCACGCAGCAGAAGTACCACCAAAGTCATTCATATAGTTGCCACTTGTTTCTTCACCCAGGCTCCCCATCCTGTCGGTGGTTGTTACATTATTATTTGAATTAGCATCTCCACTTGGGGCAACCAAATCCATTGATGTTCCGCGTTGACTATAATTGCAAATTGTTCCTTGATTTGTTATGGCACCAACCGTTACTACCCCATTCACACGACCAGGATATAATACATCTGTATCACCAGGATAGTTGTTCCCTGATGAAAAAACAACCACTGTGCCGTTGCCATTTCTCCCAAAAGTTCTGGCACTGTCAATCGCTGCAGTTATATCGTTGGAAGGGCTTCCTCCACCCCAGGAACAGCTGAGTACATCCGCCCGTCTCCAGGCCCAACCGATGGCTTCGGCAATTTCAATATTTGTCCCAAAACCCTCAATTCTTCTTCCTAACCCATCAATATAAGTTGCATCTGGGGCGATGTTTACAGGTAAAATATTTACATTACTTGCAACTCCCCTGATTCCAATTGTATTGTTTGATGCCGCTACAATACCTGCACAAGCCATACCATGGTATTTTGAATCCAAACTATTTGCATTTTGAGCCTCACCTTCTCCGGTAGCATTTCTTATGGTAAAACCTTCCAAAACGCGTGTCCCCATGTCTTCATGATTCCTGTCAACACCAACATCAATTACCGCAACCGTGATACATGAATTACCATTTGTTAAATTCCATGCCGGTTCAACATTAATATCAATCCCGGCCGTTCCCCCGTTTTGACCTGTATTTTTCAGGTAGTATTGTTGCGGGTACAGGGTATTATTAGCTCTATAATCAGATAAGAACTCAGGTTCACACCAAATGACATCATCCCTTGTGTCTAATTCGCTGACCAGCTTCAAGACTTCTTCCGAATGCGAAACATCGCACTTTAAGATATATTTCCGATTACCTCCGCCGTCCTTAATTAATTTCCCATCATATTTATCCAAAACCTGTTGCAGGTTAACTTCTTGTTTGAACATTACCGCGATACGTGGTAAAATAATTACCATACCGTTTCCATCATCCCGGTAAACATTTGAAATATAATCATAATTCTCAGGTTGCAGTTTAGCCCCTCCTACTAAAAAGCGGTTATTTGGTATCTTTTTGAAAAATCCAATTTCCCCTTTTTGTAGTTTTTCTTCAAAAGCACTATTCTGTTTTTCAACCAACTGGCTATTTGGTTGTACAACGTACAAGTTACTATCTAAGCTTAAATCAATCCTCGTCCCTTGATACCGATAAAAAGATTGGGCAAAAAGCAAAGTAGAAATAAAAACGATAAGGATTGTTGTAAAAACTTTTTTCATAATCTGAGATTTTAATTGTTACAAAATTCTATAGATGATGCAAACTGTGGAAAAGTACAAGGTTGGGTCGAAATAGGATTCCCGAATTCTTCGTATTCAATAACTTTAAAATATACAACATCTCCCACCTTTAATGTACCCACGTATAAATCCGGATTAAAAGATATTGTGTTGCCTACTTCAAGCTCACCATCTTTAATGGTTTCGACAATTTCTATAATATTCTGGCATCCACTCCCCTGATTTAGGCTTACAACCTTTCCCTGATAGCATAGTGGATCCCGTTCATCTTTTTCGCACCCTGCTCCCATTAAAGTAAAGAGCAGGAAAATAAAACTGATTTTTAAGATTGTTGTTTTCATTGTTTTTGGTTTTTAAATTAAATAAACATATACTATTGATTCTGAAAACCGCTAAAAGGTTGCCTCGGGCAAGCTATGTTTGTCAACATAAAAAAAGATAAGGAAAAATGTTGGCTTTAATAAGGCTGCAACAATAATTAAGAAAATGGATTCCATCCCCCTTTCGAAGGATGGAATCCATTGAGTGCTTAATGTTTTACAATTAACTTTTCGGTGAGTATTTTATCACCAATCTTAGCCCGCACAATATACACACCATCTTTCCAGCCCGAGGTCTGTATTTTTGTAGTGTTTACTGTAAGCTTATTTGTTTTAGCTTTTAATGCCTGTGTTTGGTCGAAGACTTCCAGTTCCCATTCAACCACCTTATCTGCTTTTTCTTTTTTTGTACTTTCAATTTTAATTGTTGTTTCGCCGGAAGCCGGGTTGGGCGACAGAGAAAGTAGGTACTCTTGTTCTATTACCACAACATAAACCGGAGCCGATAAATCTGTAGAACCACATCCATCTCCCAGACTTTCCACGCTTGTGCGTAACCGAACAGTGCCAGGCTGATGAAATATATACATTTTACCTTCATCACCGTAGTCGTATTCATCGTGATATATTCCCCCATCGTCCAAATACCATGTCCAATCAAAATTCCCAATCAGACCTCCATATAAATTAGTGTTTTTGTCATAAAAAACAATATCCTGCTCCGTGTAAATTGTATATTCTTTTGCGGCAGGTTCACCATAGGCAGTTGTCCAAATATAGCTATTATAGGCATCAGAAACAATTTCAGGGTCAATTGGGTTACCTGCCCAAACAATCTTATCTGGTAATGTATTGCTGTCACAATCTGTAACCAACCTTACCCTTACCCAGCTGCTGCCAGTGCCGCTGTGCGAGAACGTACAGGATGCAGTATTTTGCCCCGATGATATGGCTAGGTTTGATCCGCATGTCCAAATGATGGAATCAAATGCAGCAGGAGGCGTTACAGTATAGGTAGCGCCGGATGTGCAGACGAATGAAGACCCTGTAACTGGATCACCCAAAACCCGTATTACTGCAGCGTAGGCATTGACCCGGCCATGTCCATAAGTGTTATCAAATCCGGAAGTACCCATATCTGTTGCGGTTTGTTGTAGGATAGTTCGAACTTGCGCTTCCGTTAAATTCGGGTTCACCGACAACATTAATGCGGCAACACCTGATACCTGTGGGCATGCAGCAGAGGTTCCATTAAAATTATCGTAATAATTGCCACCGACAAAACCGGCACTGCCTTCCCTATCTATAGTCCTTACATCTCCGGGAACACCACCTGAAGGTGCGACTAAATCCATAGAAATTCCTCTGCAACTGTAATTATGAATATTGCCGTTTTTATCAATTGCTCCAACAGTAATCACTCCATCAACACTAGCCGGAAAACGAACTGGAAGGTGGCTAAATGGACTTTCATCATTGCCAGAGGCAAAAACAACAACACATCCTAAGTGATTTATTCCTTGTGTCCTTCCTTGCGTTCTGGCCCGTCCAATAGCTTGTGTGACTGCCGCAAAATTAGCAGTTGGATCAGTAAAACTCCAAGAGTTACTAATAATATCTGCTTCTGCATCATCCCAGGCAAAATCAATGGCATTTACAATATCTTGAATATCTTCCGCATAAACAACTTGTCCTAAATAAATGAACCAGTCATTAAAGATATTTATCGGAATAATATCTACTTCAGGAGCAATGCCCCTTATCCCCAAAGAATTATGGGTTGCCCCTATTATTCCCGCACAACACTGGCCATGTCCAACACGACTGCCGGTAGGATCATTTTCGTTTGGACCGCCATGCGTATCTGGATTTGGCAGTGAAAATTGAGGGGTAAACCCCGGCAACACCCTACCATTTAAATCTTCATGATCTTCAACACCATCGTCAATCACCGCAACTGTAATCGGGCAGCTTCCGGTTGTTAAGCCCCAGGCTTCCGGTGCATTTATATCGATTCCGGATGTTCCCCCAAGCTGCCCCGTGTTATTCAAATAATATTGTTCGCTATACTTTGGGTCGTTGATCTGGTGTTTTTCCCTTGGGGCAATAAAGTTTGGATGGCAATACTCAACCAATCCACTTTCATAAATGAGGTTAGAATAGTCAAGCAGCTTATCCCAATCCGCCGTTTCTAAAACATAGGTGTTATACTTTGTCCGATTTTTAAGAGAGACCTTATTGTTTGCCAGCTTGAGGATATCTTCTATCGAAGCATTGTTCTTCGGCTGCATAAGGATCTCGCCGGTAAGAAAAAGAGGCAAATCCCCTAACTGGTAAACCGGCATTGCATTTGAAAATTCCTTATATTCTTTTACCTTTTTTGCATTAACCAGAATATCATTAGAGATAGCAATCCCGAGATCGCTCTTCATTCTTGTTAATTCTTTAAGATTTCTTTCACTTTTTATGTTCTGTGAATTTTCAAAATCAAACTCTTTTTGAAGCTTTACTACAAAAGCATTAGTTTGCTGCTTTAGATAGTGCTTTTTACCGGCTGACCAATAGTAATCGTTTTGTGCATATACAAACGATGTCAAAAAAATCACGATTAAGGTTAGATTTATTTTTTTCATGTTGTTAGACTTTTATTTGTAACTAATGATTTTTGTAATTATTAATGGAGCATTTGTGGGAGATATAATGTTTGTTGGACATATAAGAGGAGGATTTGATGAAATGAATAAGTTTTCTTTTTCTTCATTTGTCAATTCCCTATATTCAAAATAGAACCAAGTTCCAATAGTTTGAGGGACAGATTCATGGATTCCTATTTTTGAAAAATACGGAACGCCAATGGCATTCCTATAGGTTATCGCTTCATCTTCCTTTCCCGGTTCGGAAAATGTTCCGGGTAATCCAATTCCGCTTGGGTTTTCTACCTCAATCAGAACAATTTCTCCATAACACCCTCCGGTAACTTCAATAATTTTACCTTGTGCATGGTATGGAGCTAGTTCTTCTTCTTTTTCGCACCCTGCCCCCATTAAAGTCAGGAACAGGAAAATAAAACTGATTTTTAAAAGTGTAGTTTTCATGATTTTTTTGAATTAATTGTTATAAAACGAGTGCTACAAATTTACTTTTTGGCAGGTAGATGGTCTTGAGGGGTGAGGTCGTTCCATGTTTTTGGTTTTTAAGTTAGTCGAAATTAATAAACATATAGTGAAGATTCCAAAACCCGACAAAAGGTTGCGTTGGACAAGCAATGTTTGGGAACATAAAACAGGCTGCAACGATAATAAACGAAAAGAATTCCATCCCCCTTTCGAAGGATGGAATCCATTAAATGAGAAGTGTTATCTTTCGAAACAGTGAGAACAACGACGAGCCTTCGTCCGAAATATTTCCTTAAATTTGCCGGAAAGTATAATATTTCATGACAGGACTAAACTACATACCATTAATCGTTGAAAAACTAAAACCAATAAAGCCAGAAAAGATCATCCTTTTTGGTTCCTATGCCTATGGCGCACCCACAGATAGCAGTGATTTAGATATTTTAGTAGTTACCAGTGACATAACAATCCCTTCAAGTTTTGCTGAAAAAAGTAAAATATACCTAAAAATATCGCAAGCTATTTCTGAAATTAAAAAAGAGTTTCCGGTTGATTTAATTGTACATACAAAAGGAATGCATCAGAAATTCGTTGAAAACAACAGCCTTTTTGCCCAGGAACTTCTTTTAAAAGGGAAAGTACTTTATGAAAATTTCTGAAATGAGCAATCCATCTATTAAAACACTTTCATTCATTTTCGATAACAAAACCGATCACATCCTCTTTCTGCAAATTGCCGATGATGGCCCTTTGAAACGGAAACATTCAGGCATAAAAGGTGAAATTGGCATAGCTGAAGACATGAATGCAGCCGCCATCCGTAACATTCAGGAGTCGAGCGGTCTGATAGTTTCTGAGGCTGTTTTGCGCGGGGTGGTAAAAACCACCCAGGCTTCGACAGGCTCAGCCACCGTTTATTTGGTTTACGAATCGTCAAAATTTTCAGGAACATTGGAAAACAAAATTCCGGGGCGGTTGAAATGGGTGGATATCCTGAATATTTTCAACCTGCAAATGGAAAGCCTGGTTCAGGAAATAATGCCCAACCTGCTCGATGGCGAAAGCTTTTTTGAAGGCACTGTCCATCTGAACGATCTGGACGAAGTGCAAAGTTCTGACATCAGAATCTGCAACACAATTTGATCAACCCAAAGCCATTTCGCTGCAATCTCAACTTTTAAATTTTTACATTTGCAGCAATGATCGATCCATCTACCATAGAGCGAATATTGGATGCAGCAAACATTTCGGATGTTGTGTCGGAGTTTGTCACCCTCAAAAAACGGGGAGTCAACCAGCTCGGTCTTTGCCCGTTCCACAACGAAAAAACGCCTTCGTTTACCGTTTCGCCTGCCAAAGGAATTTTTAAATGTTTCGGCTGCGGAAAAGGTGGAAACTCGGTGAACTTTGTGATGGAACTGGAGCAGCTCAGTTATCCGGATGCACTGCGATGGCTGGCAAAAAAATTCCACATCGAGATTGAAGAAAAGGAGGAGTCGCAGGAAGAAAAGCAACTGAAGGACGAGCGCGAAAGCATGATGATTGTTTCTGCATTCGCGCAAAGATATTTCAGCAGATATTTGCTGAAGGAGAATGAAGGCCGCACCATTGGCCTGAGTTACCTGCGCGAAAGGGGAATCCGCGACGACATCATTACCAAATTTGAACTTGGTTTTTGCCCCGACGGAAAAGATATTTTTACACAGGCGGCACAGCGGGAAGGTTACAAAATGGATTTCCTGGAGAAAACCGGACTGACCATCAAACGTGAAGATTGGGTGCGCGACCGTTTTGGCGGACGGGTGATTTTTCCGGTTCACAATGTGGCCGGGAGGGTGATTGCCTTTGGTGGAAGAACCCTGACCAACGATAAGAAAGTTGCGAAATACCTCAACTCGCCCGAGTCGGAAATTTACCACAAAGGCCGCACGCTTTATGGCATTTATCAGGCAAAACGGGATATTACAAAACTCGACAAGTGCTATCTGGTAGAAGGTTATACCGATGTTTTGTCGTTTCATCAGGCGGGAATCGAAAATGTGGTGGCTTCGTCAGGAACATCACTCACCATCGACCAAATCAGGCTGATCAGGCGCTTTTCGCCCAACATTACCATTGTGTATGATGGCGATGATGCCGGAATAAAAGCTTCGCTTCGGGGAATCGACATGGTTTTGGAGGAAGGCATCAACGTAAAAGTTTTACCTCTGCCGCGCGGTGAAGACCCCGATTCGTTCGCCCGCTCGATGAGCGCAGGTGAACTGACTGAATACATCAAAGCCAACGAAACCGACTTTATAAAATTCAAGACGCAGCTTTTGATGGAAACCGTTGAAAATGATCCGGTTTCGAAAGCAAAGCTGATCAATGAAATTGTGCGATCGATCTCTGTTATTCCTGATACCATAACCCGAACCATATACATCAAGGAATGCAGCCGTTTGATGGATGTTCAGGAAGCTGTTTTGTACTCCGAAATCAGGAAAATTCAGAACAAACAATCGGAAGAACATACCCGGAAGGAACTTCAGGAGATACAAATACAGGCTTCAAAACCAGCCGCTCCGGTTACTCAAAAAAAAGTGGCCAATCATTTTGAAACCGAAGAACGTGAGATCATCCGTGTTCTCCTGAAATATTTTCATCAGGAAGCATTCGATATTGAAGACGAGGAAACCCACGAAATGAAATCCTACACCGTGGGATATTATGTACTTTCAGAACTTCAAAGCGACGGACTGACTTCGGTGGATCCCACTTTCAGTTTCATTATTGCAACGCTGGAAGAAAATGTTGACAACAAGGATTTTGATCCGGTAAAGTTTTTCACACAGCATCCTGATACTGAAATAAGTCAGTTCGCCAGCAACATCATGGCCGACAAATACGTCGAAAGCAAAAGATGGAGCAAAGGCGGGGCTTTTATCGAAACAGAAAGTGAACTTTTGTATCTTTTGGTTCCGAAACTGGTTCAGGAATACAAATCGAAAAAAGTTAAATTGATGCTGAAAAAACTCGAACAACAAATCAACGAAGCCAGCAAAAACAACGATACCGAAAAACTAATGGAATATATGGGCCAGCACATGAAACTGAAAGAAGTATTGAAAGATCTTTCGGTATTGCTTGGATTTAGAACAATTAGCTAAAAACTATGAGAACACATTTTATTACCAACCGAAACGAGATTGATGCTATCCTGAAAAAGTGCAAAACCTGCTATGTGGGCATGTCGATCGACGATGAACCATACGTTTTGCCAATGAATTTTGCCATAGACGGCGACCGGGTTATCCTGCATTCAGCCCAGCATGGAAGAATGTGGGAGACAATCAAAAAAAATCCGAAGGTTTGCATCAACTGGACATTGGGCGAAGAATTGGCCTGGCAGGACGTGCAGGTTGGATGCAGTTACCGTGTAAAATCGAAATCGGTAAACATTGAAGGAACGGCTGAAATCATTGAAGATGATGTGGAAAAAGAAAGGCTTTTCAAACAATTCATGACCCAATACAGCGATCTTCCGTTTAAATTCAGTGCTCCTGCGATACGCAATGTTGGTGTTTTTATCGTTCCGATTACCAAGATTACTGCGAAGGAGTTTGGAGCGAAGGCAGTGACTCCGTGGAACCGATAATTATTTACAATTTAGATATTTACGATTTACTATTTGAGCTTTTCCGATCATTGTTTTGCTTGTAAATGGTAAATGGTCTAATGGTAAATACTTTATTTAACTTTAGGCACTTTTTCCTACCTTTGTTTTTATGGCTTTACCTATCAACATAGAAGAATTAATTCACGGTCAGTCCATTGAATGGGATAAGTTTGTTGTAGCAAGGGATTACAGGAATCGGCGTATCGGCGACTTTTTGAAAGAACTACATCTGACAGAGGGTAGAGGTACCGGTGTCCCAAAAATATACCGGGCACTTGAACGAAATGGTTCACCTATGCCCGTGCTTGAAACAGATCCCGATTGCAATTACTTTTTGACAGTAATATATGCACATCCAGAAGCAAAAAGTAACCAAGCAAGTAATCAGGATAATATTCAGAATATCAACTCATTAGACGATATTAATGATCTTCTAATGTATTTAAGTAACCAAGCAAGTAACCAAGCAAGTAACCAAGCAAGTGACCAAGTAAAATCTCTTATCTCGGATAATTTTGGCGACAAGGCAGAACTAATTCTTGACTATTTATCAGAAATGCCAAGGAAAAAGAAAGAAATATTGGAAGAGTTGTTGGGTGTGTCCCTTCAAACAAAAAATAAAAAACGATACCTTGACCCTCTTCTAAATCAGAATTGGATTGAATTGACCATAAAAGAAAATCCACGGGATATGAACCAAAAATATCAGTTAACCGAAAAAGGCCGGTTACTGGTTAAAATACTTAAGAAATGATTTTAGTAACAGGTGGAACCGGGCTCGTAGGAGCACATTTGCTGTATGAGCTGACCAATTCAGGCAATCGGGTAAAAGCGCTCAGACGGCAGCAAAGCAATACCGACTGGGTGAAGAAAATATTTTCGTATTACACCGATCAGGTTGAAACGTTGTTTTCGCAAATTGAATGGGTGGAAGGCGACATACTGGATTATTTCAGCCTCGAAGAAGCACTGAAAGGTATTACCAGCATTTACCACTGTGCCGCCATTGTTTCGTTTCATGGCGACGACAACGACATGATGCTGAACAACAATGTGAAAGGTACGGGAAATCTGATAGATGCCGCCATTCACAACGGAGTCGGCAAATTCTGTCACGTGAGTTCGATTGCTGCATTGGGCAAAACACAGGACGGAAGCCAAATTACCGAAGATACTTATTGGACTCCATCGAAACGAAAAACAGGCTATTCGCTCAGCAAATTCTTTTCTGAAATGGAAGTTTGGCGCGGAATTGAAGAAGGATTGGATGCGGTAATCGTAAACCCATCGATTATTATGGGCCCCGGAAACTGGGAAATCGGCAGCCCAAAACTTTTTCAATCTATCTGGAAAGGGCTGAATTACTACACAAAAGGGATCACCGGATTTATAGATGTTCGCGATGTTGTGAAAGCCATGATTCAACTGATGGGCGATCAGCAATTTGAGCAGGTTAAGAACCAGCGGTTTATCCTGAATGCCGGAAACATGAGCTACCAGGATTTTTTCAACCGGATAGCCGACGGGCTGAATAAACCACGTCCGCGAAATTTTGCGTCCGACATTAAGCTGCACATTGCATGGAGAATGGCAAAAGCTGCCAGCTTTTTTACCGGTAAACGACCTTTGATCACGCGCGATACCGTATCCAGTTCAAACCAAAAGAATCAATATTCCGGAGAAAAAATCAGCAGGTCTATTGGTTTTGAATACAGAAGCCTCGATTCATCTATTACAGACATTGCCGAAATCTTTCTGAAAGACATGGTTATGCCTTCAGGAAAATAAAGTAAGGCTGGCAGAACCAAATATTTTATACTACATTTGCAAACTTTTTCAGAGATAGAAGCCAGCCTATCTGACTAATTTATAATCAAATACAATTGCTGGCAAGCACAATTAAACGATCAAAATTCAGAAGCATGAAGAAATCAGATTTATTAAAAGACACCATCGAACACATCGACATTAAGTCATTCGATTCAACTCCAATTATTGACTCAATGCGTAAAATGTCATTCACTTCGCGCGATACAGCAAGTGCAACCGACATTTTGCTGAAAATGGTAAACCATACCGAATGTACCAACATTCTGACCCTCGCCGGAAGTACCAGCGCCGGAGGTTGTATGCAGGTTTATGTTGATATGGTCAAAAATAAAATGATCGATGTAATTGTTGCTACCGGAGCATCCATTATCGACATGGATTTTTTCGAAGCATTGGGACACAAACACTACCGCGGAACAACCGAAGTAAACGACGGAATTTTGCGCGATCTATATATCGACCGTATTTACGATACTTTCATCGACGAAGAAGAATTACAGAACTGCGATGGAACCATCAAGGAAATTACTGATTCACTTGAAAAAAGACCATATTCATCACGCGAATTTATTTGGGAAATGGGCAAATGGCTGACCGAAAATTCAGTAAAAAAAGAAAGCCTTATTCAGGTTTGTTACGAGAATAACGTGCCGATTTTCTGCCCTGCTTTTTCTGACTCAAGCGCTGGTTTTGGTTTGGCCAAACATCAATGGGAAAATCCTGAAAAACACGTTTCGATTGACTCGGTGGCCGATTTTCTGGAACTGACAAAAATAAAAATGGCTGCCGGTGTAACTGGTTTGTTCATGATTGGTGGCGGCGTTCCGAAGAATTTTGCCCAGGACACTGTTGTCTGTGCTGAAATTCTTGGAAAAGAAGTTCCGATGCACCAATATGCCGTTCAGATTACAGTTGCCGATGTTCGCGATGGCGCTTGTTCTTCGTCAACACTGAAAGAAGCAAGCTCGTGGGGAAAAGTGCAGGTAACCGACGAACAAATGGTTTTTGCTGAAGCAACCTCAGTGCTGCCATTAATTGTTAGTTACGTGTATCACAAAGGAACATGGAAAAACCGCGAATTTAAAAACTGGAGCAAATTGTTCCTGAAATAAACGAACACCGGTATATTTAAAAATCCCCAATGATTTCATCAGCATTGGGGATTTTTTGTTGGAGAAACTTACTGAATTGGTTCTGCACTCCTTGGTTATTGTCGATCGTTTATAATTGAGAACATTAACCCCGCGAATAATAGGTCGCCGCGATGCGAATAGGTTAAAAACTTGAATTAAATTATACAAAGAGATCGCCGCGATGCGAATGTAAACTAAACGCGACCAATCACAAATGTCACACCTTCGGCACCGTAAAACAAAATGTACTTCCTTTCCCTTCTTCACTTTCTACCCAAATCCGTCCACCGTGCTTATCGACAAATTCTTTGCACAAGATAAGACCTAATCCGGTTCCTTTTTCGTTATGTGTGCCAGCTGTTGATTGATTCTGGTCAATACGGAATAACTTCAAAATCTCTTGATTGCCAATTCCGACACCATTGTCGGCAACCGATACCAGTAACTCTTTATTATTTTGCCTTGCTTTTACAACAATTACTCCTCCAGTACTGGTATATTTGATTGCATTCGAAATTAAATTTCGCAGAATGGTTCCAAGCATTGCTTTATCGGCACAAACCATCAAATTAACTGGTGCATCAGTATAAATCGAAATGCCTTTGTTTTCAGCTGAATCGTGCAATAATTGGATCACATTATCTGTTAATTGACCAAAATTGATCATTTCCGGTAAAAACTCCATTCTTCCGGTTTGCGACCGCGACCATTCCAGTAAATTCACCAGTAAGTCCATGGCCCGTTCCGAAGAATCCTGAATAATGCCAGCAAATCGCTCAATTCCGGCATAGTCTTTTTCCAGAATATCGCGAACAAGTAAGTTGCTGAATCCTACAATATTGTGGAATGGGCTTCTCAAATCGTGCGCAATAATGGAGAAAAACTTGTCTTTGGTATCGTTCAGTTCCTTGAATTTTGCTTCGCTTCTGCGCAATGCCTCTTCTGTTTGCTTTTTTTCGCTTATGTCCTGAAATGATCCCTGAATTTTCACAATATTACCATCATTGCCACAAATGGCTTCGCCTATTGCGCGCACCCAAACCCGTTTCCCAGCGACATTAATAATTTCCAGTTCTTCATCAAAAGGAATTCCCTTTTCAGCACAATCACTTACCACACTGGTGATTCTATCTACCCATTCGGGCGCATAAAACGATATTGCTTCTGCCAGTGTTGGGTAAAATCCTTTTGGTTTACCATGAATTATGGCTACCTCATCAGACATAATTACCCTGTTTTCTTCCAGGTTTAAATTCCATCCTCCAAATTTAGCTGTTTCGCCGGCGATGCGCAGAAGGGAATAATTGCTGCTTAATTCGGCTTCCGCTTCTTTCCTGTGGGTGATGTCGCGTACAAACGATAGCAATTCGTCATCGAACATCGGAACAATGCGGTTTTCAAAATATTCCCGTTTACCATCTTTTGTAAGCTCATATTCCATGGTTGCCATCTTTCCTGACTGACAGGCAATTGCGATTGTCTCCATTATCTTTTGGGCCACATCCAATGGCATTACGTCTGCTATCTTCTTCCCCAGAAAAAATTCAGGGGGTACATAAAATTGCGTATGGGCAGGAGCATGATAATCAAGTATAAAACCTTGGGTATTTATTCTGAAAAGAATATCAGGATTAACTTCAATAATGACACGGTTTTCTGCCTCGCTTTTCCGAAGGGCTTCTTCCGTTTGTTTGCGTTCAGTAATATCAACTGCCACCAATATACATTGACGGCTATTTTTTGAAACGATCCCTTCCAAGTAAACAATCAGAGATGGATTATCCGGAATGGATAGAGAGATTTCGCAGTTTTGTTTTGATTTGGTTTCAAAAACTTTGTGCAGGAAGTCGTTAAAAACAGGCAGGTAGTCGGGCGAAATAAAAAACCTGATGTCTTGATTAATCAAAAATGAACGTTCATTTCCAAGCAGTTTGGCGCCGCGATGGTTTAATTCGCAGATACCGCCTTCGTTGTTGATGGTAAAATATCCGGATGGACCAAAATCATACAATTCAGTGGCAGTTTCAGCTTTGTCAACCGCAAGGCGAAGTTCCTCATTTTGCATTTCGAGTTCAATGCGCTGCACATCGAGTTCGTGCAGAATTTTCAACAGGTCGATTCCACCTGATGGCAATGTCTTTATTGAATAATTTATTTTTAAGTGCTCTTCCGCTTTTTGCCTTAGGCTGGCCAGTGCTTGTATAAACTGATTATCTTCCTTCATGTTTTATTTCCCTTTTCCCAACGATAAATAATGACAGACTATACTTTTTTATTGCAGGCAATTCACTTATTAGCGACCGGTTTCGCAACCCGACAATGTAAATATAAATTTTTAATTTATATGCTTTCACCCAACTATTTTACCATTAATTTGCTGAACAATAGATAGAAATGTGAATTGTGAAAATAATCACTTTCTAAAGCTGATTTAGATATATGTCTGATTTCTGATGGAAAAGTGAATGACTCAACAAAACACCATTGCTTATTCTGAAGAAATGGAGCTTCTTGGTTTGGAGGCTAATTCAGGTTTATCTGCAGAGTGCAGCTCTGATATTGGCACTAAAAAATAAAATGCGGATCCTTTGCGTGGTTCGGATTCCATCCAGATTGCGCCGCCCAATAATTCAACCAACCGTTTTGAAATAGCCAGACCCAATCCGTTGCCTCCATATTTTCTGTTATGATCCTGATCAACCTGACGAAAACGTTCAAAAATATGGTCATGGTATTCTTTCGGAATTCCAATACCTGAGTCTGTTACATGAAATTGTACAAAGTCTCCAACTTTTTTAACGCCTATCTCAATAAAACCACTATTGGTAAATTTCAGGGAATTACCAACGAAATTGATCAAAATCTGTCTTAACCGGTTCACATCACTTTCAATAATAAGTTCTTTTTGGGGATTTGGTGGATCAAGCCTTAATTCAAGTCCCTTTTTACGCGTCTTCAGTAGAAATAATTTCCCGATATCGGCAATTAATTTATGTACATCAAGTTTCGAATAAACTATCTGAAGTTGACCGGCTTCAATCTTCGAAATGTCAAGGATGTCACCGATGATTGTAAGCAAATTGTTTCCGCTATCAATGATAATCTGAGCATATTGACGATGCTGAATGGTGTCATAATCCGGATCAACCAACAATTCAGAAAAACCAATAATGCTATTAAGCGGGGTGCGGATTTCGTGACTCATATTTGCCAGAAATGCCGATTTCAACCGATCCGATTCTTCCGCTTTTTCTTTTGCTGAAATTAGTTCCATCTCTGTACGTTTTCGCTCAGTGATGTCGGTCAAAGTAAAGAGACATTTATTTTCGTCGTCAGAAACAATCCCTTCTAAACTGGCGCCACGAAGGTTAAGCTGACAGATTTTCCCATCGCGTTCGAGTGTCAAATATCCGACAGGTGCAAAATCGAAGAGTGCGGTAGCTGTTGCGGTACTTTCTAAAGCCAGTATTAATTCCTCGTTCTGCAATTCCAACTCTATTTTGTGCACCTCCAGTTCATAGAGAAGTTTCAATGTGTCGGTTACAGTTTGATTAGTATTTGCGGAAGCAGTATGATTTTCGGAAGATAATCCCTTTATGGATTTGTTTAATAATAATTGCTCCTCAGCTTTTTGCCGAAGAATTTCTTTTTCGGATATCTTTCTTCTCATTCTCATAGCAACTTACATTTAATAACCTTTCCTCACTTTCCCATCTTACAATCTTACAATCTTCTCATCTTCTCATCTTCTCAACCTTTCGGAACACTAAAATGAAACTTACTTCCTTGGCCCTCTTCACTTTCGATCCAAATTCTGCCATTGTGTTTTTCAATGAATTCTTTGCATAGCAGTAATCCGAGGCCTGTTCCCTTTTCATTTTGGGTGCCCATTGTAGAGTAACTTTGGTCAATCCGGAACAACTTATTTATGGTCTCTTTTTTTATTCCAACACCATTATCTGCGATGGTTATCACCCATTCCTTCTGTTTTGCTTTGGCCGAAATTACAACTTCACCTCCGGGATTAGTGAATTTTACAGCATTCGAAATCAGGTTCCGCAAAACCGTACTGATCATCTCTTTATCGGCCATAACAAAAACCAGAGGAGAAAAGCGGGTAGTAATAGCTATTGATTTTTGCCGGGCTAAATTGCTTAAGAGTTTTATTACATCACTTGTAAGCTCAACCATATCAATACATTCAGGAATAAAATCAATCCTGCCGGTTTGTATGCAAGCCCATTTCAATAAGTTGGTCAACAAATCCATGGCTCGCTGCGATGAATTCCCGATCATCCGGCTATAACCTGCTATACCCTCATAATCCCGTTCCTGAATTTTTCTGGTCAGCAAATCACTGAATCCGATAATTGTGTTAAAAGGGTTTTTCAGGTCGTGGGCAATGATGGAGAAAAATTTGTCTTTGGTTGCATTGAGTTCCTTCAAACGGGCTTCGCTTTCCTTTAAAGCCATCTCGGCACGTTTACGTTCGGTGATATCGATGGTAAAACCTGCAAGGTAAGTGGGTTTTCCTTCAATCTGAATTGGGAATTTGATGGTTGAATAGTTGCGTCCGTTAAATTCTTCCTCTATTTCAATTTTAACTCCATTTTTCAGAATATCGAGATCGTTTTCAACCATACTTTTCGCCAAATCTGAAGGAAAAAGTTCATCCATGGTTTTGCCGATTAATTCTTCGATGGATTTGCCGATCATATTTTCATAATTGCGGCTAAGGCGCAGCGGACGAATATTTTCATCTTTGAAGAAAATATAAATCGGGCTGTTTTCCAGGAACAGTCTGAATATTTCTTCCCTTTCCTTTAGCTCTTCCTCTACCAGTTTCCGTTCTGTAATATCGCGAACATTGAGCACAAACGAATTAATCCCCGGATTGTTAAGTTGATTCGTACCAAAGGCTTCAAGATAAACCCAACCACCGTTTTTATGTTTGTGCCTGTATTGTGCTCCGCCAGAACCAATAATTGCAGCCTTCTTGAACGTGTCAATCACCTTTCCCTGATCATCGGGGTGGATCATTTGCTCAATTACAGGGATATTTATTAATTCATCGGGGCGAAAACCAAGAATTTTTTCGCATGAATCGCTTACAAAATGCTGAATTCCATTTGAATCGACAAGAACAAACATGTCAAATGAATTTTCAATGAGATGCCTGAATTTTTCTTCGTCCATTTTCATCAATTCTTCTGCATGTGTGTGATCCGCAATTTCAACCTCTGGCTGGAAGTCGTTCTGTTGCAGACCAGAAAATTTCGCTTTGAGGAGAACAAGCTCCTCGCTCTTCATTTTCAGCTCCGAACGCAGAAGTTCCAATTCCTGGAGGAGATTCTGTGAATCTGTTTGATTTTGGTTATCTTCTGCGACTGCAGCTCCTGATGTCGTTTTCACACCTTTGTGACTTTGCAATTCTTCTACAGTTTTTTGCCCTGACAAATCAGCTTCAGGCAATTGATAGTTCCCTTTTCCCATACCTCTCAATGCTTTTCCGAAATGGTTATATTGTGCAATATTTATCTTGATTGTCCGTCGCCGTTCGACTGAGCTCACGCCGAAGCCTGAAGGCAGACAGCCTGAATGATATCCAGGGTATTAATTATCAGCTCGATATTTTATTTTCTTATTCCTTATTTCTTATTCCCCGCCTGCTTCGGGCAGGGATATTTTCTATTTTTTCCTTTTCCTGCCTGCGGCTGGCAGACGTCCGAAATATGGAAATTGTTTTGTTCGCCGTATTCCGCGGACGGGTTTCAACTTCTTTTCTTTTGCTACTAAGGTGAAATATCAGAAATAAGGTTTTTTATATTCGACCTTATGAACCTTATTTTTTTGCAACCTTAGTAGAGAAACAGACCTTGAAGAAAACAACCTTATTACCTTATTTTCATTCAATAAAACAGACTTTCCCATCTCTCATTTTCAAATTGCCGAATTTCCTTTTCGTCCGAAAGATCATTTTTCCGTTGAAAAACATTTCTGCGCGGACGGGTTTGTCATACATTCTTCAATCCGTCGCCTAAAGGCAGACAGCCTGTCCCGATTTTTATCGGGAGCAAAGGATATCCAGAGTATTAATTATCAGCTCGCTTTTTCATTTTCTCATTCCTTATTTCTTATTCGATATTTTTTCCTTTTTCCTTTTTCCTTTTCGTCCGAAATATGGTTTTTCCGTTGAAAAACATTCCTGCGCGGACGGGTTTTTGCCTTCTATATTCATTTCTACAAATATTTTGCAACTAAAGGCGCTATTTCACATCATCTCATTTTCACATATTCGCCCTTTAGCCTCGTCGCCCTGTCGCCAATCCTCCCCCTCGCCCCCTCGCCGGTCTCCGGTCTCCGATCTCCCCTCTCCGGACTTCTTCCTCATCTTTTCGCTTTTGTAATCTTCTCCCCGACTGCAATAATTCCAATTAACAATCCCTCTGCACCCAAAAATTTATGACCCGACCATTCAATTTTCAATTCATCGCCACCAATGGTTTTTACACGATTTTCATACCGGTTGGGTAAAACGCCGGTAAGTAAATTATTCAACTCTGCTTCTACTTTTCTACGCGACAATTGGGCGATAAACAATTCGACATAGCTTTTGCCTATTACATCTTTTCTTTTGCGGCCAAAAAGCTTTTCTGCTTCGGTATTAAATTCAATCACATTTCCCTCGTGCGACAAACCAATAATGACGCCCGGAACAGCCTGAATGAATGCACGGAGCATCTTTTCATTTTCGAGCAGAGCGTTTTCCAACCGCTTCGATTTTGTAATGTCGATGAAAGTGATTACCAAACCGTCAATCTTATCTTCTGTGGTTCGGTAAGGCATCATTCGTATATTAAACCAGCGCCCGTCACTTGTAGCAATGGCTTTCTCTTTAAACACCAGGGTGCGCAGTACTTCCCTGGTATCGTTATACATTTCAGGATAAACCAAATCGGTCACCTGATCGGTGAAGAGCCTTCCGATATCGCTCTCCCTAAGTTTGAAGATTTTTGTTGCAGGCAATGTGAACTGACGAATTTTCAGTTCTTTACTGAGAAACAACGTTGCTATTTCTATGCTGTTGAGCAAGTTGCTCATATCGTTGTTTACCCTTGAAAAATCATCCACTTTACTCTGAAGTTCAGCGTTCACGGTTTGAAGCTCTTCATTCAGGCTTTGCATTTCTTCTTTTGAAGTGGTAAGCTCTTCGTTGGTCGATTGCAGTTCTTCATTGGTTGACTGCAATTCTTCGTTGGTTGATTTCAGTTCCTCCTGCGAAGTTTGCATTTCTTCCCTGGTACTTTGCAGTTCTTCGTTTAGGCGTTGCAGGTCAAATTCCAGTTCAGCATTCAGTGCAATTCCTGAAGTCAATGTTTCATTTTGTTTTGAAATTTTCCGGTCGGCATTATGCACATCGGCAAAAAACACTAAAATTTTGCCGTTCAATGGCAAAGGTTTTTCTATTTGCTGAACGGTTACATCCGTTAACACTGTTCCATCGTTGGTACCAACTTTCACATTGTTCAAAACCACTTTTTCATAATTCTGCATGGCTTTTCTGAAAGCTCCCGGAAGCTCATTCCGCAGCCCTTCGCGTGCCATGGCAAATAAATTCATGTTGGCTTTACCAGCTGCCGGCTCAAGATATTTCCCGGTACTTCCGGTGATATAAATTATGTCGCCTGCTTCTGTCACCAAAACGCTGGCTGGTAAAAATTGCTGTAACAACAATTTATCGGTGAGCGTTTGTACATTATCAGCAACTTTTTCCTTTTGTTGAATTTCAATTATCCCGGGTTTAGAGTGGGCAAATGAGCTTGGGAAACCAAAAAGTTCTTCTGCTTTGGCCGGACCACTGCGCTGGTAAATTCGAAGTTTTGCATCGATGATTGTGAATAAATCTGCCTGCGAACCATTGGTTTCGGCACTTCCAAGAATTAACAGGCCATCAGGATTAAGACTGTAATGGAAAAGCGCCAATAGTTTCTTCTGTAATTCGGCATCCATGTATATCATCAGGTTGCGACACGAGAGGAAATCGAGTTTTGTGAAAGGTGGGTCTTTTATCACATTCTGTGGCGCAAAAATCACCATTTCCCTTATCTCTGCATTTAGCCGGTAATGGTCTCCGGCCTTGATGAAAAATCGGTTTAGGCGGGTTTGCGATACATCGGTAACAATATTTGCCGGATAAATCCCTTTCCGTGCTTTATCGATGGCGGTGCTATCAAGATCGGTGGCAAATATTTGCAACGAAAAATTCCTGGTCATGTTTAGCTTCTCCAATGCTTCCTTGAAAACAATTGCCAGCGAATAAGCTTCTTCACCTGTCGAACATGCTGGTATCCAAGCTCTAAAAACATGTCCATGTGGTAATTTGGTAAATACTGACGGAATTACTTTCTCCTTCAGTAGTTCCCAAACGGCAGGATCGCGAAAAAAATTGGTAACTCCAATCAGCAACTCTCTAAAAAGTATTTCAACTTCTGTGGGGTTTTCCTGCAGATAACGCACATACGATGCTATTTTTAGTATTTGGTGAATACCCATTCGACGTTCGATACGGCGGTATAAGGTAGTTTTTTTGTAAAGCGAAAAGTCGTGTCCTGACTGGGCGCGAAGAAGGATAATAATTTTTTCGAGCGAGCTGGTATCTTTCTCCAGACTTTGCGGAGTTTTTGGAGTAACCAGATATGGATGCTTTATGATCGAAATTAATTTTTCCGGCAACTCGTTTGCAGGAGCCACAACATCAGCTATTACTGCTTCGATGGCTGCCCGCGGCATACTGTCGAATTTGGCAGCGACCGGATCCTGAACCAGCACAATCCCAGCCTGTTCTTTGATGGCTCTCAGCCCTGAACTTCCATCAGACCCCATACCCGAAAGGATTATTCCTATACTCTGTTCCAGCCTGTCGTCGGCAAGGGAATGAAAAAAGAAATCGATTGGGAGTCTCAACCCGCGTGTTTCAATTGGCTCGAACAAATGCAGCGAACCGTTCAGAATCGACATACTCTTGTTTGGTGGTATCACATACACACAGTTTGGTCTAACTTTCAACCGGTCGGTTACCGTAAAAACCTGCATTTGGGTGAACCTCTGAAGCAGTTCGCACATAATGCCTTTGTGGGTTGGGTCGAGGTGCTGGATCACCACAAAAGCCATCCCGCAGTCAGAAGGCATATTGGAGAAAAATTGTTCCAGCGCCTCCAGTCCTCCGGCTGATGCACCAATGCCTACGATGGGAAATTGATCTTTTTTTATATGAATGGAAATCTGGTCTGATGAATCTGGCGACTCCTGACTATCGTGTGGAAAGCTGGCTTTTAGTTTCATATTGCATGCTTGTATTGGTTCTCTGCCGGAAAAAATAATTTGGTGGCAGAAATGCTTCAACTCAATAATATCGTGCAATATACGGAAATTTCTATTTCCTGATCCTGAGAGAAATTACATTGGGAATTTTCCTGAAATGATCGTTGTCATCGTTGTCACAGGTGTTTGAAACGTAGCTGCCAAACTTGGCAATTACCGTGTCGCCGGTATTCACATACAGACTCGTTTCGGGACCACCTTCAAGATAAACCGTTGTGCGGATATCCAAAGGCATACCCAGTAAGAAACTTATCATATCGCGGTGAGTATAAGGCGATCGGGTAAAAATAATGTACAAATTGCCTGAAACATCTGTGGCGATTATTATCATGCTGCACGATTGGTTCGGTCTTTTCGTAAAAGCCATTGCTTCTCCTGAACAGCTAATCATGCGCATTCCCTGGCACAAGGAATGGTATTGTGTTTTTACCTTTTCCCAACTCTGACAGGTAATATCAATGATTTCGAATGGCAGTTTTGCAGGATCTTTCGGATGCATGGCCATCATCGCATTGTAATAGGAGGCCTTCACCGGATTATTGAAATGGTCGCGACTCTTCAGGAAACCTTTGTTGGATTGCGTTTTATTGTAGTTGTACATTCCGGCGTTGATGATGATATTCATGCTGAACTCCTTTGCCCAATCGGGAGCGGTTCGCGGATGTTTGCCATGTTCTGATGCAGTCAGGAATTCGAACTCAAATTTGCGGGCATCTATTTTCAGTATTGTCAGTTTCGAATCGTTGACCACCGATTTCAGCGGGGCATCCAGTTCTGCAAGCTGCAAGCCGTCCATCAGGTTGGTCCATTTTATTTCATCAATCCATTTATTCTGGGCTTTTGCGCCAAAACTTATCAGAAAAAACAGAAGGAACAAAGAAATATTGAATCTTCCTGAACAGTATTTGGAAAGAATTATTTTACACATCCGTAAAATCGAATTTTGCATTTTTAAAGGGGAAAAGTTCGTACAATTCTCCTGAATAATAGAATTCGTAAGCTACCGCACCAAAAGAATACCGTTTTCCTTTGATGTCAATTCCTGAACCGCCAACCACCGGATTTTCTTTTGGAACCGAAACTTCATAGCCAATGTTGTACAAAGTTGCCAGAATTTCGGGCCGGTCGTCAATCGGATAACCTGATTTTTCCCATTGCATCTTTATCTGCTTCACGTTGAGCGCTGCATACAGGTATGAATAATAGTGGTTTTTATAGGATGTCAGCCGGTTAAAACGTTCCTGATCGATGTTTTTGGTTTGGAAGTCGAGCAGGTGTTCGTATTTTTCGCCCAGATAAAAAACCGATGTGCTGTCGTACAGGTTTTTTTCGATCGTTTGTGCAGTTGGAACTTTGATACCGGTCACTCCCAGTGAAAAAGTGGTTTCAACCGAAAGAATTTTCAATGGCCCAATCCATTTTTTATACGCTTCCCGGCTCGAATTGAACAGGCGGATTTGTTCGCCAACCAGCACTGCCACTATCAACCGCGGCTCAACGCCTGTAACAAGTGCAGCTGAATCAATAAGCTTTTTGTCTTTGGCAACGGCAAGTTTAAAATCCTGCCATTCTTTGATATTCATCCATTCGAAAACACTTCCCGTGCTTACCTGCATTTTCTTCGGATTGCCACTTTCTTCAAAACTACCCACTTCAGTATGATATGCCACATTGTTTTGAAGATACAGGTTTACCGCCTGAATCATTCGTTGGGCTTCCTTCAGGTTACGGCTTTTAAAATAAGCATTCTGGATATAAAAAGCATTGGCCGGATAATACCTGCTCAATACCGAAAGGTTGTGCAACAAGCGCGCTTCATTATAGTTGATCGTTTCCGAACTGTCATCAGATGATTGTCCGTATTTGTCTTTTATTTCCTGAAAATACCGATCGTTGAGGTCAACAACACCCGGATCATTGGTCAGGTGAAATTTTACTGCAAAAAATGCCAGTGTAAGAACCAAGCCAATCAACGCGAAAACACCTGCAATCCCATAACCTAAGTGCTTCAAAATCTTAACAAAAGCCCTGTCATCCATTTCTAAATACGTCCTCCTTTTTAGTTGCAGCAAATGTATTAAAAGGTGTTATTAAATGTTAAAAGCAGGATGTAATTTGCTGGAAATGCCAGAATAAATAATGAAAAAGTTACTTTTGTTACCCGTTCAAATTTTTGAGCTAGTTTATCAACCCAAATTTTGAAAATGACTATACGAACTATAACCCTAATTACCAGCCTGTTATTTGCAATAAGCACCCATTCACAGCCAGCTCTTCCTGAAACTCTGCAAAACGATATTGAATTTTGTGAAACGGATTCAATTCACAACACAGAGGAAGAATTATCATCCGACTCACTTCTGTCAAACGATGAAACTTTTTATCACAACATTTGGAACAGTACCCAAATCAGGTATCCTTTAACCACCCTCCCACCAAAAGATGAATTGGTCACCATCAGATTAACCGAAGCTTACGACAAACCCTTTGTAATACCAGTAATCGGCCCTGTGATTTCGAAATTTGGACACCGTGGACGAAGGATGCATACCGGAACTGATATCAGATTAAATGCTGGTGACACGGTGCGTTGTGCTTTCGATGGAAAAGTCAGGCTGGCAAAACGTTTCAGCGGATACGGCAACCTTGTACTGGTAAGGCACAGCAATGGCCTCGAAACCATTTATGCACATTTGCAATCAATTAGTGTAAACATAAACGACACCATCAAAGCCGGCGATGTAATTGGCCTGGGCGGACGAACCGGCAGGGCTACCTGCAACCACCTTCATTTTGAAACCCGTTTGTTTGGCGAACCGTTTGACTCGAACAAATACATCGATTTTAAATTGTGTGCATTGCGCAGCAACCATGTTTATTACAAAAACAAACAGTTCGAAATCGATCCTCAGAACTTCAATAAAAAAGAGCCAATTGAAACCAAAATGATCGTTGCTGCAAATCAGAACATTCCTGCTATTGAAGCCAAGGTTACGACCAGCACAAATACAAAAGCCTCAAAACATGTAATCAGAAAGGGAGATAGCCTGTCGGTCATTGCCCGCAAATACAACACATCGGTTAAGAATCTTTGTGCGGTAAACAACATTACTGCACAAAAAACACTGAAAGTTGGTTCTGTTCTGAGGTTGAATTAGTGCGGGAAATATTTTGTTGGATATCAGTAATATTACCTAATGTCATAAAAGTCATTCAATTGTCATTTGGTAGTCATTAAGTTGTCTGTAAATTACAACTGAATGACAATAAATGACCATAATTGACTGACACAAAATGCTAAATAGAAGTAAATGGTCAATCATATCATTTTTGATTCACGCTGAAGCTGGTGGTGCCGTAACAAATCGTTCCATTTTTACTGATGCCTTCCACAAAGACTATATAATTGGCCAGTTCGTCGGAAGTAAAGAACCCGATGTTTGATTTTCCCATTTCAAACTTTAATTCAGGATTCCAGAACAGGGTTGGCCTGTAATCGGGTTGCGGATTGTTGATGTTATCGGGCAAATATTCAGGCGAATAAAATTTTGGCGCTTTGTGAAATCCCCGGATGCTGGTTTCAATCCGTCCGTTGGTGTAATTATCGGCATAGGTGGCCGAACTTAATGTTTTCCTATAGATGGCAATCACGCCGTTTCCACCTTTCGAGCCGAATAGCGCCAGATTGGCGCCGCTTTTCAGTATCTCCACTTTGTCAATCTCGTTCATCCGCAAATTCCTGATTTCACGAATAATTCCTTCATCGCCGTCCATAAATCCGCTTACCTCCATTCCGTCGATCATAAACAATGGCATTCCTCCACCACGCATAGAAATTTGGTCGCCCGTAATAACCAATCCGGGCACACGCCCTTCGAGGTAATCAAAGATGTTTTGATATTGCAAATCGTCATTGCTAATTGTCAGCGATTTATCTGGATTGGAATATATCCTGAAATGAGTGTCCTCCTTCAATTTGCGTTTTTCAAAAACATCCACATCGTCGAGCAAAATGGTTCCTTTTTCAGGCTCAAAATCCCGTTCTTTCATTAATCGAAATGAATTTATGCGGTCGAAGTTCTGGCTCAGCTTCAACTCAGGAGTGAAATTGCCAACAGAGCCAACATTCATAACGGTGTCGAGTTTCAGTTTCGGGTTAAGTTTAATTTCGACATTTCGGGTTCCATTTTTTGTTAAAGCATTGATCATTACCCTGGTGATGTTGCTCAAATACACCCTTTTAAAACTGAATCGGCCAAGCGTATCCGACCTGGTCCGTTCGATGGTAAAACTTCCGCCAGCCGACGACAAAGTGAGAGAAACATTGGGTTGTGGCGCTTTCCAAAGCAGTTTTTTCACGTAACCGCCAATTTCAATGCCTGCGTCGTTCCAATCTTCCAGAAATGGGGTTTTCACCGCTTCCACATCGTCCCACAGGTACGAACGCCAGCCGTGAACCATCATCAGCAAGTCGAGCTTTTGACCCGAAGTGAGCAATTCATCGTCAACAAAGTACAATGCGGGATATTCGATCGGACCTTTCAGCTCGGAATCGAGCAGCAAATAGCTTTTTATGTTTTGGCTGTTTCCTCCTACGCCGAAATAATTTTTATTGACCACTGCCACCGAAAGCGTTGAATTAATCGAATCGCCCGGAGCCAAATCAGATTCAGCGACAATGTTCACCGCTTCGCGCGGAGCGAATTCGGTTTTTGGCAAATTGAGTTTGATCAGATCGGGAGCGCCGTCGTCGATAAATATCAGGCGTTCCGAAATTGGTTTAAATGAAGCGTCAATCAGTGAAATTTTTGAAATGCCCCTTGGGAACAAGCTTTTGCGCAGGTTGAGCGCCTGAGTGAATCCGTTCATCTCGATTTTCTTGTAAAAAAGAACAATTCCCTTGTGGGAGGCAACAAAATAGAACGAGGGGAAACTTTGGCTGTTCATATCAGCCGCCAGGGTGAAAAGCAGGCTCTCGCCGTTATCCTTAAAATTCAGGCTAATTCCATCACTTCGGGCTGCATCCAGCTTAAATTTCCTTTCAGGCGCCTGACCGATTACCGCATGGTAGCTGCGCCCTTCCACCGGCATCATCAGGAATTTGCCCATACCTAAAAAGCTTGTACTGAAATTGGTAATCGTATCACCGAGATCATCCAAAATTTTGCCGCTCACGTTTATGCCCCGCCCTTGGGGGTCGATGGCTTTAAAAGCAACCGTATTTACTGCATTGAGAATCAGGCTGCCGCTTTCTGGCAGAAATGCCACCGACGCTTTCGAAAAGTCAATTGCAGCGTGATTGGTTGTATTGTTGTTTGAGGCGCCACTGATCCATATTTTTTTGTGGAAGGCCGTTTCTTCGCCAAAATTTTCAAGGTAGCGGGTGGTTGCCCTGATGGTGTACATTCCGCTGGCGATTGAGTCGAGGCCGATTTGTCCTTCGCCCTGGCCCTTGATGGTGAAAAGCAGTAATTCTTTCACCACATCGCCGCTTTCGGCTACCAACTGAACCGAAACATTGCGGTAATTCGAGTTGAGCTGATGGGTAATCCCGTTGACCTGATAAACTTTCAGCCATATTTTATCGCCCGGCGCATACAATTCGCGATCGACATGCACATAAAGTTTCTCGAAAAGCAGCAGCTTTTTTGCGGCTACCCATTCTTCAATGTTTTGTGCTGAAAGTTGCAAAAGTGCGGCCATCAAAAAGACGAAACTGGCGGTTAGTTTTTTCATTCCTGAAATTATTTCGGTAAAAAGGCTTGAAGATATTTATTTTTTATCTACCGAAAAACCTGTTGTGCCGTAGCAAATGTTTCCCTTTTTCGTGATTCCCTCAACCACTATCACATAATCGGCTACTGCGTCGGAAGCGAAAAATCCAATGTTCGCCTTTCCGTTCTCCAGCTTCAGGTTTGGTTCCCAGAACAAGGTAGGCCTGAGATCGGGCCGGGGCGAATTGATGTTTTCAGGAGTGTATTTAGGCGAGTAAAATGCTGTCGGGCGATGAAAACCCTTTAACTCGGGGCGAAGACGACCCTTGCTGAAAGTGTAATCGATTACAGGCTTGAACGGCGTTTTCTGGTAAATCGCAATTATACTGGGACTTACGGTAATACCTATTAAAGTTTTCGAAAAAGCGCCCAGGCGTGGACGTACATAATCAATCAAATCTATTTCCTCCATTCGGATGGTCCGTAAGTCATAATCATCGAGTTCAACACCATCCAGCATAAAAGTTACAGGCTTATTAGCAACAGTAACAAAGTCTCCTGAAACTACCATTGAAGGCAAATTGTATTGCAAATAATCAATCACATAGCGAAACTTCATGTCAGCCGGTTTAATTAAAAACGTTTTGTCGGCCCAGGGATACTCGCCAAAACTTCGGCTGAATGCCTTGCGTCTTCTTTCCTCAATTATTTCAACCTCATCGAGCAAAATAGTGCCTTTCCCGGGATTGAATTCCAGCTCGCGCATTCGCCTGAAATAGTCTTCGCGTGCAAAATTGGGGTTGAGGTCAATGTTGAAGCTGTTCCAATTCAATAGCTTTAACGGCAACACCGAATCTTTTGGCATGATTTGATCGAGCAGGATTTCGGTATTCTTTGTGCCATTTTTTGTTTTGGCGTTGAGCATGATATTCAGCGAGTCGATGAAATACACACTGTTGAAACTAAACCTTCCGGCGCTGTTGGTGGTGGTTTGGTCAATCTGGAAATTTTTCGACACATAATCCAGTGAAACTTCGGCTCCGGGCAAAGGCTGTTTCCACAAAATCCGTTTCACCCAGCCACGGATGTTGATTCCGGCATCGTTCCAGTCGTCCAACGAAGGAGCCTTCCTTTTTTCAACATCGTCCCACAGGTAGGTTCGCCAGCCGTGAACCATCATCAGCAAATCCAATTTTTCAGCCGGAGAATGAAATTCATCTTTAACAAATAAGTCGGCAGGCGATTCAATGACGCCTTTCAGGTCGGAGTCGATCAAAAGGTAACTTTTAATGTTTTGCTGGTATTCGCCCGAGCTCAAATAGTTTTTATTCACCACCGAAACCGACAGGCTTGAAGTGATGGAATCGCCGGGTTCGAGCACGGGCGCCACATCAATGTTCACTTCGCTGCGTGCCCCAGTTGGTTCCTTGTTTACATGTAGCTGAAGCAGATCGGCCTTCTCATCGTCAACAAAAATGAGCCGTTCGGCCAGTGGATTCACCTGCAAATCGAGTAACGTAATTTTCGAGATCCCCGTCGGGAAAAGGTTTCGCATTACTTTAACAGCCTGAACATATTCGGTCATCTCAACTTTTTTGTAAAAAAGGACAACCCCTTTGTGCGAGGCAAGAAGATAGAATTCAGGAAAAGTTCCGAGTTTCATGTTTGTCGAAATCTCAAACATCAGCGACTCTTCACCGGGTTCGTAATTAATGCAAAGGCCATTGGGAAGCGCTTTCGGAAGCGTAAATTTCCGGCCCGGAAACTGGTCGATCGTGGCGTAATAATTAAGGCCTTCTTCAGGCATCAGGTTGAATTTTCCCATTCCCTTGTAACTGACATTGAACGACGTAATGGTATCGCCGTCGTCGTCCAGCACATTTCCGCTTACATAAATTCCTTTTCCTTTTTCGTCAATCGCTTTAAAAGCAACCGAATTAAGCGCGTTGGCCACCAGATTTCCACCTTCCGGAAGGAACGAAACATCCATGTCGCGCTCATCTTTTGCTGCTGAAAGCGATGGCTCCATTAGCCCGGCCGGATTTACAATCCAGATTTTCTTATGAAACAGGGCCGATTCCCCATAATTTTCGAGGTATTTGGTATAAGCCCTGATGGTGTACAATCCTTTTGGAAGGCTGTCGGTACTGAACTCTCCGTCGGCAATCCCTTTAATCGTCAGGAGGTAAATATCCTGCACTACCTTCCCTTCTTCGGAAATAAGTTGAACATACACATTCCTGAAATTCGAGTTCAGTTGATGGGTGATGCCGTTTACCTGATAAACTTTCATCCAGATTTTATCGCCGGGGGCATACAATTCGCGATCGACATGAACGTATAATTTTTCGAAAAGGAGCGGCTTTTTTGAACTGATCCAGCTTTCAATATCCTGAGCTGAAAGTTGATAGAAGAAGAACGATATGAAAAATAGTGCAGTGGTTAGTTTTTTCATTGATCAACTATAATTGATGCCTATAAATATATTCAATATCAAACAACAAACGCCCCGTAAAAGGAGCGTTTGGTTTAAAATTTATATGTTTGGCTGTTATTTCTTATCCTTTACATTCCAGTCCACCAGTTTGGATGGATAGAAACTGATATTCATGGCTTCCATGCGTTCGCCATGGTTCGCCAAACGAACTTTGTACTCATCCCAGTTGCGCAATTCGACAGGCGTCCAGCCAATTTCGGCATAACCCAGCAAACGTGGAAAGATCAGGTATTCAGCTTCAAAACGGTTTGATACCGTCTCTGACCAAAGCGGCGCTTCAATACCAACAATGTTTTCCCTCTTAATTTCAGGAACCAGATTGGCCGGATCCCAGTTGTAACCTTTGTCAACTTCAATATAGGCTGCCCAATGTAAGCCGAACGTACTTACCGAATCATACTGCATGTCGAGATAAGCATTTTTTGCCGGAGACATGAGTACTTTTGCCCCTTGTTTAACGCCTTTGACTGCATTTTCGGCCAAAGCCCAATACTGAACAATTGTATTCGGTTTTAAAGTCGCTAATGCGATCTCGTCCCAACCAAGTACTTTTTTGCCGTGAGCTTCCACAATGTCCTGAACACGGTTAATAAACGGTATGTAATCTTCAATTTTCGTAGCATGTGATTCGTCGCCACCGATGTGAATATACTCCCCGGGAGTTAAAGCAGCCAACTCGCGGATTACATCATCAATAAATTTGTAGGTAAGCTCTTTGTGCGTATCAAGTGAACTGAAGCCAACCTCGATGCCGGTATATAATTCGGTTGCTTTGCCATTTTTGTTTAATTCAGGATAAGAAGCCAGAGCGGCATTGGTATGACCGGGCATGTCAATTTCAGGAATGATGGTGATAAACCTTTCCTGAGCATATTTTACAATGTCGGAATATTGTTCCTGGGTGTAAAATCCGCCCGGACCGCCGCCAACTTCGGTACTTCCGCCATGTGTGGTAAGGTTTGGCCACGATTTGATTTCGATTCTCCAGCCCTGATCGTCAGACAAATGCAAATGAAATCTGTTCATTTTATAAGTTGCCAGCTGGTCAATCAGGGTTTTAACTTCCTCCACTTCAAAAAAATGGCGTGCCACATCGAGCATCGAACCACGGTAGCCGTACTCCGGATAATCGCGGATCGTTCCGGTTGCCATTTTCCAGGAGCCTTTCTGTGAAGTTGCCAGCTCAACTTTTGAAGGCAAAAGCTGACGAATGGTCTGCACACCGTAAAACAATCCGGCTGGTTTGTTTGCCGTTAACTTAACCGAACTATCAGTAATAGTCAGTTCGTAACCTTCATCTCCCAGCTCTGCATCGTTTTCTGACAACGACAAATAAATATTTCCGGAAGCAGGAGCTTCGCTGGTTGTTTTTACCTCAATTCCCAATCCGGTTGAAGGATTCAATTTATCGGCCAGGTATTGCCCAATTCCCAGTAATTCAGCAGATTCGCCCTGAACGTAAATATCCGTTTGGTCGGTCAAATCGAATGAATCGCCTGTCGGAACAATTGAAACAGGTTTCGGGATAATGCTCGCTTTTGAAAGATCGGTTGGCGTGCAGGCCATTTGCCCAAACAGGACGGTTAAAACCACAAAAGCCAAAATAGTGTTTTGTTTTTTCATTGTAGTAACGGTTAAATTGGTATTGGTTATAAATTAAGTTTAAAGTTAAATGTTTTTCATTCAACCAGTTTCAAAATGCGGGTTTTTTTTCCAATCCTGAAATTAATAATGACCAGTGCAAAACAGGAGCTGACAATGACAAAAGCGCCGGTCATCTCGATGGTTGTAAACTGTTCATGAAAAATCAACCATCCTGAAAGCAGGTTAAAAACAGGAACCATCGACTGAAGCAACGATCCGGTGGCAACATTCACGTAGCGGTATCCTTCGGTCATAAACAACTGCCCGATGGTGGCAACGATGCCAACCAGCACCAGCAAAAGCAACTCGTTCAGATTACCTTTGGCCTGCGTAGCTCCCGATGGAATTAAAAACAACCAGAACCCAACAATGCACTGCGAAAAGAAAATGGCGTACGAATTATCGCTGTCGTGCAGCTTTTTTACAAACACAACCGCCAGCCCAGTGGTGACTGATCCGGCAATGGCTATCAGTTCGTAAATTCCCATTCCGGCAAGCGACTCTTTTCCTCCCACCGAGAGCAATACCAGTCCGGCAAACGAAATAAATATGACTACAAACTTGATGGGCTCCACTTTTTCTTTCAGGATAAGCATACTGAATAAAGTGGCAAAAATGGGATACGAATAAACATACACCGAACCCTTGCCAACTCCCAGTTTAATAATTGCCAGATAGAACAAATAAACGGCAATACCGCCAACGATACCGCGCCAGAAAAGATTCTTTTTGTCGTTAAACCTGAGATTTATAATTCCGAAAAGTGATAAGATTCCGAGGATGCCAAGGCCAATTGCAAAACGAAAAAAAGTGGTTTGGTAACTGGACACATTGGGAACCGCTTTTACCAAAACAGCCATCAGTGCAAAAAACACAACCGATCCCAATGTTAAAAGGATCCCTTTCGAATTATCCGACATACCGAATGATTGAGAATTAGTAGTGCAAAACTACCAATATTATCCTGAACAACAGATGACAACTACCGGTCAATTTCAACCCCCAGATTCATAAAAAAACCCCGCACTTGGCGGGGTTTCCATAATCTATTCTTCAGTAACAACAATCTTCTCAATCAAATCGCCCTGACGAATGGCGTCAATCACTTCGAGCCCTTCGTAAACTTTGCCGAAGCAGGTATGTTTGCGGTCGAGGTGCGAAGTATTGCGGCGACTGTGACAAACAAAAAACTGCGATCCGCCTGTGTTTTTTCCGGCATGTGCCATCGACAGTACACCGCGATCGTGAAACTGGTTTTCGCCATCCAGTTCACAAGGAATTTTATAGCCCGGACCACCAGCGCCTGTACCATTTGGACAACCACCCTGAATCACAAAATCAGGAATAACACGGTGAAATGTAAGTCCGTCGTAAAAACCACTTTTCGATAACTTGATAAAGTTCGCAACAGTTCCGGGTGCATCCTGATCGTAGAAGTTTACTTTCATGACACCTTTGCTGGTATAAATCTCTGCTTTGCTCATTGTTTAAAATTTAAAATGTAGGTGCAAAAATACGAATAAACTTACTTTACGCAACACGAAGGGATTGTGGAAAATTCAAAACCTTAACCAGCCACGAAACGCCCTGGCAGCATAGTAAGAATCTGCCCCGTTGTGATACACAAATACATGATTGTAACGACGGTCACAAAAGAGGGCGCCGCCGCGTTTTCTGATTTCCGGAGGTGTTTTCACCCAGCTCGATGTTTTCAAATCGAAATTTTCGAATTGCTGTAATTCCCGGTATTGTTCTTCGGTTAAGAGTTCAATTCCCATTTCGAGTGCCATACCAACAGCGCTGTTTGCCGGTTTATTCTCTTTCCTTGCATCCAGCGCTTCGCGGTCGTAACAAACACTTCTGCGTCCTTTGGGACTTTCCGCTGAACAATCATAAAAAATGTATTCCTGCCTACCGGCAGGCAGGCTCCCGGTTTTTTCATCAAATCCAACCACATCCGGTTCACCCCCGGTTCTTTCCATTTCACTGAGCGACCAAAGCTTTTCTCTGTAAGCTGCCGAATCCAACTTTGCTTGTAAATCGGCCCATTCAATACCCTCATGGCGGTTCATGTTTTTCTCGAAACGGGCTTTTAATGTGCTGGTTAGTTCTTCGCGCTGTGCTGGTAACAACTCTTTTTTATTTTCCATCGCAGTAAAGTGTTATTCTGATTTGGTTACGATGAATTGTAAACAGATTAGTGTTCCATTTAGTTGAGCGGTATAAATCACCTAAAGTTGGGTCGCTTTGCGATGACCGGTACCAATGTCCGTTTTGCAAAGCGGGAATCCGACATACCGCGCACAGGTTTTATTCGATAATCAGGCTTTTGAATTTAGGGTATTTAACTGAATATTTTAAATCCAATTCCTTTTTGTCCACCGGTTTTAATGTGAACTCCCACTTTATTTCACCAGTTTCCAAATCATGTTTTGCTCCGGAAATATTTAACACATTTACTTCTATGTCCTCTGCCGTTGAAACAGGAACCTGATCAAGAACAATCATATTAATATTCTGATTTTTATTGTTTTTCACTGTTGTTTTCCATGTACGTGTTTCCTCTTTTTTATTGCCTATGAATTGCTTGGTAGTGAAATCTTTGATCTTTTCTCTGTTGACTGACACCTTTTTGTCTCTACCCAATGAAACCTCTAAAGTATCCGAAGCGTAACGAATATCCAAAAGAGTTTTGCCTACATAGGTTTCCTCAAAGAAAACATTGGCTTCACCCTCAAGAAGGCTGTATTTCTCCCAATCAACGATTTTTGCAATTAAGAAGGCATCTTTATCAATCTTCGGAACACAGTAGTATTGATAGATCGCAGGCAAATCATAGAACTCAATATCAACAGTATAGTTTTTGTTGTCAGATTTAATTGTGTAAGGAGTTTTAATCTCAAAATTCACTGTGGTCTGATTCTCAACTTGTGCAGTTGGTATGGCCAAACTACTTGCTCCACGAATTTTCATCTCAGATTTACCGACAGAAACACCCGCAACTTTTCCCTGAAGAACACTGGAAATTGCAGTCTTATTTTGAGTACCATAACCAACAGCTACAACTTCGTCCAAAGCCATCACACTTTCCTCCAGCACAACGTTCATTATATTACCTGTAATAGACAATGTTTGTGGATTAAAACCAATAAATGAATAATTTAACTGGCTTGCATTGTTTGGAATCGTGATGGAATAATTTCCCTCCATGTCAGTCACCGTTCCAATTGTCGTTCCGTGAACTACAACGGTAGTTCCTGGTAAAGGTTCTCTTTTGTTATCCATAACTTTCCCGCTTACACTATTCGCTGTTAGCTTGTATGTTGGAGGTAAAGTATTGTAATTCAAAAAGTAAGTTTTTAATTCGGGCGCCACTCCTGAAACATTCGGATCGGAAGATGAAAACCTTAATTTTACATTGTTCCAATCTTCTTTTGTATCCTGCTTCACATTGGCTTTGTATATCAGTTGAACCGGCTCATTGATGTTTTTTGCCCTGATATCGTATGAGGGAAACCATCCGGCATTGCCAGCAACATACGAAACCTCAAACGAGAAATTCCCGTTTTTCCTGGCATCAACTTTAACGAGTATCTCTCCTGTCGGAAATTCCTTTTTATTTGACAATGTTTTAAGCTGGTTTTGAATATCGAATTTTTGTTTGTTCAAATCTTCAATGGTGTTGCTTCTTTCTATCTCCTTTAATTTTAATGCGGTAAGCCTGGTGCTGTAAAAATCAGAAACTTGCTGGAGATTGGAAATACTAATCTGCTCATTTCTTCCGCCTATGGCCCTATTCTCCTGAAGAAATGCCAATTCTTCCTTAATAATAGAAAGATAAGTGTTCTCTTGTTTGATTTTAGAATCAATGGTTTCAAGCGATTTCACCAAATCCTGCAGCTCTTTGGGCTTTTATCTTGTCTAAATAATTCTGCTGCTGATTAACCGACAAAACAGTTATTTCTCCCTCAACTTTTACCTGAACACTCTTTGGATCAATGAATGGTGACAAGTTTACAAACTTCAGGATTGATTTTCCCTGGGTTAAGTCAACGTTCTTTTTTCGGATAACCTGTGCTCCTTCAATGAACACGGTTACCTCATTTACATCGGTTTTAATTTCTACTACTTTAATCTCTTGTGAGAATATCAGGTTGCTGAAAATCAGACCCAATATAAAAATGCAAATTGTTTTCATATCAATTATCTATTATTAAGATGTAATTCATCACCAAATGTTTTTTGAAATCCTGAAGGGATTTAATGTCAATAGCCCCGGACTTCGGCGTGAGCTCTGTCGAACGATGAAATCCGGGGTAAAATAATGATAAAGAACAACAACCCTGCAAAGGGTTGAATTTATTCGTCTTTGACATTCAACCCTTTGCAGGGTTGCAAAACCTATCTTTCCCGTACCCCCTGAGTTTCACTCAGGGCTATTCATATTCAACCACTTTGTGGTTATCTTGTCAAAAAGGGAATTTTGTCGTACTTCACCAATTTAGTTTTTCCCAATCTTTCTCAATCAATGCGTATATCAGGTCATCAACCCATTTCCCATTCACCCATAAACTCTCAACAAAGTGGGCTTCTTTGCGAAATCCAATTCGCTCAACCAATCGGATAGAGTTCTTGTTGTCAGGGTCAATGGATGTAATAATCCGATGTTTGTTCAATTCTTTAAATAAATAGTCAATCACGCTTTTAACAGCTTCGGTTGCGTAACCTTGGTGCTGAAAATACTTATTCAAAGTACATCCGATTTCAACTTGCTTATTTTCACTGTCGAAAAAGTGAACACCCAAGTCACCAACCACTTTTTTTGTTTCTTTCTCTACAATGGCAAATTGAAACCAGGTTCCCGGTTCGTTAATTTGTTTCGATATCTTTCCTATAAAGATTTCTACGTCAGCAACGGTTGTTGGAATCCAGCCCTGGTATTTATTGGTCTCTCTATCCGAACGATATTCGAATATCTCGTCTTTGTCATCCAATGCAATTGGTCTAATTATCAGTCGTTTTGTTTCCAATATCATTTGCTTAATTTTTTATACGGGCCGTTTTATAAAATAGCACAAATGTTCCTAAAATTCATTCAGGGTTGGATTTACCCGATAAACTTCCTACGAAGTACTGCTTTTCACCCCGAGTACTCAGGGCTAATGTCCTGTTACAGAAGAACCGGAACCCGGCTCGTGGGTATTTTGCTCTAGCAGCATACCCTTTGTTGAATTCTAAATGTTACTTGCCTCTGTTTAATCGTCTGGAAGATAGCTTTTCCCAAATGCCATGAGCTAACTTAATTTCATTCTGTGTCAAACCAAAATGTTCTTTTAAGATTATTTGGTTGGTGATTTTTAAAACTTCTCCAATATTTGTCTTTGCACGAATTAGTTTGTCAATTTCAGGAAGTAATAATGCGTTATCCTTATGGTATGGAAGTAAAACTCTTTCAGCTTCGTTTGGCATTAATTCTAAAACTCCACCTCCGTGGCTACGTCCGGAAACTTCTGTGAAAGCGAGAGAAAGGGAATTGTAATAACTTGCTGTCAATGCTTTAATATCTGTGCCGCGCTTTACAAAAACACGGTGCATAGTGTCTGTTGTGTATGCTTCCGCTTCGTTTATTATTAATCTTGGATAGAGATTGTTTCGCCTTATAAACAAAGCATCAGAAATTTTTATAGAAGGAACAACAAACCAATCATTTCGGATTCCTGTTTTATAACCTTTGTGAATCTCTTTACTTTCACCGTATGCAATATATTTCATTGCACCATTTTTCATATTCAGATTTTTCCTTTCTGGAAAAACTAAAAGATGTGCTTTAGCTTTTGAAAATTTATTACTCTCCCAATCCTTTTCTGTAAAAATCACACTGTTAACCTGAACACTCCTTCCCACCATTGGTCTTGCATAATCTTGTAAACCATACTCCTCAATTGTAGTCAATGGAACCGTAAAAAAATCATTAGAACCTGTTGTGATACCAACTTCAACATTTGCAAATTTCCCAAGAGTTGGGATGTTTCGTTTCGTTGCAATATTTTCTAAAAAGTCGATTTCTTCCTGATCTAAAAAGTAGAAAGTCCATTTATTAGATTTAAAATCAATTTTCTTTTGGGGACTTTTTAAAATTGAAACATCAAGTTTTTGGAGTCCGCTTGCATCTTTTAGTTCAATGTGTTCAATGTTATGATTTTTGCTTTCGTTCTTTTCACAAAGAAGCAAGACAACTTCTTGCTGAATGTCTGGGAATACCAATTTCTCAAATGAAATGATATTGATTTTATTATAAAAATGTGCTAGGAAATTCCTTAACTGGAGTGCATATGAAACCTGCAAAACCTCTGCTGGCAAAACAAAACCAATTCTTCCACCTCTTGCTTTTAATAGCAATGAAGAACCAACAACGAATGAAACCCATGCGTTTGTTAGTTTTGAATAAGTCAACCCTGCTTTTATAAAAATATCTTCCGCTTCTACTTTTTGTAGCCTGTCAAAAAATTGATATCGAATGTAGGGCGGATTACCTACAATTAAATCAAAACGTTGTAAAGTATTATTGCAATAATTATGAAAGTCAGCATTGATAATTTGCTTGTTTTTCAAATTTATTTTTTCAGCTTTAGCAGATTCTTTTTCATCGAATTCAACAGCTGTAATTGAGTTATATTTTAGTTTGTGTTTTTCCAGTTGTTCCAAAAAGACTCCGTTGCCACAACTTGGTTCAAGTATGTCAAAGTCTTCGCTGCCATTAATTCCCCATCGCAAGATAAATTCGGCAATTGGTTTAGGTGTATAAAAACCGCCTCTAAGTTTTTCGGCTGATGCTTCTGTTATTAAATTCATTTGTCAAGTAGTTTTTTTGTTTTCAAATACTTTACTTTTTCCTCTGCAACTTTGAAAACTTCGCTGGAAAAATCTTCTTCTTCCATTACTCGAAAAGCAACAGCATCACTAAGAAATGCAATCGTTAAATCTTTGTCGCTAACCTCAAAAAACGTTGCAAATTTCCCTATTATATGCTTCGTGGGTTTTCGACTATTTTTCTCAATTTTGCCTAACATTGAAGTATCAATCTTCAAAGCTTCCGCAACTTCTCGTAACGGAAGCTTTCTATCCTCACGTAGTTTTTTTACCGTATCGCCGAAAGTTTCTTCTAACATTGCTTTGGACTAATTTTGTCCAAAGATAGGTTTGTATTTTGAATAAAAAAAGAATACTACCAATTATTTTAGTGCTAGTTGAAAGCCAGCACTAAAATTATGTCTGAGAGACTAATTAATCTCCAATATATATAGGTTCGGTTGAGCAGAATCAGTATATAAACTTGCAGATTTACCAATTAAATTGGCGTTTGCGATTAAATGTTTCGCCTTTCCCCAACTTAAAGATGTCATGGAGTTATTTTGGAGATATGACTTTGTATTAGTTTTGGTATTATGAGAAAGGCTTAAAGGGAAAACTCCATTGTCGACTCCAAGAATAACAATTTTAAATAGCGCTGTGGTTCTTTCAATGTGAGCAGTTCTCTGTGAAGTGGTATCATATGCCCAAATGAGATTAGAAAACACTTGATTTCTAAAATAGCTCCTTTGGTCAATCCCAACTGTTTTGCCCTTTTTTAAAAGCATTGAACCAGTTTCATTGGTATTTGCTCCTTTTGGAATACACAAATCTCTTTGAGTAAGAGGGCCACTTACCCATACAATGGTTCTTGCTTGAGTAGTAGTTATTGAAGTAAGTGAACTTGTAGGATGTTGAGTTGCTATTTGCGCTGACGTAGAATTTGGTTGAGAAATCGATGTGCCTACTACTCTTGGTCGAAATTTTGAAGGAAAGGAAGAAGGTATACTAGCAGTTGCTCTTCGAGGAATAAATACGGTATCAGTATTCGGTGTTATTGGTGGAGTAACCAATGATTTTTTCTCACTATAAATTTTCTTTCTTTCTATTTCATTAGGCACAATTCCTTTTTCGATAAAATCATCAATAACAACTTGACTTATTTTAAAAAGATTTGGATCTGAAAAGTCAAAAAGCGTTTTATAATAAGTTTTCAAGGTTGTTAATAAGGTAGTGCCTTCTGGATCATTAATGTCAAATTCTATAAGCAGCGAACTTTCTACATTTCTGAACAATCCTCTACCAGTTAGATTTGAAGAGCCAACTATGAGTTTTATTTCTTTATCTCCCTCGAATAGATAAATTTTTGGATGAAAGATTGGTGCTTCGTTTTGATAAAATATATAGCTGCCAATATTTATGTTTAATATTTCTTCCAAAGCCTCTTTGGATGTGCCCTCCTGATCAATTCCAACAATGAGTGTTAGATTTTTATAAAATTTCTTAGCTGTCTCAAAATATCCAGACAATCCAAATATTCCTGCCTCACTTGCGAATGCAGAAATACCAGTAAAAGAATGAAAATCTTGCTGATTTAAATATTTCACTAAATAATTTCCGATCGCATCAATAGAGCTGCTTTCAAAGCCTTGTCCTAAAAACGTTGTTTTCATCATCTTGATTTTTTTTTTGTAAAACTAACAAAAGTATTCTTGTCATTTGTAAAATGAGCCTATGTATTATATTTTAATAATAAATGTTTCGATGAGCTCTTAGGGTTGCTGCCAACTATAAACAGCGCAAAACTCCTCGTACTTTCCAAAAGCTTTCATTTTTTTCTATGCGCATTTCCTGCTTATTTCTGTTATTCTTTTAGGAGGGTTAAATGTAAGTGGTTATGTTTACAAAAACAAAACAATTTATTGTTTTTTACCAACTTAATTTATCTTAAAATTTCTTTTGGCAAAATATTGATTTATAAATCCTGCAACATGTATTGTATAGGGGTCGGAGTTTGTTCCCTACAACGCTTTCTTCTTCGATGAATTCCTAACCACCAAGCTGGTTTTCATTTCTATTTGCTGCGGGGGAGCGGTTGGATTTTTAATACGTTCGAAAAACAGACGTGCTGCTTCCTGTCCGATCCCGAAAGTAGGAAATGTAACGGAAGTTAGCGAAGGGTCAACCACTGTGGAATGGAATTCATCGGTAAATCCAATCAAGCCAATATCGTTGGGGATGTTCAATCCAACCTGTTTTATCTCTTTCATTGCGGCAAAAATGACAGTGTCGTTAATTCCCAAAATAGCATCCGGATGATTTTTCAGATTTAAAAGTGATCGTGTTGCAATCGAAGCATCTTCGGTACTCAGATTGCATTGGGCAACCAATTCCTGATCAAATGGAAGTTTACAATCCTGAAGTCCCTGCAAGTATCCATTGTATCGCTGCTGAGAAATGCTTAGTTGCTCCGGCCCGTTGATGTAGGCAATCCGGCGGTAACCGTGTTCATAAAAATGACAGACAACCTTTCGGGCGGCTTCCGAATTGTCGGCAACCACACTTGGAACCTCGTCGGTGCGACACACACGGTCGAAAAAGACAAGAGGAATTTCATTGCTAATCAAGGCATCAAAATGATCAAAATTTTTGGTTTCCTGGCTCAGACAAACAATCAGCCCTTCAACCCTTGTTTGCAGCAGATTTTTCACTGACTCTACCTCTTTTACATACGATTCGCTCGACGATGAAATCAGGATAAAATAACCATTTTGTTTGGCAACATACTCTATTCCGGAGATGACTGTCGAAAAAAAGTGGGTCACCAAATCCGGAACAATCACACCGATCATGCGTGTTTCCTGCCTCAGCAAGCCCATGGCCAGCGGATTGGGCGTGTAGTTTCTGGCGCGTGCCAATTCCTGAACCTTCCGGGTCATTTCACAACTGATATCCGGATGGTTCTTCAACGCCCTCGAAACTGTTGAAATGGAAACGTTCAGTTCGGTTGCCAGGTCCTTCAACGAAACATGCCTTTTGGCCATAAATTCGGGTTATTAAAACAATGGCTGAAATTACAAATCTAAATGAACTTTTCTCACCACAGATTACACCGTTATTTGAAGTAAGTAATGAGAACCATAAAATATTGTATTCCGAACTCACTAAGCAAATGCCTTGCTTTGCAGGAATTATTTCTACCACAGATTAAAAAGATAAACACAGATTGAAACTCACTTTTATTATTTATGAATCTGTGAAAATCCGTGTAATCTGTGGTGTGACTTAAATTCTCGTTAATGCAAACAAAAAACAATGGAACGGTAGAGTAGAGCGGGAAGGATAGAAACACCTTCCCTGCCCCCTCATCAAACCGTACGTGCGGTTTTCCCGCATACGGCTTTCCTATAAACTTCTTCAGCAGCTTTCACAAGCGAGCCGGCTGACA
>JAUYMU010000120.1 GCA_030698405.1 Bacteroidota bacterium
CCTGTTTCCACGAATCGTTTCCTGATGCTGTTTTTTCAAGCAGAAAAATTTCGTCGTGGTATTTTTTTTTGCCACCACGCCACGGCAATCCGTCTTCGAAATTAGCGCCACCGGCAACCATAATAAAATCACCATGCGTTCCCGCAATCGGTCCTGCAAGCCCAGGTTGAACAGAATCGCCTAAAACGGGCGGCAATGCAGGAAATTCAAAGCTTTTCAGGCTAATCTTTTCCGGGAATGTTGAAACACAAGAGTTTTGAGTAAAAGCTATCATGGTAAAAAGAATTGGCAACAATTTATTATTTCGAGAAAAACTGCTGCATGTTGAGCGAATTGACATCATCAACGAATTTTCCATAATTTTCGACCCATGTATTTTTAACCGGTAAACGGAATTGTCCCATATCGAGACCAACATATTTCATGTAGGCTTTTCCGGTTGCGATGCCGCCGTATTTTCCAAGCAATCGGATCATGTCGATTGACATTTGCTGAAGTTTGCGGGCAGTGGCTAAATCGCCATTATCAAATGCTTCAATTAGTTGATAATAAAGCGGAGCAGCATAGTTGAAGGTACTTCCAACACCGCTGCGCGATCCAAGAACCAGCGCGGAAAGCATGTTTTCGTCGCGGCCCCACATCATGTCGTATTTGCCGTCCATAAAATGGATACAACTCAGGAAATCCATAAAATCTTCGTGCGTGTATTTGATTCCGGCCAGATTGGGAATAATCGGCGCAGCTTCCTGCAGAAAATCGATCATGTTCACATAACAACCGCTCAAAACCGGAATGTGGTAGAAATAAACCGGCATTTGCGGAACAGCTTCAGCCACCAGCGCGCAAAATTCGGCCAATTGTTTTGCCCCGGCTGGTTTAAAATAATAAGGTGCCAGCAAGGCGATGGCATCAACACCGTTTTCGGCTGAATGTTGCGCATTTTCAATACATTCCTTGTAAGAAGTTCCGCCAACCAGCGAGATAACTTTTACGGTTTTTTTCTCTTTCGACCTGGCAGTCCAGGCTTCGACCGTTTTCATTTTTTCTTTTTGCGTCAGCGAAACACCCTCGCCAGTAGAACCGTTGATGAAAGCTCCGACTATTTTGTTCCGTTCCAGAAAATCGTAATATCCTGGAATCGAATCATACATTACTTCATCCTTTGTACTCAACGGTGCAAAAGGAGCAGCGATCAATCCTTCAATTTTTTGCATAATCTTAAAATTTGAATATTCTTATTGCTTGTCTATTTTAAATGTCGAGGCAGGCAGTCCTGCTTCATTAACCAGACTCCCTCTTGAAAATGGATTCCAGCCGTATCTGATTTTTTGTATTTCCATCATTTGTGTTTGAATAACTATTTCTTTTCCTTCTATAGAGGCTTTCGACAGTTTGAAAATTCCATCCTGACCAGCGATTTCAATTTCCCGAAGGGGCATATTATCAGAAGTTTTTAACTGGGTTGCATGATTAAACTGAATCCTGATTTGTTCACCGGTCTGACTGAATTTCAAAACTTCGGGACCGGAAGAAACGAGATGATGCCCATAAACGTTGGCCAGAGCCAGTTTAGCAAATCGTTCTCCGACCTCACGTTTCCGGATGGGATGGACATTCAACGAATCGCCTAAATCGCTGGTTACAACCATTCCTGAATAAGGAACTGAAAGACTTAATTGCCTCTGAACATCTCTGAAATACGGCCAGGAAGGACGGTTTAAACTGGATAACTGGGCAAAATAAAAGGGCAATTCCGGATCATTAAATGTCTTTCGCCATGATTTGACCAAAGCTGGAAAAGCATTTCTGTAATGTTCGGCATTGTGCGCATTCGACTCGCCCTGATACCAGATTACTCCGCTCACAGGCAATCCGGCTAAATGCTGAATTCCTGCTTCATAAATGTAAGCTGGTTCAAAAGGATGGCGTTGCAGTTCATTTTTGCTCAGGGAAATATTTAATTTGGCCCGTTCGCGGCACCAATCCATGATGAAATCGTTTTGCTTCCATTTGTAGAGGACATCAACCAGCGATGGATCAAACTCCAGTGTTTTCCGGTCGATAAAGGCTTCAACAGGAGCTCCGCCAACAGTCACCTGGATGATGCCAATTGGCACATTCAGGTTTTCATTCAGCATTTTTCCGAAGTAATAACCAATGGCCGAAAAATCTGCTGCATTTTCCGGATCACACGATTTCCATGTTCCTTCAAAATATTCAAGCTTATTTATTTTATCAAGCGACAACGAATCCCATTTCGCATCATCCGGCCTGACGATGCCCTTCATATTCCATAAACGAATATTTGGATTGCCCACCTTTGAAATATCGCCTGAAGCGTTTGCCGCATCTTTCAAAGGAAATTCCATGTTCGACTGGCCTACACAAATCCATAAATCTCCAACCAGAATATCGTTGACCGTTATAGTTTGCTGGCTTCCGGCAGAAACTTTAAGTGTATATGGACCGCCCTCAGGAACCGGATCAAATGTCAATGTCCAGTCTCCGGATTCGTTGGCAATACATTTTTCTGTCTGTTGATTAAATTCACCAACTATTTCAGAACCGGAATTGGCTTTTCCCCAAATCCTGATGGCTGATTTCTGCTGAAAAACCATGTGATTCCTAAAAACCGGAGCCAGTTTCAACCCACCAAAATTCCCGGTAATATGCTGAAAAACTGTTTTCGCAATGATGGCTGCACCCGACTGATCAGGATGCAGGGCATCTTTGAAAAGATCGGGATGGGAATAAAGCGGCGTATGCAAATCAATCAATCCAACGTTTGCCGCTTTTGCGAACTGTTCAATCTCTTGCTGAATCTGCCAGAACCAGTCGCGGGTTCCCGATTTAAATCTTGGGTGTGCATTGAAGATTGGAGTCATCCGGCAAATAAAAACCTTTGGCGATTGACCGTCCGAAATCTGAAACGAACGTATGATTTTCAGGTAATCCTCAATAAAATCATCCCTGAAATTGGGCCAGTTTCGCGGATCGGTGTCGTTCAACCCCAAATGGATGATTACCAATTGTGGTTTAAAGTCCAACGCACGCTGATATTCATCGGTCAGGATGTAAGGCCGATGCCCTTTGCTTAGTAAAGTCGTTCCGCTGACCCCAAAATTTTCAACTTGATAGGATGAACCAAGCAGCGCCTGCAATTGCGCCGGATAGGATTGCGATTCCGGATTTCCAAGGCCTAAACCTTTGGTGACCGAATCGCCAATACAAGCCACACGTATTTTTTGATCAGAACTTTGACTGAATCCAAATCCGGATATTGCAGTCAAAAAACTGATCAGCAAAAAATATATTTGAACCCGGTATTTCATCTTTTTTATTGTATTTATGCGAATTAAGTGTTAAAAACTGGACACAAATTATTTATATTTCAACTATTAAGCACTTTATTGAACCCACTTCGGGGTTCACTTGTGCTTTATTATTTTACCCCGCACTTCGTACGGGGTTATTCAAATTAAACCACATTCGTGGTTCCCAGGAGAAAAAATCCTGAAAGGATTTAATCTGAATAACCGCGGGTGTAAACCCGTGGTAAATAGAACGATGAGACTTAGAACCCCAAAGTGGGTTCAATTTAAAACGATATCTCAACCCTTAATTCACATTATTTATTTACCGACAGAAAATTTAAGCCGTTCAATTTCTTTTACCTGTTCATTTTCAATGCGTACAGGCACGAATGTGAGCATCCATTTCCAGGAGGTTCCGCCTTGTGGCACTTTCAGCAAAACTTCGTTCCAGCCTTTTTTCAGGCTGATTTTTGTTGGTTTCCTGAAGGAATAATTCTCGTCCGAAAATGGAATTTCTTCCGTTTTTTCAGTCAATCCGGGATTTTTCCAGATTGGTGGTTCTACTATTTTTCCATTTAGCCATACCTTTGGATTGGTGTTGTGCCATTGTCCTTGCTGTGGAAACGGTCCGCCACGTCTTCCTCCTGAACGCGACCAGTCGTGGAACCCAATCCAGCAGTCCACTTCCTGATTTTTTGGCGACCAAATATTGGTAGTTGCATAAACGGTTCCCTGCTTTTCAGAAAAATGAGATGGAAATCCGAAGGAATGCCTGATGTGAATGGTTCCGCCGTAATACGGTCCGGTCCAGGTATTTTTTTTGCCGTCAATGGTATAATTTTCCTGAATACTGTTTTCTACCGGAAACGACCGGTTCAAATCTCCTCCATTATCAAACGGGCCGATTATTTTCCATTCGATCTTTGATTGCTTCACATACGGAAAAGGTTTATTCTGAAAATAGCGGTCACGATGAACGGCCAATCGTTCTTCAAATTCCTGAAACTCGTTATACAATGGGTTTTCAGGAGAAGGAAGTTTTGCCAGATAGTCTTCTCCAAAATCAACAGACTGACCTTTCCACGAAGTTTCGCTGTAAGTCAGCATTCCGGGATAAACTGGATTTTGCCGGATAATATCGTATTCGTCATTCACATTATTGTCGTTCCAGCAACACAAAATACCACCTAAACGCATCGAATCGCCTTGTGCAGCGCCACAAATCCGGTCGAAATAAAGCTGGCTAACTCCGGCAAATGGGTCAAGGTGATTGAGGTAATTGAGCCGCGAATCAAGATAACGATGCCGGTCTTTCGGTTTCCCTGCTGACGACCAAAGTTGAGTGATGGAAGTAGTATCATTTTCAATATGCTGTCCTGGACTCCAAACGATTACTTCCCTATTGTGAGATTTTACCCGTTCGACTACCGCTTTCAAAAGTCCGTCAGCAGGACGTTCGTGTTTTGACCAGACTTCGTCGGTACCCAGATGGATGTAGGGCATTTTTTCTTTTGGAACAAGCCTGCACAACTCGTCAATCAGATCAAGCAAAATTGGTTTTACCCGTGCATCGCTCATCGAATCAATTGCAAATGCTTTTCTGAAGGCTTCACAATGTCCGGGAATATCAAATTCAGGAATAAGTGTAATGTACCTTTCACCGCAATAATTGACCAGTTCAAGAAAATCTCCCTGCGAATAATATTTTCCGGGTTGGCGGCTCATCGATGACGCAGCGCTAAGTTGTGGATATTTTTTGCTCTCCAGCCGCCATCCGGGATTATCGGTCAGATGAAGATGAAAAACGTTAAACTTGTAGGTTGCCATGACGTCAATCTGTTCTTTCAGCATCGGCAACGACTGAAAATTCCGGCCAACATCCTGCATAAAACCACGAATCTGAAAAGCCGGCCAATCGGTTATTTCACAACCAGCAACAAACTGCTTTCCGTTTTCAGAAAACGTTAATTGTTTGATGGTCTGCTGTCCACGGAAAAGTCCCTTTGAGGTTTTGGCCTGAAGTATTACCGAATCAGCATCGACTTTCAAAATATATGCTTCGTCCTGATTGATGGAAACTTCCGGAAGATTAGCCACAATTCGCTGAATTATGCGTGATTCGTTTCCCTTAATTTTAAAATTTTGCTTGTTCCAGGCAATTTTTTGCGGCATTGGAATTAAAGCCGGGACATCAGTTGTTTGCGATTGTCCACATACATTCTGCAGCAGAAAAAAGAAAAGTACAAGTGCCCCAATCACTTTTACGAAACTATATTTAATATCCCGAATGATCATTTTTTTTATTTTTCATGAGTATCTGGTTGTTTGGCGATATTCAAAGTATAGATGTCAATTATCCTTTGCCGTTTGCCTTTAGGCAACGGGTTGAAATTAAATGGTGATACTGGGCTTTAGCCCAAAATACTGTGGCTAAAGCCTTTGCCTATGGTCTCTGACTTGTCCGTCCCGATGGATCGGGATGGCAAAGGATAGCTTGGATAAACAATAGGATATCCATTTTTATTTTTTAACCAATGAACCCAATACATCTGAAACCGGAATTTTTTGAAAATAAAGGTCTTTCACTCCCTCGTAAAGGATTCCGATGGTCATATCATCCACCATGCTCATGCACGAATAGCCGTACCCGGATTCCGAATTTAATTCAACCTGATAGGTTTGAGGCCAGGTCAATCCTCCGTCCAGACTGGCTTTGATGGTCATGTGGCTGCGCTCGGTTTTGCTGTCGGGGTTGGAGAAAAACAGTACTTGCTGCATTTTTCCGTTGATTTCCAGATCGGCGCTGATGATGCTGGCCATGCAATTTGGTTCCTGCAAAGCCGAGTTTGACGATTTGTGTGTGATCCAGGTTTTACCCAAATCAGTTGTAACTGCCACTGCCCTGCCGTTGGTTTCGCCCTTATCGGTGCGGTTGCGGTCGTCGCGCATATTCAGCATCAGGCTTCCATCCGCCAATTCAACTACCTGCGCTTCGGTAGTATTCGATTTGGCACCGGTTCCAATTTGCCACGTGTTTCCCTGATCTTTACTGTAAACGATGGTTGAATGACAGGTAAATTGTCCGCCGTCAAGCGCTTTTGTTCCCAGTTCAGCCTTAAACTGTGCCGGAAAAACCAATGTTCCGTCAGTCATTGTAATTCCGCGACCAGGCCCTTGCAAAAGCAACTGCCATGCGGGATCTTTAATTTGTTCGGTTATATTAATTGGTTGCGACCAGGTAAGGCCATCGTCGGTACTTTTGGTCAGGATAAACTGACCAGTTTCTTCAGGCTTCATTCCCGGTTTTGAAGCCCACCACAACATTTTATCAGGAGCAGAACCGCTCATCCAGAGCGCTGCCACCCAAATTGTATTTGTTTTGTGGTCATAAAGTACGCATGGATCGCCAATCCCATTCAGCCGTTGTGAACGGCCGCCGTATTCGCCCATGTCCATAATTACTTTCATGGGTTGCCAGGTCTGACCACCATCGGTACTGCGGCTCATGCCAATGTCAACATCTTCCTGAAGGTCTTTGCTGTTGTTGTAACGGTTGTCGTAAACGGCAATCAGCGTTCCTTTGTTGGTGGTCACCAAACCGGGAATACGGTAAGTATCAGTTTTGTCCTGACCAGCAGCCCGCAGCACCATTTTAGGTCGGAAAATAAATTTTCCGGCAGGAGCGACTTCAATTGCATCATGATTTTTGAACGACAATTTTACTTTTTCAACCTGAAAACGGGTAAGCAAATCAGGATTGACATTCATCCCAATATCGAATTTCAGGAAATGAGTGCCAGTACCCAATTCGCGGGTTCCTTTAATTCTTGTTTTTTGAACCGGATTTTTCGTTGTGCCAAATAAAACATTGGTTTCCGAACCTTTTACAGCGCCTGCATAATTAGCTGAAATTGATACTACTCCGGAAAACCTGCTGCCATCAGAAAATGAAATTTCTATCTGATTCAAGATCACTGACCCATTTTCAGGAGTGACAGTGAATTGCAATTCCATAACTCCGGCATTTTCAACTCCGGCGTTTAACGGCAAGTGGGCTTGTTTTAATTCTGCCGGATTTACGCTGGCTGCATTGGTAACCATGGCGCCATCTTTTTCACACTGTGGCGAAGTAAGCAGAAGTAAAAAAAGCAATAAAGTATTCAGGATTGTCATAGCGAATTGTTTGAGTTGCATGTTAAAATCTGCACCGAATAGCAAAACGTATTCAGACTTTCTAAATATAATCTATTTGAAAATAAAAATTAAGTAAGAGCCTGTTTCCAGGCCCTTACTCATTGGCCTTTAACCAAATCTATAAACTAAATCGCGAAAGATCATTTAATTGGCTGGTTTTGCAGTTGCATAACCTGGTGTTTGATTTACCAGTGGATCATTGGTCCAGATCGCTTTTTCGATCGGCCATAAAATCATGTGAGCTTTGGTGGCTTTGTCCAAAACGCCATATCTGTGATTGGTATTTTTGAACACCAATGGATCGGAGCCATATTTCATTCTTCGTAAATCGTACCACGATTTACCTTCATAAACAAACTCTTTCATACGTTCAGAATAGATTGCTAATTCGTTTTTGTCTTTGGTTGAATTTACAAAAGGAGTTGGATCAACACCGGGAGCAAATGCACGGTCGCGAATTTGCTTGATGTAGCTGGATGGATCGCCTCCTTCAGCATTGGCAATTTCTGCCAGCATCAGCACTCTGTCGGCTTCGCGGTAAATGGGCCAGTCGCTGGTAAAATACCGTTTGTTGGCGCTAATTGTTCCGAGGAATTTAACCAATGCGGTATTTCTAACATCAACCTTGTAAGGAGTTTTGGTTACTTTGTAATAATCATAGAAAGTAACATCTCTTCTTTTATCAGCCACATTGTACGCTTTAAACAATTCGAAAGTATAACCGTACCGTTGAATGATCTGCTGTGAATTCGGAGCTGCAATCACCAAAGGATCGACGAGTAGTGAACCACTTGCAAGTGAATCTTTGTAGTGCAGGTTGTCGAAATTGAATGTTGAATACGTATATGCGGCAACTCCACCCATTTCGGCTTCACCAACCAGGTAGCGGATATTCAGAATAATTTCAGCATTGTCTTTTTGGTTGTAGGCGAACACATTGGCAAAAGCGGTTTGCAGCGAGCTTCCTGTAATGGCGTTCAGCGCTGATTTTGCTTCGGTTAAATCGGCGGTTGCACCATATACTTTTGCCGACCATAAATAAACATCGCCTTTCAGCATCAAAGTGGCTTTTGGACTCCACTGGCTTTTTCCTGCCGGGCTTGGTAAAGCGCCAAATGCGGTTACTGATTTGGTAATATCTGCCTTAATTGCCGCCAGGGTTTCGGCTTCGGTCGCTCTGGCTTTGCGCAAAAGTACCGGATCGGTATTTCCGTTCAATACTTCAGGCTCAAGACGAAGCGGTACACCACCGTAGGTGCGAAGCAAATGGAAATAATAAAAAGCTCTCAATCCATAAGCCTGACCCAATAGATAATTCTTTTTATCGGCTGTCAGGAATGTTATTGCTTCTGTCTTTTGGATAAAAAGATTCAGCTGTAAAATGGGACCGTAAAATCCGGCCCATGATCCAATTCCTGCTGAATTTTCGTCAATGCGCTGCTCGATAATCTGCAATTCATTCAACGAGGTATTCTGGCGATCGACATTGCTGTAAATACCCGAACGCATTTCTCCAAGTCGAACAAACATAAACTGATTGTCTCTAAGCTGCTTGTGGATGCCAACCATAAAGTTGACAACCTGTGATTCATTCTGCCAGAAGTTCCCGTCACCGAAATAATCTACCGGAGCAAGATCAAGTGTATCCTCACACGAGGCAGCAGTAAGTGAAATAATTACCGCCAGAATTAAATACTTTATATTTTTCATAATCATCTATTTAGATAATATTGTAATTTCTAATTAAAAAGTAATATCAGCGCCAAAAATCAATTGTGTTGGTATAATGTAGGCGCCATTTTGATTTCCGGTACGCTCAGGGAAATTCAGCATTTTATTGGTTAAATATCCAAGATTCTGACCTGTAGCTGTTAATACCAGACCTCCGATTTTAGCTTTTTTCAACAGTTCTGTTGGAACACTGTAACTTAAAGACACTTCGCGGAAGGAAAGGTAATCCGATTTTTTCCAGAACATGCTGCTTGGTCTGTCGTAGTTTTTTGTATTCAATTGATCGGCCCACTGATATCTTGGCAGAGATGCGGTTGGATTATCAACTGTCCAGGTGTCGTAAACTGCTGTTGTTGGGGCAAATTCTCCCTGAGCACAGCTCAAAGCCCACAAGTGCATCAAATCCTGTTGAATATGTCCGATACCAAAATCGACGCGGGCAGCGAATGTAAATCTCTTGTAGCTTAAGGTTGTAGTAAAACCTCCCGTTAAGCGCGGAATCTCACGTCCAAGTTTAACCATATCTCTGGTATCGATAGTGTCGTTTTTGTCAACATCTTTCCACATTACATCGCCCATTTGGGTAGGAATCCAGCCACCAGCCAAATTCAGGTTTTTTGCCGTCATTATTTTCTGACTGGCAACCCGTTTCCCGGCGCTGGCATTGTACCACACCTGTCCAGCAGCAAGGTCAACTTTGTTGTAGTTGGCTAAATCGTCAGCATTGCGGATGAGGCCTTCGCTAACAAATCCATATACGCTTCCCCATTCCTGTCCTTCCTGCAAACCACCAACCCAAACAGTTTTCTTTGTTGCCGGATCGTAAATCTGCTGACCACCTTGGCGGTTGTTTTCGTTTCCGTTGAAAGGAAGTGTCAGAACGGTGTTTTTATTCCAGGATGCGTTTCCGCTAACCTGCCATTTGAAATCTTTTTTCTGGATGATTTTTCCGGTTACTTCAATCTCAAACCCGGTATTTTTCATGCTACCATTGTTGGTGCGAACACTTGAAACGCCTGCTGAAGTAGGTAGCAATACGCTGGCAATCTTATCGGTAGTAATTCTGTTGTAGAAAGCCATCGAGGTATAAATCCTGTTTTCGAAGAAGCCCATGTCAGCGCCTACCTCTACAGTATTGGTTTTCTCCCATTTCAGGTTAGGATTTGCAATACCACTTTGTAAAAATCCGATCGTTCCGTTGTATGCGGTTTGTGAACCATACGAACCTTGTAACTCATAGGTTCCGATTCCGCCTACGTTACCATTTTTACCCCAACTGGTTCTCAATTTCATATATGACAGCCATTTCGGTGCCGACTTCATGAAATCTTCTTTTGTAACAAGCCATCCGGCCGATGCAGCAGGGAAAACGCCATATTGATTGTCGCCGATTAATCTTGAATAACCGTCTCTCCTGACAGTAAATGCCACGAGATATTTTTCGTCATAATCGTAATTTAAACGACCAAACTGCGATAGAATTCTTTCTCTGGAATGCCATGAATCAGTTGATCTGGTTTGTTGTTCGGCGTTGTTCAGGGTTAATCCCAGATCCCTGAAATCATCGGTTGGAGCGCCTGAACCTGAAGCTGATACTCCATAGTTATAGGAATCGTAAAATTCAAAACCCGCCATAGCTGAAATACTATGTTTTTCCAGAAATTTTGTCTGATAATTCGCGATGGCATTATAGGTTTGGCGAACGGTGCGGTCAAAATATGCTGAAGACGATCTGGTTCTGTTCCAACCGGTATTTACATTGGTAAGACTCATCACACCTGTGCGGAAATCTTTATTGAACGCTTCTATAAAAGATTCATCATACATTAAAATTCCGGTTGCTTTCACATATAAACCTTTCATGACATCAACCTTGAAAGCCTGATTCATGGTGAATTTATCGGATTGATTACCCCTGAAATATTTATCGACATTATAAGCCGGATTACCGTCACTATTGTCGCGGCCAAGCAGCAATTCGCCTTTTGCATTGGTACCACGCATGGTTGGAGGAGCCGAAAGCATACGTGCCCAATAGTTTGTTTCTCCATTTTGCAGCGATTCGTTTTTCCATGTAGCCTTTGCATACTGGATACCGCTTTCGGAGGTTAACCAGTCTTTAATTTTGTAGTCGCCGTTAAATGCGAAATTGAGTCTTTTATAAAAGGTTTCGAGCGATAAACCACCTTCGTCGTAGTAGCCCAGATTCGCGAAATATTTTCCACGGTCGTTGCCACCTGTAAATCCGATGTTATAATCCTGTGTTTGTGCGGTTTTATTTAATCCATAATCGCCATAATTGAAATCTTTGTAAATCAAATCGTAGATGGTTCCGTTTGGATCGTAATTTCCGCTGGCAGCTGTTTTGATCACGTCTTTCATTTGTTTCCAACCTGGCTGGCTCAATAATTCCTGATTGTTGGCATCCAGTCGCATCACACTCCAGATTGCTCTTGAGTCATAATTGCCATCGATAATATTGCCCTGGGCATCTTTATATACATTGCCAGTTCCTCTTGGACCTGCCCCAGCCACATTACTTGCCGCCAAAGTTCCGTTTTTGATGGCTTGTTCAGCGCCCAGACGTGCCCATTTGATGTAGTTTTCAGCATCAACAAATTCATAAGGCGTATTCAGGTAATTGGTACCATGTTTAACTTTTACAGTTACAGTTGATACACCCGCTTTACCTTTCTTTGAAGTAATGAGAATTACACCGTTGCTTGCGCGGGCCCCATAAATGGCCGTTGCCGAAGCATCTTTCAATACTTCCATACTTTCAATTTCTTCAGGATTGATGTCGCTTAAAGAACCGCGAATCTGTCCGTCCATAATGATAAGCGGGCTACCGGAACCGTCAAAATTGGTACCTCCCCTTAATACAATTGCAGGTACTGAGCCAGGTCTTCCCGTTGCAGTTACCACTCTCAAGCCAGAGACCGTACCAGCCAATGCCTGTGCAGGGTTGGAACGCAAACCTGTTTCCAGTAACTTCATATCCACTTTTGCAATCGAAGAAGTTACCTTACTTCTGGTTTGAGTGCCATAACCTACAACAACCACTTCATCAAGCGCAGTGTCGGACGATTTCAAGGCGACATTGATGATGGAAGAAGTTCCTACGGTAATGGTTTGATTGGCAAAACCAAGCATTGAAAATACTAACTTGTTTTTGCCAGCAGGTACATCAACTGAATAGTTACCATCAAAATCAGAAAGACTTCCGATAGCAGTCCCTTCAACTAAAACCGCAACACCGGGAATTGGAGTTCCATCAGCGGCATCGGTCACATTACCGGTCACTTTTTGCTGAGCAGAAATGCTACTGCTAAAAAGTACCAGCAGAAAAAATAAATTTAAAAACAGCAATTTGGGAATCAGCTTTTTCATACGAATAAAGTTTTTTGTTACATTTGCCTAATTAATTGTCTTATGTAGGACATAAGACATGACAAATGTAGAGATTAATTTTTTATCTCAAAATATTTTTCTATTTTTTTTGACACAAAAAATGCTCATTATCAAAGATTTTAAATAAACCATAATGGAAGATCTCTTGAAACTGGCGTGGAAAAAGAATTTCAGATAAGTCACAAAAAATATTGAATGAAGACAAAAAGGATATTCATAAAAGATATAAAAGGCAGTTTAGGATGAAACTTTTTTTAATGTAAGTTTGTAGGGAGTATTGAAGCTGCTGAACCATACAGATTAATAACTCAAAATACAATACAATGGATACCAATGAAATGAAAAATTCAATCGCTTTAATAGATACACGAAGTTTGGTTGATAAAGTGGAAATGAACCTGATCGATATTTTTATTAACAGAAAATTGAATCCCGGCGATCCGATTCCGAAGGAAATGGAACTTTCGGAGGCGATGGGAGTTAGCCGGACTGTGATTCGTGAATCGCTGAACCGCCTGAAAACAATGGGCCTCATCGAATCAAAAAAACACATCGGTACAGTTATTAAAAGTCCCGATTTGTCATCCATATTGCAGAAATCAATGATTCCACGAATTCTGGATGAAGGAACATTGAAAGATGTTTTCGAAATGAGATTGGTTATTGAGGTTGGAATGGCTGACTTAGTAGTGAATCGTGCCACAGATGAAGATATTGAAGCACTTTATTCAATTGTGCAGAATGAAATCTCTCCATCCTCAAGCACCCTTTTTGATGTTGATTATGAGATACAATTTCATGGTAAATTGTATGAAATGACCAGAAATGAAACGCTTAAAGGATTTCAGCAGATGCTTTTACCTGCATTCAACTATGTATATACGAGTGGATTAATAAATAAAACCATTGCTGATAAAAAATATGTATCACATACCGAACTCGTAGAAGTATTGAGGTTACGCGATGCCGATAAGTTTCGGAAGGCCATGCGGAGACATCTCGAAAACCACTTTAAAAGGCTGCTTTAATTTTGTTATATTTAAGCTTGATTTCATTAACCAACTAACTTAACAAAAATGACTACAAACCGAAGATCATTTATCCGTAATTCAATTGCAGCAACCGCAGGAATGGGACTCATCAGCAGTTTCCCCGCCGGAATTCAGGCTGCAACCCGAAACCTCGCGCCCAGCGATCAAATCAACATCGCACTTATTGGTTGCCGCAGTATGGGTTTTGGCGATTTAAAGAACCATCTTAACATTCCCGGCGTCAATTGTATTGGTCTGTGCGACATCGACCAAAACATCCTGAACGATAAAGCAGCCGAAATTCTGAAAACCTACAATCAGAAGCCAAAATTGTACGGCGATTTCAGAAAATTACTTGAAAATAAAGATTTGCACGCGGTGGTAATCGGAACTCCCGATCATTGGCACTGTCTCCCGATGGTAAATGCCTGCGAAGCCGGATTGGATGTTTATGTTGAAAAACCAATGGCCAACAGTATTGAAGAATGCAACCTGATGGTGAAAGCTGCCAACCGCTACAACCGGGTGGTTCAGGTTGGTCAGCAACAACGCAGCGGCGCTCACTGGAACAAAATCAACCAGATGATCAAATCGGGCAGAATTGGGAAACTCCGGAAAACCAATATCTGGGGAAATTTTAATTATGGCGTTGGGCAGCCAATGACTGCCGACACTACGGTTCCTGCCGGAGTTGATTTTGAAATGTGGCTCGGGCCTGCTCCATCACGCAGTTTCAACCCAACACGTTTTCACGGTTCATGGCGCATGTTCTGGGACTACGGCGGCGGACTGGTAACAGACTGGGGCGTTCACCTCATCGACATGGCGCTTTGGGCCAAAGACATTACCACTCCACCAAATAAAATACTGGCTTCAGGAGCAAACATTTCCTTCACCAATAACAACCACGAAACCTTCGACACCATGTCGGTAATTTTTGAGTTTGGCGACTACCAGGTTACCTGGCAACACACCGCCGGAATCCAAAACGGTCCTTGGAACAAACCTTACGGAATTGAGTTTATCGGCGATTTGGGAACAATTGTGGCCGATCGTGCCGGATATAAAGTAATTCCACAGTGGGACGACAAGGAAAAGAAAGGAAAAACTGAAGCCGAAGAATCTGATAAGGGCGGTGAAAACCATCAGGAACATGCCCAAAACTTTATCGACTGCATCAAATCGCGTCAAAAACCGGTTTGTACTCCTGAAATTGGCCGCGCAGTTGCAGTTGCAGCACACAGCGCCAACATTGCCGTTCGCTCGGGCGAAAACCTTTTGCTTTGGGACGAAGCCAAAGGTAAATTCTCGAATTCCGAAAAAGCCAATCAATACATTGTTCCTGAATACAGAAAACCCTGGGCGCTTCCGAAAGTGTAAAACTTCATTCACAGTCATTGGTTGTCATTTTATGGTCATTGGTTGTTTTGGCCAGACCATGAATGACAACTAAATGACGTGAAACGAATGACAATTGATGACATTACTGAAAACTTTGACTAAACACTGTAATCTATTTTTACCATGACTACCAACCGACGACAATTTTTAACAACCATGGGTCTGGCAACGGCCGGATTATCTGCCGGATTACCCGCCTGGGCCATAGAAAAGAAGGCCGACCGACTCGATAAAATCGGGTTCATTTCCGGAATCGTGAGTAACTTTATGAAGGAAGACTGGAAAGGTACGCTCGAAAAACTGGCCAAAATGGGCTATACCGAAATGGAAACCGGCAATTACATGGGCAGTTCGCTGGCTGAATTTAAAGCGGTTTGCAAATCACTTGGAATTAACCCATTTGCCGGTGGAGGTTCCATTGCTGACATGCTGAAAGAACCAGAAAAGAAAATTGCCGAAGCGCTCGAAATGGGCAAAAAATACTGGGTTTGCTACTGGCCGTGGCTTTCGGATGCCAAAAACATCACCGCCGACGAAGCCAAAACCGCTGCCGACAACCTGAACAAACTGGGCACAGCCGCAAAAAAAGGCGGCATCAAATTCTGCTGGCACAACCACAACTTGGAGTTTGAAAAAGCCACCTCTGAAGGACTGCCTTTTGACATCCTGATGAAAAATACCGACCCGAAAACGGTAAAAACAGAACTCGACATTTACTGGGTTCTTAAAGGTGGCGGCGACCCAGTGGAATGCATGAAAAAATATCCCGGACGCTACGACATCCTGCACGTGAAAGACATGGATGCCACTCCCGAAAAATCATTTGCGTGTCCGGGTTCCGGAATTATCGATTTTCGTCCCGTGTTCCGCGAAGCCTGGGACCAGGGCGTGCGCCATTACATTGTGGAGCGCGACAACGAACAAAACGGCATCGAATGCCTGCTCGGTAGTGCTGACTATCTGATAAATGTGAGGTTTTAACGGGTGGCGCGGTTTCCAACCGCGTTTTTATATTAACGGAGATTGAAAATCTTCCCGCATTTTAGCCGTAGAGACGCGATTAATCGCGTCTCTACCACGTCTCAACCCATTTGCAAACTCCCCTCAAATTTCCTATAATTGTACTACTGACACTTAACTAAAATTTATGAACCAAATCAAATTCTCCGCATTAGTCATTTTGCTGGTTTTCAGTCTGCAATCATTGGTTGCACAGCACAAACCTTTCCTCGAAAATTTATACGATTACATCGAAAACCCGCAGATGATCGGCCTCAACCAGGAAGAAGGCCATGTTCCGCTGTTGCCCTACGCCAATTTAGATAAAGCTTTTACACGCGAAAAAACGCAGTCATCTGGCTTTCTTTCGCTCGATGGCAAATGGAAGTTTCTTTATACCGTCAATCCCGATGGCATCAATAAAGGCTTTTTCAGGAATGATTTTAATGAAAAAGGCATGGCCGAAATTGCTGTTCCCGGAATGTGGCAGATGCAGGGTTGGGGCGAGAAGATTTTCCGCAATGTTGCGCAACCGTTTAAATCCGATCCGCCCAAAATTCCGCGCGATTACAATCCGGTTGGTTCTTATCGCAAAACGTTTAACGTTCCTTCAGGATTTAAAGACAAACAGCTTTTCCTGCATTTCGAGGGTGTGGCTTCGGCCTTTTTTGTGTGGGTGAATGGTCAGGAAGCAGGCTACAACCAGGGTGCCAACGAGCCCGCCGAATTTGATGTAACCAAGTTGGTGAAACCCGGAAAGAACACGGTTTCGGTGATGGTTTTTCAGTATTCCGATGGTATTTACAACGAAGATCAGGACATGTGGCGGCTGGGCGGAATTTTCCGCAGCGTTTACCTGATGGCCACGCCGAAAGTACACATCCGCGATTATTACGTGGTGACAGATTTGGACGATAAATACGAAGATGCCACCCTGAAAGTGGAAGCTGAAATCCAGAATTATTCCGCGGCACCAGTTCAGAATTATCAGGTTAAAGTTAGCCTGTTCGACGCACAGAATCGTATGGTTTTGGAGAACCTCACTTCAGAAAAAATAACACTTGGGGCAGGCGAAAAAAAGACGATCCGTTTGAATGCTCTTGTCAAATCTCCCCTGAAATGGTCGGACGAAAAGCCCAATTTGTACCGAATTGGCTTCGAACTGGTGGATGCTTCAGGAAAAACTACCGAAGCCTTGGCCGAACGAATTGGCTTTAAAGAAGTAGAGGTGAAAAATCAGGTTTTTTATGTGAATGGTGTGCCGGTAAAACTGAACGGTGTAAACAGCCACATGCAGCATCCTGATTTGGGTCACACGATGGACGAGGAAACCATCCGCAAAGATTTTTACCTGATGAAGCAGTTCAACATCAACTGTGTGCGCACCTGCCATTATCCGCCGGTGAAAGAATACCTCGAACTGGCTGACGAATTGGGTATATACATCGTTGACGAGGCCGGAGTGGAAGCACATGCCACCGAATTTATCTCGAACCTGCCCGAATGGACCAAATCGTATGTGGAGCGTGCTGAAAAAATGGTGCTTCGTGACCGCAACCATCCATCGGTTCTTTTCTGGAGCGCCGGAAACGAAAGCGGTTCAGGATTTAATATTTGTGAGGTGATTGCTGCCGGAAAGCGTCTCGATCCCAGCCGGCCCGACTGGATGTACGGCGGAAACGACCTCGATCATCCGGGGAAAAACAATCCGGTGAAATGTGAAGATATTATTGGCCCGCGCTACGGAACTCAGTTTGAGCTGAAGGTATTCTTTGGCCAATCTCCTGAAGAAATTGATCCGCGTCCGTCGTTTATGGACGAATATTTATCGGCTGCCGGCAACAGCATGGGCGGACTGGACGAATACTGGGATGTAATATATGAATATCCGCGCCTGATGGGTGGTGCAATTTGGGATTTTGTAAGTCCGGGGTTGCGCGAAAATTACGTCAGCTCTCCTGACGCTTCAGGAAACAAACTGGACGCGGCATTGATGGGCAAAACCGAACTGGTCGCCGGAAAATTTGGCAAGGCCGTTCAACTCACCGGAACCGATACCTGGGTGGAATTGTATCGCGATCCAAAACTCGACATTTCAGGAAAAGCTTTGACCGTATCGTTTTGGGTGAAACCCCGCGAGTGGAATGGCAACGGCACTTTCCTGTCGAAAGGATTTTACCAATTTGGCGTGGAACAAATCAGCGAAACCGAGTTGGAATTCTACGTTGGCGACCGTAAGAAAACCAGCGTAAAAACTACACTTCCTGAAAACTGGCAAAACAACTGGCACCTCGTAACCGGAATTTATAACGGAACTCAACTTCAATTGTATATTAATGGCGAAAAGAAAGCAGAGGTCGCTTGCACCCTGAGCATTGAAAACAAACCTTTCCCGATTAACCTTGGCCGAAATCCTGAAATTGAAGCGCAGGAAAATCCGAACCATTACAGCAACGCAGCATTCGATCAGTTGGCTATTTTTGATCGCGTCGTTAACGTTCAGGATTTGCTGAATCCGACTGATGCCACGAAAAGATCGGCTGTCTGCTGGCTCGATTTCGATGAGCAAAAAACCGGGCAGGAGTTTTTTAGTATGGGAGTTGGAGGCCGCACTTACGGAAACATTTGGCCCGACCGCACCCCGCAGCCCGAAATGTGGCAGATCAAGAAATCGGCACAGCCAGTTTCTGTTAAAATGCTCGACGAAACGAAAGGCGAAGTGGAAATCTGGAACCGGATGCACTTTACAAATACCAGCGAACTTGATGCCGTTTGGCAATTGCAGTGCGAAGGAGCGGTGGTAAAAGAAGGAAGCTTGCAGACATCTGTTTCGCCACTTTCAAAAGCAAAAGTTACCATTCCGTATCTGCCATTCGTTCAGGAAGCCGGGAAAGAATATTTTCTGCTGGTGAGTTTCCGGCAGAAAACAGATCAGCCTTGGGCAGCGAAAGGCTTTGAACTGGCATGGGATCAGTTACCGCTGAAAGTTGTCCCGGCCCATGCTATTTCAACTGTAAATCTGCCTGCTCCTGAAATCAATGAAACGAGTGATATGATCAAGGTTCAGGGGAATAATTTTACCTATTCGTTCAGCAAAACAACAGGTAGTCTGACTTCCATCATTTTCGACGGAATCGAATTGCTGAAAGAAGGATTGAACCTGAACGTATGGCGCGCACCGCTGGCAAACGATATCGATCAGTGGACGAACTGGATGTCAGGATTGACCCGCACTCCGGGAATGGGATCGGGTCAATCGAATGCGTGGTTTGCGCATGGACTGGACAGGTTGACTACCAAAGCCGACCGCATCAACTGGACAAAAACTTCAAAAGAAATTAAACTGGTGATCGAAAGCCATACTTCGAACCCGGAAAAAACGACAGCTTTCGAAAACAGGTTTGAGTTCACCATTTCTGGTTCAGGAAAAATGACGCTCGACCACACCGTAACGCCCAATGGGAAAATGCCGGAATGGCTGCCACGTGTTGGAATCCAAATGGTACTGAATCAATCTTTCGATCAGGTAAAATGGTATGGACGCGGACCGTTCGAAACTTATCCCGATCGCAAAACCGGCGCGAAAATCGGAATGTATTCGGGTTCGGTTGTCGATCAATATGTACCTTATCTCATTCCTCAGGAAAACGGGAACAAAACCGATGTTCGCTGGGCAACACTTCAAAATACGCAGGGGGTTGGCATGAAGATTTCAGCGTCAGAAACATTTAATTTCAGTGCGCAAAATCTTGATTCCGACAATCTTTCGCGGGCATGGTATCCGTTCCAGCTAAAACCATTCGACGGAGTAACGCTCAATCTCGATTACGCATTAAGCGGCGTGGGTTGTACTGCGATTTCAGTGCTGAACAAATATCGCGTGATGCCTTCGGAACGAAAGTTCCAATTGGTTTTTGAGCCGTTCAGGAAATAAGGAAAGTCTTTTTTTGCTGTTTTGAATGCATCTATTTGGGAATCTGGTAATGGTTCTTCTAAGAGACACAACCATTTATGTCTTGTAAGCATCTAAAAAAGAGATAAACAAAACCATGAAACAACTATTCGCATTCATCTTACTGTTAGCCTTTTTACCAGGCTGTAAAAAAGAGAAAATTGAAGATGCCTTGGTGGTAAAATCGTGTTTTGGATATCAGCCTGATGCCCAAAATGGAAAAAAAGTACGATTTACCAACTGTTCGGAGAATGCTTTAAGCTACAAATGGAATTTTGGGGACGGTACCACATCCAACGAATCTGAACCTACACATGAATACTCGGGCTCATTCCCATTCTATGTTACACTTATAGCATATAACGGCAGTAAATCAGATGCAATTACGAGACGCCTTTTTGATGAAATTATGGTTTACAAACCCAATATTTACATTTATCCACTTTATCAAACCAGACTTTGTGTCGAAATTTCATTTCCGATGGGCGGGGATATCGTTGAGTCGATACCTGAATATGCCGATGGGTGGTGCGTTGATGTTGACATCAGCGGGAAAATTAATGATCAATACGATTACCTGTTCTATGAAAGTAAGCAACCCAATATATTTCAGTACGAAAAGGGATGGTGCATTGGCAGAGCCGATTTGAAATTATTTTTTGAAAAAAACATGGCGCTGTATAATTTTTCAACTTCAGAAATTAAAGACTTTATCGATTATTGGATGCCATTATTAACGGAGGATAATTTCTATTGTATTTACCCTCAAACCAACGAGATCATAGATAAAATAATACAACTTGACCTTTCGGTTAAGCCTGACAAAATTCATCGCTTGTTTTATGGAGTCATAGGTACGGGTGAATTTAAAAAACTCGAAGCGCCTAAAATCAAATCCTTTGACCGAAGTGGATTTTACATTGTGGAATGGGGAGTATTCAGAAATTAATCACAACTTTTCATTTGGCCATCTCATTTCCGTTTCATAACTTAGTTAACTAAACAAACACTAAGATGTACAAGAAACCAAGTATCAAGGAATGGGCCGTGGAAGACCGCCCACGTGAGAAAATGCAGGCCAAAGGAGTGCGTTCATTGTCGGAAGCAGAGTTAATTGCCATTTTAATTGGGTCCGGAAATCTGGAAGAATCGGCGGTTGAGGTATCGCGCCGGATTATGGCATCGGTAAACAACAACCTCAACGAACTGGGCAAAAAGAACATCAACGACCTCCAAAAATTCAAAGGTATCGGACCGGCAAAAGCCATCACCATTGCGGCTGCCATGGAACTCGGGCGCCGCAGAAAAGAATCGGAACCCGACGAAAAGCCAAAAGTGATAACCAGTGGTGATGCAGCAGCCATCTTTAAACCTTTGCTGAGCGACCTGCCGCACGAAGAATTCTGGGTACTTTTACTAAATCGCAACAACCTGGTTCTCGATAAGATGATGGTAAGCCAGGGAGGATTGGCAGGAACAGTGATTGATGTGCGAATTATCCTGAAAATAGCGCTCGACAAACTGGCCTGTTCCATTATTTTGTGTCACAACCACCCTTCGGGAAATCTTGTGCCCAGCGAAGCCGACAAGGACATCACAAAAAAAATTAAAGAAGCCGGGAAACACATGGATATTCCGGTACTCGACCATATTATAATCGGGAATGGTTCGTACTTTAGCTTTGCCGACGACGGGCTGATTTGAAGGTAGAGAAAATTTGGTACATTTGAGAAAAAATAACACTATGATACTTGAAAGAACAAAAGATGAGATATTAGTTCGACTTCCGGCATCCGTTGACCTGAGCGAACTACAAAACATGCTTGATTTTTTGCAGTATAAGGAGTTAACAGCAAAATCAGAAGCAAAACAAAGCGATGCGGATGAGCTCTCAAAAAAAGTAAATAAGTCAATTTGGACAAAAGTAAAAGCCCGCCGCGGTTTAAAATGAAATTCTTTCTGTGGAAAAAACACACCTTTCAACGCTTTTAATTTTCACTCCTGAAATTACGCCACGGGTCGAATTCACATTTGGCCTGATCTTCAAAACCATTCTTGGAATTGACCTGATTTTCACCAAAAATTCTGACGAGTTTTTGCAATCCGACTTGCCAAAAATCAACTATTCGCAAACAAACATTTCCTCCGGATTATTTCTGAAAGCTCATTCGCTCTTGTTTGAAAAAAACAGTGCCGTTCAGGAAATTGAAACAGTGGAATACAAACAAATGCAGTTGTTTTTCCCAACTTCAGAAGATTCATTTTTGCCTTTCGATCCTTTTGCATGTGCTTTCTATCTGGTTACGCGATACGAAGAATATATCTCTGAAAGCACTGATGAACACGAACGATTTACCGATTCGGAAAATATTCTGGTTCGCCTCGGTCTGCACCAGAAACCGCTTGTTGACATGATGGCGTACTGGATTGCTGAAAAAATTTCCGGACAATTCCCGGAGTTTAAAATTCGCCAGCGTTCATTTCAGTTTGTAACTTCCATTGATATCGACAATGCCTGGGCTTACAAAAATAAAAGCTTGATGGTTTCGTTTGGAGCCATTCTGAAAGCTGTTTTTAATGCTCGGTGGGACGAATTGAAACAGCGGCTCATCGTTTTTCTTGGTCTCCAAAAAGATCCTTACGACACTTATAAATACATATTTGAAACCTACAAAGGGCTGCTCAACCATATTCTGTTTTTTATCCTGATTGGCGATCGAAATCAATACGACAAAAGTATTTCTTTCAGGAACAAGAATTTTCGCCAGCTAATCGCACACCTTTCATCGGTTTGCGAGGTTGGTATTCATCCGTCGTATGCCTCGAACTACAAACCATGGTTGTTCGACACCGAAAAAGACCGTCTGGAAAACATTATCCTGAAACCGGTCACCAAAAGCCGGCAACATTTTCTGAAACTTAAAATGCCCCAAACCTATCAGCAATTACTGAAATCGGGCATTTCAGAAGATTACACAATGGGTTTTGCCAGCTTGGCAGGATTTAGGGCCGGAACCTGTACCGCGTTTCATTTTTTCGATTTAAGCTGCAACCAGCAAACTGAATTGATGATTCATCCGTTTCAGGTAATGGATGTGACACTGAAAAGCTACCTGAAAATGGATCCGGAGCAAGCCTGGCAACAGATTGAAAAGTTAATGTTTGAAGTGAAAAATGTGAATGGTACATTTGTCAGCTTGTGGCACAATGAATCGCTGAAAGATTCGGGTCAATGGCTTGGGTGGCGCAAAGTTTTTGAACAAATACTTGAAAAAGGACTAAATTATGCCAATGAGCCAACCTGAAATACGACTGGTAAAAAATAAGGACATCGACTACCGGAAATGGGATCAATGCGTAAATGGGTCTTCTGTTCCTTTGGTTTATGCCCAATCGTGGTATCTCGACCTGATTTGCCCCAACTGGGACGCGCTCGTTTTAGGCGACTTTGCATATGTGATGCCACTAAACATCAAACAGAAATTTGGTGTCACATTTTTATTGCAACCTATTTACGCACAGCAACAAGGTATTTTTCCTGAAGCAAATCTCAATATTCAAAACGCTTTTCTAACCGAGGTTCACAATCGGTTTAAGTATGTGACCATAAATCTAAGTTCAAGTCATTCCGAACCTTTTCCTGAAGGCCTTTCAGTTCAATCACGTACCAATTTTATCCTGAATTTAACTTTCGCTTACGATGAGCTGCAAAAGAATTATTCGCAGCATACACGGCGTCAAATCAGGAAAGCCGACGATAACAAAGTATTTGTAATTAAAGGAATACAAACAGGCGAATACCTTGATCTGAAAAAAAATGCCACACCCGGCAAGCTCGCACCGCAATCAATGCAAACTTTAAAGCGGTTGCTGGAATATGGTTCGCTTCACGGAAACGGAACAATCTATGCAGCCTACAATCAACGGAATGAGCTCTGTGCAGCCGCATTTTTTTTATATACTGGCCAGCGGGTTACCTATATGAACGCAGTTTCGAACGGGGAAGGAAGAAAAACCAATGCGATGCACAAAATTGTTGATCAGTTTATTCAGGAACATTCGGGTTCATTATTAACCCTCGATTTCGAAGGCTCCTCAATTCCTGGAATTGCCCGTTTCTATGCTGGATTTGGTTCCGAACCGGAACAATATTATTGCCTGAAATCCAACCAGTTGCCCATACCTTTGCGTTGGTTTAAAAAGTAATCGAATGAACAGTGGATCAATCAAACGCCTTTTATCGCCGTTCACCGGATTTATTCCCGTTGAAAAGCTGATTGCATCCTCCGGGCATCGGTTTATTTTGCCTTTCTGGCACGCCGTTTCCGATGTTCCACTTCCACATTTATCGCAATTGTACCGTGTCCCGACTGTGTCAGAATTTAAGCGCGATCTGGATTTTTTGCTGAAAAATTACAAACCTGCATCTGTTGACGATGTTTTCAGGCTGGCAAATAACAAAGGAAAATCAAATCAAAACCTTTTCTTTCCAAGTTTCGACGATGGGTTGGCCGAATGTTACCATGTGATTGCCCCGATCTTGAAGAAGAAAGGTATTCAGGCTGCTTTCTTTATCAATCCAGCGTTTGTAGGCAACAAAATGCTTTTTCACCGTATCAAATCCAGTCTTCTCCTGAATTCCATTGCCCAAATAAAACCGTCAGGAATAAAATCGGCGGAACAGCTTTTAGAAAATAGAAATATTCATCAGTTCCTTCGTCAGTCTACATTTACCGATCATTCCCTTCTCGATCAGCTTGCTGAAATTTTCGGGCTCGACTTCGAATTATTTCTGAATCAGAAACAACCTTACATGAACTTTCAGCAAATTAAGGAATTGCAAGCAGATGGTTTTTTGATTGGCGCACACGGAATGGATCACCGCGAATTTTTCCTTACTTCGGAAGACGAAATATTGGAGCAGATTTCCGCCAGCATGGAATTCCTGACTCGGGAAATAAAACCACCGATAAATACGTTCGCCTTTCCGTTTACTGATTTTAAAGTGTCCAATTCGGTTTTCGAAAAAGCGAATACTGACAGGCTGTGGGACTTGAGTTTTGGTACAGCCGGAATCAAAGACGAAACCATGAAAAACCATCTGCAACGCATTCCAATGGAATCAGGCGTAAACAAGGATGGAGAAAAAATCATCAGAACAGAGTATATTTGGTATTATCTGAAATCAGTTTTTGGAAAAAATAAAGTAAGCCGATAATGATTCTTTGGGATAAATTTGATTCTAGTTTTAAGAAGAATACTTCTGCCAATGCTTTTTACATAGGTGGGAGGTTTTATTCGTACAATGAATTTGTCGAATACATTTCCGGCAGTCAGCAATTATTGCAGAAGAATATTGGACAATCAAACGGGCAAACCGTTGGCGTAATTTGCAACGATTCCATCGAAACATTTGCTGCAATTTTCGCGATTTGGTTTTCGGGCTGCTGTTTTGTGCCGCTTCACCCGCTTCACCCAGCAAACATAAATAATGAAAAAATTCAGCAATCAGGTCTGCAATTTATCTTCGATTCGGAAACAAATCAGTTTCCTATCAATTCACAGGTGAAACACATTTGCAATAAAGAGATAATAAGCGCCGAACCATTGACGATTAATCAAGAGATGAACCGTGCTTACATCCTTTTTACTTCAGGAAGCACCGGAAAACCGAAAGGAGTCCCGATCAATTTAAAAAACCTGACCGCTTTCGCCGAAGGGTTCCTGGAACTTTATCCCGATATAACTTCCGAAGATCGCTTCCTACAAACTTACGATTTAACCTCCGATGCCGCGTTTACAGGTTACCTGATTCCCCTTTTGTTGGGAGCAACCGTTTTTACCATTCCTGCGGGAGGATTCAAGTACCTTTCAATTGTAAAAATTCTTCAGGAACAACAAATTACATTTACAAAATTTACCCCATCTATACTGAATTACCTTCGTCCGTATTTCAAATCAATGCAGTTCGACTCACTCAAACACTCGCATTTTGGTGGCGAAGCTTTGTCTTTTGATTTAGTTGCGGAGTGGGTTAAATGTGTTCCAAATGCTGAAATATCGAATGGTTACGGGCCAACCGAAACCACGGTTACCTGCACCATTCACCGAACAAGTATTGAACAACTAAAAGAGCATGTTTACAACGGAATCGTATCGATCGGCAAACCTTTTAAAGCGGTAAAAATACTGATTGTCGATGAAAATGACCTTATTGTGCCCGACGGAGAAAAGGGCGAACTTTGCATTGGCGGAGCGCAGGTGATGGACGGCTACCTGAATGCAATGCAGACTGACAAAAATCCATTTTTTGTTTCTGAAAATCCGAAAGAGTACTATTATCGAAGTGGCGACCTTGTTGTTCGCGACCATGAAGGCTTTTTAATGTTTTGCGGAAGAAAAGACGATCAGTTGAAAATAAGTGGATACCGTGTTGAACCTGCTGAAATTGAGTTTGCTGTCAGTCAACTTGTAAACGGTTTGAAATCGAAAGCTTATGGATTTCGCAATAAAAGCGGCACTGAAAGCATAGTTGTTTTTATCGAAAAATACGACGAAGAGCCGGAAAAACTGAAAGAGAAACTGCGCACCCTTCTTCTTTCAGCATTAATTCCTGAAAAGGTAATCGCAATCAGGCAATTCCCGATCAATATGAACGGGAAAATTGATAAATCTAAACTCTTTGAGGAATATTCAACCCAGATTTATGGATAATATTGAAGTTGAAATCAGAAATAACCTGTATGAATTTTATGATTGCGTGGCTCAGAACTGTGGAATTTATTCCGAAAAACAAGATCACTGGTCGGTTATCAAAAATATCCCAAAAGTTTGGCCCAGAATAATTTACAGGATCAATACTGAAATTGTTGAGCAAAAATCATCAATCATTTTTGCTGAAAAAGTTAAATCAGGTTCCTATCCTGAATTACTGATTTCCGGAGATGAAAATATTCAACTAGTTGATCCCTTTTTTAGAACGCTTGGTTTTTACCCGTTTTCGGCCTGGAAAGGAATGGCTTTCAAAAATAGTTTCGATATGGTTTTGCCGCAATTACCCGAAACAGTTAAAATTGTACGATGCGAAAGCGCAGATGATATGGACCAATGGATACAAATTGTTACTTCGGAACTGATAGCACCTGTGCAATTTGACAAGGTCTTGCTGGGAAATTTAATTGATCAATCCGGAATTGAAGTCTACCTGCTAAAATACAATGGCAAAGGCGTTTCCACCATGCTCGTTTTTAACTCTGAAACTTCAACCGGACTGTATTTTATTGCAACAAAAAAAACGGCTCAGCGACAAGGATTTGCTAAATTACTGGTACAGCATATTTTATCGCAAAATGCCCGAAAATCAAATTTGCCGTTAATTTTGCATGCAACAAAAACAGGAGAAGCTTTGTACTCAAAATTGGGTTTCAAGCCTTTTAACCAGTTTTTTTTGTACCGATATTTAAATGCCAACTTATGAACAGACAACAAATTTTCGCCGGAATTGAAGCCATTGCTAAAAAAATATTTGGCGACGAAACAATTATTACTGAAGAAACCACTTCGGCAGACATTGAAAAATGGGACTCAATGAACCATGTGATTCTGATCGCCACCATCGAAAAGGAATTTGCTGTTACTCTCGACATCATGGAAATTATTGGGATCGCCAAATTCGGTGATTTTGCTGACCTGATTGAAAAAAAGCAAAATCAATGCAAATAGTAGAAATTAAGGTTTCCGATTTACCTGATTTTGTAAAGAGTGAACTCTGGCAGCAACTCACAACAAAACCACTGACAGTATTGAGGGCGATCTCTCAATTTCATAATCCACGCGCCAATCCAAACGATATTGCACTCATTTTTGCCCACGAAAACGGTGAATTGCTCGGTCTGGCAGGAATATTACCAAATCTGATCAATGGGCAGGTTGACCTTCCAGCCAGTTCAAATACCTGCTGGTGGGTTCATCCTGAAAAAGGCAAAAAGCTTGCATTTCCGCTATTCATGAAAGCCTTTGCAGTGTGCGGCCAACGAATGTTTATGACCGATTGTACTCCACATACCATCAGCATTCTAAAAGAAACAAATTGGTTCGAAATCCCCGATATAACTCCCGGAATCCGTGGATTCCTGAAATTTAACCTGCATGAATTAATTCCGGCGAAATTACCATCAGCCCGAAAATTAAAACCGTTACTGAAATTGGCAGACCAAACGTTCAATTTCCTTATTGTTCCGTACAAAAAATTGCTTTGGTCAAGAGTAATGAGAAGTTTGCCAGAAGTAGAATATCTGAATTCGCTTGACCAGGAATTGCATACATTTATCGAACTTCATACGCAAAACGAGTTTATACGCAGAACAGGGAAAGATCTGGAATGGATATTGAAATTTCCGTGGATAACTGGATCGGATATCGATCAGTCGAAAACACTGGTTAAATATCCGTTCTCGCACATCGTCGAAAGTTTTGAACAGTATTTTGTGAAAATTACCGCTTCAAACCAAACAATTGGATTGCTATTAATTTCGGTTAGGGACGGCCACATGAAAATTCCTTATGCCTATTTTCAGGAAAAAGATGCCCGAATGGTTCTTAAAGTAATTTACCAGCAGGCTCTTCGGAGAAATGTAGTTACCCTCACAGTTTTTAATCCCGTTTTAGTGAATATGATGGATTCGGTCGTTTATCCTTTTATATTCAAAAAGAAAATAAAACGACTGGTTGCCATTTCGAAAAACTTGTTTGATGATTATCAAAAATACCCATTGATTCAGGATGGTGATGGCGACATTGTTTTTACTTAAAATTCTGAAACGACCATACTGGATATCGTCTTTTTATTACTTTTGCCCAAACTTTTTAAATCATGAAGGTAAATATTGTTGGCGAGTCGAATTCCGTTTTTAATCAGTTCATCTCAGAAATCCGTTGCGAAGTAATCCAGAAAGATCCAATGCGGTTCAGAAGAAACCTTGAGCGTTTGGGCGAAATTTTCGCTTATGAAATAAGCAAAGTAATGGATTACCAAACTGAGGAAATAAAAACCCCGCTTGGAGTTGCCAAAGTCGAAACGCTGGCTCAACAACCAGTTTTAGCTACTATTTTACGTGCAGGACTGCCTCTTCAGCAAGGATTGCTCAATATTTTCGATCGTGCTGAAAATGCATTCATCTCGGCTTACCGCAAATACGATGAAAAAAGCGAATTCCACATCGAATTTGAATACCTGGCTTCTCCATCGCTTGAGGGGAAGGAAGTGATTCTCTCCGATCCGATGCTGGCTTCGGGGTCATCGATGGAAATAGGTTACAGGGCGCTGCTAAAAAAAGGAGAGCCAAAGCATGTTCATCTGGTGGCAATAATTGCAAGCGCCAAAGGAGTTGAACAAGTAATTAATAACATTACTGATGAAAATGTTACCCTCTGGATTGGCGCTGTTGATCCCGATATGACCTCGATGTCGTACATTGTTCCCGGACTTGGCGATGCCGGTGATTTAGCTTTCGGGGCAAAGATTGATTCGCACTGATCCGAGTTTCAAGTTCAAAGTTCAAAGTTTCAAGTTTCGGTCTGTGGTAATTTAAGTGTCAATCATTGTACTGCAATAAAATGACTAAAAATGACGCGAAGCAAATGACCACTAATGACTGTTTACTTCACTGAATTTGCGACTGATCACTGATTACTTTTCCCTGGTCACTTTACTTTTTCAACCCGCAGTTGATCAGTACAATCAGCCAGTAACTGACTGATTGTTTTCTGAAGAACCGGATGTCTTAAATCAGGCGCGATTTCGTTTAAAGGCACCAATACAAATTTCCGTTCCTGAATTCGGGGATGGGGTATGATGAGATTTGGCAGTTCAACGATTTTTTCTCCATAAAACAAAATATCAATATCAATGGTACGTGAATCATATTGATTTGATTTCCTGATTCTTCCCAGTTCAAGCTCTGTTTGCTGTGTTTTCCGGAGAACTTCTTCCGGAGATAGGCGGGTCGTTATTTCGAGCACCTGATTCCAGAACAAATCGGTTGACTCAAAACCCCACGGTTCGGTTTCGTAAACAGCCGATCGCGCAGTGATTTCTCCAATCAAATTATGCAGATTAACCTGTGCTTCCGAAAATATTTTTTCCTTATCTCCTAAGTTTCCTCCTAACAATATATATAGCTTAGTCATTTTCACACAATATTTTGCATTATTCAATTACTTTCCAATAGCCTCCTTTGTCCGGACCAATACGTTCAATCTGTTTGTTTTTTTGCAGGTTCTGCAGGTTTCGTTCAATCGATCTTTGCGATACTCCAATTTGTAGTGCCATTTCAGGAATTGTCGTATCAGAATTTTCAATAAGTATTTGGATGATTTTCACCGACGTTTTCACCGACGTTTTCACCGACGTTTTTTCTTTCACTATCTCTGCAACTATCTCTTTTACATCTGGATATGCCTTTAATTGTTTTGAAAAAAATTCAATCTGTAGTCCGCCAAAACTGGTGTCGAAAACCGGCTTTGCCAATCCGGATGATACGCACATATCAATGATTTTCTCAATTCCTCTACCCCAGGATTCAATCATTCCAGCCCTAAAAAAAACATTTGCCACATCAGGATTATTGGGCTTAGATGGATGAGTTAGAAACAAATTTTTTAATGACCAATCATTTGGAAGCTGTCCATCATTCCAGATTCTGATTTTATTTTCAAAAACTTTAATCTGAATTGGAGTTGCAGTACTGTATTCTTTATGAACAATCGCATTGATAATTGCTTCGCGTAAGGCTGCTTCAGGATATGGATACGTTTCGACTCTTGTAATTCCTTCGTAACTAACTCTGGCTTTCAGATATTTGGTCAGGAGCACTTCCATTGTTTTGTCTGCTTGCTGAAAAAGATTGCCATGAATTTCGTCGTGGTATATCAGTTCTGTTTCACTCTCAAAAAAGCCAATTTTTAGGTACGATCCTGTAATAAATTTCTCCGGATCACGATGAAAAAGCAATGCGGCAGCCCTTTTCAGGTGCCCATTTTCTGAAAGGTGCAAATGATCCAGCAACAAACCATTGCTTTCGTTTAAGGTATCCTCATCAATTCGCTTCGCTTTTGTCGCTTTTTTCCTGAAAAGCTCAAAAGCAGCACCATCCAACTCCTCGGTCTTAAGGTGTGGAATCGAAATGCTATCCCAATGTTTTCCTGTTCTTTGTAAAATGAATTTATTCAGGGCATTGCCTTTTAGTTCCTGCTTTGTACTTCCGCTGCGATAATGGTATTGACCTTTATAATTAATCGGATAAGGATATGGATCTACTACTATTTCAAGATATTGCCCATTAATGTCTTGCCTAAGGTTAACATCCACCATAATTCCAAGCAGGTCGCGTACTTTATTTGGTATTTCTTCTGAAAGTCTTTTCGCATCAGTCAAACCAATAATGTCACCATTGTCGTTCTTGCCGATGATTAATTTTCCACCCTGTGCATTGGCAAAGCCACAAATCCATTTTATGTATTCATCGCGCCATGTTTCTTTCCATTCAATATTCTGATTTTCTGTGGTCATATTATTTCTGATATTGAATACCTCATGAGTTTGTAACAAAAACACTAATTTCGTACAAATCTATTGTACATTTTCGAATTAAATAACTCAAATACGATACACATGAAGGAATTTTTCAAATTTATGCTGGCATCCATTCTTGGAATAATGATCGCCGGCATTTTGTTGCTGTTTATTACCATCGGTATTATTTCTGCAATGGTTTCTGTTTCCGACCAACCTTCTCAAATTCAAGCCAATAGTGTGCTGTTTATGAAATTTGATCATCAAATTGTTGACCGTGCAAAAAACAATCCATTGGAAGGACTGGATTTCGGCATGTTTCAGGGTGTAAAAACAGTTGGGTTGAATGATATCCTCGATTGTATCCGTAAAGCAAAAACCGACGACAACATCAAAGGTATCTATCTGAACCCAATGGATATTCAGGCAGGAATGGCCACTGTTGAGGAAATCAGGGCCGCGCTGAAGGATTTTAAAACTTCAGGAAAATTTGTGTATGCCTATGGAGAATATCTTTCCCAAAAAGCGTATTATTTGGTAACAGCTGCCGACTCATTAATCCTGAATCCGCAGGGATCGGTCGATTTTCGCGGATTGGGGGGCGAACGGAGTTTTTACAAAAAAGCTTTGGAAAAACTGGGTGTAGAAGTGCAAATTGTTCGTCACGGAAAATTCAAAGCAGCAGTCGAGCCTTTTCTGCTCGATAAAATGAGCGACGAAAACCGCCTTCAAACCGAAACTTATTTGAACAGTCTTTGGAATGAAATGCTGGTTGATATTTCAGCCTCGCGTAACATGAGTTTCGATGAACTGAACGATATTGCTGATATGGTAGCAACGTTCAGAAAAGCTGATTTCGCGAAACAGAAAAACCTGGTTGACGGCCTGAAATACAAAGATCAGGTGATTGACGACCTGAAAAAACTAACCGGTACCAGTGAAAAAGACGATGTGAAAGTGGTTGAAATTCAGAAATATGTAAAAGTTCCCGAACAACGCGAACAAAAGGGTCTTGCCCGTCATAAGATCGCGGTAATTTACGCATCAGGAAGTATTGATGCCAGTGTTTCGGAAGAAGGAATTAAATCTGAAGAACTTTCGAAAGCGATTCGTGAAGCACGTCGCGATTCGTCAATCAAAGCAATTGTGCTTCGCATCAACTCTCCGGGCGGAAGTGCTTACGGATCGGAAGTGATCTGGCGCGAAGTAAAACTGGCTGCCGAAACAAAACCTGTAATTGCTTCGATGGGAGATGTAGCTGCTTCGGGCGGTTATTACATTGCATGTGCTGCCGACTCCATTCTTGCCGATCGCACAACAATCACCGGTTCAATCGGAATTTTCGGGATGATACCAAACGTACAAAAACTGATGACTGACAAGCTTGGAATTACGCAGGATGTGGTTACCACCAACGAACATTCTGACATGATTTCGCTCACACGACCAATGTCAACATTCGAACGCAACCTGATGCAGCAATATGTAGAAGATGGCTACGACACTTTCATCAGCAGGGTTGCCGAGGGTCGGAAGATGGACAAAACTGCGATTGACGAAATCGGACAAGGCCGCGTTTGGGCGGCTCCAAATGCAAAAGAAATCAAGCTGATTGACGCATACGGAGGGTTGACAGATGCCATTAATCTGGCAAAAAAAATGGCCAATCTGGATAGTTACCGGATTGTGAACTTGCCGAAACAAAAAGATCCATTTGAAGAATTAATGAAAGGATTTTCAGGATCGGCCAGGGCAAGTTTTATGAAGGATGAGATGGGCGAAAACTATAAATATTACGAACAGTTACGTAGCATCATTTCGCAGAAGGGCGTTCTTGCAAGGATGCCTTACGACATTGAAATTAATTAATCAGATATTATGGAAAAATTATTTTTATTAAAACCCGATTTTCAGGATATTAACCGCAATGCAGATGCGAAGTATTTTTGCCCTCCATGTGCCTTGATAGAAGGTGTTTTATCCTTTTATCCGCAACTTCGCAATCAATTGGAGGTCACTTATGTCGATTTTGTCCGGCCAAGGCCAGCTATTATTGCTTTGATTGGTGAAGAAAACCAGGGTTGTCCGGTTTTAATATTGGAAGATGGATCGTTTTTGAACGAAACGGATGAAATAATTCAGCATTTGACCAAAAATCACCAAATTGGGCAGGCACATTAAAAAGAACTTTGTTAATTCTGAATTCCGTCTTTCGAAAAAAGGGCGGAATTTTTTTTTGTCCAAAATTTCGGTTCAAAATATATTTCCCGGTAACTATTGACTTTTATTCCTGAATGCCGTAAATTTATATAAAAATCTGAATTTCAGTAATTTTACAGATCATTGCTGCGATATAACTCCGGGAGAATTTTCTCCTTATAAAATGAGTTTTCAGCAGTTGAATTCTGCAAAACCTGGCAATATCAGGTATTAAAAAAACCACTAAAATCTTCAAAAAAATGGCGACCAATAACTACGACATGCTGGTTCAATTGGATGAAAAGCTGTTAAACAAGGCATTGGCGATGGTTTATTACAAGGGATTTTTGAAATTTGAAGGAGATTACAATTTCGTTGATGGTGTCCCGGAAGAACTTCTCGGATTTACAAAAATGAAGTATAAACTTCAGATGAAAAGTGAACCATTCGTTGATTTAAGAGCCCAAAACGAGGTTTATATCCGCATTTCCGGAGCGTTAAACCTCATAGTACTAACCGGAATTCCAATCAGTTTGGATATTGAACTGAATGTAAAAACGTATGCTGAATTTGATCTGGGAACCCGACACCTAAATTACAAGGTTCACAATGTTCAGATAATCAGCCTGATGCTGAACGATAAAATCCAGATGCACCGGAATTTTATCTCAAAACTCAACCAGATTTTTAGCATTTTGCTCAACGACTATTTCAAGAAAACGGTTAAAGTTTTTGAAATTCCGGTGGCCATACAAAATCTGGACTTACCAATGATGCCCGACAATGAAAGCTCAAAGCTGCCAGTTTCGCGTATTGATGTTAAAATACTGAACAACCAGACGCTGGCTGTTGGGATCAATTTCTTTAAAGATTCGCCAACAGCAAGTCTTTCAGGACAATTTACCGATGGCAGGGAATTGTATTTCGGATTAAAAGAATCAACCCTAACCGACATATTTAATTTCTGGTGGGACAAAACCACTTATGACAAGACCGAAGAATTCGACGGACAAACCAATATCAGTTTTGATCCTACTATTGAAAAAGGTGTTGACATTGCTACCCGCGCCATCTCACTTGGCTTTATTGAGTCGGATACCAACTACGAAAATGTAGTTCTTAATTACGGCGGAACCATCCAGATCACCCAGAAACCTGAGTTTGATTTCCTCAGTGGAAACTTAGTAAAATTGAGCAAACTGGTAATTAAAACCGATTTGTATGCAAAAATAACTGCCGATGTATTAAAAGACATCTACCTCGATACCAGCTCTTTCATCCCGGATAAAATTACTCCATGGGAAGACGACGTCAAGTTAAAAAACATAAACAAGCGAAAAGAGCTGGTAAGTATTAAAGATGCTTTTGATTTGGAAATAACCGATGCTGAAGGCAGGCTTGTGTTGAATGCCGACAATCAACTGGTTATCAAGATTCAAAAAGCTGATTTCACTCTTGAATTCAAACGCAAAAAATCAGGTTTTTCAAAACGAATGTGGGAGAAATTAATGACTTTTATAAAAGAACGGGTAATCGAAAAAATTCCTGAAATTGTATTGTCCCCTTCATTAATTCTTTCCAAAGTAAATATTTACGGTTTCACAGCAGCAATTGCCGAGACTTCGCTCGCGATTATTCCGGATGAAATAAACATTCATACCAATATTATCATCAACGAATTGAAAAGTTTGCCGGTGGCTGTACCGCTATATATTGCCAATAAAAAGTCTAAGATCATCCACAAATTTGAATGTCCTCAGGTCGGCGACATCGACCCGAATAACAGAATTGGATATTTTGTTATTTACGAAGCTTTGAGCGAGCATTACAAAGCATGTAAATCATGTCTGAATGCCTATCACATTGTTTAACCCTTCAAAAAACAGATCATGAAAACAGCAGGATATGATGTCGTTTTGTTGCTCAATGAAAAATTTCTGAGCCAAATTTCAGGAGCGCTTTTATACAATGGCTTTTTTACTTTCTATGGGCATGAAGATTTGAGTACACGAATAAAACCTACCCAATTGGCCAAAATCCCGGCTGATTTGCGCAGTTTCCTGAGACTTGGTTATCGGTTTAAGCTTAATTATGAACCATTTATCGATTTTCAGGAAAACAATAAAATAGGTGTTTCTTTTGATGTCAGATGTTATTTCTGGTTTTGGGATGGCCTTGAAGTAAAATTCGATTTGGCCTGCTCGGTTGTGGTGCCGATTGACATTGATGGCGCTAAATTCTGTCTCAGGTTTGAAACCTGCGAAGTGAAAGAACTACGGATCAAAACCCAGTACACACACGACGAGTCCATTACATTGGTGATCAATCCGATAATTGAAAAGGCAATTCATGCCTATTTCCAGAAGAAGGAAAATCATTTTGCCATTGATCTGCCAACCATCGAAACTTACCTCCCCTATACAAAAAAAATTGCTGCCCATAAAGTTCCGATTGAGCTGAAAGCATTAAAAACAGTCAACTCGGAAGCCATGGTTGCAGCATTTAACCTGTTTCACTATACCGGAGGAAGAGAGGCTGATTTAACCGACTTTGCCCGGAATTGCAGTGTCGGGATTGCGGTTTCGGAAATGGCCATGAATAAAGTATTTGACTTTTTCTGGGAACATACGTATTGGGACAAAAGCTTCAGGAAAACTGAAACTTTTCACATCAATCTGGTGGATGACATTTTAGGTGTTGTTACCGATATCGCTGATTTTGTGATCGGGACAGGAGTAAAATTTGCCACTTTGGGCTTTATTGATACCGAAATAAAATACCTGGGAAGCGATTTTGAATACACCATCGATATCGACTTCAAGAACAAACCTACATTCGACATTATGGCTGGTAATCGGGTAGCCATTTACAACCTCGGGTTCAATTTATTTGTCAGGCTAAAAATGTACGTAACCCTTGAAGGCAAGATAAAGCTCGATACCTCCGGTCCGATACCTGACAAATGCACTCCGTGGGAAGATGACATTACCATTTCGACCACCCGAAAAACAATTAAAGTGTTCGATATCGGTGTTCCGATTAAAAACATCCTCATCAGAAATTGCACCGGGAAAATATCGTTAAGGGAAGAAGAAAACGTACTCCAATGTAAAGTCGTCGATTTTGATTTCAGGTTGTCCGATTTTGTACCATCGAATTGCGTCTTCTTATCGTTACCGGCCAAAGTTGCCGATTTACTAATAGCCAAATACAAGCAGAAAATTATTGATGCCGTTCCACCTTATGTGGTTTCTCCAAGCTTTTCATTCAACATATCCAAACTGCTCGATAAGGCCGATGACAAACTGCCCGTTGATCTGCCAGATATTCCGTGGAAAATAAATGTGGATGTAAAGAAACTTGAAATTACCAATTCCGAGGCAATTGTAGCTGCCGATGTTTACTTTAAAGAGTTGAATGAAGTGATTTCTCCGGTTCCGAAATATGTGGTAAATGTGAACAACAACGAAATCCATAAAGCAGGCTGCGACTCTATAATGGATACTTACGAAGTACACCAGCGTGGTTATTACCTGCTCGAACGAGCATTAAAAAAAGATTACGACGGATGTAAAAAATGTCTCCCAGCCTATCACAAAAAATAAAATATTGCGTATAAGCGAATATGTGGTGAAGACGTGCATGTGGAATTGAAGTAATTAGTGGTGGATGGTTAAATAGTAGATCAGTATTGGAATAGAAAAAACATTAAAATCGAAAGAGCCATTCAGGAATTCAGAAATTCAAGCAGTTCGACTTCACCCTTTTTTTGCTTTAAACTCTCCTGATTGTAATCCAACAGCAATTATTACTTGTTTTCAATCACCATTCGGTTGTCAGCCATTCGGTTGTTAAATTGCTGTACAATGGCTTTCATCAATTGTTTATCTTCCTGAATATCTACCGTTCCAAGCATATTATTCGTTAGCTCCGGGTCTTCTTCGCGGTTGTAAATGGCAGTAATCAGTTCGTCAGTCATGTAAACAACATGGTCGCCAATTAAAAACTGGTATGAATCCTGAATATAATTGATCGCGAACCGTTGGCTCTTCTTGTCAAACAAATTGTTTCCAAAAGCTATGTAAGGATGCGGATAATTCAGGTAACTGAGCACAGTTGGCATAATGTCGATTTGCTGCGCCAATCCGTTATCAAATCCTTTCAGGCTTCCATCGGGTTTGTAAAAAACTATCGGAATGGCAAAGCGATTTACCGAAGTGTAATACTCCTTTATATCCGAATCGGTTGCATGGTCGGCTGTTATTACGAATAAGGTATTCTTAAACCAGGGCATCTTTCGGGCCGAATCGAAAAATTTCTGAAGCGCCATATCGGTGTATCTGATGCATTTGTTCAGCGGAATTCTTCCCTCCGGAAATTTGCCTTGGTATTTCGCCGGAACATCATACGGATGATGCGACGAAACCGAAAAAATAGTGGTCGCAAATGGTTCCGGCAAACGATTCATCTCACGTGCAAAAAACTGAAAGAAAGGTTCGTCCCAGATTCCCCAGATGTTGTCGAAATCGGCATCGTTGCCATATTCATCGCGACCAAAATACTGATGAAAACCAGCAATTTTAGTGAATGCATCGAATCCCATCGAACCATTGGGAGCCCCATGAAAAAAAGCGGTTTGATATCCCTGCGTTGAAAGCAGACTGGCGATGCTATTTATTTTATTTCCTGAACGTTCTGAAATTACATACGGCAGCACCAATGCTGGAATACTTGCTGTAACCGATGGAATGGCGTCAATTGATTTTCGCCCGTTGGCAAAGGAATTTGGGAAAACAAGGCTTTCGTGAATCAGCGAATCCAGAAAAGGTGTGTAACTGCGGTCGCGCGGGTCTTCAAGTTGCGGGTTGAGCGAACCCACAAATGCCCGGCTGAAACTTTCCAGAATAATGATTACCACATTGTCTTTTCGAAATTCGCCAACGCTGTCGGGCTTAATAACAGGTGAATAAATACGGCTTAATTCTTCTTCGGAAGTAAAAAAACTTTTGTGCTCGAAAGCTTTTTTTCCCCATGTTCTGAAAATACAAAACGGAGTATTTTGGACCAGCGACATTTCCTCCGGAGTGTTTACAAATGCTCCGGCATTGTTCATATTTATGGGGCGGGTACTGTGCCGCCAACCTCCCCGCATTCCAATGACTGAAAGAACGAACACGATAAAAATAACCGGTATTCCTGAAAGAAAATATACAAACGGATGCCTGAATTTAAATGGCCGTGGTTTTAACAACGAGTAAAATCGGGAAAGGAAAAACATCAAAATGATGAGGATTAGCGGAATATACCAGAAATCGTAAAAGAACCGCATGATCAGGTTCGTATTTCCGGCATCAAACGCAGCAACATCGAACATACTGGCAGTGGTGCGTTTCAGGATATACCGGTAATAAATAATGTCGATCAGATTGAATGCAATTCCAACACCGTTGACAATCATAAAAAGCCATTTCAGGACTTTTTGGTACCAGTTGTTGAATTTGAAATGAAAAGGCAAAAGAAACAGCAGCATATAAACCACATTCAGGTACAGCAATGCGCTGATATCGAACATCATTCCTCCTTTTAGGATGGTCAGGAAAGATAAAAAAGTGACTTTGGGGAATGACGCCGTGTTGAAAAGGTAAAACAAAATACGGCAAAACGAATAAAATCCCATCAGGATTGCAATCCTATATATTAAAACCAGGTATTCGTTGGTTTCGTATTTTTTCGTGTTAAACCGGTATTTCAACATTCTGTCCTTCAAAATTAAGAATGCAAAAATAGCAGCTTATTTGATTTGTAACAGAAATATGATGGTTTTGTAATAAAAACTCATCCTCTCATCTCACCATTTTGTCGTTAAAATTCACTCTTCTATCGAAAGAAAGCTTTAAAAATTCTCTTTTTTGTAACTTATAGCCACTTGATTAAACCTATTGAAAGAAATCAAGTCATAGAAACCGTGAACTAATTTTTTACTTGTGAAGATAACCATTGAAAACCTCAACAAAGTCTATCCCAATGGCAACCATGCACTAAAGGATGTGAACCTTGAAATCAATAATGGCATGTTCGGCTTACTGGGTCCCAACGGGGCTGGTAAATCGAGCCTCATGCGCATATTGGTAACTTTGATGCAGCCCTCGTCGGGAATAGTAAAAATGAATGGTTACGACCTGACCAAACAACGCGAAGAAATTCGCTCCATGCTGGGTTATCTTCCGCAGGATTTCCGCTTTTTTTCACACCTTAAAACTTACGAATTTTTAGATTATGCCGCTCGTCTGGCCGGAATGACAAACAGCAAAGAGCGCAAACTGGCTGTCGATAAAATGCTTGAAGAAGTTGGTTTGTTCGAGGCGCGCGACCGTCAGGCCAACAAACTTTCAGGAGGAATGAAACGCCGCCTGGGTATTGCACAGGCGCTGATCAATCATCCGAAAATCATCATTGTTGACGAACCAACCACCGGACTCGATCCTGAAGAACGCATCCGTTTCCGGAATTTACTGTCAACCATTTCAACCCAGGATGTAATTATCATCCTTTCGACCCACATTGTTGGCGATATTTCGAGCTCGTGTACCGACATGGCGCTGCTCAACAAAGGCGGTTTGGCATTTACCGGCTCGCCTGATGAGTTGGTTAAACTTGCCGACGGAAAAGTGTGGCTCATTCAGGCAACAGAAGAGGAATACCTCGAAATCAACGAAAAATATCCGGTTATTTCCAATGTTCCCAACAGCGAAGGCTGGGAAATTCAGGTGGTGGCTGATGCGATTAACGGTTACAGCGGGCAAAACATCGCCCCCAATCTGGAACATGCTTACGTTTACTTTATGGAAAGTAATTTAGACCAATGGACTAGCTTATAAACATTTACGATTAGACAATTTACTATTTACTATTTAAAAAATGCGGCTGCTTGGAACAATCGTAAATTGTAAATAATTAAATTGTAAATAAAATACTTGACTATTAAACCATTGACTATTAAAATGCGGCTGCTATGAACAGATCAAATCGTAAATCGCAAATAATTAAATCGTAAATAACACAGATGATATCCCTTCATAACATCACATCAATTGCCAAATACGAAATTACCACGCTTCTGCGCAGTTGGTTTTTCCGGATTTTTGCTCTGTTGGCCATGATCATTTTGTTCTTTTTCAACATGGCGGTTCTGACCATGAACCAGGGTAATAATTGGGACATGAAAGCCATTTCATCAGCCATACCATACGTCAACCTCTTATTTTTAAATACTGTTCAGGCGATTATTGCCATATTTCTGGCTTCCGATTTCCTGAAGCGAGATAAAAAACTGGATACCACCGATGTAATTTACATTCGCTCTATGTCGAACGGCGAATATGTGGCCGGCAAAACCATCGGGAACCTCGTTGTTTTCATTATCCTGAACCTGATTATACTTACGGAAGCGCTTATTTTTAATCTGATAGCCGAAGATGTGGCCGTAAACTGGCTGGCCTACATGCAATATTTCCTGATCATCAGTCTGCCAACCCTTATTTTCATTCTCGGACTTTCGTTTTTCGTGATGAGCATCCTGAAAAATCAAGCAATTACTTTCATCATTCTGCTTGGTTATGTGGCAATTACGATATTTTACCTCAACACAAAATTCTATTATCTGTTCGATTACATGGCATACAGCATGCCTTTGCTGAATTCAGATTTCATTGGGTTCGGCAATCTTCCAGCAATAATCGTTCACCGCGGAATGTACACCTGTTTTGGAATCGCTTTTATTTTCCTGACAATAACCTTGCTCAAACGATTGCCGCAAAGCCCGTTCAGCAACAAGATCACGATATTTCCGGCACTGGTATTTTTTGCAGCCGGTATCTGGCTCGGAAACAAGCATGTTTCCACATTTGTTGAAAATCAGGAATTGCGTGAAAACATGCGTTCGCTCAACGATGCCAACCAAACAGTTTCGCGTTTAAAAGTTGAAAGTTACAGCATTGAACTTGGTCACAAAGGCGAAAATATTGACGTAACAGCAAAACTAAGAGTGAGCAATCCGCTTCAGGAAACAATCAATCAATTTGTTTTTAGCCTGAATCCGGGACTCAAAATAAGCAAAGTCAGCTTTAACGGACAGGAAATTGAGGCGAAACGCACACTTCATCTGATTGATTTTTCAGGATATAAACTGGAACCCGGTGAAACTGCCGAAATTGAATTTACATACAGCGGCAACCTGAACGAAGCGGGCAGTTTTCTGGATGTGGACGATAAAACACTTCAGGAATCTTTCAGGGCAAATATGTTCCAGATCGACAAACGTTCGGCCATTGTTTCTCCTGATTTTGTTTTGTTGACCCGCGAAAGCAACTGGTACCCGATTGCAGGCACCGGTTTCGGAAAAGAAAACAAACAATGGATGAAGAAACAATTCAGTAAATTTGAAATTTCAGTAAATACAAAACCCGGACTAACAGCCATTTCGCAAGGCAAAGTGGAACAAAAAGACGGCACATTCTATTTCAGAAACAAAACCAATCTGCCGCAGATATCGCTGATAATAGGTAACTACACCCAGAAAACCGATACAATAGACGGACTTGAATTCAATTTATTCCATCACAAAGACCATGATTATTTTTCCGGTTTTTTTGAGCCGGTTAAAGACACCATTCCTGATTTGATTGCCACTGCCCTGAAAGATTACGAGCGCAAAATCGATATGTTTTATCCGTTCGAACGCTTTACGATCGTTGAAGTTCCGCCGCAGTTTTATTCCTATCCGCGCACTTTAATTGCCGAAAGGGAACAAGTTCAGCCTGAAACCATTCTTTTTCCTGAAAAGGGATTGCTGGTTGCCGAAGCCGACTTTGCTGGCAGTCTAAAACGAATGGAGCGCTGGGGTGGCAGAGGAGGCGATGTTCAATCAACTCCGGAAGAGAAAAAGATAATGGCTTTCAATAATTTTCTGGCGTTGTTTACCCAGACAGCTGCACGCCCCGATTTTAACAGAAGTCAGGGTGAAGTGCAGATTGACGAAAAGGCCAATCCGCTGTATGCTTTCCCTTTATTTTATAACCACGCCTATTTCGTACAATCTGATCAATGGCCAATTACCGACCGGATTTTTGAATCGTACCTGCGACAATCTTCAGAGTCGGGAGCACAGGGATGGATGCGCAATATGCAGGGAATGACCGAAAATGAACAGGCCAACCTGGCTTTGCTCGATTATTCGTTTGCCGAACTTTTGGACGATCCTGAAAGAGTGAAGATCATCGACAATGTAATCCAGCTAAAAGGGCAGGCACTGTTCTCTATCATCAAACGCAAGGCTGGTGACGAAGCATTCGACGATTTCATGTTTAATTTCCTGAAAAGTATCCGCTTTAGTTCGACGACCATCGAAGATTTTAACACACAGATTCAGCAACAGTTCGATACCGATTTGCTGCCATACATGGAGAAATGGTTCAACAGCAAGGAATTACCCGGATATTTGATTGGGGGCGTAAAAGCCGTAAATGTGCTCGATGGCGACCGGCTGAAAACGATGGTTAAGTTTAAGATAACCAATACTGAACAAACTGAAGGGATCGTTTTGGTACAATTCAGAATTGGCGAAGGCGGTGGGCCAGGTCGCGGACGGTTTGGCGGAGGCGGTGCAAATATGGAAACCATCAGCAAGCTCATATACCTCGAAGGAACGCAAACCAAAGAAGTGAGTTATCTGCTCGAAGGTACGCCCCGCAATATCACCATCAACACCCTTACTTCACGCAATATTCCTGCTGAACTAATGCTTCCGCTCGAAAACATCGAACAGGACACCAAGGCGATTCCGTATGAAGGCGAAAAGTTGGTCGATATTCCTGTCCGTCTGGCTGAAGAAGGCGAGTTTATAAGTGACGATGAAGATCCAACATTCCGTTTTACTGTTTCCGATGATAAAAGTCTTTTGCAAAAATTACTCATAAAGGAGGAGCAGACCAAGGAACGCTTTGTCGGGTTCAATACATGGCGCGCACCACGAACCTGGCGGGCAACTACCAACAGCAGTTTCTTCGGAAAGTTTATCCGTTCGGCACATTACGTGAAATCGGGCGATGGCAGTAAAAAAGCAGTGTGGAGCATTCCGATAAACGGTAACGGAACTTATGAAGTGTTCAGCTACCTAACAAAACCAAGTCAAAGAGGTCGTCGTGGCGGGCAGGACGCCGGTGGGGAATATACTTATATCATTTTCGGTGAAAGCAGGGAAGAAGTAATGATTGACCTTAAAACAGTGGATGACGGATGGAACAGTTTAGGTACATTCTATTTTTCGGGCGATACCGTTAAAGTAGAATTGGGCAATAAAACCGCAGCACAGGTAGTGGTGGCCGATGCGATAAAATTGGTGAAGCAATAAAAAGTTGGCAGTGGTCAGTGTTCAGTCGCAGTGTTCCCTCCCAGAATTCAGGTATGGCAACTGGAACTTGGACATGGAGCAGTTGGGAAAGGAAGAAAATAAGAAATGATGAATAATCAATAACCAATGATGAATAGTAAATATCCAATGCGAACGACGGAACAAGCGACCTGTCAGCGTGCGAAACACCTGACAGCGTCAAACATGAATAAGAACTTGAAACTTGAAAAAATATAAACTTCAGAACAAAATAGTTATGCCATTAAAAAAACTTATCCAAAGAGGATTCATGCTGATCATTTTTTGTCAGCTATTGCTTCCGGCAAATGCACAGCAAATACTGACGCTCGAAAGCGCGCTAAACATTGCTGCATCAAACAGTCCCGACATTCGCCGATCCCTGCTGAATCTGGAACGTTCCGAGCAATCCTTGAAAGCACAAAATGCCGCGCTTAAATCGAATTTTTCATTGGGTGTGACTCCCCTGAGTTACGATCAGCGCCGGCAGTTTGACATGTTCAACTCGCAGTGGTACACCAGTAAAACCACACAATCGTTCGGAACCCTAACGGTTGCGCAGCCATTTCTTCCAACCGATGCAACCATCAGTCTGGTAAATCGTTTTGGTTGGCAAAACAACTATGTTGAGAGATTCAATGGAGTTGAAGAAAACAAGGCATTTACCAATTATCTTTCATTGAGCATTGCACAACCGTTGTTCACATACAACCGGACTAAACTGGAGCTGAAAGAACTGGAGCTGGACCTCGAAAATGCCCAGTTGAATTATGCCATGCAAAAACTGAACAACGAAAAGCAGGTCACGCAATTTTTTTACAATGTTTATGAGGCACAAATGAGCCTGAGTATTTCGCAGGATGAGTTCATCAATACACAAAAAAGCTACGAAATAACCGAGAACAAAGTAACTGCCGGAATTTCCGCCAAAGAAGAACTTTATCAGGCAGAACTAAACTTTGCCACTTCCAAATCAGCCGTTCAGAATGCACAGGTTAACCTCGATAATTTTAAAGACCAGTTTAAGCAATACATTGGCATGGACATCATGGAAGAAATAACTGTAATGACCGATGTGGCAATGAACCCGGTAATTGTGGACGTGAAAAAAGCGATTGAATATGGATTGAACTCCAGAATGGAACTCCGCCAGCGTGAAATCGACATCGAAACTTCACAGTTTGCACTGATCCGCACCAGATCGCTGAACGAATTCAGGGGCGATGTGAATTTGTCGTTGGGAATTAGCGGCGACAACGAAAAACTTTTTAACATATACGACAATCCAACCAACAATCCCCGTGTATCGGTTTCATTCAATCTTCCGCTTTATGACTGGGGCGAAAAGAAAGCCCGCATAAAAGCGCAGGAAGCAGTGATCCAAACACAGGAGTTGAATCAGAGTGAAGAAAAGAAACAAATTACGCTTGATATCCGCAGGGTTTACAGGAGTATTCAGAATCTGGTAAATCAGATTGATATTGCTGCTCAAAGTGAGAAAAATGCACAACTGACCTACGAAATCAACCTCGAACGTTATGCAAACGGCGACCTGACCAGTATGGACCTGAACCTTTTTCAGAACCAGCTTTCGCAGAAAAAAATGGCGTATGCACAGGCTTTGATCGATTATAAAATTGAATTACTGAATCTGAAAATCCAATCGCTTTACGATTTTGAAAAAAACGAAGCAATTGTTCCTGAAAACCTCATTCAAAAGAAACGTCCATGAGTACATCGATAAAAACCACATAGGCACATAGAACACATAGAAAAAGGAATAGAAAAAAACTATGTGACCTATGAGTCTATGTGGTTAAACAAATTGCAAACTAATAAAACTATCATAATATGAAACGCTTTCACCAATTTATTGCTTTGTTTGCACTTATCGGCGCAACCATAGCCTGTAACACGCAACCGACAAATACAACCACTGAGCTGGCTGTTCCGGTTTCAGTTTCCGACATCAAACCAGGCTCGATCGAAAAAGTAATCAATACGACCGGTACGCTGAATGCCACAAAAAAAGCGGTTGTCAATACCGAAATGACCGGAGAATACAGGTTACTGGTCAATCCACGAACCCGCCGTCCGTTTGCATTGGGCGACGTGGTTGAAAACGGACAAGTAATCGTTCAGCTTGAAGATGCCGAATACGTAAATGGTATCGGGCTGGATGCCAAGAAATTAAACCTCGAAATTACGGAGCAAAACATGAAAAAGCAGGAATCGCTCTACGAAAAGGGAGGGGTCACACTGCTCGATTACCGAAATTCGGAAGTGAACTACACCAATGCCAAAGACGCTTTTGAACGGGCCAATCTTCAGCTGGCAAAGATGAGGGTTCGTGCTCCATTTAAAGGTGCAATTACCGATTTGCCTGCAATCACAAACGGAACTCAGGTGGCAACAGGAACTCCCGTTGTCAGCCTGATGGATTACAGCATCATGACCGTTGAGGTGAACCTTCCGGAGAAATTTATTGGCGATGTGCAGATTGACCAGGCAGTTCGCATCATGAATTATACCTTGCCAAACGATACACTGCCCGGAAGTGTAAAAGAATTATCGCCGGCCATTAGTACCGAAACACGCACTTTCAAGGGAGTTATTCAGGTTGCCAATCCTGAAATGAAACTTCGCCCCGGAATGTTTGCCAAAGCCGACATCGTTCTGGCGCGCAAAGACAGTGTGATTGTGATCCCGAAAGACATCATCATTTCCAACCAGCGCGGCAAGTCGGTATTTGTTGTTGAAAGTGGAACTGCCGTCGAAAAACGCATCACCCTTGGCTACGAAAACCAGAACGAAGCGGAAATCACTTCAGGATTAAAAATGAACGACCGCCTGGTAGTTAAAGGTTTTGAAACATTGAAAAATCGCTCGAAAGTGAAGATCGTCAAGTAGCATGGGGGCGTGGGGCATGGAGCGTGGAGAAAACGAGAAGTAAACCACCAAACGTTGATCAGCGCGCACCTGGAACTTGAAACTTGGAACTTGGAAATTAAGAAATTAACCGAATGAAGAAATTAACACAATTTGCTGTCAACTTTCCGGTAACCATACTGATGATGGTACTGGCCGTGGTTCTGCTGGGATACATTTCCTTTGACAAGCTGGGCATCGACCTGTTTCCGGAGATAAACAACCCGCGTTTGTTTATCGAGCTCAAATCGGGTGAACGGCCACCTGAAGAAATGGAAAAACAATTCGTGGAAAACCTCGAAGCATTGGCTATCCGTCAGTCTGATGTGGTGCAGGTGTCGTCGGTTTCGAAAGTTGGAACCGCCCAGATAACCGTTGAATATGCCTGGACCAAAGACATGGACGAAGCTTTTCTCGATCTTCAGAAAGCTGCCAGCTCCTTTGCCCAAAATCAGGCAATTGATGAAATAAAAATTACCCAGCACGATCCGAATACAACACCGGTAATGGTTGTCGGCCTTTCGCATGAAACCATTACCGACATGAACGAACTCCGGAAAGTGGCCGAAAACTATATCAGAAACGAACTGGTAAGGCTCGAAGGAGTGGCCGATGTGGAAGTTGCCGGCGCTGAAGAAAATGAAGTATTGATTGAAACCAATGAATACCTGCTCGATGCATTCGGACTGACACTCGATGAACTGAGTTCCCGCATACAGAACTTCAATCAGAGTATTTCGGGCGGTTCGATCACCGAAATGGGCTTGAAATATGTGGTGAAAGGGGTTAGTTTACTGACCGATCTGAGCGATTTCGAAAATACAATTGTAGGTTACAAATCCACAATAACCGGCGATGAACTGGCAGCAAAAGCCCCGGTTTATTTGCGGGAAGTGGCAACTGTCAGTTTTTCAAACAAAGATCCTGAAAACATTGTCAGGATGAACGGACTGCGATGCCTGGGTTTGTCGATTTACAAAGAAACGCGCTCAAACACGGTTCAGGCTGTAAAAGATGTTTCGAAAACACTCACCGATATGGAGAAAGCTTTGCCCGGCTATCATCTTACAGTAATTACCAACCAGGGAACATTTATCAGCAATGCCATTAAAGAGGTGCAGAATACCGCCTTGATGGGCATCGTGCTGGCCATAATTGTACTTTTCGTATTCCTTCGCCGCATCGGAACCACCATGATTGTAAGTGTTGCAATGCCGATTTCTATTATCGCCACTTTCAACCTGATGTATTTTAACGGGCTTAGCCTGAATATTATGACCCTGGGCGGACTCGCGTTGGGCGCCGGAATGTTGGTGGACAATGCCATTGTGGTACTTGAAAATATTTCCCGTCTGCGCGAAAATGGACTTTCGGTAAAGGAAGCTGCCATTCAGGGAGCATCGCAGGTAAGCGGGGCAATCACCTCATCAACAATTACCACCATCGTGGTTTTCCTGCCAATCGTTTATTTGCATGGCGCGTCGGGCGAACTTTTCAAAGATCAGGCCTGGACCATCACCTTCTCGCTACTTTCGTCGCTGGTGGTTGCTATACTGTTCATTCCAATGCTGTTCAACTTTTTCTATAAAAACACTGCAAAACCCGCAGTTCAAAAATCGCTTGAAATCAGAGGATACGGAAATTTTCTCGGAAGAATACTCCGTTTCAAATGGGCCGTTATCATTGCAACCATCGTGCTGCTTGGCCTTTCGGTGTTGATTTTTCCGTTTATCGGAACCGAATTTATGCCAAAGTCGGAAACCCGCCAATTTAGTCTCGACCTGAAAATGCAGGAAGGAACCCGACTCCAAAGAACATCGGCAGCTGTTGAAAACCTTGAAGGCATTGTTCGTGAAGTATTGGGCGATCATCTGGAAACCCTGTACAGCCAAATCGGCCCGTCAACCGGAATGCTCAACAGTCAGGATGCACTTTTTCAGGGTGAAAACACTGCGAACATCAAAATATTACTGAAACCCGATAGCGAATACAGTTCAACTTTTGCCATCCAATCTATTTCTCAGGCTTTGGGCGAATTGCCCGACATCGAAATCAAATTTGTTCAGGACCAAACTGCTTTGGGCGGACTTTTGGGAACCGATGAAGCGCCGCTGGTTGTAGAAATTCATGGCGACGACCTTGATGTTCTTGAAGATTTGTCGCAGCAGGTAAAAACTGCCGTTCAGCAAATTCCTGAACTGTACAACATTGAAGCATCAATGGAAGGTGGTTCTCCTGAAGTGGAAATAATGGTTGACCGCATGCGTGCCGGGATTTTCAACATGAGTGTTGCCAACGTGGTGACACAGATTCAGAATCAACTGACTGGCAAAGTTGCAGGAACTATGGAGAAAGGCGGCGAAATGCAGGACATCACCCTTCGGTTACCCGATAAAGGACTGGCTGATTTGTCGGATATGACCATCAAAAACGGGACACAGGTAATTCGTATCAACGAAATTGCTGAAATCCGTGAAGGCCAGTCGCCAAAGGAAATATTCCGCAGAAACCAAACCCGCATCGGCAAAATTACCGGCTACATGGACAAAGATATTGCCCTCGACAAAATGGTTGCCAAGGTAAACCAGGCAATTTCTGGCATTCCGCTCCCAACCGAGTATAAGATAATGATTACCGGAGAAGAAGAAAAACGGCAGGAGTCGATGGACGCGCTCAGTTTTGCCATGATGTTGTCGATCGTGCTTGTTTTTATGGTTCTGGCTTCACAATTTGAGTCTTTGCTGCACCCGTTTACAATTCTGCTCACCATTCCGGTGGCGGTAGTCGGTTCAATCCTGATCTTTTTTATCATGGGAATGACCCTTAATATCATGGCGATTATCGGGATTATCATGCTGGTGGGGATCGCAGTCAACAACTCAATTTTGCTGGTTGACCGAATCCTGCAACTTCAAAAGGATGGAGTTTCACGTATCGAAGCCATACAGCAGGCCGGACAACAACGAATCCGTCCGATTTTGATGACCACGGCAACCACCATTTTAGCCTTGTTACCACTGACATTTGGTTTTGGCGAAAGTTCATCGTTACGCGCCCCAATGGCATTGGCCGTTATTGGCGGATTGGTAACATCAACCATCATGTCGTTACTTGTAATCCCATGTGTATTCGAAATTTTTGACGGTTTGAAAGACCGATTCAGGAAAGACAGGGGGAACGAAATCGAGGCAAATGAAATCGAATCCGTTCACTAAAGTGAACAGCAAAGGATAGAACTGCTCTGTTCGATAGTTAGGATATCCTTTGCCGTTGGCTTCAGCCAACGGATCAGAAAGTAACAAAAAACCGTCCGCAGAAGAATGATCTTCAAGGCAAAAACACCTTTCGGACGGAATTGGAAAAGCAATTAAGAGAACGGGCATAAATTAATAACTCATTCATTACTATAATGAAATTCATCATACATCGAAAAGTACTGATAAGCATGTTGTTTCTGGGACTGACCGTTTTGGGTTACTTCTCATACAAACAATTGCCGGTTGAATTGTTGCCCAATGCCGAACTTCCTTTCCTTTTTGTTCAGGCAAGCTCGGGCACCGAGCTGGCTCCCGAATACATGGAAAATCATGTGGTTATTCCACTCGAAGGAGCCATCGGTACGCTCGAAGGCATCGAATCCATTGAGTCGAACGTTAATTCGCGGCAAAGTACCATCGTGGTGTATTACACGAAAAATGTCAATTTCAAATACGCTTACCTTAAACTTCAGGAAAAGATAAACGAAATGCAATCGGCAATGCCCGAAAATGTACGGGTAGCGGTTGCCAAAGTTGACCTGCAACAGATGAACAGCCAGTTTATGGAGTTGCAGGCACGTGGCGAAGGCGGAATCGATCGCGTACGAACCATTGTTGATCAGGATATTAAACCCGATCTGGAAAACATCGACGGAATTGCGGCAGTGAACGTGTATGGCGGAAAACAAAAATCAATAGAAGTTATTCTGGATACCAAAGCCTGCGAAGCCTACAAAATTACTACCGGAAAAATACGGACGGTACTTTCGCAAAACTCCAGTTCGCGTACCTATGTTGGCAATTTGAAAGAAAAAACGGTTCAGTATTTTGTACATGTTACTGCCGAATACAAACAGGTGGAAGATATTGAAAACCTTGTGGTTGCTCCCGGACCAATCCTGCTGAAAGATGTTGCCGAGGTTCGCTTCGGAGTGAAGGAAGAAACTTCGTACAGCCGCGTTAACGGAAAAGACGCGGTAACGATTCTGCTGGTCAACGATTCGCAGGCAAATATGATTGAACTCTCAGCTTCCACCCGTAAAATAGTGGAACAGCTGAACGAGAAAATGGCCATCAAGGAAATCGAGATTGTTGAAATCAGCAATTCGGCCGATCAGATGGAAGAAAACATCAGCCAGATCATGAACCTTGCATTGGTTGGAGGTATCATGGCTATTTTTGTACTCTGGATTTTCCTGAAAAATTTCCGCATTGTTTCGTTTATCGCACTGGCCATTCCAATTTCTATTTTTACTTCCTTCAACCTGTTTTATGCTTTTGGCGTCACCATCAACAGCCTCACACTGGTAGGAATGGCGCTGGCCATCGGGATGCTTCTCGATAACAGTGTGGTGGTGCTCGAGAATATTTACCGGCTTGCAGGAAAAGGTGTGCCTCCATTTCAGGCAGTAGTCCAGGGCACTACCGAAGTCTGGCGTTCCATTCTGGCAGCTACCCTAACGACAATAGTTGTATTTCTACCTTTCCTGTTTTCCACCAATTTTATGGTCGAGATGCTGGGACTGAACGTTGGGGTTTCAATTATTTCGACACTCGTTGTTTCGCTGGCAGTTGCTTTATTACTGGTTCCGATGGCTTCGTATGCACTGATGAGGCGGCGTGTTGCGACAAATATCTTCTACGAGAAAGTGACCACCAATTCACGGATGATTCAGGTTTACCTGGTTATCCTGAAAACCTGTATGCGAAATCCGGCAGCCACCATCATCGGCGGACTCGTAATTTTCTTCCTTGCTGTTTTTATAAGTCTGGCCGTTAGTATCAGCTCGCTTCAGGAAGTAGAAAACAATGAAATCCGTTTGTATGTGACGATGCCTTCAGGCTCATCGCTCGAAACCACTGATAAAACAGTTCAGGAAATAGAAGCGAAACTGGAAGACCTGGCCGAAAAGGAAGATGTTATCAGCAAAATTGAAGAAGAGGAAGCCATTGTTACCATTAAACTGAAAGACGATTTTGAAAAAATTGCCGACCGAACATTTGCTGAGATCAAAAACAATATCAACGACCGAACCAAGGATATCAAAGCTTCGTCGATTTCGTTTGAGCAATCTCAAAGTAGCGGCAATTTCCAGGGAGGTAGCCGCAACATGGGAGGCGCTTTCCAAAAAATGATGGGCATTGGTACCGACGAAGAAAAAATCGTACTAAAAGGTCAGGATTTTAAACAGTTGCAGGCAGTTGGCGAAGACCTGAAATATTTTATCGACCAGCTTGAATCTGTAAACAGGGTGAACCTGAACATTTCAGACAACCGCCCCGAGGTACACATGTACTTCAACCCATTGCTAATGACCGAATACAACATCACTCTCAACAATGTTTTGTCTGAAATTAACTCGTTCTCGAGGGAGATATCAACCAATATTCAGTATAAACAAGGTGTTGACGAATATGAAATAATCATCACCCAAAAGGAACTGGTTGAAGGAGAAGTAGCAAAAACCGACCGTAACATGGAAGAGCTGAAAATGTTGCAGGTGAACGATGCAAGCGGCGGTATTCACGAGCTTCAGGATTTTACCACCATTGTTTATGCCAGCGGACTTGCCGGCATCAACCGGGTAAATCAGGAAAAACAAATTGAGGTAAACTACCGGTTTGTAAGTGAAGCCAGCAGCTCAAAAGAACTTTTAGCAGCCTACCGCTACGAAATTGATGAGTTGGTTGCCAATTACAATTTGCCATCGGGTGTTGCTGTCGAAGTGATTCATGATGAAACCGACTATTCGGAATTTTATTTAATGATTGGCGCATCAATTCTCCTGATATTTATGATCATGGCATCGGTTTTCGAGTCGTTGTCGTTGCCTATCGTATTGTTGTTCTCTATTCCGCTTGCCGCTGTCGGTTCGTTAATAGCGCTAATTGTTACCAACAACAGCCTGCTCAATGCCAATACGCTTACGGGCTTCCTGATTTTGCTCGGGGTAGTTGTCAACAACGGAATTATCCTGATCGACTATACCAACATCCTGCGAAAGCGCGGTTACCGTCGTTCGCGCGCATTGATGACCGCCGGTTTATCGCGTGTTCGTCCGATTTTGATTACAACCATCACCACCATTGTGGGCATGTTGCCGCTGGCGATGGGCGATGCCGAATATGTGAGCGCAATCGGTGCACCGTTCGCCATCGTTGTAATTGGCGGATTGGCGCTCAGCACATTGCTGACCCTCATATTTATACCAACTTTCTATTCCGGTCTCGAAAATGCCATCGAATGGTTCAAGGAATTGAGTCTGCGTACCCGAATCATCCAGCTTTTAGTAAGTGCAGGCTTGGTTGTGCTTATTTTCCTGAATGTTGATTCAGGATTGTGGCAGGCGATTGATTTGGTGCTGGTTGTGATTCTGGTTCCCGGATCTACCTGGTTTGTGCTCAACAGTCTGCGAAAAGCCGGAACAAAGCTGATAAACGATGAGGATAAACTAAACATCAAAATTCAAAACCTGGTAAAAATTTACGACCGCGAAAGTCGATTCTCACGCGAATGGGAATCGGGCAAAAAAATACGCCGCCGTGCCGGTCTCGAAAAAGAATACCATACCCTGCGCGAGTTCGATTATCTGATCTGGCAGTTGCCGCTTATGGCATTCCTTGTTTACTTCAGTTTCTTTTATCTCGATGCCGCTTTTTGGTCGTTGATACTTTCGGTCGTAATTGTCAGCTTCGCGCTAAGCATGTGGAAACCGTTTGGCTTTTTCCTGAATTTCAGGGCTGAAAAAACGGGCAAAAAATTTCCGGTAAAAATCTATAAATGGGTGCAAACCTTTTTGTTCTGGATTTTGCCGGCCATCGAATTGTTCTTTGTTTGGAAAATAACCAAAACCATCGGACTTGTTGTGACTTTTGGAGTGTTGTGGTATCTGGCGCTGATTATTTCGGTTACAGCGAAAAAATTGTATCAGGAAAAGATTAACATCGACCGTATCACAGGTCGCTTCGGAACCTTGCGTCGCAGCGTGTTGCGACTGGTAAAACAAATACCGGTGCTTGGCAAACAACATCAGCCATTCAAGGCGCTGAACGGCGTTTCGCTCGAAATTGGTACCGGAATGTTTGGTTTGCTTGGGCCAAACGGTGCGGGTAAATCAACCATGATGCGCGTTATCTGCGGAATTTATGAACAGAGCTACGGAAAAATCTGGATCAACGGCATCGACACCCAGGAAAAAAGGGAAGAGTTGCAGGGACTGATCGGATACCTGCCTCAGGAATTTGGAACCTACGAAAACATGTCAGCAGTCGATTTTCTCGATTATCAGGCCATTTTGAAAGGGCTGACCGATAAGAAAGAACGCGAAGAACGAATTGAGTATGTATTGAAGGCCGTTCATTTATGGGAGAAAAAGGATGACAAAATCGGTTCTTTCTCCGGAGGGATGAAACAGCGGATTGGTATCGCCCAAATATTGCTGCACTTGCCTAAAATACTGGTGGTTGACGAACCAACTGCCGGGCTTGATCCGCGCGAACGCATCCGTTTCCGCAACCTGTTGGTTCAGTTGAGCCGCGAACGTATCGTAATTTTCTCAACACACATCATCGAGGATATTTCAAGCTCGTGCAACCAGGTGGCTGTGATCAACCGCGGACAGGTTAAATACAACGGAAAACCTTCAGAAATGGTGCACCTGGCCAAAGACATGGTTTGGCAATTCGATCTGTCGGTTGACGAATTTGATAAGATGGAAAACAAACAACTGGTTACCCACCACATGCGGCAAGGCGACCAGATCAGGGTGCGTTTCCTCTCAAAAGAAAAACCTGCCGAAGATGCGGTTCCGGCCAATCCTGTGTTGGAGGATGCTTATTTGTGTTTGATAAAAGATTTAAAGTAGAAAATATGAAGGATAACCACATAGGAACATAGAACACATAGGAAGAAAAATTAAGAATAACTATGTGCCCTATGTGCCTATGTGGTTCAAACAAAATATTAAACAGTAAAACTATGGATTCAGCAATCAATACCATCAATTTCTGGACATTGTTCCGAAAAATGATCAAATACAATATGAAGGTTATTTTCGGCAGCCGGTTCATCTGGTTTGTGCTGGCAGCAATGGCTTTCTACTTTTTTATTGCCATCACCAACATTTACGATAATGACACTATTGACGAAGCTTTCATTTACGGCTTGCAGATTACCCCGGGACTGCTGCTCATTTTTTACCCGATGACCTTTGGGATTCAAAACGACCTGGATGCCGGAATTCTGGAAATACTCTTTGGTATTCCCGATTACCGCTACAAAGTATGGCTGGTGCGGCTGCTATTAGTTTTTGTGCTAGTTTTCCTGATGATGCTGGGCCTTACAGTAATGAGTTATTACCTTCTCGCACCGGTGAGTATTTTTGAACTTGCGGTGCAGGTAATGTTCCCGGTTTATTTCCTGGGTTCGATGGCATTTATGTTTTCGACCATCATTAAAAACGGAAACGGAACAGCAGTGGTAATGGTAATTATCGGTGTCGGTCTGCTGATTTTATCCGGAATGTTTGAGCGTACCATGTGGAATATTTTCCTGAACCCGTTTGAAATACCGAACCGCCTCAACGAAATGGTTTGGCAGGAAATAGCCATGAAAAACCGTATTTTTCAGGCAGTTGGCTCACTTCTTTTTATCCTCTACGGATTGTTTAATTTACAGAACAGGGAGAAGTTTTTGTAGGAAGTCGGAAGACGGGAGACCGAAGTCCGAAGAAAAAAGGCACTTGGGGAAAGTATTGCAATTTTCAGAAAGATGGAATCATTTGTCAATCCTGATTTTCTTCAACGATATTAATACTTTCAAGGGTATCTGAAATTAATTTGCTCCATTCGTCCTGAAAATCTAAATATTCCTTTAGGGATATGTATTTGTCGTTTCTTTTTACGCCCCAATGCCATTCTTTATAGTTTGTATTTATAGTTGCATTTATTATAATCGCAAGCTTTTTAAGGTAGTCGATTCCAATTTGTTTATCTCCAATCTCCTCGGTTTTGTTTACAATTCCATAAAACCAAACTTCCCCATTTTCCTGAATTGATGCAAAATTATATCTGTCATTAGGTGACTTCAAACTTAGAGATAACTTTTTCCCACGACCAAGTTTTGTTATGATATTAAGCTCCTTGTTTAGCTTAACCAAAAACTCTTGGAATTGTATGGTTTTTTCTTTTCCAATCGCTTTTTCAAGTCTTTCATAAAAAACTATTTCTGAAATACTTTTGCTTGAAGATTCCTGTTTTTCTGATAAAATAACTTCGGTTTGATCGTCTGAAAATCTATAAACTATTCTTTCGATTTCTTTTGTTTTAGCTAAAATTCTGGGAGTTACAATCAACTCATCTCCACTCGGATTTCTATAGATTGGGATTTCTATAAGTGCGATCGTAAAGTTAAGATTACCATTTCTATGGATGTAATTTATCAAATCTTCCATATTCTCTCGTATCCCATCTCCTATGATTGTTAAAAGAAACCGTCCTTTATTTAAGTTATTCTGGACATTATCGATAAAGGTTGATTCTTCTATTTCGGGATAAAATTCATGTAAAATCTCAAATAAACTGTTTTGTTCTCCTTTGCGTGACTTGATGCACTCAATTTCAAATTTAGAATAATCCCATTTAGATAAATCCTTTGCGTAGTCAAGAACTTGTCCTAAAACCTTTCTTCTTGCTTCCGGATTTCTCCAAAGCTTACACTCTCCAATAGTAATGAATCCAGATTCATTTACATAGATCAGATCAATATATCCAGATTCCGTGCTAAGTTCACGACATATAGGAATCATACCACTAAAAGTGGGTTCAATCTCATCAATTGGTAAAAGATTTGGGTTCTGAAAACAAAGGTTCTGAATCCAACTTTCATCATATGAGTTTGACATTAATGAAACTTTCTCAAGAGGTTGGACAAAGTTGCCTTTGATTATAATTGGGGAGGTGTGTTGTTTCATTATAGCTAATTCGTTTTTATATTCTGGTAATTATCTAAATTTTCAAATTCTATTATCATCATCGAATGATCCGATATTTTTTGTTGTCTGTATTTATGTATGTATTCGCAGCGTTGAATTTTTTCCTTTAGGTCTTTATGAACAAAAAAGTGATCAAGGCGAAAACCGTTTCCAGCATGACTGTACCAGGTGAATTCTCTTTTGTCACCGTGAATTAATCTCCATGCATCCGTTAAGTTCAAGTTTTCAAATTTGTCGAAATAACCAGAATGATAAAATGTTGCTCCTTTTTCGTCAATATAATGTTTCCCGGTATTGATATCTCCGGCAATTATTATTTTTTCGTTTTCATGATCATTTAGTTCTCCTATTAGAAATTCAAATAAATATTTTTTCGTGTCTTTATCTGGAAAGTAGCAGCCATAAAGAGAATAGTTGTTATTGTATATCTTGACTACCCTTTGCGAATGCTCACCTAATTCCGGAAAATATTTTGTGCTAAAAACATCTTTTGAAACAATTAAAACACTATTTAATTTGGGTTCTGTTAGCGGTTTATATTGATGAACAAATCCAAGAACACGAAGATATTCTTCTATTACGACAGCAATTTTATTATTTCGAAATTCGGTCAAAACAATTGTGGTTGCATCTGAATGGTCTTTTAAACAATCTAAAATTAAGTTAACACGCTTTCCCCCTCCTTGTCTCAAATTCCATGTAATTATTTTATTCATTCAGTTTAAATTCGTTCGATTTATATTAGATCTACTATTGTCGCGAGTATAAATTATACTGCTATACTCCGTCAGCCTGGTTTTTTGAAATGAATACTTTGATTTTTTCAGGTGTGGTTGAAAAGTACACTTTCAGTTCAGCGTCCTTTTGTTCTGTAATTACCCAAACTTTTGGATCTGTTTTAAACCGTTTCTTTGAGAGAATAACCACATAGTCAGCAACTGCTCGGGTTTTTGTTCTGTTTACGCAAATGTCGGCATCTTTCCTGTTCTTAACAATGCATACATTTTTAGCCTGAACAGAAGTGAATAAAAGCAATAGTCCAATCAGTAAAAATAATCTTTGTAAGTTCATCCTGTAAACTTAGTAAATAATTTTTATGATAGTTTTTCTATTTCGCTCAAACTCCTTCCAAAATTTCGGATCTTTAACGAAAAGTGTGGTATAATTAATGGATACCTATATCCCGGAGCTCTGTACCTAAAAAAAGCAACAAATAGTTTTGATTTGTGAACATAACCCATTACTTTTAACTCGGTTTAGAAGCCAAAGACTTAGGCAAAAATTGCGGATTGTGAAAAGTAGAAGGCAAATAGAAGCAGTCCAAATATTTTCAAACGGATTAATGAAACAACTAACATTTCGGAGGAAAAATTTCTTGATCCACATGGGTTTATAGAGTGACAAAATTCGATTACCTACCTCTAAGATTGACATATATATCTGTAATACAATTGTTTATAATGATCTTTCTTTTTTTAGTGGATTACGCT
>JAUYMU010000127.1 GCA_030698405.1 Bacteroidota bacterium
ATGTGGTTTTTGTGCGACTCGACCGTGCGCACACTGATGAAAAACCTGTCGGCAATTTCCTGATTGGTGTAGCTTTCGCCCCATAATTTCAGGATTTCAATCTGGCGCGAGCTCAAACTGGCAATGTCAGTATTCTGACTCAGTTCATCGGCTTTCAGGTTCGAAATGTAGCGGTTCAGCAAAATATGTGTAATCGATTTGCTGTAATAATCGTGCCCGTTCCGGAGGGTATAAACGGCTTCGAGCAGATCGTTCCGGTCCGAATCTTTTCCAAGAAAACCTTTTGCTCCGGCTTTGATGGTCTTGAGCACAATGTCTTCGCTGTCGATAACCGATACAACCAGTATTTTCAACTTGGGGATGCTGATATTCAACTGAATGATCAGGTTTAGGTTTCGTACCGAAATGTCGTGCATATTCAGGATTAACACGTGAACCTGAATTATTTTCAGCTTATCTGTCAGCACATTGCGATCGTCGCAAGCCAGCACAACCCTGAGATCAGAAATGCCCGACAACAAACCCGAAAGTCCATCGAGTACCAGTTTATGTTCGTCAAAAATTGCAATATCAATCATAGCTTAAATCATAATTGTCGAAGTTTTTAATCTACCATCCATCAAAATCGTCAATGGGTTTTTAAACTGAACGTGCTTGAAAAAATTGGTTTCGTGCACCACTTTCTGACTTTTAAGCATCTCCCAACTCACAAAATCGTTTGGCGACGAATGCTGAACCGAAAAATAGCCAATATTCATCGACGTAACATTGTGGAAAAAATGCGATCCCAACGAAGAATCGAGCGGATAATTTTCGAGGCTCACCTCCACAATCACTTTCGCGTTAGAAATCTGTGACCAATTTACCGGAATACCTACAAAACGGTCGCGACTTCCCCACCTTCCGGGGCCAATCAGCACATATTTTTTATCGTTTTCAACCATCATCTTATTCAGCTTTTCTATCTCTTCGGCCATTTCGATGGTTTTCAGTTTGCTGAATTTTTCATTGTCAACAAAAATTACATCCCTGATTTCCTTGATTTCGCCATTGCCAACACTCGATTTGGTGAACAAAACCATTTTCGACCGATCAAGCTTGTCGAGTTCGATGTTCTGTTTGATCTGGTCGCCGATCAGCGGTTTGATTTGCAGAAGATAAAAAGTTGGCAATCCGTTTTTCGACCGGTCAAGATCGACTGCATACTCAATTTCGACCGGCGAACCGAAAGCTTCGTTTAGCGTGCTTAGCAATATGCTGATTGTTTCAGCAAGCGGAATGTAGCCGTAATTCAGGATGTCGGCAAAGTTGACAATCCGCGGCCCGTAAGCGCTCAGTCCGGGTTCCACCCGGTCGTTATCAGGAATGTAAACCGATGCGCAATGCGTTAGGGTTCCATGCTTTTCTGCTTCGCTGATGTCCAAAAGTTTGAGCGCGGCCAACTCGCCGTTCTTCAGGAAGTCAAGTTCTGTTTCGCGGCAATCAAGCGCGTAAAACTGAACCTGCGAACTGCTCAGCATATCTTTGATGCTGTAAATGGAAACCTGCGGGTATTTGGGCGAAAAGCGGAACGATTTCCAGCCATCGACCACGTACGTACCCAAACCAACAGCTGCGACTGCAAAACCTTCCTCCGGCTTCATATTGGCCACCGGGTAATAATTGTACGACTGCGCAACACCGCTAATGTGCGGATAGTAATAATCGCCGTATTGATTGCCAACCAGTTCCTGAAGGATGACAGCCATTTTTTCTTCTTCGATTTTATGATTGATGACGGAGAAATAATTTCGTGCTTTTTCTGAAAAAGTGGAGACAAAAACCAGCTTAATGGCGGTGGAAAGCCGTTCGAGTAGCAGTCGTTTGTTCGTTTTGCTGTTGGGAACAATGTAGGTGTCGAATACCCCTGCAAATGGCTGTGTAATTGAATCTTCAGACGAACTTGACGATCTCACCGCGATGGGTTTGTCGATCTGCGAAGTAAAAACTTTCAGCTTTTTCAGAAGAGAAATTGACAAATGGGCCTCCACAAACAGCGTTCTCAATTCGTCGTATGAAATATCAGGATCGATAATTTTGTCGAAAAGCTTGTTTTTCTGGATGAAATGCTGAAATTCATTCGAACCGATAATTACCGTGATTGGCGCCAGAATATTGATCTGATTGGCCAAAGTCGGAAATTCAAGGTTGTAAATCAACGTATTGATAAAGGCCAGACCACGGCCTTTTCCGCCAAGCGAACCTCCGGAAAAGGAAACAATGTTTTTTTCGTCGAGTACCGAAGTTTCATCAAAAGACAGGATTTTGCCTTTTTTCTTTTCCTCCCGGTATTGCTTGATGGTATCCAGAAAAAATTGTCTCGTCTCATCCATGTCTTTGAACACGCTGATCGACACGGGGTTGAGTGTTTTTGCCAGCTGAATTTCGCCACGCGCCATCAGCCACAACGAAAACTGGTTTTCGGAAGCGTGCAGGTACAACGATTCGTCGGGAACTTCCTGAAGCAGTGTTTCGAACTCGCGCAACGATTTTGCGACCCCGACTTTATTTCCTTCCTTGTCGCGGAAAACAAAATTACCAAAACCCAAATAGCTGGTCAGGTACTGTTTGAGGTCGTTCAGCAGTGTTTCTGAATTTTTGTTGATGAAGGTAACTTCGAGCTCGTTGGCAATTTTTTCATTTCTGTTTTCCGACGATTGCAAAATAATCGGGAGCTTGGAAATGTGCGATTTAACGTATTTGATAAATTTTACTCCAGCATCTTTGTCCATCTTTCCGACCCTGTCGAACTCAACATCAGAAATAACACACAGCAAAAAGTCTTTGTACTTGTTGAAAATGGCAGTTGCTTCTTCATAATTGCGGGCGTGCAGTATTTTCGGTCTCGAACGCATTTTGCAAATCTTGTCGAGTTCGTTTTTTTCAACTTCAGGCAACAATTGCTGCACCTGACTAAAAACGATGTCGTACAATATCTGCAGGTATTTTGAATAGTAAAGCGGCGAATCTTCAATCAGTAAAATAACCCTGACAAGGCCAATTTTTGTATCGTTCTCGACATTCACCTTGTCTTCGGTCGATTTTACGATGGCAAACAGGATAAGCGAATCGCCGTTCCAGACAAAAAGTTTATCGACCGACCGGATGGTTGGAACCAGCTCTTCAAAATATTTGATGTCGCTTTTGTTGTTCAGGAGCAAATAGATGGGCAGCGATTCGTTTCTTGCCCTGATTTGTTCGCTCAAATGAACCGGCGCTTCGCGATCCATTCCGGCCATCAGTATAACCAGATCAAAATGAGTCGTTTCCATCAACATCAGCGCTTCCTCATCCGAAGAGACTCCGGTAATTCTGGGAACCGAAAAAAGGCTGTACTGGTAGGCTTCGCCCATAAATTTCTCGAAAAAGGAGTCTTCGCTTTCGAGGGTAAAAGCATCGTACAAGGTGGCTACAAATAAAATATGCTTGACCTTGTACTTCATCATGTCGAGGTAAATGTACTTGTCGATTGACTGCTGGTTGAAGTACAACTGGAGCGGTTTCTTGTTTTTTATCAGCGAATTCCGGAACTCTTCGGGCGGATGAATTACCTGGCTTGGGACGCCTTTCCGGTGTATTATTTCACGGCCTTTGTAATTATTCAGGTAGCCGCTGATCAGTTTTCCGATGTTAATCAGCAAATTACGTTCTTCATGAAGGAACAGTTTTTCATCTTCCCTGTGAGCCAGTTTCAGGTAAAAAATTTCGATCGTCCCTTTTTTATTATCGATGGTTACAAAATTTTCTTTCTGTGCCCATTCTGTTTCCCTGAAATTCTCGCTGATGTACGATTTACCTTCAAAGCTGATACGTGAAACCGCATACTTCGGATATTGCCACGATTTGGGGAGAAGATTGCATATTTCCTGTAAGGTTTCATCAACTGGCTTGCCCTCTTCAATGATCAATGATGTCAGGTTAATGGCTTTAAGTTCCTTTAAACGTTCCGTATTTTCGCGTTGGAGCTTATTGAAAACGTCGCGGGTGGCCGAGCCTGCAATCAGGTTGGAAAGGTTAACCAGCATGTTTCGCTCTTCTTTCAGGAACGGACCTTCATCAGCATCGGGGAATTCCTTCAGGTAATAAATTTCAATCGTCCCCTTATCCTTGCCGGGGGCTTCAAAGCTTTGAAGCATTTTCCAGGGCGTTTCTTTAAAACCAGGGCTTAGAAAAATCTTTTTATTGTAGTTGATCCGGGCGACTGTAAATTCAGGATATTGCAGCGACTCTGGCAAAATTGAGCAAATAACCTGAAGCGACTCTTTCAGCGATTTGCCGTTTTGCAGTATTTCAGAAACTCGGTTGATTCCCCTGATCTCTTTCAGGCGTTCGGTATTCCTGATCAGCAGTTCCTGCAATGCTTTCTTCGATGCAGTTCCCGAAATCAGTGCGGAAAGATTATCGATCAGGCTCCGTTCCTCGATTAAAAAAGGTCCTTCTCCAGCCTTCGGAAATTTCTTCAGGTAATAGATTTGAATAGCGCCTTTGTTATCATCAGGCGTATCGAATGTTTGTTCTAATTTCCAGGGCGTTTCCCTGAAGTTGGGGCTGGTGAAATTTCGTTCGCCGTATTTGATGCGGGCTACAGTCTGCCCCGGATATTGCATGGCTTCCGGTAGAAATGAGCATACTTCCTGTAATAATTCGTTGAGCGACGTGCTTTTCTTCAGGATTTCGGCGGTACGGTTGATACTTTTTAGTTCTTTTTGCCGTTCGCCCATGTCGATCGCCAGCTTTTCGAGCTGAAATTTTGAGATAATCCCAACCAGCAACGGAACGATAATATTTAATGACCACTCGCTTTCGATAATGGCTGTTCCCGATACATGGTTGTTTTCAGGAGAAGAAAGGAACAGTTCGACAGATCCCTTTTTATTGTCGGGCGAATGAAAGTAATGTTTTAAGGCTGAGCTTGTTTCATTAAACTTTTTACTCCTGAACTCTTTACCATTAAATGATATGCGTGCAAAAACCAGGTTTTCGGCCACTGTTGATTCAAAAATAGCATCACAAACCAGTTGCAGCGACTGATCAAGATTTTTGCCTTTGTCGAGTATTCCAATAATCCGGTTTGTCAGTTCAGGAAGAATAAACAGTCCGTTCATTTTTAGCGTAATATCATCAGTTCCTGAAGTATCTGAAATTTTTTCCATGGGTTACGATTTATCACTCATCCAAACAGTACGTTGCTTTTCTGAAATTTGAGTCTGGTAAAAGTACAAAAGCAAAAGTACAAAGGCAAAAGTGAAAAATTAGAGAATTTCAGTTAATCAGTTATCAAATGTTTTTTTGAAATCCTGAAGGGATTCAATGTTAATAGCCCCGGATGGAATGCTATTCACATTTAACCACTTTGTGGTTATCAGGTGATATTCGCTTCCTGAAAAACCCAGCAATTCGGCTCGAAAATAATATTCTTGTAAATTAGATCGTTAGAGTATGCTGAGAAAAATATCTTTCCGGCTATTTTTGTTCACGATAAGAGTCAGGGAGGCCTTAACCTCCACCTTACTGCTTTACAGTATAGTG
>JAUYMU010000129.1 GCA_030698405.1 Bacteroidota bacterium
CACTATACTGTAAAGCAGTAAGGTGGAGGTTAAGGCCTCCCTGACTCTTATCGTGAACAAAAATAGCCGGAAAGATATTTTTCTCAGCATACTCTAACGATCTAATTTACAAGAATATTATTTTCGAGCCGAATTGCTGCCTGGCCCGCACCATTGTGGTTGACCCCATGATTATGCTTTACGATGAACCCACTACAGGACTCGATCCGGTAACTTCTGACGAAATCAGCGAACTTATCAATGAGGTTCAGAAAAAATACAAGACTTCTTCCATTATCATCACGCACGATATTGAATGTGCGCGTGCTACGGCCGACCGCATAATCATGCTGAAAGACGGAGAAGTTTATACTGAAGGCTCCATCGACGATTTTGAAAATTCGACTGACCCTTTAATCAAATCATTTTTTAAGTAATTATAAAAATATCAGCATCATGGATAATCATTCACCACAATTTAAGGTTCGTTTAGGGTTGTTTGTTGTAGGCGGACTGGCACTTTTTGTTTTGGCAATATTTATTATCGGGAAACAAAAAAACCTTTTTAACCCGGTATTTAAGCTTACCACCACTTTTTACAATGTGAGCGGTCTTCAGGTTGGAAACAACATCCGTTTCTCCGGAATCAATGTTGGTACTGTTGACAATATAAGTATTGTAAACGATTCAACGGTTAGGGTTGACATGATGATCAGGCAAGAGGTTAAGCAGTTTATTAAATCGGACTGTATTGTTGCCATTGGCTCGGAAGGATTGATTGGCGATCGTTTACTGATTATTACCCAGGGAAGCGCCAATTCTCCTTTGGCGAGGGAAGGAGAGGAGCTGGCTTCGGTGGAACCGGTTGAAACCGATGCTATTATGGAAAGCGTTCAGATAACTGCAGCAAATGCTGAGGTAATTACCGAACAACTTGCTGAAATTATGCTCAAAATAAATGGAGGAGAAGGAACGCTAGGCAGATTGATTCAGGATACTACAATTGCCCGGAACATTGATCAGACCATTCTTAATTTAAAGAAAAGCTCGAAGGGATTGGATGAAAACATGGAGGCCGCAAAACATAATTTCCTGCTGAAGGGATTTTTCAACAAAAAGAAAAGAGAAGCTGAACGGAAGGCCAGGGAAGCTGAAGTGAGAAAAGCAGCAGGGCAAAAATAAACAAATCAGGAAAAAAATAGTATTCACCTGTTAAAACGGCTTCTTAAAATTATTCAAAAATGGCAGATGCAAATGAGATTCAAAATTATTTTCATGTATCTTTTTGTTTCAGTATTAACAAGTGATTTTGCATTTGCCCAGCATACTTCTGCAAAAAAAGATTCCACCAAACTTTATGAAAATATTGAAACCTATTCCGAAAGGAGCAATTTTACGAAATTTATGTACCGGTTGTTTTTTAAGCCAATTGCACCAGTTCCGGATAAGAAAAAAGGTGGAAAAAAAATATACAAGAGACTGATTCAAAAACCATACAGCGCTTTTGAGGGAAAAATAATCAGGAAAATAAACATTGAAACACTCGATCCGTTTGGCAGTTCAATTGGCGACACCATTCATACATCGCTCAATTGGTTATCGAAAACCGGAAACAAGATGCATATAAAATCTCATGGAATCACTATTCGAAACCTGCTGCTGATCCATCAAAACCAGCCGTTTGACTCGTTGCTTGTAAAAGAATCGGAACGATTGGTCAGAAGCAGGGAATACATCCGCGATGTTTCATTTTTCGTAAAATCTGCGTCAAAAGGCTCCGACTCCGTGGATGTTTTCATTCGTGCATTGGATATCTGGAGCATTATTCCCGGTTTTTCAACTTCAACTTCACGCACCACTATTGGGTTAACCGATCAGAACTTCTTAGGCTTTGGCCATCAATTTGAGAACGAAATTACCCGCAACTATACAAAAGGCAATTATGCGTTCCACACCAATTATTCGATTCCCAATATCAGGAACACTTATGTAAGTACAACCCTGGATTATGCAATTGATGGTGACCGTTATTACAGTAAAAGCCTGACCATTGACCGCCCGTTTTTTTCGCCTTTTGCCAGATGGGCAGCCGGAGTAAATTTCATTCAGCAATTCAGCGACGATTCGATACCCACAATCGTAAATACAATTTACAGGCAAAACCGGTATAAATTTAATGCTCAGGATTATTGGGCAGGAAGCGCTATACAACTTTACAAAAGCAATTCAGAATACAGCCGGACAACCAATTTTATTGCTGCTGCACGGTTTTTACGGGTTCGTTTTCTTGAAAAACCAAGTGAAATAATTGATCCTCAACATTTTCTTTCAGATGAGAATTTCTATTTGGGAAGCCTTGGCGTTTCTACACGAAGATATGTTCAGGATAAATACATTTTTAAATATGGCATCACCGAAGATGTTCCTGTCGGCAAGGTTTACAACCTGACAGGCGGTTATCAGGAAAAAAACAATGCCCGTCGGTTTTATTTGGGAGGACGTGTTTCCATGGGCAATTATTTTGATTGGGGATACCTGAGTTCCAATGTAGAATTTGGAACTTTTTTCCGGGGTTCACATGCCGATCAGGGAGTCATTAAGCTGGATGTCAATTATTTTACAGGATTAATTGAAATTGGAAAGTGGAAATTCAGGCATTTTGTAAAACCGCATCTTACCGTTGGAATAAACCGCCTGGCGCTGGATAGTCTGACACTCAATGATGAATATGGCCTGATTGGATTTCGCAGTCATGAACTGACAGGTACCAGTCGTTTTTTATTTACGGTACAGACACAGTCGTATGCTCCGTGGGATTTTATCGGATTCAGGTTTGGTCCCTTTGTCAGCTATTCGATGGGAATGCTTGGCGACGACCTGTTGGGTTTTAAAAACAGCAAGGTTTATTCGCAGTTTGGCGTGGGAGTTTTAATCAAGAATGAGCATCTGGTGATGAATTCCTTTCAAATATCCATTTCATTTTATCCAAATATTCCAGGTATCGGTCGAAATATTTTTAAAATGAATTCATTCTCGACGGACGATTTTGGCTTTCGGGACTTTGAAATTGGAAAACCGGGAGAAGCAGTATTTCGGTAATTGGCAAGTCAATGAAACATAGAAGGCCGTCTCAAAACAAGTTTGAGACGGCCTTCTGTAAATGAATGTCTTATATAAAATTAGACTAAGCCAGTTTTACATTAACTGCATTTAATCCTTTTTTTCCATCCTGAAGATCAAACGTTACTTCGTCGTTTTCTCTAACTTCGTCGTTTAAACCAGATACATGTACAAAATATTCTTTGTCTGATGCACTGTCTTTAATAAATCCAAATCCTTTTGAATCGTTGAAAAATTTTACTGTTCCTTTGCTCATGATAATTGTAATAAATAATAATATAAAATAAATGTCTCGCAAGATACGCATTTATATTTAATAATAGATTTTATTTCAATAATTTAATAAATATACATTTCTTTTAACTGACAGGGAAATGGCTTTATTAGTGTTTCTTATTTATTCATGTACCTTTGGCGTATGAGAAAAATAATAATTTACGTATTATTCCTTCTAATACCGATTGTAAATAATGCTGGTGTAAACGAATCAGTTACAAAAAAAGTAATCGGTAATGACATTTATTCTCTTGTGAATTTAGCCGATACAGGCTTGTCAAGAGTTGTATTTGACCTGGCAGTTAAAGGCATGACAAAACTTATTATTAGTGGCAAATTACAGAATCCGAACATTGTAACCATCGCCGACTATTCGCAATCGAGTAATAAAAAGCGCCTGTATGTTATCGATCTGAAAAACAGAAAACTATTGTACAATACATACGTAGCTCATGGCAGGAACACTGGTGATGAATTTGCCAAATCCTTCTCGAATGTCGAGGGTTCCTTTAAAAGCAGCCTTGGTTTTTATGTCACCGAAAAGCCTATCATTGGTCCCAATACCGGATATGCGCTTTTGATCAAAGGTGTTGAAAAGGGTTTTAATGATCATGCGGTAAAACGTGAGATTATTATACATGCTGCCGAATATGCAAGCGAAAATTTCATTAAAAAACACGGTCGTTTGGGCCGAAGCTACGGTTGTCCTTCGCTTCCTCCCGACATGAACAAACCGATTATTGAAACCATTAAGGGCGGAACATGTTTGTTTCTATACAATCCGAACAAAGAATATATCGGAAAATCAACTCTGCTTAATTAGCCCATAAACATCGTCCAGAAAAACGACTTTTCCTTCAACAATTTTTACCGGCATATAAATTATAAATACCGGTACTTTTTTTTCCAGCTTTACTATTTTTGATTCGGTATCTTTTACACCGGTTTTTAATAAAGTAGTATCAATCTTACCATCGGTAAGTAAATCAGCAAGTTCAACAGGTTTTTCCAGCCTTATACAACCGTGACTTAGAAATCTTGAATCTTTTGCAAAACCACCTTTTGAGTTCGTGTCGTGCAGGTAAATACTGAAAGGATTTTCAAGGTTAAACTTCAAAATACCAAGTGAATTGTTTGGGCCTGTTGATTCGCGGAAAAAATACGGAAAGGTTTTTTCTGTATAGCTGGCCCAGTTTAAATCATAATCGTCAACAACTTTGCCTTTTGCATCAACCACCTCAAAATTATTCCGTTCGAGGTAAGTTTCATCTTTTTGTACTTTTGGCAACAGTTCTTTTGATGCGATTGAAAAAGGTACGTTCCAGAATGGAAAGGTTACAATATTTGTGATATATGATGCAATTGTGGGAGTCGGGTTTTTCTTCTTTCCTGCTACTGACCGCATTTGCAGTGCAGGTTTGTCATTTTTGAAATACTCAACTTCAGTTGCCGGAATGTTTGCAACTACGTATTCCGATTCACCATTTACGGAAAGGTACTTCCGGTAATTCATCGCCAGAAGTATCGTTTTGTACTTCAAAGTATCATTCGGAGTGATTGAATCATTCAGAAATTGTTTGTAAACAATATAGTCAGGATCCTTGCATTCCAGCCGGGCAATCATTGCTGAAACCGATTCTCCGGGATCTGAATTCAGCAACTGAGCAACGTAAACCGAATCTCTTGGAGCGCTAACTTCATCATAATCAAACTTAACAAAGCCTTCCTGAAGTGCTTTTATGAAATTTAAGACCAAGCCTGTTAGTTGTTGATCTGCAGCTTCCTTTATTACAATGTCTGTCTTATTTTTTCCGGATAAGGCAACACGAATCTGTTCGATTTGATTTTTATCCGAAACCAAGCCGAAATTGTTCGGTGATTCAATTGCATCAAGCCATTCGTTGGCAGTTTTTATATTTTTTTTCGATGAAAACCAAAATTGATTGTCATCATTAGAGGTATAGAAATTCTGAACCATCGGATCTTCCGTCACGATTTTCATTGGTGTTTGTTTCTGCACACATCCAATGGCGAAAAAACAAACCGACAGGCTAATTAAGAGAATTTTTTTTGATGCTGAAATGCCTGTTTTGGTAAAAAGATGATTCATAAAAAGAGTTTTTTGTGAAGTTTGATTTGTGTACAAAATTGGTTCTTTTTACGAATGTAAATGTTACACAATTTATGCAAAATGTTACATTATTCACATAAAAACACCCACAAATGTCCGGAAGGAAAACTTGTGGGTGCTGTTAAAATAATTTTCTCAAAAAAACTACAAACCCTAATTGGATCCAATATTACCTTGACTTATGATGTTGGCAGTAATTGCCGATGTTTGATAAATGTTGATATAACCAACATATACCAACCAGTTTTCATAAGTGATTGCAGTTCCGCTGTCAAGTGTTCTGATGTTGGTATAACTTTTACCGGTAGTTCCATTAACATTGCTCAGCGTTTTTCTAATCGTCCCATCATCTACTGATGCGATTGAACCAAGGTTGATGGTGGCAGGGTATGATTCGCCTGAAATAGTGCCAATTAGCGAAATGGTTACCAGGGTATTTCCATTTTCCCTTTTTTCGAACAGCGCCGTTCCCGAAACACCATAAACTCCAATTGTACTCAGTACATAAGATTTTTTGGTAGTGGTTATTACATTTCCACCAATATCGCCTTGTGCAAGAATTACAGTGGGTTCGCTGCTGCTTTTAAGAACTTTGATACATCCGTCGTAAGCAATCAACTGACTGTAAGTCATATTTACCACTGTTGAACTTTTTCCGGTTGCATCAACAGGACTAAGCGTTTGTACAACTACGCCTTCTTCAACAGTTGAATACATGTGCAGGTTTGCAGGATGAGTTCCCGATGGGGCATTGGTCAGCACAATATCGATGGTCGTTGAAGTGTTACTGGTTTCGGTGAAAGTAACTTTTCCTGATACACCAAGTACGTCTTTTACAGCAAGATCGTATGACTTATTTTGTCCGGGCGCATCATCTTTATCACATCCGCCGGCTAACAAAAGTACTGCTGTAACCATTGTTAACAGGATTATTCCTTTTCTAATTATGAACATTTTACAAGGTATTGGTATCTTTCCGCTTCTGGCGGATCAGCTGTGAATGTATTTTCACACAGCAAAGATGAATACTTTGAACCCGGTAAGTGTTACACAACAATTTGAAAGAGTTACATCATTCTCACATTCCACTCTTCATTCGTTTGCCCCCAATATTCTTTCTCCCCTCCTTCGGAGGGGTTGGGGGAGGCCTGTCTATTTCATCTTCGCAACCGCTTCTTCCGTGGCTTTCAGAATGGCTTCGTTCGAAAGTGGCTTTCCGACTGCCTGTTTCATCCATTCGTTCGGCGTTAACTGCCCCAGTGCGAAAATGCGCAGCACTTCAGGAGCAAACTCGTGCGTTTTGAAATGTTCTTCCAGCTGGAAATGAATGAGGTGGCCGAATGCGTAATTCGGAAGGTACATCGGCGAGTTGATCATGTGCGAATAAATGCCCAGAATGGGTTGGTCTTTCATGCCGAAAACCGGCGCGTAATAAGTGTTCCAGATGTCTTTGGTGATTGTCAGAACTGCGTCGCGCAACTCAGCTGCCGTAGCTTTCGGGTTGGCATACAGCCATTGCCACATTTTCATGTCAACCACCGAAACGCCCATAATTTCGTAAAGCGACCAGAAAATATCCAGTGTTTTCAGGGTTTCCTTCTCCGGATTCGTGTCTTTCATATTCAGCAAAAACAAGTCTCTTTCCTGAAATACAAATGCCAGCGCTTCGGTAAAAGCAGTATTCGGAACGCCGTTGATCATGTAATTCGGAACATCGTTGAGCGAAATAGTTTGTTCCACATTGTGACCGAACTCATGAATGGCAATGTTGTAGCCTTTGTAATTCATGCCAGTGGCCGGAATACGGGTGCGCAAATGTGCTTTTTCGGCTTTCATCGAAGCGCCCCATGCGTGTCCTGAACCACGCGCCGGATCAACGGCAATGCGCGAGGCAAGGAATTCCGACTTTTCTTTGGTGAATCCCAGTTTCAGGAGCAGGTTTCCCAAATCGGCTTCGAGCGCCAGCGCGTTCGGGTATTTCTTTTCGGTGATCGAATTCAGCATTTCTTCGTTGATCGAACTGCGGGCTTTAAAACCGTCGTACCAGATGTCCCAGGGAGCCAGGTCGCGTCCCAACCGTTTTTTGATGATTTCGGCCACTTCCTTAATTTGCGGTGAAGCCAGAAATTCGGTGAACAGTTTTTCAACTTCAGGCTGCGGAACCTGCATTCCTGCCGAAAAAGCGCGCTGAATGGCGGTTGGCATGGTCGGGCTAAATTCATCGACAGCCTGAAAAACATGAAAGTTATTCAGAATCTGCTGATATCGTCCATCGGTTTCAGCCGGACTTTCAGTTTTTGCACCTGTAACAAGTACTTCGTTGGTAATCGGGTTCCAGTCCTGATTTCCGGAGTTAATCACCACTTTCGGAATCGACTGATCGATGATACGCTGCATGACCTGATAGATCAGCCCCTGTTTTTCGTAGCCCACTTCCTTGTTGGAATAGTTGGCTTTTATTTCGTCGCGAAGGTTCCAGTGACTAAGCAAAACCATGTCAGCAGGAAATAGTTTTTGGTTGTCTTTGTTCAGCAAATTGCCCATGTAAATGTTGTAATCGGCAATGTAGGCATCGCCTTCAGCCGAAACTTTCGATTCCTGCTGAACCAATTCCGAAGGTACTCGTGAGTTGAATACATCGCCCATCCGTGCAAAACCCCATTCCAGCGGCGACCATTCCGACGCGAGTTGATTCTTTTCTTCGGTTGAATAATACGGAAAGTTGAGGGCAACGATGAAAGCGATTTTGTTGCCGTAAAAATCGTTCATCAGGTGGGCGCCAGGATTGTAACCTGCAAACAGTGGGTCGATAGGCAGAACTTCGCCCTTCTGAAGCTGCACATTCTCCTGCATATCGAGTGCCAGTTTGTTGAAATGTCCGTAAAGCGATTCGAAATATTCCGAAAAACGGGTGAAAGTAGCTTCCTTTTTTGCAGGATCGGCTATGAAATTTTCGGTACAGAACGTAATAAATTCTTCCGCAGTTCCATCCGCATCGCGCCAAAGAGAAGCGGCATGTTTGACTCCTTTTTCGGTCAGGGCAGCATCACTGCCCGGATTTTTTTCACTGATGGCTTTAATGGCCGCGAAAACGGTTGCTTCGGAAATTCCGACCAGAGCGCCTTGTTTCTTTTCGGTTTTCTGACAAGCTGGAATCATAACAAAACAGGCTAAAATGAAAATGAAATTTTTGATCATATCGTATGTGAGTTTTTTGTTGTTCGATTGAAAGCCCAAAATACCAAAAAATAAAAGATTAATGCTATGATGTTTGGCAGGGTGGTACGACATAAATAATTATCTTGCAAAATCAATGGATTCAGACAATTTAGCCATACATAAAAAGAGTGACTGAATCGTTGAATCATCAGATTAAATGATTTATATATCAGATATTTGCAAGCTTATGATTGTTGAAGAACGAGTTCTCGGGTACATTGCAAAAGCCCAAACGGAAGATGTTAGTCCATTTTATATTTACGATATTCAGGCCATTCGGAAAAAATGTGCTGATTTCAGTTCAATTCCATACCGGAATAAGTCTATTCACTTTGCCACCATGGCCAATATCAATCCTGAATTTTTAGCGGTTGTGAAGTGTTCGAACCTGAATGTTTTTGTAAACTCACCGAAGCATCTTGAAAGTGTTAAAGAAGCCGGATTTAAAGGATCAGAGATAGTTTTCACCTCCTCCGCCATGTCGGAAAATGTGATGAAAAAGATTTTTGCTGAGAATTTGCAGGTCAATCTTGATTCTGTCGGGCAGCTTGAATTATGGCAGCGTTTATTTCCTGAAAAAGCGGTTGGAATTCGCTGCAACATTGGCGGAATGGTCAAACCGTATTCTACCCGTGCCGGTTTTTTCCTGGGCAAAGAAAGCAGGTTGGGATTAACCGTCGATGAAATTAAAGGAATCGCAAACAAGCAAATTATCAAGGGATTGCATTTGTATGTTGGCACCGATATTTTTGATGCCAACTATTTTATCGGATGTTACCGGGCTCTGATCGAACTTTCGTATGATTTCCCTGAGCTTGAATATTTGAATTTCGGTGGCGGTTTTGGCGTTTCGGAGCAGGGAGATGAATTCTTTGACATCAAAACTTACGGCGAAAAAGTGAGCGCCCTGATGGACGAAGTTTCGTTGAAAAGAGGCAAATCAATACAAATGATTCTGGAACCCGGACGAATAATTGGCGGGGAAGCGGGTTGTTTTGTTTGTCAGGTGACGGACGTGAAAGAAAGGGAAAATCAGGTTTTCGTAGGGGTAAACGCATCAACGGCACAGTTTACCCGACCGTTGATTTATCCTGAATCTGCCAATCATCCGGTTGTAATTATCAGGAATGGTGCTTTGCTGGAAACAGAAAATCAGGTAAATACCACCATTTATGGCTGCTCAACGTATTCGCGCGATATCTTCTGTAAAGGCAAACAATTGCCGCAGCTTTCCATTGGCGATTTGGTAATTTTTGCCAATTCCGGTTCGTATTGCGCTTCATCGTATTGCGAATTTTTGGGCTTTGATAAACCGAAAGAGATTTTCTTATGAAACGAACCCCGATGTATCAGGGTCACTCTTTATAAACAGGTTAAACAATGGGAAATTAATAACAAGCGGGCCAACATTAATTCATAGTCTTAAAAAACCTTATTTTTAAAGAAAAAACCTCAGTAGAAAGGTCACGAAAATACGACCAAACCTTATTACCTTATTTATGAAAGTTGAATACAAAAGACAATCATCCCAAAATAAGGTAATAAGGTTGTAGAATATGAGCATGAGTTTTCTACTGAGGTTGCCTTTTAAAATAATGTTTTAAAAAAGTCAATGTTACTTGAATACAATTAATAACAATATTTTCGAATGATCCCGGAATTTTTAGAAGGAAAATCAGCCTATAAAATCTTCCAAAGTGTTGGAAAGACTGTTTACAAGGACAATCCGTTCTACAGGGGAACCGAGTCGGGAATTGAAAAGCTTTTGTTGAACGAAAATTCGGCTTTCAGAAATCATTCTGACATTAAAATGTTTGTATTGAGAGATGGAAATCAGCTGGTGGCGCGATTTGCAGTCATTCACGATTACTGGTTGGACGCGTGTCTTCAACTTTCATTTTTTGAGGCCCTTGCCGATTTAGGCGATATTTTTCCCATCATCAAAAAGGAGATTCAAAAGCACTATCCAACCTGCAAAAAGGTAATCGTCGGAATCAATGGGCATCTGAATTACGGAGCGGGGTTTTTGCTGAATAGGTTCGACGAAGTGCCGCTTTTCGGTTTGCCTTATACACCGCGTTATTATCCTGAATATTTTAAAGGATTGACTCAGAAGAAGATGTTCTCTTACCGGTTTTCGATGGAAGTCTATCACCAATGGGCCAATTCTTACCCTGCATCCCGGCAACTGGACGGGCTAACCGTTCGGTACATGGACAAAAAAAACATACAATCAGAAAGCGCCATTTACACCAAACTGAACAACGAAGCATTCATAGCGCATCCATACTGGGTCGATCGCGAAGAAGCGGAGGATTTGGAACTCTTCAAACCGTTTCGTTATTTGCTCGACAATGAAAATCTGATCATTGCCGAAATGAATGGGGAACCCATCGGTTTTTACTTTTGGTATCCCGATTTTAATCAGTTGGTACCTTCGAAACGTGATTTTAATCTCTGGGATATCATCAATTACCGAATTTTGAACAAGGAAATCGACACGTTCCGTTTTACTGAAATCGGGATCATCCCCAAATATCGGAGAAGTCCGGTGGCGTTGGCTTTGATCAGCAAATCGCTTCCGAAACTGATTGAAAAAGGATACAAATATTGCGAAGGCGGTTTTATTTTCGAGGAGAACAAAGCGTCGATTGCTTTTGTAAGCCGGATTCTGGAACGCTGTTACGGCGAAAAACCAGAACCTTACAGAGAATTTGCCGTTTATGAAACAAATCTATGAACCAGTATATTGAGAAAAGATTAGTGGCCAAAGATTTGCCAGACGAGTGGAATCTGCTGGCGGAAAACTATTTTCAGAAACGGGAATTTTTAAGCTATACTGAAAAATATAACCCTTGCGTGCAACGATATTATTGCCTTTATGAGCACGATAAACTCCTTGCTGCTGCCATTATCTATTCTTTGCGCCTCGATTTATTTACCTACCTCCGGATTAAAAGTCCGCTAAAAATGAACATTGCCGGAATTCCCTGTTCTGTTTCTTCTTCAGGAATATTTGGCAGCAAGGAACACAAAGAACAGCTTAAAAATTTCATCTTCATCAATGAAAAAGGCTTTGTACTCTTTCTGAATCTGGATGAAAAACCCCTTCATGAAACAAATGCAACGGGTAAAACTCTGCCAACCATTCTGCTAAAAAATACCTTCAAATCGTGGGAAGAATACCTCGTTCATTTACGGTCGGATTACCGCCGGAGGTTGCAGAAAATAACCAAAACCGGCTCCGGCACTGAACTGATTAAAACCGCTTGTTCTGTTTTCGACGAAGAAATGTACCGGCAGTATTTGCAGGTTTATTCGAAAAGTACCGCAAAACTCGAAAAATTAAGTTTTTCCTTTTTTAAGAATCTGCCTCCGGAATTTCATCTTGTAGCTTGTCGCAAAAACGGGCGGACAATCGGTTGGAACATCCTTTTACAGAGCGACCGTTCGCTGTTTTTCTTTTTGGGCGGCATCGACTATCAGCAGAACGCCGAAAATCAAACCTACCTGAAACTATTAACCAACATTGTTGCTGAAGGAATCGTGCAAGGTGTTGATCTGATTGACCTTGGGCAAACTGCTGAAATTCCGAAAATGCGGTTGGGCGGGCAAGCTCAGACAAAATACATGGAGGCCAGGCACAGCAATTCCCTTTTTCATCGCCTGCTTAAATTCAATGAAAAATCGCTGGAATACAAAAAAGAGATTTTCAATCACCATGTAATGAAGGAGATAAATTTATGAGGATATTGTTTGTTCGTCCCGACAACTCGCCTGAAACCATTGGCTTGCAGCATCTGATGGTGGTTGAACCTTTGGAACTGGAAATTCTGTACACACTGATTCGCGAACACGATACGGCGGAAATTATCGACATGCTGCTCGAAAAACGGAGCATTGAATATTTCATCAGGAAGTTCAATCCCGATGTGTTTTGCGTAACCGGCTACATCACCAATGTTTCAAAAATGATTGAATACTGCCAGATTGCAAAATCAATTAATCCGGAAATTGTCACCATTGTTGGAGGTGTTCATTGCGAAGTTTGTCCTGAAGATTTTGAGAGCGAACACATTGATTTCAGGGTGATTCGGAATGCAGCCGTTACTTTTACCGGCTTGCTGAATTACATTGAATATCAGCAGGAACTTCCTTCAGGAATAGCAAAAAAAGGCGAAAATATTATTCCTGCAACTCTTCCGCCGTTCAATTTTAAAATACCCATCGCCAACCGTCAGTCGGTAAAAAAGTATCGCGACAATTACTTCTACATTTTTAGCGATCGGGTCGCACTGATGAAAACTTCGTTTGGCTGTCCGTTCAATTGTAGCTTTTGCTTTTGCACGGTTATTACACAGGGCAAGTATTTCCAGCGCGATATGATGGAAGTTATGCAGGAATTGGAACAATTGGAGGAAAAAGAGATATACATTGTGGACGATGATTTTCTGGCGGATAAAACATGGCTCGAGCTGTTTATTCAGGAAGTAAAAACGCGAAAAATTGCAAAAAACTATTTGGTTTACGGACGTGCCGATTTTATTGCCAACAATGCGGATTTAATGAAGGAACTCGCTGGAATTGGCCTGAAAACCGTGATCGTTGGTTTCGAAAGTTTCTTTGAAAAAGACCTTGAAAAATACAATAAGAACACCAAGGTCGGTTTGTACAAACAAACCATGCAAGTGCTGAAAGCCAACAAAATAGATTGTTTTGCCACGATGATTGTGTCGCCCGATTGGGACAAAGCTGACTTCAAAAAAATGGTTCAATCGGTGAAAGAGCTTGGAATTCACTACGTCAATCTTCAACCGCTGACACCATTGCCAAAAACGAATTTTGAATCGCCGGTTGAATCTTTGCTCATCAAAAGAACCGAATACGACAAATGGGATTTGGCACATGTCAGCATTCAACCAACGAAAATGAGCGTGGCCGAGTATTACAAAGAGATTCTGAAAGCGTATAATTCAATCCTTTTTCAGCCCGCAATTTTGCTGAAATACCTTGTTAACAATTCGCCCAAAATGTTGTACCGAATGTTGATGGGCAGCATCAGGGTGGGAAATCAGTACAAACGAAAAATAAAGGAAGCCTCCAGATATGCCTAAGATTTTATTTATCCAACCCACTCAATATGCCGAAAATGGCAAATTGTGCAAGCAGTCGAAAATTCACCTGCCCGGACTGGCATTTCCGCTTTTGGCGGCTTATACCCCAAAACACTGGGAAGTTGAATTGTGCATCGAAGTAATTGATGTGGTGAATTTTGATTCGGATGCCGACATTATTGGAATTGGCACCATGGGACATGCCACTTTTCGGGGAATCGAGATTGCCAAAGAGTTTAAAAAGCGAAACAAAACAGTGGTAATGGGCGGTTACATGGCTTCGATTGCCAAAGAGGAAGCCATCAAATATGTGGATTCGGTGGTGGTGGGTGATGCTGAGATTTCGTACCTGAAAATGCTGGAAGATTTCGAAAAGCATGGAAAATTGCAGCCATTTTACGATTATCCGATTACGAAATTAGAGAACTTGCCCGTTCCCAGATACGACTTGCTTCTGAAAAAGCAGATTGGCGACATGTTGCCGGTTCAGGCCGGAAGAGGGTGCACTTTTACCTGTTCTTTTTGTTCCATCGCCTGTTTGTACGAAGGAAAATATTTGTTTCGACCGGTCGATGAAGTTATCAGGGACATTAAAGCGGTGAAAGAGTTGGGATTCAAACGGTTTTATTTAATCGACGACAACATCGTTTCCAACCCGTCGTACCTGAAAGAACTCTGCGAAAAAATCGCTCCGTTGAAGATGCACTGGGCAAGCCAGTGTGCGCTGCACCTTGCAAAAAAGACCGATTTGCTCAAACTGGTAGTGAAATCGGGTTGCGATTTAATGAGTTTTGGCGTTGAAAGCATTGATCAGGAATCGTTGAACAGTCTGGAAAAACCTTGGGTGAAAGTTAGCGAACACGCAGAAAATTTCAGAATACTAAGCGAAGCCGGAATTACCGTCAGCACCGAAATGATTGTCGGAACTGACTTCGACACGGAGGAATCCATTCGCGCCACTTTTGACTTTATACATCTGAATAAAGTGCCCATTCCACGTTTTTACATCCTGACTCCAGTTCCCGGAACAGCACTATTCAGGCAATTCAAGGAACAGGGACGTTTGCTGACGGAAGATTTGAAAGAGTTTAACGGGGCGCAATGCGTGCATATTCCTGATAAAATCAGTCCTGAAAATCTGACACGAATGTACTGGTGGCTCAATAATCGGATCTTTTCCTTGAAAAGTATTGTTCACAGGGTTTTGCTCAACAAGTACCTTTGGAGAAACCCTAAAATGTTGCTGTTCGCTCTTGGTGTAAATTTCCACTATCGCTATTATGTGAGAAAGAAGGTAACTCCGAATATTTTTTAAGAAACATCAAATTGGATCAACCTTAATACGATGTCTTAAAAAACCTTATTTTTGAAGAAAAAAAACTCAGTAGAAAGGAAATAACTAACATAACCAAACCTTATTACCTTATTAATATGACTATCAACCCAAAATAAGGTAATAAGGTTGTGGGCTGAAGCGTGGATTTTCTGCTGAGGTAACCGTTTAAAATAAGGTTTTAAAGAAAAGGCGATCAATATTAATTCGATATGGGATCACTCAAAAAGATTTCTTTCTTATTACTTAAATCCAGATTTTTTTAAGCAAACATTGAAACTGTTTGTTCAATAACAAAGAGAATCCTGTCTGCGATTATTAGAAAAGCAGTAAAACCTAATTTAAAGACAGAACAAATGAAATTTTCAGAAATCATAAAGCGAAATTCATGGCTCAGTGTTGAGCTGGTATTTTTACAACTATATCCTGACCAAAAGAAGAGTATTTCGGGTTATGAAAGGGTTTTTGGCGATTTTAAGTTGCTCAGCCCAATTGATACCGATTTTGTAATCATGGTTAGCAGGGAGAAAGATGATTTCGACAACGAAGAATATGCACATGTTTGCGGATACAAAAATCATCCGGAGGATAATGCTGAGGACCAACCCAATTCGTTTGCAATTGAATTTACGAATTGGAGCGAATGGCTTGGAATGGATATAGACGAAAAATCGATAAAGGATTTTACCGAACTGGAACTGATTTCTCATTGCCTGTACGAGATGACTTTTTTCGGATTTGATCAGGAAACAATTCAGAAAGAATGGAAGGAAATCGAAAATGAGGTGGACGAAATAGAGAACATGACCGAAGAGGAAAGGAAAACCAAATTAAAATCATGGGACGATTTGAAAAAGGAATTGGACTGGGATGATTAAACGTCCAAGACAAAATTTTGACACACAGACGGATGATTATATCGTCGCAATTCAGAATTTGCTTTTTTTAAGCCTCCCCTTTTGGGGGAGGTTTGGAGGGGGCTTCAAATTATAAAATATGAAGATTCTTTTAACGGGTGCCACCGGATACATTGGCAAAAGGCTTCTTCCGGTTTTGTTGGAATTGGGACATGAAGTGGTATGCTGTGTGCGGGATAAAAAACGGTTTCCTACAGAAGGAATTTATCTGCATCCGGGTATTTCTTTGCTTGAAGTCGATTTTCTGAAAGACATTCCATCGGCGGAGTCGGTTAAAGACATTGATGTTGCTTATTACCTTATCCATTCGATGAGTTCGAACACGGGCGACTTTGAAAAACTGGAAGCCGTTTCGGCGGAAAATTTCATTCGGCTCGTTCAGCAAACATCTGCAAAACAAATCATTTATCTGGGTGGAATTACCAACGAAGAAATACTTTCACAACATCTGGCTTCAAGAAAAAATGTTGAGGTGATTTTGGGCAGTAGTGAAATTCCACTGACAACGATTAAAGCCGGTATTATTGTTGGATCGGGTAGCGCTTCCTTCGAAATTATCCGCGATCTGGTGGAAAAACTGCCTTTGATGATCACCCCACGATGGCTGGATACCAAATGTCAGCCCATCGCCATCCGGAACGTGCTCGAATTTTTATCCGGAGTTTTACTGAAGCCTGAAACCTTCAACCAATCCTACGACATTGGTGGACCGGATGTGTTGACTTACAAAGAAATGCTGCTTCAGTTTGCGGGGGTGCGAGGCCTGAAAAGATATATTTACACGGTGCCGGTAATGACACCGCGACTTTCTTCCTATTGGCTGTATTTTGTTACTTCCACATCGTACAAACTTGCTGTAAATCTGGTTCACAGTATGAAAGTGGAAGTGGTTGCCAACGACAACCGGCTCGAAAAGCTGCTTGATGTTCGCCCAATCGCATACAAAGAGGCGGTAAAACTGGCATTTCAGAAGATTGATCAAAACAATGTGGTATCGAGCTGGAAAGATTCGCTGGTTTCGAGTTATGCCGATAATTCGCTGCTTGAGCATGTCAATGTTCCAACAGATGGATGTTTTACCGATAAAAGGGAAAAATTAATTTCAGGAAATGTTGATCAGGTTTTGGAAAATATATGGTCGATTGGCGGAGAGCGTGGCTGGTATTACGGCGATTGGCTCTGGAATATACGCGGTTTTATGGACAAAGTACTTGGCGGAGTTGGTTTACGACGCGGCCGCACAAACTTAAATGCGATTAATACAGGCGATACGCTCGATTTCTGGCGTGTACTTGCTGCCGACAAACCCAACATGCGATTACTTCTTTATGCCGAAATGATTTTGCCGGGAGAAGCCTGGCTTGAATTCAGGATCGTTAAAAAAGAGGATCAGTATTATTTACAGCAAACAGCCACCTTCAGGCCAAAAGGACTGGCTGGACGATTGTACTGGTATTCCGTTCTGCCATTTCATTTTTTTGTGTTTGACGGTATGGCTGAAAATGTAATCAGTTATAAAAGCGAATAAAAGATATTCCACCCTTTTTTAGAGGATGGAATATTTTCATTTTGAATATTCGGTGAAGAATATTGTACTATTGTTTCACGAACTTCAAAATGTCTCTTTTACTTCCGGCATTAATTTCCATAAAATAGATTCCGCTTCTGAAATTGCTGAGATCGTATCTCAAATATTCGGCATTTCCGGAAAATACCTTTTGGTGAATCAATGTTCCGGCGATGGAGTACACTTTTAGCGAACTTACTTTTTCATAATTGACCGGCAGCTTTAATTCTATGTAATTGCTGGCAGGATTGGGATACAATCGAATGTTATCCACTTTGTCCGGATTTTTCGCTACAGTTGGAAGGAAAATATCGGTAAAAGCAGTGTTGTGAACAAAACTGACAATGGTATCGCTTTTTACATTGTCCAGCGAAATGCGCCAGGCATGATCTGCAGGTGGTGCATTGTAAACCCCGTTTTTATTGTGGTCGGCATAAAAATCAAGATTATATGACATGCCGGGTTTGATGGCCCATGATAAAACATCAAAATTTGGTCCGGCAACAGAAGCAACAACTACATTGTCCATATCCATTCCCATTTTATCCCTTACGAACAGGGTGAGTTTCTGGCTAACATGTGGAGTCATTGCAGTAAAGCGAAGTGTTAGTTTTGTTTTCCAGTCAATGTTGGTAAAAGTGGTATTGTGCACAAAATCAATTATCGAATTTCCGGTCACGTTATCGAGCGACCGCTGCCATGCATGATCAGTGGGAGGTGTATTGTAAACGCCGTTTTTATTATGGTCGGCAAAGAAGTTCACCCAATATGATTTTCCTACTTCAATTCCCGGAACTTCGATCGAGAAGGTTTGCGACGCTGTAGTTTTTACTCTTCCAATTTCCATCATGGTGGCCTTATCAATTACAGCCAGCCAAAGAGTTTGACCGATATGAGGATTCATAGCGGTAAAATTAACTGTTAGTTTTAGAGGTTCTGCAGATTTCGGGCTTACAATCGCTTTGCCTTTCATTCCGGTTAAATGCGGGTCGCAATGGTAATCATAGGTTCCGGCGGTATTAAAAACAAACTCATATGTCCAGTTTAAACCTACATCGTTCCCGAATGATTCAGGATTAGAAGGAAAAGTTGCTTTGGTGCCGTTAACATTATGACCCATAGCGCCGGTGTTCGTCCAGACTACCTTATCACCAGCTGTGATGGTTAATTGTGATGGGGTAAATGCAAAGTCGGTTACAGCAACCCGGTGGGTAGTCTGGCCTGCCAGATTCAAACTGAAGAATGCGAAAATGAACGCTGCAAAAAGCGTTCTGAGAGAAGATGAGGTAAAATTTGTTTCCATAGCTTTTAGTTTTAATAAATTAATGATGAACACGTTATCAATAACCTTAACACCTGACAAATAAGTTTGTTTTAAGAAAAGGATAAAAAAGTATTTTATTATTCATGCACTAAAAAACGGGTGAGTTGAAGCAATCAATGTGTGCTTGATTTAAAACATAAAAGATCATCCTGATTTTTTTAGGATGACCTTTGTATTTTGTCGGCTAGAGACGCGATTAATCGCGTCTCTACAACCATTTGTTTAGTTTTTCAGAACACCGTTCTCAACCAAAACCTTACCATCAACTTTTAATGTACTTCCGGGTAAAAATGAAGCCAGTGAATAGGGGGTTTTATTTTCTCCGCCTGCCCAAACATTGTTACCAACACCAATTGTCACCATGCCCGCCGGCATCCACGCAACCAGTTTACTCCCCGGTTTTATCGACACATTTGGATTCAGACCTAAGTCAATGAAAGCAAATTCATCTTTACCGGTTCCGGCTGCATCGTACATTTTTTTGAGTGGTTCAAGCCCCGATTTTGCCGTCATTGAGGTTAGTTTTCCAGCTTTAAAATTCAGGGTAAGTCCGGTAATTTCTTTACCCTGATAGAATTGGCGGTCAACTACAACTGTTCCTTCAGCAGTTCCCGGAACAGGCGACAAATAGGCCTCTCCTGCCGGAAGATAAACCTGTGATGCAGCAAATCCCTTTTTCAGATCGTCAGCAGAAAGAACTCCATCGCTGACAAAAACCGGTCGCTTTTCAATACGCATTTTCAAATCAGTTCCGTTCGGGTTGGTAATCTGAACTTCCTTTCCTCCTGAAAGTACTGTCTGCACTGCTTTTCCGGTAGCCTCCAATTTCAAATAATCCACATTCACGCCTTTCCAGAATAAATCTGACAACTCTTTTAGCGATAAGCCATACTGTTTGGCATTCGCTTCAGTGGGATTCAGACCGTTTCCCAGATTTACCCCTTTTACGTTTCGCTTTTCAATCAATTCATTTACAGGTTCATTGGCTTTAGCCCTTGTAACAAAACGTTCTGGCGGAATATCTGCAAATAACCCAATTGCTTCGGAATAATCGACATTAATTACAGCGGTTACAAAACCGAACATCTTCAAATCACTTTCAGAAACACGTGAATCATATTTTTCAGGTACTTCCGTTACCCAACGCCGGTTCATCCGGTCGCTTCCAATTGTCAAAATCGGAAAAGCGCCCAACTTTCCAACATTGATCACAATATTTTCCAGCAATTCAAGATCGCGCACCCCGCCGGAAATCATGACAAATTCACCTTCCTGAATATTGGCGCACTGATTAACCAGTTTTTGAGCCAAAGCTTCCGTTTCTGCCGAACCCTTTACAGGCATCGGTTGTGCATTCGAAACGAAAAGAAAACCCATGATAAAAATGATAACTGCAAAAGTCTTTTTTGTATTCATTCGAATTTCTCCTTTTGATTAAAGTTTTGAAACACCTGATGTAAATCTCTGTGTGGAAAGAATGTAAATTGTAGTGCAGAATTATTGAAGTCCTTCGGAAATTCTTATCGTTTACGAAACGACAATTAAACAATTGATACCAGTTTTTCAGGTTCTTGAAACCCATTTCAGGTAAGCCAATTGAGTTGTAGAAGCAATTTATTTGTCAGTCGTTGATTTAAAAAGTTCGAATTGGTTTATCCTGAATACAGGGGAATCCAATTTATAACCTTCTGACAAAGAATTTAGTGTTCTTTTGCAAGGTTGGCCGATCTGACTTTTGGTAAGATTTAATAACAATAACATTCAGGAATAGTTTACAAAAACAAAAAAGGCCAACCCGAATTTTACTTCAGAATGACCTTTTATGTTTTGGGTAGAGACGCGATTTATCACGTCTCTTTATTTAACCAATTTTTCCTTCATATAAATCGTAAATTGGAAAAATCAGATCGTAATCGTTCCAGTTTAAATTGCCATCCACAATCTGAAATTTGGCGAAATATTCCTCGTTCAAATACTTTTTAATTGACAGATGAAGCGACTTAGTTAAGAATGGTTTGAAATCAACTAATTTCTCTGCTCCATCATTAAAACGAATCCGGATAGCAAAATCGCCCAGATATCTGGCAGAATCTATTTTGATCTCCTGCACATCTGCATCATTGTAAATTACTGAAATCTTCATTTTATTTTTTTTGAAATCCGTTCAAAATCAACATCCTTATGGTACACAAAATAGCTAATCCATTTTTCAATAATTCTTTCAGCACAATGCTCCAGAAATTCTTCAAAGTCTTTCAACTCCCTTCCTGTCAGCGGTTTTTTACCTTTGATGTTAGTTACAGTAAAAATATAAAATCTGTATCACGTATCCTATACGCTTTTTTAGCCGCTAATGGAGGGGGATTTGGTATATTTTCATTTAGTGATATACAATCAGAACCTTTGCTGCCGTAGCCTCTCCCTTTCGGGGAGAGGTTGGAGAGGGGCTTCTTTTTTAATCCTTGTATTCGTCCCAGCTTTTTATCGACAAATCCTCAATTTTGTATTTACAGAATGCATAAATAAACGCGCTGGCCACACGGGCGTTCGTGATGAGCGGAATACTGTAATCAATCGCGCTGCGGCGGATGGTGTAACCGTTGCTGATTTCGCGGCTGGTATGGTCTTTAGGAATGTTGATCACCAGATCGATCTTTTTTTCCTTGATTAATTCAAGCGTATTCGGATGCTTGTCGGTTTCATCGGGCCAGTAAACCCGTGTCGATTCTATTCCGTTATCGCTTAAAAATGTTTGTGTTCCGCCTGTTGCAAACAAATTGAATCCACGCTCGGAAAGTAATTTTGCACTTTGAATCAGCTCTACTTTCGATCGTGCAGGACCGGACGAAATCAGGATGTTTTTCTTCGGAATGGTGTAACCCACCGAAAGCATCGATTTCAGGATTGCTTCGTAAAAGTTTTCGCCAATACAACCCACTTCTCCGGTTGACGACATATCGACACCCAGCACAGGATCTGCATTCAGCAAACGTGCAAAAGAGAATTGTGGCGCTTTTACACCTACGTAATCAAGTTCAAACAGCGATTTGTCCGGCTTCTGGAAAGGCGCATCCAACATTACTTGCGTGGCAATTTCTATCAGGTTGTATTTCATTACTTTAGATACAAATGGGAAACTACGCGATGCACGTAAATTACATTCAATCACCTTGATGTCGTTGTCTTTTGCCAGCAACTGCATGTTGAAAGGCCCGGTAATATTGAGTTCTTTGGCAATCTGTTTGGCTATTTTCTTAATCCGGCGAATGGTTTCAACATACAATTTCTGAGGTGGAAAAACGATGGTCGCATCGCCCGAATGCACTCCGGCAAACTCAACGTGTTCCGAAATCGCATAAGCCACCACTTCACCGTTTTTGGCTACTGCGTCGATCTCTATTTCTTTGGCCTGTTCAATAAATTCTGAAACAACCACCGGATGTTCTTTCGAAACATTGGCGGCCAGTGTCAGGAAATGTTGCAACTGGTCCCGGTTCGAAACCACATTCATAGCTGCACCAGAAAGCACGTACGAAGGGCGGATCAAAACCGGAAATCCAACTTCATCCACAAAAGTATAAATGCCTTCGATGGTTGTCAGTTCCGACCAGCGTGGCTGGTCAATTCCCAGCGTATCGCAGAGTGAACTGAACTTTTTGCGGTCTTCGGCACGGTCGATATTTAGCGGCGAAGTTCCCAGAATAGGCACATTCTGACGGTGCAGTTTCATGGCAAGGTTGTTCGGAATCTGGCCGCCCATCGAGAGAACCACGCCTTTCGGTACTTCCAGATCAACAATGTCCATCACCCGCTCAAAAGTCAATTCGTCGAAATACAGGCGGTCGCAGGTATCGTAATCGGTACTCACCGTTTCCGGATTGTAATTGATCATGATCGAGCGGTAATTTTCCTTGTGGATCGTCGTGATTGCGTTAACGCTACACCAGTCAAATTCAACCGAACTTCCGATGCGGTAAGCTCCCGAGCCCAAAACGATCACCGATTTGTCATCCCTCGGAAATTCTATGTCGTGTTCGTTTCCGTTATAGGTGAGGTACAGGTAATTCGTTTGCGCCGGATACTCGCCGGCCAGCGTGTCGATTTGTTTTACTGAAGGTAGAATGTTTTTGCTTTTACGCCATTCGCGCACCTTCAGCAAATCGCCGTTAATTTCTTTGTTCGAAGATTTCAGCACCAAACGGGCAACCTGAAAATCGGAAAATCCTTCTTTTTTAGCCTGAAGCAAAAGCGAATCATCGAGAGTCGGCAACGAATTAACTTCTTCGAGTTTATTTTTTGTTTTGTGAATGTTTTGCAGTTTTTGCAGAAACCAGCGGTCAATTTTGGTCTTTTCGTAGATTTCATCTACCGAATAACCTTTGTTGAAAGCTTCCGCAATGGCAAAAATACGACGGTCGGTCGGGTGAATCAATTCTTCATCAATTTGCTCAATGGTAATTTCTTCCTTGTTGGCCACAAAACCGTGCATTCCGATTCCAACCATCCGAATTCCTTTCTGAATAGCTTCTTCGAACGAACGACCAATTGACATGATTTCGCCGACAGACTTCATCGAACTTCCGAGGTTTTTCGATACTCCTGAAAATTTATTCAGATCCCAGCGCGGAATTTTACAAACGATATAATCGAGTGCAGGTTCGAAGGCGGCGGTGGTCACTTTGGTAACCTGGTTATTCAGTTGGTGCAATCCGTAACCCAATCCGAGTTTTGCAGCCACAAAAGCCAGCGGATAACCGGTTGCTTTCGATGCCAGTGCCGAAGAGCGCGACAGACGGGCGTTTACCTCGATAACGCGGTAATCTTCCGAATGCGGATCGAGCGCATATTGTACGTTACATTCGCCAACAATTCCGATGTGACGGATAATTTTGATGGCCAGTGCACGTAGTTTGTGATATTCTGAATTTGAAAGCGTTTGCGAAGGAGCAACCACGATACTTTCGCCGGTATGAATTCCCAACGGGTCGAAGTTCTCCATGTTACAAACCGTGATGCAATTGTTGAAACGGTCACGAACCACTTCGTATTCAACCTCTTTCCAGCCTTTGATCGATTCTTCAACCAAAATCTGAGGTGAATAGGTAAATGCTTTTGATGCCAGTTCTTTCAATTCCTCATCGTTCGAGCAAAAACCGCTGCCCAGTCCACCGAGTGTGTATGCTGCCCGGATAATGATTGGATAACCAACGATTTTAACTGCGGCATACGCTGCTTCAAGATTTAAACACGCAATACTTCGGGGTGTCAAAACGTTAATTTCCGCCAGTTTCCCTGAAAATATCTCGCGGTCTTCGGTGTCAATAATCGACTGAACCGGAGTGCCCAATACTTTCACATTGTATTTTTCCAGAATTCCCTGCCGGAACAAGGCAACACCACAGTTCAGTGCAGTCTGTCCGCCAAAAGCCAGCAGAATGCCATCCGGTTTTTCCTTGATAATAACCTGTTCAACGAAAAATGGAGTCACCGGCAAAAAATAAATCCGGTCGGCAATGTCCGTCGAAGTCTGGATGGTTGCAATATTCGGATTGATCAGGATGGTTTCAATATTCTCTTCCTTCAGCGCTTTCAAAGCCTGTGAACCCGAATAGTCAAACTCTCCGGCTTCGCCGATTTTCAGCGCTCCCGAACCCAGTACAATTACTTTTTTAATGTCTTTATTTATCATGATGCTTTAAAGTTTCAAGTTCCAAATTTCAAGTTCCAGGTTTGTGCTTCAGATTTTGCAATTGCCTTGATCTGGCACAAAGTCCCCCTTGGGGGATTTAGGGGGCTTTTACTTTTTTCTTTTGTATTCAATCACATTGTTGATGAAATCGTCGAACAAAAATTCCGTGTCAACCGGTCCGCTGGCGGCTTCAGGGTGAAACTGGGTGGAGAAGAATGGTTTGGTTTTGTGCCGGATTCCTTCGTTGGTTTGGTCGTTCACATTGGTAAACAAAGGTTCCCAATCTTCAGGCAAGGTTTTGGTATCCACAGCAAAACCGTGGTTCTGCGAAGTGATGAAACATCGGTCGGTTCCCTGTAGCAAAACCGGTTGATTGTGGCTGCGGTGACCGAATTTCAGCTTATAAGTTTCAGCTCCGGCAGCACGTGCCAGCAACTGATTTCCCAGGCAAATTCCCATGATTGGTATTTCGGCAATCATTGTTTTGCGGATGTTTTCAACCGTCGCATCGCACAAGGCAGGGTCGCCCGGGCCGTTCGACAAGAATATTCCGTCAAAATCTTCACCGCTGAAATCGTAGTCCCACGGCACAACTATTACTGTCGCATTTCGGTCGAGCAAGCAGCGGATGATATTGTATTTCACACCGCAATCGACTAAAACCACGCGGTGTTCTCCGTTTCCAAATACTTGTACTTTATCGGTACTTGCAATGGCAACCAGGTTTTCCTGATTCGGATCGTAAAAGTCGATCACTTCGTCGTCAAACTCGATTTTACCAAGTAACGAACCTTTAACTCTGATAATTTTTGTCAAAGCACGCGTGTCGATCCCGAACAAACCCGGCACTTTGTTTTCTTTCAGCCAGTCGCCCAAACTTTTAATAGCGTTCCAGTGACTGTATTCAAACGAATAATCAGAAACAATTAAACCGGAGATATGAATTTTATCCGATTCATAAAACTCATACAAACCTTGCTCTTTCGAGTCACTTGGCACACCATAATTTCCAATCAGGGGAAAGGTTGAAACGAGTATCTGACCCGTATATGAAGGATCTGTTAAACTTTCGGGATATCCGGTCATGGCAGTATAAAAAACCACTTCTCCGGCTACCGATTTTTCATATCCGAACGATTTTCCTTCAAATGTTGTCCCGTCTTCCAGAATCAACCTGGCTTTTCTTAGTTGTGTCATCGTTGCTATGCTATTTATTAAAAAAAATGCGTTTGACTACGGCTGTAGGGCAAACGCATGGTTGTTATTTTAAACAAACTTTCTTTCCTATGTGTCTTCGTAATTTCAACCTGGTGCTTTTCAAGTTTCAATTCGTTTGTGTTTTTCATTGTCGGCCACAAAAATATAATTTTTTTCTGAAAAAAAAGTCTGTTTTATTTATTTAATGCATATTTTTGCATCGAAAATGTATAAATATACAAAATGAAGAATCGCACCAAAAGACAGCTTGCAATTAAACAGGCAATTCTCAGTGGCCGGATCAGCAGTCAGGATGAGCTTTTGCACATCATGAAAGATCAGGGCTTCGAGTTGACGCAGGCTACCTTGTCGCGCGATTTGAAAATTTTAAAAGTTGCAAAAGTTTCCGATCAGGCATTGGGATATGTATATGTTATTCCTGAAGGATTGAATACTGAAAACCAACGCGAAAATTCACGGATAAATTTTCTAGCCGATGGTTTTCGCGATTTGCAGTTCTCCGGAAATCTTGCTGTTATGCGAACAATGCCCGGCTATGCAAGTAGTCTGGCCGCAGTAATTGATAATTCAGAACCGTATGAAATCATTGGAACAATAGCCGGTGACGACACCATTCTAATCATCATGCGCGAAGGAGTTACCCACAGCGACCTGATCAACAGTCTGATACTGATTATGCCAAAACTGGAAGACAAGCTGGGATGAGAAAGTGGTCGGTTTTCAGTGGTCATTGTTCAGTCGCAGTTGGCAGTGGATGAATGGTTGTCATGTTGTCAAAATTTGTTGTCAGTTGTCAAAAATATCCTTTGCCGTTTGCCTTTAGGCAACGGACATGAGATACAAAATAGTAACACAGGAAAAGGAAGATTTGTGAGAAGATTTTGAGATTCCTGAAAAATGAAAAATTATTCAAAAACGAAAATGAAAGAGTTAAAAAATATTCAGGTATTGGTTGCAACAGACGAGCATTTATCGTTTGTTGATCAGGTGAACGATGCCATCGAAAGCGCTTCAAAAGAGCGCGGAACTGGTATTGCGAGAAGAACTTACGATTACATTGCCACCAAAATGAAAGAAGGCAAAGCCATTATTGCCCTCGAAAACGGTAAAACATTTGCCGGTTTTTGCTATGTTGAAACTTGGGGAGAAAAAAGCTTTGTTGCCAATTCAGGATTAATTGTTGCCAAAGATTACCGCGGAATTGGTCTGGCTACTGCGATTAAAAGAAAAGCATTTATGCTTTCAAGAACAAAATATCCGGATGCCAAAATATTTGGTTTGACCACCGGATTGGCAGTAATGAAAATCAACCACGAATTAGGCTATCGTCCGGTTACTTTTTCAGAATTAACTACAGATGAAGATTTCTGGAAGGGGTGCCAAAGTTGTGTGAATTACGATATTTTGCAGCGTACAAATAAAAGCAAATGCCTTTGCACCGCGATGGTGTTTGATCCTGTCTGGGAAAAAGACAAAAAAGAAGGGAAAAAGAAAAATGGCTGGGCAATTAAAGGTACTTTGCTGGATATTATCAAAAAAATGAAGCGAAACAAAAACGAAACATTGCCCAATGAATCTACAATTTTGACATTTTTATTCAAAAAGAAAATACAGAAAATATGAAACGAGCCAAGAGAATCACTTTTTACACAGGAGAATGATTATTGGCGAGTTCCATATGGCAATTAAAAAACAAATTATAGACATATGAAAGATAAAGTAGTTTTAGCATTTAGCGGAGGTTTGGACACTTCGTATTGCGCAAAATACCTGTCGGTAGAAAAAAATCTGGACGTTTACACAGCCATTGCCAATACCGGCGGATTCAATCAAACAGAGCTGGATGCTGTTGAGAAAAAGGCATACAATCTGGGAGCTGTGAAGCACGTCACGTTGGATGTAACCGATACCTATTACGAAAAAAGCATCAAATACATGGTTTTCGGAAACATTCTCAGGAACAATACTTACCCGATTTCGGTAAGTTCGGAGCGTGTTTTTCAGGCCATTGCCATTATTGAATACGCGAAACAAATCGGTGCAAAATATGTAGCCCACGGAAGTACAGGCGCCGGAAACGATCAGGTTCGTTTCGACCTTACTTTTCAGATTCTTGCTCCTGAAATAGGGATTTTGACTCCGACCCGCGATCTCGAACTGAGCCGTCAGGAAGAAATTGATTACCTGAAAGCGCATGGCGTTGAAGCTGACTGGAAAAAGATGGACTACTCCATCAACAAAGGACTTTGGGGAACCAGCATCGGTGGAAAAGAAACTTTAAAATCGAACAAAACTTTGCCTGAAGATGCTTATCCATCTCAACTTACCGAAACCGAAGAAAAAGAAATTACAATTGATTTCATCGGAGGCGAACTAAAAGGAGTGAATGGCGAAATTTTTGAAAATCCTGTGAATGCCATCCGTGCTTTGGATGCGCTTGCTGCTCCTTTTGCCATTGGCCGCGACATGCACATTGGCGATACCATCATCGGTATCAAAGGCCGTGTAGGGTTTGAGGCTGCTGCGCCGATCATCGCAATCAAAGCGCATCAGATGCTCGAAAAACATACGCTCACCAAATGGCAGCAATACTGGAAAGAGCAGCTTGGCAACTGGTACGGAATGTTTCTTCACGAAGCGCTTTATTTTGAGCCGGTTATGCGCGACATCGAGAAATTCCTCGAACATTCGCAGCAAACCGTTACCGGAAAAGTGATCATCAAACTGAAACCATACAATTTTGTGTTGGTAGGAGTTGAATCTGACCACGATTTAATGCGTTCAGAATTTGGTGAATACGGCGAAAAGAACAGTGCATGGACAGCCGACGATGTAAAAGGCTTTACCAAAGTACTTTCCACTTCGCTGAAGATTCACAATTCGGTGAATCATGGCTTCTAGCTACTGGCCGCTAGCTGCTTGCTTTTTTGCCAGTTGCTAGTAGCCAGCCGCTAGTAGCTCAATTTCAAAATAAAAATCTTGTACCAGAAGAAAATGATAAAAGTTGGAATTATAGGCGGCGCAGGTTACACAGCCGGTGAACTGATCCGTATTTTACTGAACCACCCACAGGCAAATATCGCTTTTGTGCAAAGCACGAGCAATGCAGGAAACCTGGTTTCTGATGTTCATACCGATTTATTGGGCGATACCGATATTCAATTTGTTCCTGAAGCTGATTTTTCAAGCGTTGATGTGGTTTTCTTCTGCATGGGGCATGGCAAATCGAAGGAATTTCTTCAGAAAAATATTCTTCCTGAAAATTTGAAGATCATTGATCTTAGCCACGACTTCAGGTTGAAAAAAGAGGGAAATGCATTTGTTTACGGCTTGCCTGAACTGAACCGGGAAATCATCAGGAATTCCAATAAAATTGCAAATCCGGGTTGTTTTGCAACCGGAATTCAGTTGGCTATTTTGCCATTGGCAGCCGCTGGGTTGATCAAAGACGAACTGCATGTAAATGCCATTACCGGTTCAACCGGCGCGGGACAGGCGCCAAGTACAACTTCACATTTCAGTTGGAGAAACAGCAATTTATCGGTTTACAAAGCTTTTGAACATCAACATCTGGGCGAAATTGGCGAAAGTCTGAAGCAGTTACAGCCTGATTTAAACCACGATATCAACTTTATTCCGGTTCGCGGAAATCACACCCGCGGTATATTTGCTTCGGTTTACACCAGATTCGACGGTTCCATAGAAGATGCCCGGAAATTATATCAGGATTATTACGAATCGCATCCGTTTGTGTTTGTGAGCAAAACCAATCCAGATTTAAAGCAAGTGGTAAATACCAATAAAGCAATTGTTTATCTTGAAAAACACGGCAATAAACTGATGATACTTTCTGTGTCAGACAATCTACTGAAAGGTGCATCAGGACAGGCAGTTCAGAACATGAACCTGATTTTCGGTCTGGAAGAAACGGCAGGATTGAATTTGAAGGCAGTGGCATTTTAAGAAGTGATCAGTGATCAGTCTCAGTTGGCAGAAAAAGGCACAAGTACCAAGATTAGTCTCTGGATCTTCTGATCTTTTGACGGCTTGGAACTGAAAGGAGCTCTGAAAGAGCTTAATATGAATAACCGCGGGTGAAACCCGTGGCAAATTGGAATCGAAAACCAGAACCCTGAATGGGGTTCAACTACAAATGATAGAAAATGAATTTATTCGACGTATATCCGTTACTCGACATCACTCCGGTTAAAGGAGAAGGTTGTTACATGTGGGACGAAAACGGAACCAAATACCTTGATTTATATGGTGGTCATGCTGTAATTTCAGTCGGACATTCACACCCGCACTACATAAAAAGATTGACCAGTCAATTGAACGAGATTGGTTTTTACTCCAATTCAGTGCAGGTTCCGCAGCAGCAGGAATTGGCCGACAAATTGGGGCAAGTTTCCGGCTGCCCGGATTACCAGCTTTTCCTTGTGAATTCAGGAGCCGAGGCAAACGAAAATGCACTGAAACTGGCTTCTTTTGTTACTGGCCGGAAAAAAATAGTAGCCTTCAAAAAGGGTTTTCATGGGAGAACTTCAGCAGCAGTTGCAGTAACCGACAATCCGAAAATTATTGCTCCGGTCAATCAAACTTCCAATGCAATTATTCTTCCGTTTAACGATTTGGAATTGCTTGAAGAGCAGCTAAAAACCAATGAAATCGCAGCAGTAATTATCGAAGGTATTCAAGGAGTCGGCGGTATTCATGTTCCCGCGGAAGGTTTTCTGGTTGAGGCTGAAAAACTTTGCAAGCAATACGGAGCATTGCTGATTCTGGATGAAATTCAATCAGGCTATGGACGCAGCGGAAAGTTTTTCGCACATCAATATACTGATGTAAGACCCGATATTATCACCGTAGCCAAAGGAATGGGCAATGGTTTTCCCGTTGGTGCAGTGTTGATTGCTCCTGAAATTAAGCCCTGGCACGGGATGTTGGGAACAACTTTCGGTGGAAATTATCTGGCTTGTGCAGCAAGTCTGGCCGTACTTGAAATTATGGAGAATGAAAAACTGGTTGAAAATGCAGCAGAAGTAGGTAGCTATCTGATCGGAAAACTGAAGAGATTTTCAGGAATAAAAGAAGTACGCGGACTCGGATTGATGATCGGACTCGAATTTGACAAACAAATTAATGACATTCGTCATGTTTTATTAAAAAAACATCATATTTTTACCGGCGTTAGTGGAGCAAACACCATCAGATTACTTTCTCCTTTAACTTTGACCAAAGAACAAGCCGATGTTTTCCTTGAAGCTTTGGCCGAAACGATTCAGGAATAAAAAGTGGAATGAGAAAAAGTTTCTTATCGTTTAAATTACAAATGGTAAATTGCTAAATAGTAAATACTTAAAAGATGATTGACCAGAAAATAACCATTATCGGTGGAGGAAACCTTGGAGGCGCTGTTGCATTTGGTTTAATAAAATCGAAGCAAATACAACCTTCAGACTTAACGGTTTCCGATCGTTACACCAGTATTTTGAAAAAATTTCAGGAGCAAGGAGCAACAACAACGGACAACAATGTAGAAGCAGTCAGGAATGCCGATATTATTATTCTGGCAATAAAACCTTATCAGGCAAATGAAATCCTTGCAGAGATCAAGCCAGTTCTGAATTCAAATCAAATTCTGATTTCTGCGGTTGCAGGTTTGGGACTTCCAAAACTTGAAGAAGCCTTGAGCGGTTCAGGAGTACAGATTTTCAGAATTATGCCCAATACTGCAATTGCCATTCAGGAATCGATGACCCTGATTTCGACCAATGTAAAATCGGAGGAAGTACGCAATCTGGTGGTTCATATTTTCGATCAATTGGGCAAAGCGCTTATTATTGCTGAAGATTTAATGGCAGCGGCAACTGTACTTGGTTCGTGCGGAATTGCATTCGCTTTGCGGTACATGAGGGCTGCTATGCAGGGTGGAATCGAAATGGGTTTCAGCGCCGAAATGGCCCAATTTATTACTGCACAAACAGTAAAAGGTGCAGCACAGTTGATTCTTGAATCGGGCAGACATCCGGAGCAGGAAATAGACAAAGTAACCACACCGCGCGGAATTACCATTACCGGATTGAATGAAATGGAGCACAAAGGTTTCAGTTCTTCCTTGATACAAGGACTGATTGCCTCTTTCAATAAATGCTGATTTTGAAAACACATTTACGCTATAAAAAAATAACTGTCAAAGTTGGCAGTAACGTTCTAACCAAGTCTGATGGTACGTTGAATGACGCCAATATTTCGCATTTGGTTGACCAGATCGCTTTTCTGCATCATAAAGGGGTGGAAATTGTGCTGGTTTCATCGGGTGCGGTTGCGGCAGGAAGAGGCGAAATCGGGAATGGTAAAAGGCTGGATACTGTTTCTGCACGTCAATTGTGGTCGGCAGTTGGTCAGGTTATCCTGATAAACAAGTATGCCGAAGCCTTCAAAAAATATGGAATGTCGTGTGCGCAGGTTCTCACTACCAAAGAGAATTTCAGCGATCGGGTGCATTACCTGAACATGAAAAACTGTATTTCTACGTTGATTGAAAACAAGGTGATACCGATTGTTAACGAGAACGATACCATTTCGGTTACTGAATTGATGTTCACTGACAATGACGAACTTTCGGGATTAATCGCTTCGATGGAAAACTCCGAAGCGTTGATTATCCTGAGCAACATTGACGGAATTTACGATGGTTCGCCCGATTTGCCCGAATCAAAAGTGATTCGCGAAATTACGTCCAAAAGCAAACCGCTGAACGAAGCAATTTCGACAGCAAAATCGAACTTTGGGCGCGGAGGGATGCTGACCAAATACCACATTGCCAAAAAAGTGGCAAAAGGTGGTATCAACGTTCACATTGCCAATGGAATGAATGCAAATACACTTCTCCGGATAATGAATACGGAGGATGAAATCGTTCATACCACGTTTTTATCGGAACAGAAGAAATCATCGAATTTTAAAAAGTGGATTTCGTATTCCGAAAGTTTTGCCAAAGGTGAGCTGGTTGTAAACGAAGGTGCAAGAAACGCACTGCTTTCAAGTCAGGCTACCAGCTTGTTGCCCGTTGGAGTTGTATCCGTCGGAGGTACTTTCGAGAAGGGTGATCTTGTAAAAATAAAAGACGAAACCGGCCATTTGATCGGAATCGGAAAGTCGGAATACAATGCTGAAAAAGCTGAAAAATACAAAGGAAACAAAAACAAAAAAGCAGTCGTGCATTACGATTATTTATACATCATGGAATAATATTAACTAAGTAACTCGGGATTTGTGTTTTGATACCCTTTTCATAGACCCCTTAAATTTCCGCCTTCAAACGGCAACGAATTCCTGAGTTATATTCCCCCTTCCACCCCCTGGAAGGGGGCTTTATATTTTAAAAGTTATGACGATAAAAGAACTACTTACACTGGTTTTAAAAGCCAGCAGAAAACTGAACCTCGTTTCAGTAGAAAAAATCAATGCGGTTTTATCGGATGTGGCAGAAGCTGCAATCGCGAATACAACGTTTATACTTCAGGAAAATGCCAAAGACCTGAGCCGCATGGATCCGGCTGATCCGAAATACGACCGTTTGATGCTGACAGCCGACCGGATTAAAGGTATTGCTGCCGATATCATGAATGTTGCCTCACTTCCTTCGCCTTTGGGACGAATATTGAGCGAAACCGACCGTCCGAATGGTCTTCATATCAAAAAAATTACTGTTCCGTTTGGAGTCATCGGAATCATTTATGAAGCCCGGCCAAATGTTACGCTCGATGTGTTTTCGTTGTGCCTGAAATCGGGAAATGCCTGCGTTTTGAAAGGCGGAAGCGACGCTAACGATTCGAATGTTGCCATTGTTAAAGTGATTCAGGAAGTGCTCCGGAAACACGAACTCGATGAAAATATACTTTCGCTGCTGCCGGTTGGGCGAGAAGCAACTGCCGAATTGCTTCATGCACATGGATTGGTCGATCTGATTATTCCGCGCGGTTCGCAAAGCCTCATAAATTTTGTGCGCGAAAATTCAAGTATTCCGGTAATAGAAACCGGAGCTGGGATTTGTCATACTTATTTCGATGAATCGGGCGATACCGCCAAAGGACAGGCCATTGTAACCAATGCAAAAACCCGTCGCCCGAGTGTTTGCAATGCACTCGATTGCCTGATCATTCACAAAAGCAGGCTTGCCGATTTGCCTGCACTAACAGAACTTCTTCCGCAAAGTCAGGTGGTAATTTATGCTGATCCAAAAGCATTTCAGGCGCTGGAAGGAAAATATCCGGAATCGCTGCTGCAACCTGCCAATGAAGAATCATTCGGCACCGAATTTTTATCGTACAAGATGTCGGTAAAAACGGTAGCTGATTTTGACGAGGCGCTGGATCACATTGCGCAATACAGCTCAAAACACTCCGAAGCAATTATTGCAGAAGATAAGGAGACGATTGAAATATTTCAGAAATCGGTGGACGCTGCAGCTGTTTATTGCAACGTTTCGACTGCTTTTACCGATGGGGCGCAGTTTGGTTTGGGTGCAGAAATAGGAATTTCAACACAAAAACTTCATGCCCGCGGCCCAATGGCGCTCGAAGAACTGACGAGTTACAAATGGATTGTGGAAGGTGACGGGCAAATCAGGCCAAAGTAAAAGAGGAAAACGCAGAAAGTCCTTTTCTGAAAAGAAAATTGCTCTATCTTTAAACAGCAAATTGCAATCAAATAACATACTGACAAACAATTGTTTCAGTATTTAAATATAAATTGAATGAGACATTTTACATCAGTTCACGACCTGAAAAATCTGGACGAAGCTTTAAAACTTGCTTTTGAACTTAAGAAATCACCCTATAAATATCAGTATCTGGGTAAAAACAAAACCTTATTGCTGGTATT
>JAUYMU010000130.1 GCA_030698405.1 Bacteroidota bacterium
CACTATACTGTAAAGCAGTAAGGTGGAGGTTAAGGCCTCCCTGACTCTTATCGTGAACAAAAATAGCCGGAAAGATATTTTTCTCAGCATACTCTAACGATCTAATTTACAAGAATATTATTTTCGAGCCGAATTGCTGAGAATTAAAATGACCAGATAGTAAGTCAGGCATTTTCTATTTGAAGTCCCGGGAGGGAAACAGCTCGCCCTGTACAAATTTGCTGTCGAAGTTTTTTTCTTTTACTGAAACATCCTCCGTGTCCTTTTTATTACTGTTTGCCGGTTTCTGCATGTGCCCAGGATTGCGCCCATCAAAATCAAGGCTCATCAGTTCATTCAGGTTAAAACAGGCGCTGACCACCACATGAATGACTTCTCCTGTAATCTGCAGTTTACCTTCCACCATCAGCAGCCTTGATTGCAGGATTACTTTCCGGTACTTCTCAAAAATCTTGCTCCAAACAACCAGGTTGGCAAACCCGCTTTCATCCTCGATGGTAATGAACAGCACTCCTTTGGCCGTGCCGGGTCGCTGACGAACGGTGATCAAACCGCACACCCTGACAGACATGCCGTTTTTCATTTTGCTTAATTCTGAAGCGGGCACAACTCTCATCTGACTTAGTGATTGGCGAAGAAAACTGACCGGATGGGCTTTCAACGACAACGAAGTGCTGGCATAGTCCTGTATCACATGTTCTCCGGGTGTCATGACAGGTAATTCTGTCCACTGCTCCGTTGTACTTTGCGAAGGTGTTCCGGTAAATATTCCGGTTGGATGGTCGTGCAATGCCGACACTTCCCATAGCGCTTGTCTTCGGTCGAGGCCAATGGAGCGAAAAGCATCCGCATCGGCAAGCCTTTCCATCGCAGAGGGCGAAACTCCTGCATTGAGCAACTGATCGATATTCCGGTAGCTTGCAAGCCTTCCGGATACAAGCGTTTGCATATCTTCTTCCCGAAGCCCCTTTACCTGCCTGAAACCTAAACGGACAGCGCAATAGCGACCGTCCATTTCTTCCAATGTATTGTCCCATTGAGAGTAGTTGATATCTACAGCCCGAACTGTTACTCCATGTTTTCGGGCATCGATCACAATCTGCGCCGGCTGGTAAAAACCCATTGGTTGGCTGTTCAACAGAGCCACCGCAAATATGTCGGGGTAATAACATTTTATCCACGATGAAATATAAACCAGCAATGCAAAACTGGCTGCGTGGCTTTCAGGGAAACCATAACTCCCGAAGCCTTCAATCTGCTTGAATACCCGCAAGGCAAACTCTTCGGTATAACCTTTTTTCATCATGCCTCCTACCAGTTTTTCCTTATACCAGCTTACCTTTCCTTTTACTTTAAAGGTCGCCATACTCCTTCGTAAACCATCAGCTTCTGCTGGTGTAAAGCCTGCCGCAACAATAGATATTTCCATTGCCTGCTCCTGAAATAAAGGAACCCCCAGCGTTCTGCCCAAAATTTCTTCCAGCTCCTTCGACGGAAATTCGACCGGTTCCTCACCGTTTCGTCTTTTTAAATACGGATGTACCATATCGCCCTGAATAGGTCCGGGTCTCACAATGGCCACCTCAATCACCAAATCGTAAAAATTACGTGGTCTCAGCCGTGGAAGCATCGACATTTGTGCCCGGCTCTCAATCTGGAAAACTCCAAGCGTATCGGCATGGCTGATCATTTCGTAAACCTTTGGGTCATCCTGCGGAATGTTGGCCAGGGTGAGATTCAGGTTGTAATGTATTTCAGCCAGGTCAAAAGCTTTGCGGATGCAGGTCAGCATACCCAGTGCAAGCACGTCAACTTTCATAAAGCCAAGCGCTTGAATGTCATCTTTGTTCCATTCAATATTGGTGCGGTCTTCCATACGGGCATTCAGGATTGGGCACAATTCGTGCAGTTTTCCACGTGTTATCACAAATCCACCCGTGTGTTGTCCCAACTGACGCGGGAAACCAATGTATTGCCTTGTCAGTTCGAGCACTTTCCGTAAATGTGGATCCTGAGAGCTGAAGCTGGAAGAATCCGGGGCTTTTCCCTCAAACCAATCTTCGGTAAATTCGTAGGCCGATTTCGAAAGAACGTTAATGGTATCCGTTGATAATCCCATCGCTTTTCCCACATCACGCACTGCTCCTTTCCAGTGTACCTGAGTGACAGTCGCCACAATTCCGGCCCTGTCGCGACCGTATTTTTCGTAGATGTATTGCATGATTTCCTCCCGGCGTTCATGTTCAAAATCCACGTCAATATCGGGCGGTTCATTGCGTTCGTCGCTCATAAACCGGGCAAACAGCAATTTAAATTTGGAGGGATCGACCGAAGTGATGCCCAGGCAATAGCAAATCACCGAATTGGCTGCCGAACCACGCCCCTGGCAAAGGATTTTCCGTGACCGGGCTTCGCGCACATAATCATACACGGTAAGAAAATAAGAAGCGTAGTCTTTTCTCCCGATAAACTCCAGTTCCATATCAATAGTTTCCCTGATCTTTGGGGGAATCATTTCACCAAAATGTCCGTGGGCGCCTTTCCATGTAAGGTAAACCAACTCTTCCATCGGGGTTCTGCCTTCGCTGGTAATTTCTTCAGGATACAGGTATTTCAATTCATCCAGCGAAAATTTGCAGGCATCTACCAGTTCAAGCGCGCGTTTGATGGCTTCGGGATACTGACGGAAAAGGCGGTACATTTCTTCGATTGATTTCATGTAGCGCTCTGCGTTTGGGTGTAGCTTGAAGCCAGCCGAATGAATGGTACATTTCTCGCGGATACAGGTCAAAACATCCTGTAATTCGCGACGCTCCGCTGCATGGTAATGCACATTGTTTGTTGCCACCAGTGGAATTTCCAATCGCTCCTCCAGTTGTGAAAGACGGAACAGTTTTTTGTGATCGTCGCCATTGTAACCGAAATTTGCAGCAAGGTAAAGGCTGCTGCCCAACGCTGCTTTATATTCTTCCAACGCTTTGATAAACCCGGGCCCGAAATCAAAATCGGTATTGAGAGTTGGCGGCGGTATCAGGATAAATTTTATGCCAGCGGCGTATTTGTAAACATCAGCACGATACAGATGGCAATCTCCCTTTTCAGCACGAAGATTGCCTTCGGTAAGCAATGCTGATAAATTTGCGTATGCAGATTTATCGGTTGGATAAGCCAGCAGACTAGGACCATCCAACAAGTCGAGGCGACATGCAGGTATGAAACGAATATTTTTGTCACGTGCAGCTACATGAGCGCGAACAATACCCGCCAGCGTGTTCCGGTCGGTAATGGCAACAGCCTTGTAGCCCAGTTCTGCTGCCTGTTCAACCATTTCCTCAGGATGCGAGCCACCTCTGAGAAAAGTAAAGTTCGAGGTTACCTGTAATTCTGCGTAATCCATTGTCGGTTTCGAGCCTCTCCCCAACCCTCTCCAAAGGAGAGGGAGTCAGGGCAGTGCTGTCGTTTAACTTTTTAATATATCTTTTAGTTCTACTCTCTTACTCCCCTCCTTCGGAGGGCTACCGTGTACCCACAAATAATATGAAAATACTAATTGAAAACAAAAAAACAATGGAACGGTAGAGTAGAGCGGGAAGGATAGAAACACCTTCCCTGCCCCCTCATCAAACCGTACGTGCGGTTTTCCCGCATACGGCTTTCCTATAAACTTCTTCAGCAGCTTTCACAAGCGAGCCGGCTGACA
>JAUYMU010000134.1 GCA_030698405.1 Bacteroidota bacterium
TTAATGCTCATCGGTTCGAATTAAAAGGAGAATCAATGAGAAAAAGAAAATAAAAAACCATTACTTTGCCATGCAAATCCTGCTCCTAAATACTTGTACACTTTCGACCAGAATGGATGTACACTTTCATCAGAATAATCATCCATTTGTTCGTGCAGTATTCTTGTTATTTCCACTTCATTTTCGCCAATATTTCTGTAAAAAATGACGTGTCGGCCAGCTTTAAACCCCAATAAGTTTTCGGTCACTCCTGAATAATTTTTGCCTAATTCAGGGGAATTTGCAACTTCTTTACAATTTTCCAGAAGCATGTTATAGTAGGTGTCTGCTTGATTTTCCGACCAATTGTCAAATGTGTAATTCCAAATATTGGTTATATCATCAACTGCTTTATTCGTAAATTTATACCTGCCCATTCAATTTCCTTTTAGCTTTCAATTTTTCTAAATGCGACTCAGGGTTAAAATCGTATGCAATTCCGCTTTTTATCCCTTCTTGAATGGCTTCTCTTAGAGCAATAATTCTATTTTCTTCTTCTTCCAGAAGTCTTAATCCTGCCCGGACTACTTCACTTGCATTTTTATATCTTCCGGCAGATATTCTATTTTGAATAAAATCGTCAAAATAGGTTCCTATTGATATTGAAGTGTTTCTGCTCATAATTCATCAATTTTTCTCCAAAGTTACCAAAAATTGGTATTGAATCAAGTTGCATTTTTATTTTTTAAATTCAACGAATTCACAATTTCTCTATGTTTAAAAAACTCAGCATCATCTTCAATAAATACTTCTCTCTCATATTTTGCAATGAGTCCATTTCTGTTTAGACTTTTATCTGTATCATAAACAATATAGTTGTACAGCCAAATGTCTTGCCATATCAAAGGTTTCGTTTTAAATACTTCATAATCAAAATATTTTATGAGACATTTAAAAAATGGTCTATTTGCATTATCTAATTTTGACAAACGGCTGATTAGAGCAACTTTTTCTTCCTCTGGCAGGTATCTCAATGCCTGTTTTAAAAGAATATAATTAGGTGGTCGTTTCATTTTGCTTTTTTTACTTTCCTCATAATCTTCCCCATGCAGGGCTTTAATCGATAAATTATATACGAAAAGCTACGTTTCATATTATTAATTTCCTGCCGATAGAGTCCCAAACAACTGAGGTAATTTGCCATTGGTGGTTGGCATTCTGCTCATGACGTATTTTATATGTGTCCACCAGATATTAATCTAATAAATGAAAAAATTGACCCTATTCCAATTTTAGAAATTACCTTTTTCTTTATAAAATGACCAATATTACCACTCGCTACACCTGATTTAATCAGGTTGAAAATTTCCCGATGGTTTTTGAAGTTTTCAGGAGTTACTTTTGCAATAGATTCTACTGCCGATTTAATTTGTAGTTTTTCTTTCTATTTTAATCGTCCGTTAATATAATTTAAACAAGTTTCTTTATCGGGAAATAAGAGGAGTTTACTTCGAGAATAAATGAAATACTCCCCATTTGATTTTCTTTTATAAATACTAAAAGTCTGCCCACCTGAAAGAAGAACAACAAACTCTTTAAAAGAACCCATTTTAAAAGTATATCCTTCTCTGACAAGTTTTATGTTCGCAATATGATTCTTCGACTTTTCTAATAGATTATTTGTCGATACGGGGTTTACTAGATAGTTTTTGTTTAAGAAGCTTAAAACTGCTGTAATTGAATTTAGTTCGCCTTGATATTTACTTTCATTAATTAGAATTGCATACTCTTCTTTACTGTCAATTTTAAGGGCAATAATATTTTCGTCAAAGAAACCGTGACGAAATAAATATGATTGGCCTTTCAAGTCAATTAAAAGTGAATTTTGCCCTAAGTATTCCCATTTTGCCTTTTCAACTTGTCCGTTTGTAGAAATGAGAAGTTCATTTGTTTGTCGAAAAATATAAACGGTTTTTGCTTTCTCTAATTCGTCAAGAACAACCCAATGTTGATTTGTCAACAAAGTTAAGTTGTCAAGCTTTTGAGAGTAACGCTGAATTTTTGGGATAATATCTGCAAAATATGTTTTCATAAAAAAGATTGTTATTAATGATATATCCACAAATTTGCTGATATATCGCCATTATCCGAATCAATTTGAATTGGTTAAATACTGAATGATGCAGGTCAATTTAAAGGCAACTAAAGTGTTGGAAATAAAAAAGATCAGCCTTTCAATTGGGCTCGGTCGAGCGCTTATCCGGAGTTTACATATTTTTCAGATTTAGTCTCTCAAATGTAAACATAACTGTACCCCATGCAAGGAAAACGGAGTATTTATTTTTGCACGGTATTCCGGAGTAAAAAAGAAGCCTGGGAGGTTGGGTAAAAGGAAATAAAAACCGGAGTTGCTGCAAGAAACGACAAATAGTGTTGGTATCTTCACCAAATTGTCTGTATGTTATATCGTTTAATATTTTCGTCCTTTGTGGCAAGAATTAACTTATCGGCCTTACACTGAGCAATCAGCAACCTATCAAAAGGATCCCGGTGTATAAATTCCAATGTTGATACAACCATCGCATGTTCAAACGTTACTGGCAAAATCTCAAATCCATTTTCTTCGACCATGTCAAGAAAACACTTGAATCCTTTTTGAAATCTAAATTTATCAAGGCTTATTTTAATCGCAATCTCCCAGATTGAGGCTATGCTAACAATTCTTGAATTGTTGGGGTCTTCAATTGCAGTCTTAACCCTATCAGATAATTTTCCATCACCGTTCAGAAACCAAATCAGCGTATGGGTATCAAGCAGCAAATTCATTACATATAATCTTTAAAATCTTCCAATGGCTCATCAAAATCAGGAGAAATATAAATCTGGCCTTTTGCACATCCAAATTTAGGTTGCTTCTTCCTTATTTCCTTTTTCCTTTTACTCAATAAGAAATCTATAAAATCATTTACTTCTGATTTTAACTCAGTCGGCAAATAATTAATTTTTGTAAATATTTGAAACTGCTCCATATAATCAACTTTTTATACAAATATACAATTCTACTCAATACTAAAGCGTTTCCATCAGTTCATCGGTCATCTCAAGGTTGTGATAAACGGCTTGGATATCGTCGTCTTCCTCAAACAAATCGATGAGTTTCATTGCTTTCCGGGCACTATCAAGATCGAGCACCGTGGTTTCTTTTGGGATACGCTGTAATCCGGCGCTTTCCGGTTCAATGTTCAGCGCTTCCAGTTTTTTCATCATCGAACCAAAGTTTTCCATGGCAGTGGTGACGGTAAAATAGCCTTCTTCCAACTGCATATCTTCGGCGCCGGCATCAATCATTTCCATTTCAAATTCATCGGCATCGAGCGTTCCTTGCGGAATGGTAAAAATTCCTTTACGGTCGAAAATAAAACTCAACGAACCATTGGTTCCAAGGTTGCCATTGTTCTTATTGAAATAACTCCGGACGTTCGCAATGGTGCGCTGCTGGTTATCAGTAGTGGCTTCGAGAAAAACGGCCACACCGCCGTTGGCATAACCTTCAAATGTGCATTCGATAAATGAAGCCGAATCTTTGTCCGTTCCTTTACTGATGGCACGATTGATATTGTCTTTGGGCATGCTTACCCCTTTGGCATTTGCAATGGCTACCCGGAGGCGAGGATTGCTGTCAGGATCGATGCCGCCTTCCTTTACGGCAACGGTAATTTCTTTGACTATTTTAGAGAACACCTTCGATCGTTTCGAATCGATGCCTCCTTTTTTGCGTTTAATGGTTGACCATTTACTGTGTCCCGACATACGTATTTGTATAATTGATTGTTATTCAGAATCTGAATATTAACGAAGCGATTTGATCCTGCTGTGGACAAAGTAAATGCTTTGATCGTAAAAATAGGTATTCCATCGGGGTTGTTGAAATGCAAATCTACGGACAAAAGGAAATGCGTTTATTCTTTATTGTTGCCCTTCTTATAGTTCTTCAAAGTAATAGTTATAGGAGCTATCGAAATCGCATTCAGCCTCATCTGATATTTCAATGCTATATGGCTTTCCCTTCATACTTATTTCTAATTAAATCCCAATTTTTAAATGATGTAGTTCTATCTTCTATCCTCTTTAACCTTTCATCAAGTAATATTCGGTGCTCAATAGGTATTTCCGGGTTATTTTCCTTAACATCAACTATTTCCACATAGTCAAATTTCCGAATTAAATTCAAAAATGATGCTATATCTTTAGGGTCTTTTATATTAATTGTAAGTACCATATTTTCAAAATTTACTTTTTCAAAGATACAAATAAATAAATCTCAGTAATTCTGCTTGAAACTTGAAATTTGTTTTGATCTATTTCTTCTTCATTTTTCCTTTTTCCAGATTTTCAATCACCCGGAACGCTACAATTTGGGCAATTAATTCATAGGGCATAGCCTGGTCGAGCGGGAACTGGACAGAACCTTTTCCCTGCTTGTATTTTGATAGTTCCTTTGCAAATTCTGTATGTCCGGAGGGAGTGGCATAAAAGCCGATGTGGTTTTTAAATCCGGCAAAATAGACCAACGGTTTTCCTTTTAATTTATAAGCCGGCATTCCGTATGAAATGGATTCTTCGGCTTCCGGCGCAGCCTGTTTGATGATTGCCCTAACCTGATTCAGGATCAATTGTATATCGTCGGAAAAACCATCGATATACTCATCTGTGGTGGTTGGTACAATTGGGTTCATTTTAATGGTTATGTATGGATTTAAACTACGGACACTCCGGATAATTTGCGATGGTTCTTAGGATTAATCGGCATTTTGGTTTGAACGCCATTCTTAACGCCTCCAACGAATTTGAAACAAACTTATATTAATCGCTCAATTTTCCCATCAACGATTCCGTAGTTTACCGATTCATCAGCCGACATCCAGTAATCCCTGTTGAAGTCTTTCATAATTTTATCGACGGTTTGACCACAATTTGCCGCTAATATTTCTGCTCCGAGCTTTTTCGTTTTTATAATTTCATCCATCTGAATTTCAATATCAGATGCCGGCCCGCCAGCTCCGCCGCTTGGTTGATGGATCATTACCCTGGCATTGGGCAAAATAAATCTTCGCCCTTTTGTTCCGGCAGAAAGAATGATCGAACCCATCGAGGCTGCCAATCCTGAGCATACCGTGGATATTGGACTCGAAATACTTTTCATCGTATCATAAATTGCAAATCCTGAGGTCACATAACCACCCTGGCTGTTAACAATGAGCTGAATTTCCCTGTTGGGCGCAATCAGCTCTAAATATAACAGCCTTTCAATTACATGTTTTGCAGATTTATCGTCAATCTGACCCCATAAGAACACTTTTCTTTCATTCAGGATTTTTGAATCAATGATGTCCTGAAGTTTTACATTGTTGTCCATGATATTTATTTTTATGATGTTTATTCATTTTCAATTGATAATACTTTTGACAATCCAATTCTCATCTCGTCCATGATTATTTCGGAAATATTAACCAGATTTCACCTTGCTTCATAAAACTCTTCAAAATCAAGATCTGTAAATGCTGTCAATTCTTTATCTGAATTATAGTCAGAATACAAAATATCAGCTGCTTTTTCATCTGGTTTGTTTCTTCCTGCTTCCGTAAAGAATGAATACTCTTCTCAATCACAAAAATTCGTTTCTGAATTGGTAATCTTTGAATTTCTTTTATTAATTCGTTTGTTCTCATGTCTAATCTGCAAGTAATAAAAAAACATAGTATTCTTACAGCTTCAACCTCATGATAAACTCCTTGATTCACAGTATTGAATAATTAAGTCATTTTAATTTTTGGCTTTGATGACGACCGCACATTTTGCTTGGATTTTGTTTTTGACTTACGACTTTTAAGGAAGTTACTAAATTCATTGTCTTCCTTTTCAGAAAGTGGTCTATTCACAAAAACAAAATCATGGTCATCAATTTTTTTAAAGTTTGCCATAGCTGAAATTTTTGAAATATTGTTTAACTAATACCAATGCTTCTTTGGTGTCTATGAACATCCGGGTGCTTTCACCAAATTGCTTTGCGCCTAATGTTAGCCGATAATGCTCTATAAGTTTTGTTTTAGCTATAAAGATACCACTCCGTCATAACCTTTCTCAAACGAAACCTTGCATCCAAAAGCGACAAGATTACCTGCCACGCCTTTATATAGTTTATGACTACCCTTATTAAATTTCGCACTCTCAATAAGAGACATAAAAATGTGGTCACTTTTATCAGTAAAACAGATTAATCCATGAATAATTGTTGGGTTGTTAATTGTTGTTAGTTTGTAAATTTCGTTTTCAGAGTTCTTAAATTCTTTGTGCCACTCAAATACCCAGTCCTTTCTTTTAATTTGTCGGCTATCTTCCTTATAAATTTGTGTCACTTCTGTATCAAAAATCTCACAAGTTACCGTATTCTCAATTGAATTGGTCAACTTATCAATCTCAAAGTCAGCTTCTGTTTCGTTTTGTTTTTTCACACCATAAAGGTACTAAACTTGTTTTTAAAATGTGATTACCCAATCATAAATTCAAGCGAATCATAAGTTAACATGTCTCTTATCGGGCAACTATCAGCACCATAATACTACTTTCGCTTTCAACTTATCTTGTATTCCAGATTTGTTTTGAAACCTAAAACCTGGAACTTCCCTTATAGCTTCAACCTCTTGATAAACTCGTTGATATCGAAATTCAATTTGATTTTTGGCAGCCTGAACCTTCCTCCCGGCTGTTCTTTCGCTACTGAATAAATTTCGTCGATGATCGTTTTGTATTTCGCTGCAACGTAATTTCTTTTCAGCTTTAATGTTGGCGACAGCTCACCGGTTTGTGGGGTCCACTCGTCACTCACCAGCCTGAACCGTTTAATTTCTTCGTGCTCGCCCAAAGTTTTGTTAATGGCTACCACTTCTTTCTGAAGCTGGGCAAGTACTTCAGTATTTTGTATCAACTCTTCATTGTCTTGAAACAGTATTTTCCGGTGACTGCACCATTCGTGCAAATAACTGAAATTGGGAGAAATCAAAGCGCTGGCAAATTTCTCGCCTGCCCCGATCACCATAATCTGTTCAATAAAAAACGAAGCTTTTAGCTTGTTTTCAATCATTTGCGGTGCAATGTATTTCCCTCCTGAAAGCTTAAACATTTCCTTTTTGCGGTCGGTAATCTTCAGATATTTGCCATCTTCCAGAATCCCGATATCGCCGGTATGGAACCAACCCTCCTCATCAATCACTTCCGCAGTCAGCTCAGGCTCTTTGTAGTAACCTTTCATTACGCCGGGCCCCTTGCAAAGAATTTCGCCATCGTCAGCAAATTTCAACTGCACATTGCTCAGTACCTCTCCGACTGTACCAATTTTCATGGCCTTGGTTTCCGGATTATTCACCGCAATTACCGGCGAAGTTTCCGTCAATCCGTATCCTTCCAGGTTCAGCATTCCGGCCATTCCCAGAACTCTTGCAATTCGCGGCTGAAGCGCAGCTCCTCCTGAAACGATATAGACAATGTTATTCCCCAGAGCTGCACGCCATTTTGAATAAATCAGCTTGTCGGCAATTTTAATCCTGATTTTCAGGAAGAAATTGTATTCTTTGTTGTATTCGAAATGCCTGGTCAGATTGAGGGCCCAGAAATATATCAGCTTTTTGATACCCGACAGTTCTTTTCCCTTCGACACAAAACCATCGTAAACCCTTTCGAGCAAACGTGGTACCGAGTTAAACATGTGCGGTTTGATTTCCTTGATTGCCGCAACAATTTGCCCAAGATTTCCAACGTAATAAACGCCCATTCCTTTGTACTGAAAATGGTAATTCACGCTGCGTTCGTAAACATGGCACAGTGGAAGAAAACTGATAACGCGGTGATCTTTGCCCAAATGGTGCATTTTGGAATGTACCAGAAAATTCGAAACCAGGTTGGTATGTGTCAGCATCACTCCTTTTGGAACGCCTGTTGTTCCTGAAGTATAGATGATTGTTGCCAGATCGTCCGGATCGACTTCACTTTTTATTTGCTCTAATTGTTCCGACAATTCTGCTTTGTGACTTTCGCCGAGCTGAAGCAATTCTTCAAAATAGGGAACTCCTTCTATTTCTTCAAAAGAATAAACGTGGGTAATTTCGGGCAAACGGGCAATAATCGGACTTAACTTTTCGAACAGCTTTTTATCGCCCACAAAAAGAGCTTTAATTTCGGCATGTTCCAGAATATAGCTGTACTCTTCGTCGCCGATGGTTGGATAAATCGGAACATGAACGATCCCGGTCATTGACATCCCCATGTCGGCAAAATTCCATTCCGGTCGGTTGGTAGTGACAGTTGCAACTTTATCGCCTTTTTTCAGGCCCAAAGCCATGAGACCCAAAGCGAATTTATGCGATTTTTCGACGTATTCGGCAGTACTGTAAACATACCAGTCATTGCCATTTTTTCCGCCCAATGCATCCGGACGTGGTAATTCTGTAAGAATCCAATCCAGAACGTCAAATGTTCTTGTTACCTCTTTTGCCATGATAATTTTGTTAGGTTAATTATTCATGGCAATAAAGATAGAATTATTTTTAAATTTCAGATTCCAGATTCTTTTGTTTAAAATTTGCAATAAGCATGAGGCCTGCAATAACTGCTATCATTACAAACACCGACCAGTGAACCGAATCGATTGAACCGCGTCCGTAGGAATGCAATCCGCTCAGGTAATAATTTACACCGAAATAAGTCATTAAAACCGACGAAAAACCAAGTACCGAAGCGATCGTGTAGTTGAAAATACCTTTCAATGACGGAATCATGCGCATGTGGGCGATAAACGAATAAATGACAACAGTAATCAGCGCCCAGGTTTCTTTCGCGTCCCAGCCCCAATAACGGCCCCAGCTTTCGTTGGCCCAAACGCCACCCAGAAAAGTGCCGATGGTGAGCAAGTACAAACCAATGGTGACCGACATTTCGCTGATGGCGGTAAATTGAAGGACGAATCCCTTCACATTTTTGCTGTTCTCCTGATTGCTTATACCATACAGCACAAGCACCAGTAATCCTAAAAATGCGCTCAGTCCCAGGAAACCGTAGCTGGCAGTAATAATTGCCACATGAATCATCAGCCAGTAAGAATTCAAAACCGGCACCAGTTGTGTAATTTCAGGATTCATCCAGTTTAAGTGGGCTACAAAAAGTGTAATTCCTGAAAGCATTGCACCAGTTGCCAAAACCATCGGGTATTTCCGGCCAAAAATTAAGCCTGCCAGCAACGTAGCCCATGCAACGTAAACCATCGATTCGTAACCGTTGCTCCACGGAGCGTGGCCAGCAATATACCACCGCATGGCCAAACCACCGGTATGAATCAAAAATCCGAAAACAATCAATGAATTAAAGACAATGCGGATTTTCGGCCCAACGGTTTTTTGCCTGAAAATACTGACAAACGATACAATCAGCAATACAAAACCAACCAACAGATAGAGCAGAAAAACGCGTTTGAACGGTTGTACGGAATTGTAAAACATTTCTGTCTTTTTATGGGTTTCGGTGGGAAGATAGTCCGCACCAAATTTTTTCTGATGGGAGGCAATTGCAGCGAAAATCTGACGACCGCTTATTTCACTATTCCCTTTGATTGATTCTTTCAGGATTTCAAATCCACGGTTTATAAACAGCGAATCGGCTGACGTCAAACCAGACGACACACTTCCCGCAGCAAGCCATTTGTCTTCTCTGGCCGAACCGGGAAACAATGCAAACATATCGCCGTTGATCACCATAAAACAGATATTTACGCGTTCGTCCACATTGATGATCTCCTTTTCAAGCATGTTCCTGAAAGCGGGCGCTTTGGCATAAGCTGCTTTTACCTGTTCAAGCATTTTATAGCTGCCTTTTTCGTCGAAAAAAGCAGTCAGCGGAATGCGGTCTTTAGTGACCCCAAGCATTTCCATCAGTTGCTCGTTCGAAACTTTCACCAGCGAAACATTTCTCCAAAGTTCAGGATAAAGATGCAAGCCCAACATTACTTCTTCCGCCGAATGCCCGTAGAAATCCGATTTCCGGGTAATTTTCCGGAGTACTTCCGAAGCCAGTGTCGAAACCGGTTCAATTCGCCCATCGGGACCCTGAACCCACAACTCCGAAAAATCCTTGACCAATTCTGCATCAAATCGCGGAATACCTGCTATTTCAGAACTGTTTGCACTGGCCTGTCCAACATTCAGGAGCAACAAAAAAAGAACCAGCGGAACAGCCGTTTTTGAATACTCATTTAAGCGGCCAATCAGCCGGTGGAAATAGGATGTTTTACTGAACAGTGCCAGAATAAATCCGAGCCCCAGCAGAAAATACCCGATGTAAGTTACGATAGTTCCCAACTGATCGGCATTTACCGAAAGGATGGTACCTTTTTCATCCTGATCATAGGATGACTGAAAGAATTTGAATCCGCGGTAATTGAGTGTATTGTTCATGAAAACTCTTTCGTTGCGCGTGACGTTCCGTTCCGAATCCAATAAAATCAATTCACTGGCAAACGAAGCAGGACTTTCAGAACCGGGATATTTTTCCAATTGAAATTCGACGAGTTTTAAGGCAAAAGGCAGATAAATCGGATCGGCTCCGTAGGTAAATTCAAGTTTTGTATTGCCAACAGTTGCTGCAAACGGTTCGCCTTTTATACCATGACGACCAAATACATTCACAATCTGTTTGTTTTTACCATCCGCAACTTCCAGAATAACGGCATCTTCGGTTGAATTTTCCGAAGCATCTTTTACAACGCGAATGACTGCCTTAGGATGAAATTGTTTTACCAGCAACAAATAATCGTCAATTGCATAAAGGTGCATTGGCAACACTTCCAGCGTATCAAGCGCATTCAATGGCACAGGTTCACCGCCTGTCATCGATCGTAATTCAAGCGGTCGGTCTGAAACCAGAAAAAGATTTTCACCGCGACTCAGGAACTGAAGGTTTGCATCAGGACGTTCGTAACCAACCACCAAAGTTCGGAGATCAACACTGTTACCTTTTGAAAAGACAAAATTCTCGCGGCCTTGTCCGGCTGAAATTACAAAGTCAATCAGTTCGGAACCGGTAGGATGATCCATTACAGTTCGCACGGCATTTTTGATAAACCCAACTGATTTCACATTGACTTTGCGCCCTTCAATTTCAATATTTTCCCTGAAACCTTTATAGGAAAGTTCTGAAAAAAGAACTGTTTCACTTACTGTCTGATCACCACTTTTGATGGTCAGGTAGTCTTCCGAAGAAAGTATAAAATCGGCAGTTTGTCCTTCGCGAATGTGCATCACACCTTCGAAACTAATGTAGCGTGTAATTCCGGCGCCAATTAAAATTATTATGAATGAGATATGAAACAGGCCAACCGCGATGCGTTGACGTGTGTACATTTTATGCCTGATGAAATTAACCAGCAAATTGACTGCAAGGAGCAATAAAATCAGGCTAAACCAAATTGATTTGTAAATCACCCCCTGTGCGGCTTCGGTACCGTAGCTGCTTTCAACAAAGGTGGCAATGGCCATCGAGAAAGCCAGAATCAACAACAAAAAACCCATAAAAGGAAATGAAAAAAGGAAGTTCAAAAAGTTCTTCATCAGAAGTATATTTAAATTTTGATTGGTTCAATTCTACTTGTAATACACAAAAATGTCCGTAAAAAAAGCGCACATGGCACTATAACAGCAAAAACGATGGTTGGGTTGATGGTGTGAGGGAAATTCTCAATAATTGTTTGCATTAAAGGGCTAAAACCCGGATGTTCTTAAATTTATCGATGTCCGTCGGCTAAAGCCAGACAGCCTGTCCCGATGAAAATCGGGAGCAAAGGATACCAATGCATTGTTATAACGTTTAAGCAATTATAAATGCCTTACAATTGATCAAATATTCCTGAAAGCCTTATTCGAAGCAATATCCTTTGCCGTCACATTTATGTGACGGATGAAGATCATCACATTTTCCGGGCTTTAGCCCAACCTTCCAAATACAGAAAAAAAAATCAGCAACTGATTTGTGCCTGATATTCATTAAATTAGTGGATTCACCTAAAATAACAACTATATGTCTTATGTCAAAATCTGGCTTCATTGTGTTTGGAGTACAAAAAACAGAACCTGCACTATACCAAAGTCTTTTCGTCCGGCCTTGCTAAAACATTTCAGGGAAAACGCCAATGAAAAAAACATTGTTTTGGATTACATCAATGCGCACGAAGATCATGTTCATGCACTCGTCAATTTGGGCAAACAACAAAATCTGTCAACAGTAATGCAATATTTGAAAGGTGAAAGTTCATTCTGGATAAACAGCCAGAAAATTTTACCATGTCAGTTTTCCTGGCAAGATGATTATTTTGCAGTTTCTGTCAGTCATTCTCATGTTGACAGAGTTAGGCAATATATTAAGAATCAGGATGAGCATCATAAAAAGATTAGCTGGGAAGAGGAGATTGAACTTTTTCTGAAGAAATATGGATTTGAAAGGATTAAGGGCTAAAGCCCGGAATTCCAATTCAATTCCAATCCGTCGGCTAAAGCCAGACAGCCTGTCCCGATGAAAATCGGGAGCAAAGGATATTGATTTGAAATTGCATAATTCTTTATCGGAGAAATATTCTTTGTCATCTGGTTCGGCTGAAGGATACCTCGGAAATTTTTCAAAAGTCCCAACCGAATCAATTTTATACTTCGGATATTTTTCAAAGGCACCAACTGGTTCCATTTACCCTTTTGAAATTTTACAAAGACACCAACTGGGTGCATTATTCAAATTTCAATGTTCCCCACTGCCCCATTTGTCCTACAATCCATCCGATGCGTTCCTGAACATAGGGCCCGGGAGGATTTGCGCTGTATCGCCTTGGATTGGGCAATATGGCAGCAATGGCTGCTGCCTGATGTCTTGAGAGTTTTTCGGCGCTAGTCTTCCAGTATTGATTTGCTGCGGCTTCCGCACCATAAATTCCATTTCCCATTTCAATGCTGTTCAGATAGACTTCCATGATTCGTTCTTTGTTCCAAAAGAATTCAATCAGCACCGTAAAATACACTTCGAATCCTTTGCGAACCCAACTTCTGCCCGGCCAAAGAAATACATTTTTTGCTGTTTGCTGCGAAATGGTACTCGCTCCCCGCAATCGTTTCCCCTTTTTTGAAGCTTCTACGGATTTCTCAATGGCTTCTATGTCAAATCCTGAATGAGTCATGAAATTTTGATCCTCGCTGCAAACCACCGCCAGCGGAAGGTGTTTGGATATTTTTTCGATAGAGACCCAGTCGTGTTTCAGCTTCATTTCCTCTCCGTCAAACAACTGCTCACCGCAACGGATTACCATCAGTGGGGTGATGGGAACCGGCACAAACCGAAAGAAAACCACAAAGAATATGGAAAGTCCAAAAAAACCGGCAGCAGTTTTCCAGACAATTCGAAAGATTCGTTTCCCTAAGTTTTTTTCCATGACAAACGGTTTGAAGTGTTGACAGATGTCAAATTTACAAAAAATGTAAAGCCAAAATTTCTTCCATGAAAAAAGAGGATTTCAACCGGTTGGCCGATAAAATCCTCTTCTGATTTTTTTTTGACGCTCCCCCTTCGACCCTTCGACAGGCTCAGGGCAACGCTGCTTCGCGCTCAGGGAGCCACGCTTCCGTCTCCGGTATTCCGTCTTCCAACTTTTTCTACTTCACAAACGATTTCGCTTTATCAACAGCGGCTGAAAGTCCTGCAAGGTCTTTCCCTCCGGCAGTCGCATAAAACGCCTGACCACCGCCGCCGCCCTGCATTTCTTTGGCAGCTTCGCGAATGATAGTACCGGCATTCAAGCCTTTTTCGGCAACTACATTTTCAGCAATCATCACGGTAATCGAAGGTTTTCCGCCAATGGCCGAACCCAGCGTAAGGAAAAGATTTTCAACTTCGCCTTTCAACTGGAAAGCCAGATCTTTCACCGCCTGTGCCGAATCGAGCTGAATCACTTCGGCAATTACATTTACGCCATTAATTATCTGTATTTTATTCTTCAGTTCCTGTTTAATTCCTGAAGCAGCTTTTCGCTCAAATTCCTCTATCTGTTTTTGCAGATGACTGTTCTGTGCAAGCACATCTTCCACCGTTTTTTTCAGGTTTTGGGTATTGTTTAGCAAGAATTTAACTTCCGACAATTCATCCAGATGTTTTTTCACAAACTCTTCGGCACGATCGGCTGTAATTGCTTCCATACGGCGAACTCCTGCAGAAATAGCGCTTTCAGAAGTAATAATAAACGACCCGATCTGTCCGGTAGCCGGAACATGTGTTCCTCCGCACAACTCAACTGATTCGCCAAATTTGATGACACGCACCACGTCGCCGTATTTTTCGCCGAAAAGCATAATGGCACCCAAATCTTTGGCCTGATCAAAAGCGACCGAACGGTTTTCTTCGAGCACCAGGTTTTCGCGGATCAATTCATTTACGCGTGACTGAATGCGATCCAACTCTTCTTTGGTCACTTTCTGGAAATGAGAAAAGTCGAAGCGAAGATATTCACTATTCACCAGCGATCCTTTTTGTTCCACGTGAGTGCCCAGCACTTCGCGCAAGGCATGATCGAGTAAATGGGTGGCGGTATGGTTGTTCATTGTCAGTTTCCGTTTGCCATTATCAACCACCGCGGTAAAAGTTGCGGCAGGATTTTCAGGAAGTTTATTGGCAATGTGAATGGTCAGATTGTTCTCTTTCAGCGTATCGACAATTTTGGTGCGGTGCCCATCGGCTAAAATGTATCCTGAATCGCCTACCTGTCCGCCGGATTCACCGTAAAACGGAGTTTTGTCGAATACCAGGTGATAGAATTCCTTTCCTTTCTGGGTGACTTTGCGGTAACGCGAAATCTGAACTTCCGTTTCGAGCTCATCGTATCCAACAAATTCAACCTGTTCAATCTTTTTTAGTTCCACCCAATCATCGGTTTCCTGGGCAGCGGCATTTCGCGAGCGGCTTTTCTGTTTTTCCATTTCAGAATTAAACTCGTCCATATTCACGCTCATTACATTTTCCCGAAGAATTAACTCGGTTAAATCAATTGGGAATCCGTAGGTATCATAAAGAGTAAATGCGAGTATCCCGCTCAACACTCCCCCTCCTTTGGAGGGGGTTGGGGGGAGGCTTTTTTCTAACAGGCGGATGCCGGTTTCCAGTGTCCGCAGAAACGATTCTTCCTCCTCGCGGATCACATTTTCAATCAATCCCTGCTGCGACACCAATTCAGGAAAAGCATCGCCCATTTGTTCTTTCAGCACTTCAACAAGTTTCCAGATAAATGGCTCCTTGAAATCAAGGAAAGTATAACCATAACGAACCGCACGTCGCAAAATCCGGCGGATTACGTATCCGGCTTTGTTGTTGGAAGGCAACTGTCCATCGGCAATCGAAAATGAAATGGCGCGCAAATGGTCGGCAATTACCCGCATTGCAATATCCGCCTGAAGGTTTTCTCCGTATCTTTTATTGCTCAGACTGGCAATTTTTTCAATCGTAGTCTGAAAAACGTCCGTGTCGTAGTTTGATTTTTTGTTCTGCACCACCATGCACAAACGTTCGAAACCCATTCCGGTATCAACATGTTTGTCGGGAAGTTCTTCCAAACGTCCGTCGGCTTTTCGGTTAAACTGAATGAAAACAAGGTTCCAGATTTCGATTACCAGCGGATTGTCCTTGTTCACCTGATCGCGTCCCGGGCTTTTTGCACGTTCTTCATCGTCGCGCAAATCAACATGAATTTCGGAGCAGGGGCCGCATGGACCTGTATCACCCATCTCCCAGAAGTTGTCCTTTTTGCTTCCGTTAATAATCCGGTCGGCAGGCAAATATTTACGCCACAAATCAAAAGCTTCGTTGTCGCGTTCAAGTTTGTCGTCGTCGCTTCCCTCAAAAACAGAAGCATACATTCTGTCAGCAGGAATTTTCAGCACATCGTGCAACAATTCCCAGGCCCAGTTAATGGCATCTTCCTTGAAATAATCGCCAAACGACCAGTTGCCCAACATTTCGAACATTGTATGATGGTAAGTATCGTGACCAACTTCTTCAAGGTCGTTGTGCTTTCCTGAAACCCTCAGACACTTTTGGGTATCGGCTATGCGAACACTTTTTGCAGGCTGGTTACCCAGAAAAATATCCTTGAACTGGTTCATCCCGGCATTGGTAAACATCAAGGTAGGATCGTTCTTTACGACCATCGGAGCCGAGCTCACAATCTGGTGTTCCTTGCTTGCAAAAAAATCTAAAAACGCTTTCCTGATTTCCTTCGAATTCATCTAAATATGTATTTTTTCAACTTTAAAATTTGTTAAAAATCCCCAATTAATTGAAGCCCAGCAATTATTTTGATTGAAAACATTAGCTTTGCAGGCTGTTTAAACCGGAATTTTCGGAACCGTGCAAAGTTAGATTTTTTACTTAAATTTGTTCCAAACCGAAAAATAAATTCCATAAACCATGTTTTATGGCGAAAGCAAAGTATAAATTTAATGCTCATACACTTAGCTACGACAAAATCGTAATAAGTTTCAAAACAAAAATCAAGCGTTTTTTAGCCTTGTTTTCAACCACCCTGGTAAGTTCGGTGCTGATCGCAATTGGCGTACTTCAATTTTACGAATCTCCCCGAATGCGTACACTTCACAAAGAAAATGAACGACTTGAAACCCAATACGAATTACTTTACAAGGATTTAACCAATGTTGAAAAGGCACTCGATGAAATCGAACAACGCGACAACAATTTGTACCGCGTAATATTCGAAAGCGACCCGATTCCGTCAACCATCCGAAAAGCCGGATTTGGCGGGGTAAACAAATATTCGCGGCTCGAATCTTTTGACAATTCGGAACTGGTGATAAAAACTGCAGAAAAACTCGACATTCTTTCGAAGCAGGCATATATTCAGGCCAAATCATACGACGAAGTGATGAACCTTGCCCTCAACAAAGAAAAACTGGTTGCAAGTATGCCTGCAATTATGCCCATTTCAAACAAATCGCTTAAAAGTACAGCCTCCGGTTGGGGATACAGAATACATCCGATATACAAAATCAAACAGTTTCACTACGGAATGGACTTTACCGCTCAAATCGGCACCAAGGTTTATGCTACCGGTGATGGGGTTGTGAAAGATGTTCAGACCATTGGCAGCGGATACGGTAAATGGATTTTAATTGATCACGGATTTGACTACGAAACGCTCTACGCCCACCTGAGCGGATTTAATGTTAAAATTGGGGAACATGTTAAGCGAGGCGCTGTTATTGGTTATGTCGGAAATACAGGAACATCTACTGCTCCACACGTACACTACGAAGTGCACAAAAACGGAACTCCGGTAAATCCGCAACATTACTATTTCAAAGACTTAAATGCCCAGGAATACGAAAAAATGGTCACCATTTCATCAAATATCGGTCAAACTTTCGACTAAAAATAAATACTGTGCCATACAAGAAACCCAAAATTGAGAAGGTATTTTATTCTATCGGCGAGGTCGCTGATTTGTTTGGAGTGAACACCTCCAAAATTCGGTTTTGGGAAAATGAATTTGACATCCTGAAGCCGCACAAAAACAACAAAGGCAACCGGATGTTTACCGTCGAAGACATAGAAAACCTTAAACTCATCAACCACTTGCTGAAAGAAAGAGGTATGACCATAAAAGGTGCACAGAAAAAACTGAAAGAAAACAAGGAAGATACACTCCAGAATTTTGAAGTGGTAAGCCGGCTTCAGGAAATAAGGCAAATGCTCGTTGAAATTAAAGAGGAACTCTGAGGGAGTTTCAAGTTTCAAGTTTCAAGTTTCAAGTTTCAAGTTTGCTTCGCCCCGGCTTAATCAGATAATTATACTATGATACTCAAAGAAATTACCCAATTCATTGAATCCATTGCGCCGCTTTCATTTCAGGAATCGTACGACAATTCCGGGCTGATCATTGGCCATCCGGATGATGAAATTTCAGGAATTTTAATTACGCTGGATATTACCGAAGACATTGTGGATGAAGCGATCAGTAAAAATCTGAACCTGATTGTTGCACATCATCCGATTATTTTTGGCGGGTTGAAAAAGCTGAATGGAAAAAACTACATTGAACGTTGTGTGGCAAAAGCGATCAAAAACGACATTGCAATTTACGCGGCGCATACCAATCTGGATGGCGTTTTCGGTGGCGTGAACAGCAAAATCTGCGAAAAACTTCAGTTGCAAAATTGCCGGATGCTGATTCCAATGCAAAACTTCCTGAAAAAACTTGTTACATTTGTACCATCCGGCCATGCTGAAAATGTAAGAAAAGCAATGTTTGAAGCAGGAGCCGGAAACATTGGCAATTATGATTCGTGCAGTTTCAACCAAACAGGAATGGGAAGCTTCAAGGGAAATAACGAAACCAATCCGTTTGTTGGTGAGAAAAACCAGCTTCATTTTGAGGAGGAAACCCGAATTGAAACCATTTTCCCCAAACATCTGCAACACAAAGTAATTCAATCACTCCTGAATGCGCACCCTTACGAAGAAGTTGCCTACGATATTTACCCGCTCGACAATGAATTTACACAGGGCGGAACCGGAATGATCGGTGAACTTGCGGAGCCAATGGAAGAACTAAATTTTCTGCAAAACCTGAAAGAAAAATTTAATTGTCAGGTCGTAAGGCACACACAACTATTGGGAAAACCCATCAGTAAAGTGGCGGTTTGCGGCGGTTCCGGAAGTACTTTCCTGAACAAGGCAATCGCACAGAACGCGGATATATTTATTTCAGGAGATTTTAAATACCACCAGTTTTTTGATGCCGAACAACAAATTATTATTGCAGATATCGGGCATTATGAAAGTGAACAATTCACTAAAGAAGTTTTTTATGAATTACTTACGAAAAAATTCCCTAAATTTGCCCTCCATTTATCGGAAATAAGCACAAATCCAGTAAATTATCTGATTTAAAAATAGTTAAACAATTATAAGTATGAACACTCAGTACGTTAGAGACGAAAATAAAAGTGTGCCAATCAGTTCAAAACTAAAAGCACTTTTTGAACTGCAAAATGTTGTTTCTGAAATCGACAAATTCAAAACACTTCGTGGTGAATTACCTCTGGAAGTTCAGGATTTGGAAGATGAAATTACTGGTTTAAAAACCCGTGTAAGCAACTACGAAGACGACACGAAAGATCTGGAAACGGCCATTAGCAACAAAAAAGCTGCAATAAAAGAATCAGAATTACTGATCGCAAAATACACCGAACAGCAAAACAATGTTCGTAACAACCGCGAATTCGATTCATTGAGCAAGGAAATTGAATTCCAGAAACTTGAAATCGAACTGTCTGAAAAACGCATACGTGAATTCATGATAGAGCTTAACAGTAAAAAAGAATCGATTGGTTCATCGGCATTGCTGCTAAAAGAACGCCTCGAAGATTTGGACCGCAAACAACGCGAACTGGAAGAAATTACCGCTGAAACTCAAATCGAAGAAGAAAGACTAAAAGCCAAAACCGAAAAAATTGAAAGCAACATTGAAGCTCGTTTGCTGATGGCTTTCAAACGTATCCGCAAAAACGCGCGCAACGGACTTGCTGTTGTAACTGTTCAGCGTGATGCCTGCGGTGGTTGCTTCAACAAAATTCCGCCACAGCGCCAAATGGACATCGCATCGCGCAAAAAAGTAATTGTTTGCGAATATTGCGGACGCATCCTGGTTGATAAAGATATTCTGGATTCAATTGAACCAGTAGAATAAACAATATTAAAATACACTGAAAAAGTCGGCTTCCTGTCGGCTTTTTTTATTTATTTTGGGTATCAGTCATGCCGTTTACAATGAGCACAAAATACACCTGGAAAAATCTTTTCTTTTACGCTTCAGTTTTCCTGTTTGCAGTATCGCTGCCGTTTTCAGAATTCATGATCAGTTTAAGTTCTGGCCTTCTCTTAATTAGTTGTATTGTGACAGGGCAGTTTCAGGAAAAGTTCAACAAGCTTAAAAACCAGCCGGCAGCTCTACTCATCACTTCTGTTTTTTTCGTGTATGTTATTGGCGTAATTTTTACACGTAACATGCCGCTGGCCTTGTACGAACTGCAGAAAACTGCCTTCATTCTGGTCGTTCCCCTCTGCATTGCAATCGGCCCGCCAATCGGCTATACAATGTTCCGGAAAATTCTATCTTCGTTTCTTGCTGCGCTGAACCTCGCTTCAGCCATCGCAATATTCAGACTGATTTTAAGGGAACAATTTGGCATTCACGATATTTGGGAAATCCTGTTTGTTTCGCACATCGGCTTCAGTTTTCAATTATTGCTGGGCGTTTCCATCCTGATTTACGAACTGTACAATCGAAAGTCTTTCAGTAAATATTTGCGTTATCTGTTGATTGCAGATATTCTGTATTTACTTGTTTTCCTTTTTCTCCTGAAATCGCTCACCGGACTGGCAACTTTTGTCGTGCTTCTTGTCATCCACCTATTTTTTGTAATCAGGAAAATAAAAATCAGGAAATGGAAACTATTTGCTTCAATTTTGCTGCCTGTCATGATTTTAGGCGGATTTTTCTACCTCGGATCGTGTGTTTACCGTTTTTACGACACCACACCCGTTGACCCGGAGCAATTGCCGGAAAGGACACAAAACGGGAACCTGTACCAACACGATCTTCAGGATAAAATGCTAGAAAATGGCCATTATGTGGGTTTGTACCTCAGCTGGGACGAGCTGAAAGAAAGTTGGGAAAAACGATCGCCAATGGCTTTTGATCAGAACGGGACAAATGGATTTCCTGTTTCGGCTACGCTGATCCGTTACCTGACATCAAAAGGCCTGACCAAAGATTCTGTTGGTTTGTCAAAACTAACTTCTGAAGACATTCAGTTCATCGAAAAAGGAATTGCCAATCATATTTATACAAAACGATTCTTTTCACTGTATCCGCGCATCTATCAAACAATCTGGGAATTGGACGTCTATTTTAAAACCGGCGACCCGAATCTGAAATCGTTGGCTCAACGAATTGAATTTGTAAAAGCGGCTAAAACCATTGTAAGTGAACATCCGTTGTTTGGTGTTGGTACCGGTAACTGGAAACAGGAATTTATCAACGCTTATCAAAAAAATCAATCGAAACTCGATCCTCAACATTATGGAAGTTCACACAACCAATATCTGAACTATCTGGTAAAATTCGGAATTCTTGGATTTCTCTGGATAATATTCGCGTGGTTGTATCCATTGTTCCTGACAAACAAACATCGGTATTATCCGGCAGTAATGCTGCTGCTCATTCTGGGCATCGCCAATTTCTCCGACTCGAACCTTGAAGCGCACATGGGAATCAGCTTCTTTGTGTTCTTTTACAGTTTATTCCTGTTCAGTGAGACAATACAAACAACACCTAAAAAATGAAGATCAGTCTCATAATTGCCACCTACAACAAGCCGGAATACCTGTTCCATTGCCTGAAAAGCATTGCTGAACTAAAAGAGTTTCCGGATGAAATTTTAGTGGCCGATGATGGTTCTGGAAAAGAGACCGCAGAACTGATCGGGAAATTCAGGCACAAACTGACCGTTCCGCTAATTCATGTATGGCAGGAAGACAAAGGATTTCGACTTTCCAGAAGCCGAAACAACGCAATTATAAAATCGTCAGGAGATTACCTAATCTTTATTGATGACGACATAATTCTGCACCCGGCCTTTATCAGCGACCATCGCCGGTTTGCCAAATCAAACAGTTTATATTGTGGGAGCAGGGTTATACTTGATGCCGAAAAGACGGCCAAAATAATGAAAAACGGCACGTACAAATTCACAATATGGCCAACCGGACTAAAATCGCGCGGGAACGCCATCCGCATCCCTTTTCTTCATAAAATCATAACAGGCCCCGGTTACACTTATAAAAGGTTAAGAGGATGTCACATGGCATTCTGGAAAGAAGATCTGATCGGAATTAACGGTTTCGACGAACGATACACCAATTGGGGACGCGAAGATTCGGACATTGTCATGCGCATGATGCACGCCGGTGTAAAACGAATTAACTTGAAATGGGCAGCCGTCTGTTTTCATCTATACCACCCTGTAGATCAAAAAACCTCAAACAACGACAATTTGCTGTTTGAGGTAATTCGTAATAAATCGATTCTATCTATTATTGGAATAGACCAACACGCAGAAGCTCCTGTTATTGATTAATGAGCAACGAAGGATCATGCTCGTTACTTGTAATCTTTTCAACTTGAAACCTGGAACTTGAAACTTGAAACGCTCCTTTACCAGCTTCCGCCAGCGCCGCCACCGCCGAAGCTTCCACCGCCGAAGCCGCCAAAACCACCGCCGCCGCCACCAAATCCGCCACTACCTCCTGAAAAACCACCAAAGGAACCACCTCCCCTGTTACTTCCCAGCAAGCCCATTGCGATCCAGAAAGGAATACTGCTACCACCATTGTAATTACGGCCACGACCTCCTTTGAAAAGAGATACAAGTATAATGATGATCATGATGACAATAAAAAATGCACCTCCGCCATCCTTCTTTTCTGCTGCTTTTTCCTTGTAATCCTGAGCGGTAAATTCCTGCGCAGCCAAACCCATCAATACCTTTGTGCCGGCCTGTAACCCGCCGTAAATATCCTCCACTTTAAAACGCGGAATCATTTCATTGTCCACCACAAGCCGGTTGGCAACTGCATCGGGAATAATACCTTCAAGCCCATATCCAACTGCGACAAATACCTCTCCCCTTTCATTGCCAATTTTAGGTTTGAAAACAATCACGATCCCATTGTTTTTATCCTTCCTGCCAACGCCCCATTTTTCGCCCAACCGAAATGTGAAATCAGCTTTTTCGTAGCCATTCAGGCTCGGTACTGTAACAATGGTTATCTGGGTTGAAGTTGAACGGTCGAATTGCACCAATTCAGACTCCAGTTGCTGTTCTTCCTGATCGGAAAGTACATTGGCCAAATCGTTGACCAACTGCGGCGGATTGGGTCGTTCAGGAATATCCTGCGCAAAAACCGAAAAGAGAAAAAGTGAAAGAAATATTGTCAGTAATAAATGCTTCATGATTATAAGTTTTTGTCGAAAGAAATCTCATCCGACAGTTCGTTAACATCTTCCTTCTGAAAAGGAAAATGTACCTTTAATTGCTCGCCCGCCATCATAATTCCTTCTGAAAGTCCGTCCGCAAATTTTCCTTCTATAAAATAACCGAGCATGGTTTCCTTAATCTGATCCCAGAAATCGGCAGGAACTACCTGATTGATACCGGCATCGCCCAATATGGCAAATTTATGGTCGTGTACTGCCAGATAAAACAAAACGCCATTTCGCTGAGCAGTTTTATGTATTCCAAGTTTTTCAAACACATAAGCCGCCCGGTCGAGCACATCAATTTTGCAATATCCTTCAGCATGTAACTTTATTTCGCCTGAAGTATTGAATTCCGCTTCGGCAATGGCATCGGTAATCTGCTTCTTTTCTTCTTTACTGAAAAAATTTTCGACTGACATGGTTGTGTAGATTTTTGTTTATTAAAAAAAGCTTCTGGCGGCTAGCGGCTGGCAACTGGCCAGTAGCTAGCAGCCAGCCGCCAGTAGCATTAAAACTGCACTTCAGGAGCTTTTTCAGCGCCCGCTTCTGCCTCGAAGTATGCTTTCTTTTCGAATCCGAACATTCCGGCAAATAGATTCTTTGGGAACTTGCGGATCAAGGTATTGTATCCCTGGGCACTTTCATTAAATTTCATACGTTCAACCGTAATTCGGTTTTCCGTGCCTTCCAACTGAGCCTGCAAATCCAAAAATCCCAGATTAGCTTTCAATTCCGGATATTTTTCTACTACCACCATCAACTTGCTCAAAGCAGACGACAAGCCTGACTGTGCATTCTGAAAATTCTGGAGCGATTGGGCATCCAGCTTATCAGGATTAATATTGACCGAAGTTGCTTTGGCACGGGCTTCAATCACCTGGGTTAGCGTTTCTTTTTCAAAATCGGCATATCCTTTTACGGTGTTTACCAGATTCGGAATCAGATCGGAACGGCGCTGATAAACGTTCTCAACCTGCGACCACTGTGCAGTCACTCCTTCTTCCATACTAACCATACTGTTGTATGAATTTTTAACCGACGAATAGGTAACCAGAAGCAAAACGGCAATAACTGCCAGAATAATCCACGTCTTTTTCATTTTTATTTACTTTTTAATTTATAATCTTACAACGCTTAAATTTAACAATCAATGATAAATATAAGTTTGGCAAATGTTGCAAAACTGCTGCCAGGATACATGTAAATATCGGGGAATGTCGCAATTTTGCCGTTATACCTGCTATTTCAAAAGATGAACCACAATTGGAAATTTATGAACACCGCCGAATTCAAAAACGCCATTCAGGAAGGGATTCCGGAAGTTTTGCCCGTGATAAAACCATTTAACCCTTCTGTAAATCACGCACCTAAACGAAAAGACATTCTCACCATGGAGGAAAAGAAGCTGGCTATTAAGAATGCGTTAAGGTATTTTAAGCCTGAACATCATGTCCGATTGGCATCCGAATTTCTGGATGAATTGCGACAATATGGCCGGATTTACATGCACCGGCTTCGTCCCGACTATGCAATGAAGGCTCATCCACTGGAAGATTATCCTCACAAATCAATTCAGGCCGCCTCTATCATGATGATGATTCAAAACAATCTGGATCATGCGGTTGCCCAACATCCGCACGAGTTGATTACTTATGGCGGAAACGGATCTGTTTTTCAGAACTGGGCGCAATACAGGCTGTGCATGAAATATCTGTCGGAAATGACCGACGAACAAACGCTTGTGATGTATTCCGGACATCCGATGGGACTTTTCCCTTCGCACAAAGATGCTCCACGGGTAGTGGTTACCAATGGCATGGTAATTCCCAATTACTCCGGAAGAGATGACTATGAGCGGATGAACGCACTTGGCGTATCGCAATACGGACAGATGACTGCCGGATCGTTCATGTACATCGGGCCGCAGGGAATTGTGCACGGAACTACTATTACCCTTTTAAATGCTGCCCGGATGCGCGGAGACGGACAGGTTGCGGGAAAAATATTCGTTTCGTCAGGACTTGGCGGAATGTCGGGCGCACAGCCAAAAGCGGCAGTGATTGCAGGTATGGTGGCGGTGATTGCTGAAATCAACCCGAAAGTGGTTGCCATCAGACATCATCAAGGTTGGGTGGATGAAGTATATGAAGATTTGGACAAACTGATTGTCCGGATGCTGAAAGCCAGCCAAAACAAAGAAACTGTATCTCTGGCCTATCAGGGAAATGTGGTTGACCTTTGGGAGAAACTGTCCGCAGAAAATATTTCCGTTGATCTGGGAACCGATCAGACTTCGCTGCACAATCCGTTTGCCGGAGGTTATTATCCTGCCGGACTTACGCTGGAAGAATCGAACCGGATGATGGCCGAAAACCCGGTACTTTTTCAGGAGAAAGTGTATGAAAGTTTGTGCCGGCAGGTGAATGCAATTAACCAGCTTTCGGCAGTGGGGATGTATTTCTGGGACTACGGAAATGCCTTTTTACTGGAAGCCAAACGTGCAGGTGCCACCATAACCAATAATGACGGGAGTTTCAGCTACCCGTCATACGTTCAGGACATCATGGGCCCGCTATTTTTCGATTACGGCTTCGGCCCATTCCGCTGGGTTTGCTGCTCGTGCGATCCGGATGACCTTCAGAAAACCGACGAAATTGCACTTCAGGTTTTAAAAGAAATAGCCAAACAAGCTCCTTCAGAAATAAAAAACCAGCTGCAGGACAATATTCACTGGATTGCAGAAGCAGGTAAAAACAATTTAGTAGTTGGCTCTCAGGCACGCATCCTTTATGCCGATTGTGAGGGTCGAACCAAAATTGCCGAAGCATTCAACAAAGCGATCAGGGACGGAATTATAAGCGCACCAATTGTTTTGGGACGCGACCACCACGACGTTTCAGGAACGGATTCGCCCTACCGCGAAACTTCCAACATTTACGACGGATCAGCTTTTACAGCAGATATGGCGATTCAAAATGTAATTGGAGATTCGTTTCGCGGCGCTACCTGGGTTTCGATACACAATGGCGGCGGTGTTGGCTGGGGAGAAGTGATCAATGGTGGATTTGGAATGACGATAGATGGTTCTGAAGATGCTGACCGGCGATTGAAGCAAATGCTTCACTGGGACGTGAACAACGGAATAGCCCGTCGTAGCTGGGCTCGCAACGAACCAGCCATGTTTGCCATTCAACGCGCCATGCAGGAAAATCCCAACCTGATCGTCACGTTACCAAATCTGACGGATGAAAAGATGATCGATGGGCTGTTTAGCCCCATCCCCAACCCTTCCCCGCAAGGGAAGGGAGTTTAGATATTGGAAATTCTTAAAACTCTCCGATTTGCGTCAATTATTTTGATCCTGAATAGCGCAAAGTCCTACTTGGGGGATTTAGGGGGCTTCAAACATCATCGAATATGGACGCTGAATTTCTGCTTTCAATTCATCAATTCCAAACGCACGGCTTTTGCGGATTGTTTCGCGTCCGGCAAAGAAAACGACTACTGTTGGAGCAGCAAAAACACGGTTTTGGGCAGCCAGTTCAGGTAGTTTATCTGATTCTACAAAGACCATTTTCGTCAGTGGGAATGATTCAGCGACCATTTCGGAAACTTTCGGTTTCAATACTTTGCAGACTGAGCAAATTTCAGTGGAAAAATACGCCAGCACGGCATCCTCATCAGCTAAAAGTTGTTCAAATTCCTGAATAGAATGGATTGTTTCCATTATTCGAATTGTCCGGTTGCAAGTAAAACCAGGGTACAGGCAATTTCAGGATAAATACCGGCAGCTTTAAGTTGACTGATAAATGTTGGATTTTCGGTGCCGGGATTAAAAATTACCCGACGAGGCTTTAGCCCAATTATATAGGAATAATACTCAGGCTGGTTTTGCGGCCCGACATACATGGTTACCGTATCAATATTTTCGAACTGAAGCTTTTCAGTTTGGAAAGCAACTCCTCCAACCGCGCCTTTTTTCAAGCCCAAAGCGACCACTTCATGGTTGTGCGACATCAAAGCCCTGATGGCCTTGTTCGAATAACGATCGGGATTTTCGCTTGCCCCGATTACGAGTGTTTTTTTCATTCTGTTTATTTTAAACCACATAGGCACATAGAAAACATAGTTTTTATTTTTCTATGTTATCTATGTGCCTATGTGGTTATTTTTTCTTTTGCCTCTTCAACAGTATTTATCCGTCCTTCTTCTGAATCGTCTAATCCTTTATGGATTTTATCTACAATATCAGTATAAACAATCAATACCACCGCATGTACCGAAATCCCTTCTTCCCTGCCCTCGAAACCCAATTCTTCGGTGGTGGTTGCTTTGATTGAAACTGCATCTATATCTATCCCAAGAATTCGCGCAATGGTTTCTTCCATTTCAGGAATAAACAGTTTGAGTTTGGGTTGTTGTGCCGCCACGGTCACATCCAGATTTCCAACCCGGTAGTTTTTTGAAGCGATCAGTTCATTGGTTTGTGCCAGTAAAATCTTGCTGTCAATGTTTTTGTAGTCTGAAGAAGTATCAGGAAAGTGTCTCCCGATATCACCCATTTTAGCTGCACCCAACATTGCATCGCACAAGGCATGAAGCAACACATCTCCATCAGAATGGGCAACTGTTCCTTTGCTGTGGGGAATTAAAACACCGCCTAACCACAAGGTTTCACCTTCAGCCAAACGGTGTACATCGTATCCGTATCCAATCCGGAAATTCATATTGTTTAAGATATTAGATATCAGATTTTTTGCTTGGTTTGTCCAGCTTAATCGAACCATTTGGCAATTTCTAATTCCAAATTTTCATCTGAAATCACCTCTCCTTTTTCTGATTGAGCCAGTCCTCTTTCTATCTTCTCAAGCAAAATCATTTTATCCACCATTTCGTCAATAGAAAACTCATCAGGCAGCTGATTGATTGCTTTAATTACTTTCGTTTTTGTCAACATAGTTGTACATTTATTGTAATGAGACTGAAATTCACAATTCTATACACTCGTATAAGAAACCGAAAAACTCCCAATATTACAGTCAAATTCCTGTTAACGTCGCTGCTTATTAAACGCTTCGAAGTCGAATGACAATGTAAACCTGAGTGTATTATCAAGTGGATTATTTTGTGCTGCAGAAATCAAATAGGAAAAATCCAAGGCAAAAACGTTCATTTTCAAACCAGCTCCAACGGTAGCGTATTTTCTGTTTCCTTTATAAGCATCTTCGTGATTATAGCCGGCGCGGATTGTAAACTGTCTGTTGTATACATATTCTGCACCAGCAGAGAGACTAACTTCCTGCAATTCTTCTTTCATTCCGCCAGGAGCATCGGAGAAAGATTGAAACATGCTTGCGATTACCGAGGCTCCGTTATATTCTTCATAAGTTTCATCCACGCGGGGCGTTTTAACCAATAATTTATTTGCATCGACATATATAGCAAAAACATTGTATTTATCGATTTCTGTTTTATAACCAACTCCCAATCTAAGATTTGTAGGTATAAAATCTTTTGTATTTCCTTTATCGTACGAAATCTTCGATCCGATATTCGAAACATTGATACCTGCAGAAAGAAGGCTACTTTTTCGGTTAATGCGTAATTCTTTCTGATAATAAAAGGCAACATCAGAAGAATAAGCAAATCCAGGATAGTAACCATCAACATTTAAGGCAAAGTCTGAATTGATGATTCTCAAAGCAACGCTACCAGAAAAATTATCAGACAACAAACGGGTGTAGGCCACATCCAGCGAAAATTCGTTCGGGCTGGATTGCCCTGTATTTTCACCATATTCGTTGGTTAAAAATATTTCACCCAAAGTAAAATAGTTCAACGAAGCACTGAGCGTCTGCACATCGTCAAGACGCTTGTAAAAGGCAAGCGACGAAAGACCAATATCAGTAACAAGTCTTTTTAACCACGGAGTATATGATAATCCAATGCCCATTTCTTCTTCAATAAAAGCATATTTAGCCGGGTTCCAGTGTTGCGAAAATAAATCAGGTGCACTTGCAGCCCCAACATCTCCTTTTCCACCTGCAATTGCATCAGGGCCAATCGTTAGAAATGGAACACCAGTTGTTATTGCATTAATTTTATCCTGTGCATTTGCATATTGTACAAACAAAACTGATAAAAGAACTACAGTCAATAATACGTTTAACTTCTTCATATTAAATTGGTCAAAATTTTGAATTTGCAAATATAAGGCTTTGTTGAGGAGTTTCAACCTGAGTTAACTCAAATTGCTAAACGAACTTTCTTCTGAAATAGTATTGAAAGTTTCGGGACTTCCTCATTATTTAGCGATATACATATACGAATCTTCCAGATGCACTGCCTGTTTTTCCATCAATTGTTGCTGTAATGCGGTAGATGTAAACACCCGGCGTCATTTTCACAAGCCTCGGGGAAGGAGTCCATTCAAACGGAAGGCTTTCGGTTCCCTGCGAACCAACTTTCCTTTGAAGCAGGTCAACCCGTGTTCCTGAAGTCTGGAAAACTTCAAGCGTTACATCAAAAGTTTCGTCAGGTTGATTGTGCGTGAAAGCAAAATTGGTTTTGTCCTGCACCGGATTTGGAAAACAATGTAAGTTTTCAATTCGCAGGTCGTCCTTCACCACAAAATTGATTTCCACTTCCGACGAATTATTCAACACGTCCCAAACTTTTACGGTCAATGTATGATTTCCTTCCGCCAGATTACTCAGCGGAAAAATAATTTTGCCACTGGTATAACTATTTTTATCGTATTGAAAAAAATCATTCAGCACCATTACATTCGAATAATCGCCATCGAGAACAGCAGTGATATCGTGCCCGATTCCGGTTCCTGCAGTATTGATGCCGTTTTCATCAGCAATATTGGCAATTAAAACAGAACTGGCACTCACCTTCCCTCCGTCTTTAAACGATTCCGTGTTCAGGAACAAATCAATTTCAGGCCCTTTTGAATCCGAAATTGAATTACCGGATGAACCGCCCACATAAAAACCATCGAAAGAACCATGAGCATCCATAGTTTCATTGTATGCATAGTAAAGAATTTTCCCCTTGCCCAGTTTGAATGAAATGTCTTTCGGGACAAAAAACGAAAACTCGAATTCTCCATCTTTAACGGTTGCCAAGCCTTTATAAATAATATTATTCTGTACGGTATAATTCATCGGTGTTTCTCCTGAATTTCCCAGTGTTTTTACCTGCATGGCTTTGTCGTAAACGGTTGGAATAATTTCGCCATTAAACGAAGTCATTTTTGCACCGCTGTTATCGGCAACAAAACCTTTGATCGTAACAACTGTAAGCGATCCAATGGTATCAGTTTGTACACTAACATCTTTACCATTGATAGTGCTTGTTTTTACCTGAAAATCGGGATATGCCAGGCGCAAGGCAGGATCACCCAACAAAGTAAAATTAAGCTGATTGATGCCCGTATTGGCAGATGCCTTTGCCAGTCGCATCACATCACCCATCCGAAGGTGATTGCCTTGCTCATCTTTCTCGAAAATATTCCTGAAAAACTGGCGGTTAAGAATAAAATTAGCGCCTGAATAAACCAGCCGGGTAGTTGAAAACAGACCAATTCCACCACCGATCGGATTAAAAAGGATGTGCTCACCTGCCGAGGTTTCATTGTCATCGAAACGGCTAAATTCGCAGGTCGCGGTCACAAAAATCGGCAATCGTTTGGAATTGCTCCATGAGTTGATGGCTCCAACATCCAGAACATTTTCATCGGCCAGGTTTTTGGCATTGGCATGTCCGGTATAATTCATTACCAGCGTGCCTTGTTTCACCCTGTTATTGATGGCAGCCGTAACATCCGGATACTTTTCACCTCCTGAAGTTGAAATCTGCCGGTAAGCGTCAAAGTAAATTTTATCGGTATAAAAAGCCGGATGGTTAGTATTTACCAAATTTGCAAGTTGCTCCGACTGCCACATATGGGTACTGTTATCTTCGTCATCGCCAATAAAAGTCACCACATTTCGCCAGTTTCCCATCGTTTCCTGAAGCCGGTAATTTTTTATTTTATCCAATATAATTTCAGCTTCATCTTTGGTTCTCGCAGGAATGCGCCCAATTCCAAGGTCAATAATCCCTGTAGAACCGCCTTCATTTTCGTCGAGCATCACAAAAAAATCATCGGTAACAAACGACTCTGTTGGCGAAAGAGAATTCACCGACTGATAGGTTGGTATAAAATTCAGGTTTTTGCCCTGAACATTTCGGTTGTCAAAGGTGCCATCACCCAACAATAAAATATATTTCAACGTTTTCTTTCCTGATTGATTTCCACGGTCGTAGCACATCCTGAAATAATTGCGAAATCCCGACGGATCTGGCAGTCCGCCTGAAAACTCATTGTAAATTACTTCCGGAGTAACTACCTGAACGGTCATTTGATCGCTGGTGCGATGAAATTCGGCCAATTCGTTGGCAACATTTAAAAAGCCGGGATGTGCAACAATTATCATTTCAGATAAATTGCCTGCATGTAAATTCTGATTTGCAATCTCGCCAACCAATTCAGGTACAGGAATGGTTGTTCCTGAAGGGTTAAAAGCAACGTACTCCATCATGAGCGGTGAATCCGACTTAAATTTCATTTGGCTGCCGACAAAACCTGCAGGCATTTCAACCGGCTGATGAAGGTTGGTTACATCAAATATTTTTAATCCCGAAGTGGCACCCGAGAGCACAAATTCCGAAATCTGAGCAGTACCCTCAGCACCCCTTCCCCTGAAATAAGTGATGTCGCCAGCCATAGTCAAAGTACTTTGGTAGTTGACAGAGATACAATCAAGCCAGGCTTCAGAGGTACCGTTACCCGCATTGTAGGTCAATTTAACAGAAATGTTTTTTGAAGGAAGGGTTTCGATATAATTTACAATTCTTTCGTGCGCATAAACCTGCGTAGCATCATTGGGGGCAAGCGCCTGAAATGCAATGCTACCAATGGCTTTTCCATTTACAAGCACATTCAAACTGCTTAGATCTGAAGACTTGCCGGCAGTTGCAACCGTAATCGTGGCCGCTTTGCTCAAATCAGGATTATCAAGTGACAAGCTAATCGTATGCGATGCGCCTTGATTAAAACGTTCGCCAAACCATTGACTGCCCGAAGAAATTAAGTTGAGCAATTCCTTTTCATAAAATGTATAGTTTGGGAAAGTAGCTACTTGTCTGCCGGCGCTTTCTGTCAGTTCCGCAGCCTTCTCAATAAGCAAAGGATTACCCTGTTCCGACAGATAAAAATAGGTTTCAGTCGAATAATAATTTTGCTGATGGGTAAAATTGCCGGTTTGGGAATTTCGGTTAAACTGAACACTTCCAGAGGAATAAAAGAACAAACAATCTCTGTTTGCATTGTCCTTTCCCTTCCAAACAGGATATAACAGCAGGTCATCGGTCTTTAAATCCTTGTTTAAAACCGGAAGCATAAGCCCTCCGTTTCCATACAGCACCACTTTTTCAGGATTGACAAACCCCCATAATTTTAACTGATCGAAAGTAATTTTGTAAATCCCCTTATTTTTGGTTTTAATTTTAGTCCATTTTCCTGAAGCAAGCAAAGAGCCCGATTTCCACTTGTAGCTAGCCGTTGCCGATTTCAACATATTGGAAGTTTCGCTGACAGAAAGTGTAAATTCAGTTAATTTCAGAATTTGATTGTCTCTTTTAACAAACGGGAAAACAGACACCCGCATATATGATTTACCTGCTGAAGTACCAATCTCTTTGGAATATTTCAGTTCGGCGCCAATAGAATCAGGCAATATGATTGAAGAATTGTTAAATGTTTCGAATACGGTGTTTGAAATAGAAACTTCAGCATTTGAGGCTTGCAGTTCGAAATTTTCCATCCAGAAAGGCAATTTGCTTCTTCCGGTTAAAACCGCTCCTTCAAAAAAATCTGTACCTTGATTTAATTCAGATTTTACAACCGTATCGGGTTGATGCCATACAATTGTTCTTTGAAAATCGACCGCCCAGAGTAGAGTGGCATTAAAAAGCAGCACCAAAAAAAGCAATAAACTTCGCATTTTCGTGTTTTAAATAAATTATTCACTAAACGGTCAAACAGGATTTAAATTGTTAGCTTATGTTTCTGATGCCAACATTTTCCACGCAGATGCCTCAAGCGAAAAGCAAAAGTACAAAGTTCAAACAACTTCGTGCTAAAAAAAGTTTGAATACGCGAACAATATCAATTCAACAATTTAGTTATATTTGTGGGTCTTAAAAATAACGGAAAAGATATAAACAGATGAAATTAAAATCCATAATGGTATTTGGTCTTGCTGCATTAATGGCAGGGTGCGGATTATTTGGAAAGGGCGGCAAGAAATCAGACACATCACATTCAACAGGATGGCAATTTGGCGATCCTAAACTGGGTGGTTTTCAGGCTGATGACAATTATGCACAGGCAACAGGTCCCGGATTGATTTTCATACAGGGTGGAACGTTCTCGATGGGTCGCGTCGAACAGGATGTGATGTTCGACTGGAACAATCTTCCGAGAAGAGTTACAGTTGCTTCCTTTTACATGGATGAATCTGAGGTTTCAAATCTTGATTACCGCGAATATCTTTTCTGGTTAAGAAGGGTTTATCCTGAAAATCCTGAAAAATATCAATCAGCGTTGCCCGACACATTGGTTTGGCGCGAAGAATTGGCATACAACGAACCGTATGTTAACAATTACCTTCGTCACCCGGCATACGGAAACTATCCTGTTGTGGGAGTTTCATGGAAACAGGCTGATACTTATTCAAAGTGGAGAACCGATCGTGTGAACGAAAAAGTTCTAATCGACAAAGGAGTTATCACTCCTGACGAGACTCAAAGTGGTCAAAATGTATTTACAACTGAATCGTTTCTTGCAGGATTGTATCAGGGCACTGAAGGAAAAAAGCCACTGAAAGACGCTGCCGGTGCAGGCCGGAGAGTACGTTGGGAAGATGGTCTTTTGCTACCAAACTATCGCCTCCCGACCGAAGCTGAATGGGAATACGCCGCGCTTGGCCTGGTTGGAAACACCGAAGATGAATTATTGACCGACCGCAAATTATATCCATGGAACGGAAGTTATCTTCGTGATAATTCTAAAAAAACCAAGGGACGAATGATGGCCAACTTCACACGTGGCCGGGGTGACTTGATGGGTATGGCAGGTTCACTTAACGACAATGCCGATATTACTGCACCTGTTATGTCATACCAACCAAACGATTACGGTCTTTATTGTATGGCCGGAAATGTAAACGAATGGGTATATGATGTTTACCGTCCGTTGTCATCCGATGACGTCGCAGAATTTCAACCTTTCCGCGGAAATACATTTACAAAATACCGCACCGACACTGAAGGAAAACTCATGCGTGACATTTACGGTGAATTGATTAAAGATACAATTGCTGATAGCCGTAACTTCAAGGATGGCGATTACCGTTCTCAAATTATTGAAGGAGAAGACTGGAATGCGTTAAAAGATAAAACACAAACCAATTCGATGTATATTCAATCGGCTAAAGAAGGTCAGTTCTCTTCATTGATCTCCGACAATTCCCGTGTTTATAAAGGTGGAAGCTGGAAAGATCGCCCATACTGGTTGATTCCCGGAACACGAAGGTATATGCCGGAAACGGAAGCCGCCAACGACCTTGGATTCCGTTGCGCAATGACCCGCGTTGGAAGTCCTGATGGATTTTAAAGAAAAAATTCAATTCAATATAAAAACCTCATTTTTGAAAAAGTGAGGTTTTCTTTTTTAATAAATCATGGAAACACACAAATTATATCAACTTTTCAGGCAGTACCCGATCGTAACTACCGATTCAAGAAACATTCCGGCCAACAGTATTTTCTTTGCTTTGAAAGGGGAGAATTTCAATGGGAATAATTACGCCAGTGAGGCATTGGCAAAAGGTGCATCATTTGCAGTAATTGACGAACCCGAATTTGCCGTTGACGATCGCACTATTTTGGTGGACGATGTTTTGACCAGCATACAAAAACTGGCCAGATGTCATCGCGATGAACTTAAAATACCAATACTGGCAATAACCGGCACAAACGGTAAAACGACCACAAAGGAGCTAATCGCTGCAGTGCTGTCAAGGAAATTTAAAGTTAATTACACTCAGGGCAACTTAAATAACCATATCGGTGTTCCGCTAACCATTTTGTCAATGACTCCGGAAACAGAAATCGGAATTATTGAAATGGGCGCTAATCACATTGGCGAGATCAAACTATTGTGCGACATAGCCAATCCTGATTTTGGCCTGGTAACAAATATGGGAAAAGCTCATCTGGAAGGATTTGGCTCTTTTGAGGGCGTCATCCAAACAAAGTCTGAAATGTACGGTTTCATCAGGCAGAAAGGTGGAAAATGCTTTATCGATGCAGACAATCCGCTGTTGATTAAACAGGCGATAAATCTGGAGCAAATTACCTACGGAAAATCTGACGGCTGCTTTTTGACCGGCGAATTGGCCACTACCGGATACAGTTTAGTGGTTAAGGCACTTTTTCCGAAAGGCTGGCTGTATTTAAAATCGAAATTAATTGGCGACTACAATTTCGAGAATCTGCTTGCTGCGGCCTGCATTGGTAAATATTTCGCAGTTGATCCATTGCTTATTCAGAAAGCGCTGGAAGAATATACTCCGTCGAACAACCGGTCACAACTGATCAGGAAAGAAAAGAATACCATTATCATGGATGCCTACAACGCAAATCCAACCAGTATGATGATGGCTCTCACCAATTTTGCAAACATTCTGAATGATCAAAAGTGTGTCATACTGGGCGATATGCTCGAATTGGGCGAAGTATCAGACGAAGAGCACCAGAAAATCGTCGATTTTATTGAGTCACAAAACTTTTCAGAAGTCTACCTGGTTGGTCCGCAATTTAAAAAGGCAATTGCCGGAAATAAAAGAAAGAAGTTCGACAACGCCGAACTCCTTTCCAACTACCTAAAAACAAAACCTATTGAAAATAAACTTATACTTATAAAAGGTTCCAGAGGAATACACCTTGAGAAAATTCTGGAATTGTTATCGTAACTAAATTAATTTATGACTGGTTTTTGAACTTTCAGAACTTCGGAAATTGCTTGCTCAAAAGTTGCTTTTGGAAGTGCGCCCATCGCCATTTGTGGCTGACCGTCAAGCGGAACAAACAACAATGAAGGAATGCTTTGTACACCAAATACAGCCGACAATTCGCGTTCGTCTTCGGTATTCACCTTGTAAATTACCAGATTGCTGCCATATTCCTTTTGCAGTTCTTCCAATACCGGGGCAACCATTTTGCATGGACCGCACCAATCGGCATAAAAATCAATCATACAAGGAATTGTTCCTTCAAATTTCCATTCCTTATTGAGTTCAAAGTTGAATACTTTTTCTTTGAATGTCTCTTTGGTTAAATGTTCTAACATGATTTTGAATTTAAATTATATAAATATATACATTTTCTTATATGTGCATATCAATTCACATGCCATTAAAATAAAAAGTTTTAATTGAGCGCTAAAAAGCAATTAATGGTAATTTTGTCACAATTATAAAAACAAATTGTCATATATACTTATTTATATACAATATTTCCTGAATTTATTACATGAAGAAACATTTACAACACACCATATTTAAAGTCATTTCAGAAGCTGCAGACCAGTTAAAACAGGAAACTTATGTCATCGGCGGTTTTGTCAGGGATTTGATTTTAAACCGCAACTCACCGGATATTGATGTCGTTACTGTTGGAAGCGGCATCGAACTTGCTGAAATAGTCGCAAAAAAATTAGGCTCAAATATTCAGGTCAGTGTTTTTAAGACTTTTGGAACTGCCATGCTTAAATATCAATCGCTTGAAGTTGAATTTGTAGGCGCACGAAAAGAATCCTACAATGAAGATTCACGCAAGCCAATGGTTGAAAATGGCACTCTGGAAGAAGACCAGAACAGGCGGGATTTCACCATCAATGCACTGGCAATTTGCCTGAACAAAGATCGTTTTGGCGAGCTGATTGATCCGTTTGGGGGAATTCAGGACATAACGGATAAGATCATTCGAACCCCGCTTGAACCCGGCATTACCTTTTCAGACGACCCTTTGCGCATGATGCGTGCCATTCGGTTTGCTACACAACTGGGATTCACAATTGAAGAAAAAACACTGGAAGCCATATCGCTCAACAAAAACCGAATCCACATTATCTCGAAAGAAAGAATCGGCGAAGAACTAAATAAGATAATTCTTGCAGATAAACCTTCCGTAGGATTCCGGTTGCTTGACCAAACCGGTTTACTAGAGCTTATTTTTCCTGAATTGCACCGGATGAAAGGACGCGAAGTTGTGAAAGGAGTTGGCCACAAAGACAACTTTTACCACACCCTGGAGGTACTTGACAGAATTGCGCCCAACACAAACAATTTGTGGCTCAGATGGTCAGCACTTTTACACGACATAGCCAAACCTGCCACAAAAAAGTACTCGCCTCAACTTGGCTGGACTTTCTATTCGCACAATTTTGTAGGCGCCAAAATGGTACCGGCACTGTTTAAAAGGATGAAATTCCCTTTAAACGAGAAGATGAAATATGTGCAGAAGATTGTTGAACTCCACATGCGTCCAATCGTGCTTTCTGAAGAAGTGGTTACTGATTCGGCCATTCGTCGGTTATTGTTCGAAGCAGGCGATGATGTGGATGATTTGATGACTCTTTGCGAAGCAGACATCACTTCTAAAAATCCGGAAAAAGTTAAACAATACTACGGAAATTTTCAGCTTGTCCGCCAAAAACTGAAAGACCTTGAAGAACGTGATCATATCCGGAATTTCCAGCCACCGGTTTCAGGAGAAACCATTATGGAAGTTTTCGGACTGGAACCATGCCGGGAAGTGGGTTTGATTAAAGTAGCAATAAAAGATGCGATACTGGACGGCATAATTCCCAACGAACAAGAACCTGCTTACCAGTTTATGCTTGAAAAAGGAAAGGAAATGGGATTAATACCTGTTATCAATCAATGATATACCAACTGGAACTTTAACAATACCGGAAGATGATCGGAGAATCCATCCTGGTACTTAAAACCAACATAGGTTCTTTTCGGCTTTACTCCACCATACTTTTTATCGGACTCCAATAAAAAAGCAGCATCAAAAATTTCGGCTTTTATTGCTGTGATGAAAGAACCACTTCCAAGAATATAATCAGAAGCAATCAATTGATCGAACACCTGCCATGAATACATGTTTTTAAGGGTTTGAACCGGACGTGTCATCCATCCGAAGGAAAGATTAATCATTTCGCCTTTAACATCAGGATTATCGCTTTTTACTGCATTTAGAATCCGTGACAAACTTTCATCTTCGGGCGTGTCGTTAAAATCACCCATACAAATTATTTTTGCTTTCGGATAATCAGTAAATAATTCCTGAATTGACTTTTTCAAAGTTTTGGCGGCCAAACCTCGCAACCTCACTGTTTCCATAATTCCACCATACCTCGAAGGCCAGTGATTTACAAAAATATGGATGGTGTCGCCATTATTCAAAATACCGCTTACCCGAAGGATATCCCTTGATTTAAATTCAGGATTAAGTGGATCAGTTAGTGGAATAGCTTTATAATCAAAAGGTTTAAACAATTCAGATCTGTAAATAAATGCTACATCAATTCCGCGCGTATCAGGAGAATCCTTGTGAATAATCTTATAATTGAATTTATTGAGCGGGGTTTGTTTTACCAAAACCTCAAGAGCTTGCAGGCTTTCAACCTCACAAAGACCAACTAAAATCGGGGCATTCCATTTTCCGGCGGCTAAAATAACCTTGCCCAACCGATCCGATTTGTCATAAAACCGGCTATAATTCCATCTCCTATCTCCGTCAGGGGTAAATTCATCATCTTGTGTCAGGGAATCATTTTCACAATCGAAGAAATTTTCGGTATTGTAAAACATGAAGGTAAACTCATCGCTCAACTTATTTGCCTGAGAATTGCATATTGAAACAATTGAGAAAAGTATCAGAAGTACTAAAACGATGTGTCTCATATTGATTGGAAAAGCATGAAACCGAATGAGCAATAAAATTCAGGAATAATTATTTTGCTTTTTTCTCCTGACGTTCCAATGCACCAAGATCCGGACCTTTATCAAGAAGCCGGTCGCGCCCTTTCAAATCAGTTGGAACCAGCCGTCCAATACTCAGTCTTCCGGCATCTTTGGCTGGACTTAAAGTGTCGAGCTCGAAATTGTATTTCTTGTAAGGATCGACAAACTTAGGATCTAAGCCTTTCAGTATATTGACAAAATGATCGGCATTTGATGTTTTGAAAGTATCGGCCACCTGAATGAGGCATTTATCGAACTTGTAATTAAACAATGCTTCAGCTCTTTTACCAAGCAGAAGTTCGTTTCCATCAATAATATTTCCGGCAATGATGCAGTTTCCAAAATTTGCTTTCGACAGATCGCCTATATATGCAGGCTTATCTTTACTAATAATCAGGTAGTTCTGAATTTGCAAAGATGGTGTTGAACGGGCTTTAAATCCATAACCACCCCAATAATTGGCAATGGTTGAATGATTAAATTCATAACTTCCACCTACAAGTAAAGCTACTGCATAAAACCCACAATTGGTAATTAAACAGTTGTCTGCAATTATCTCCGACTTCATTGCGAAAATTCCGGCATAAGCCATGTTCTGAATTTTTGCATTGGTGAGTTTCACCGAAGCATAACCCTCATTTTCAATGTTACCAACTTGCAAGCCGATGTTGGCATTTTTTATTTCAACATTCGTAAATTCATTGTTCAAACTTCCCGAATACAACAAAATACCATTCCACTGATCAGGTACATTTGAATAAACATCTTCGAGCCTGTCGCCATGAAAAACAATCGGGTTTTCAACAGTTCCTTTGGCCAACACCTTGCCTTTTACATACAAACCTGCCTCCTTGTGAAAATAAATTTTTGTGCCCGGTTCAATCGTAAGAGTCGCATTACTGTCAACAAAAGCATAATTATACACCAAATAAGGTTTCTCGTTTGTCCAGGTGGTATTCTTCAATCTTTGTTGTCTGATCAGCACAAAATCCTGTCCCCATGCAACCAGATCAACATCCTGCCGGTTCGAATTCGTAACAAAAACAATTGAATCCTTCACAACCAAAGGCAGATTCTGACCACTTGGATCAATCGTCACTTCAACAAAAATGTATAAACTATCGAAGGGAGCAATTTCAAGATCATATACTTCATTGGCAGAAACACCATTTATATTTAACCTGAAATTGGACATTTCACCTTTTGCAAGCTTAACCGAAGAGATTAAAACTTTTTGTTTATATGGATTGTATATTTTTAAATGCTGAGTAGTTGAACCGATGGTAGTAAATACAGTGTCAAACATCACTGTATCAACAGAGAAACGAAGCTTGACATCCGAGGACGAAAGATACTTCTCGTCTTCGCACGAAATAAAATAGCCGAAAGCGAGTATAAGTAGCAGTATGTAGCCAAGTTTCTTCAAGGAATTTTTTTTATATACAACGAAAAACAGACGTAGTTTGGTATCAAAAGTAACAAATGATTTTCACATATTTTAACATTCCGGGCAATAAGTTCCAAAAACGCAGCTTTTTAGAGCATTTTAAACTATAATTTGTGCTGAATTGTGAATTTTTGTGATGCAAAATGCTTTATTAATGCGAATTGCAACTGATTTTTCAATAGAGATGGAGTGTATTAATTTATCAACAAATCTGTATATAGAATTGATTGGTTTTTTATTCAAATCGCTTCCCGAAAAATATCGGAATTCACATTGTTTTTTACCTTTACCAATTGAACAGATACGCGATGAAGAGATATATTACAATATTGAGTATCCTGATTTTATTTTCAGGATATTGCTCCGCCCAACAAAATCCACCATTCCAGAAAATGTCGAATGATCGATGGGTCGATTCGATCATGAACACTTTGAGCCTCGATCAGAAGATTGGTCAATTGTTCATGATTCAGGCTTATTCGAATATGAAGAATCAAAAAACCGATGAGCTTTTAAAACTGATCGATCAGTATCAGGTTGGCGGAATTATTTTCATGCAGGGTGGCCCGGTCAATCAGGCAAATATCAGCAATAAACTTCAGCAAGCTTCAAAAATACCATTGCTTGTAGCCATTGATGCAGAAACAGGACTTGGTTTCAGATTGGATTCAACACTGAATTATCCCGCTCAAATGGCATTGGGAGCCATTTCAAATGACTCACTGATTTACCGGATGGGATTTGAAATTGGACAGCAATGCCGTATGCTGGGCGTTCACATGAACATGGCGCCTGTTTGCGACGTCAATATCAATCCGGCCAATCCGATCATCAATCACAGGTCGTTTGGAGAAGACAAGTTACAGGTTGCACGCAAGTCGTGGTTGTATGCAAGTGGAATGCAGGATGCCGGGGTATTGGCCACTGCCAAACATTTTCCGGGACATGGGGATACACAAACCGATTCTCATCACGACCTCCCGGTAATTAAACAAACAAAAATACAACTCGATTCGCTCGAATTATTCCCATTCGCATACCTTGTCAATAAAGGAATTGGTGCGGTAATGACCGGGCATTTACATGTTCCGGCGCTCGACGCGAATGCAAAGATTCCGGCCACATTGTCACCAAAAATAATCAACATCAAACTAAAAAAAGAGTTGGGATTCAAGGGTTTGGTGATAACAGATGCAATGAATATGAAAGGTGTCAGCAACCTTTATTCTTCGGGCGAATCGTCGGTAAGAGCCTTGAAAGCCGGAAATGATATGCTCGAAATTGTGCCCCGACTGGACAAAGCCATTGATGCAGTAAAATTGGCGGTTGCGAAAGGAGAATTATCGGTTGAAGAAATCAACGAAAAATGCAGAAAAATTCTAACCGTCAAAAAATGGCTAGGACTCGACAAGCAAAAATTGGTTGACACAAAAAATCTGTACGCTAAATTAAACAACAATCAGTACTTGCTTACCAAACGCCTGCTTCAGGAACAATCGATGACAGTATTACTGAACAAGCAAAATATCATCCCTTTGCAGCAGCTTGATACGCTAAAAATAGCCAGTCTGTCAATCGGTTCTGATCAGCTTGTTCCGTTTCAGAATATGCTCGAAAATTATACCCAAATTGATCATTTCAACATTGGGAAAATTCCGATGGAACAAGAAATCAGCAGTTTACTTACCCAGTTAATACCTTACAACCTGATAATTATCGGAATACATGGATTGGGCTTGTATCCAAACAGACGATTTGGAATCTCCGATCAGCAAATCAGTTTGATTGAAAGGCTCAAAGACAGGAATACGGTCATCTGTTTTTTTGGAAATCCTTATTCAATGCAGTTTTTTCCGGCGATAAAGAATACAAAGAGTTTAATCGTTGCCTATCAAGACGACAATGATGCACAGGAAATGGCAGCCCAACTTATTTTTGGTGCAACAAATGCCCGCGGTAAATTGCCGGTATCAGTAAATAATATGTTCCCGATTAACTCCGGAATCATCACTGAATCAATTCAGCGACTAAAATACACGCTTCCAGAAGAAGTAAAAATCAATTCGCGATACCTTCAATATTTGATTGATTCAATCGCAAAACGAGGAGTTGCTGGAAAAGCCTACCCGGGTTGTCAGGTGTTAATTGCCAAAGAAGGAAAAGTGATACTGCAATCCAGCTATGGATATTTCACCTACGAAAATGAGCAGGCGGTACAAAAGCATCATCTTTACGATTTGGCTTCAGTCACAAAAATAACGGCACCACTTCCGGCAATAATGAAGTTATTCGATGAAAAAAAGATCAATCTTGACGCACCATTTTCCAACTATTTTGCTGAATTCAAAAATACAAACAAGGCAGAAATGACTGTCAGGGATGTTCTGACTCACCAGGCAAGGTTGCAGGGTGGACTTCCCTTCTGGCTCGAACCGGGAAAGCGGGGCGTTTTGCGGGAGGATGTTTTTAAAAATCATCCGGAAGAACAATATCAGGTCCGAATTTCACAGGACATGTATGTAAAAAATGATTTCAAAAATCAAATAATCAAAGATATTGTCAAATCGCCTTTACTTGCAAAAAAGGAATATGTCTATTCTGATTTGGGATTCAGCCTCTTACCTTACATGATAGAAAGACTGAGCGGAGAATCATTTCAGGATTATTTAACCAATGAATTTTATAAACCTTTGGGCGCTACATCAACCGGATTCAAGCCCTATGAAAGATTTCCGATTGACCAAATCGTACCCACTGAAAACGACCAGACTTTCAGAAAGGAACTTTCGCAGGGATTTGTACACGACGAATTGGCAGCGTTGATGGGCGGCGTATCTGGAAATGCAGGGTTGTTCAGCAAAGCCAACGACCTGGCAAAGGTGATGCAAATGTACCTTCAGTCGGGTTATTACGGCGGAAAACAATATATTTTGCCAGCCACGATCAGTGAATTTACCAAAGTGCAGTTTTCACCAAGCAGTAACCGTCGGGCGCTGGGGTTCGACAAACCAAATCCGGGAGTCAAGGGCATAAAGAACAAATTTCCGGCAGCCGATGCAAGTCCCGAAAGCTATGGGCATACTGGTTTTACAGGCATTTTTACCTGGGTCGATCCGCAGAACCAACTCGTGTTTATTTTTCTCTCGAACCGAGTTTATCCCACAAGAAGAAATTCCGCCATTTATGACCTCAACATACGAACTTCAATGCATCAGGCCATCTATGAAGCCATCAAAAAAGGACTCAATTAATTATTAAAAATTGTTAATTATTTTATCACATCTTAACAGTTTTGTAAATCTTTTTTATTCAAAATACTTATAGAACAGTGACAAGTGACCTATTTACAAATTGTTTAATAGCCATACTTCTTTCAGGATTAAGAATCAATTACAAAAACATGAGCATACCCCCATTGTTATTTATTTATTAATTCTAACTTTAAGCGTTATTTAAACCGAATAGATAGTGTAAAACCATAAAAACTAATTGTCATGGAGAGAAAAATCACATTCAACGAGTTGCGTCACATCAAAGACAGCTTACCTGCCGGTTCGATCCACAAAATTGCGCAAGAGTTTAATATTGAGGTCGAAACGGTCAGAAATTATTTTGGAGGCGCAAACTATGACAGAGGAAAATCTGTAGGATTACATATTGAACCGGGCCCCGACGGAGGCGTTGTATTACTTGATGATACAGCCATTCTTGACAGAGCTCAACAGTTAATTTCATCACATTCAAACTAAAAACAAATTATTATTCCGATAGACTGCCCTATCTTTGTAGGGCAGTTTTTTTTTGTCATTTACCACCAAACCCAATTATCATGAAAAACCTTCTTTTTGTTTTAACCTTTTGTTTTCTATCAGTTTCAGTATTTGCCCAGAAATCTCTTTTCAACGGAAAGAACCTAAAAAACTGGGAAATATTTCTTGGCAGCCCGATTACAGGGTTCGAAGATCTGGCTAAAAAAGCGACCCCCGCATCAACTTACAGCATCGTTGAAATGGACGGGAAAAAAGTTATTCATATCTCGGGCGATATTTTTGCTTCGCTTGCAACAAAAGCAGAATATGCTGACTACCACCTTCGCCTGGAATTTAAATGGGGCGAAAAGGTTTATGGGAAACGCAACAGCGGATTACTTTACCACAGCTACGGACCGTTTGGTGCTGCTTTCGGAACGTGGATGGCCAATATCGAACATCAGTTAATGCACGAAAACCTTGGTGATACCTACCTGATGGCCAATACATACTGCGAAAGCAAAGTGTTAAAAAGTGACGATGGTAAAAGTTTTAATTATTCACCACAGGGACAGTTAACATCATTCAGCGAAACGGACAATGGCCGCTCCGTTAAAAAGGCAAAAGATGCAGAGAAACCGCTCGGAGAATGGAATACCGTAGATTTGTACTGTTTCGGACAAACAGCTGTTCACGTGGTAAACGGACAAGTGGTAATGGTCAACACCAATTGCAGTAAAGTTGAAAATGGGTTGAAATTACCGCTTACCAAAGGGAAAATTCAGTTACAATCGGAAGGCGGCGAATTTTTTATCCGGAAAATTGAAATTGGAAAAATCAAGGGAATTTCTGCAGAATTTCTGAAATAACAGCGCCGAAAAGTAATAGTAAATTGCAGGTCCTATCGCTACACTACAATCGTGCAAAGACTTACAGCGATTATTTTTTTTCGGCAGTATGTTTATTGAAATTTTATTCGTTATTTTATGGGAATTAATCAAATTATATAGCTAGAAATGTATGAAAGGTAAGATGAAGAAGCTATTTTCGATTTCAGAAAAAGAGAGTAAGTATTTTGATGACAAACACGAATGTATCGAATTGGTAAGTTGCCATTTTGATGGGACAACCTGCATGGCACAAAGGGCGCTTATAAACAAAAAAATGCTCACCTCACGCAGGTTATGGTTGAACAAAAACTACGAACATTCAATTGCGGAACTAAAAAGTGCATTTTACAACACTGATGAATTAGATCAGTCAACCTGTCTGCAATGTGCTAAACTTTTTCGCACAACAATCACCCAATCAATGGAAAACATCCATGAAGACCTTCATAAAATGACCACCGGGTTTTTCAATATCCAACATTACAAATCACAATACGACCTGGCAACCAGCACTTTAAAGGAATTCAAAGAGGTAAGCTAAATTGCCCTGAACTTTTTCATTTCAGCGTGTACTGAAATGAAAAAGTTCAGCTATGGATCAGCAACGGATAAACAATTGGGCCGGATGGGCCGTTTTCTGCACCTCACTTTTCGTTTACATTTTCACCCTCGAACCAACGCTTAGCCTATGGGATTGCGGCGAATTTCTGGTTTCGGCTTATAAGCTTGAAATCAACCATTCGCCCGGAGCGCCGTTGTTTATGCTTCTCGGGCGGTTTTTTTCGCTGTTCAGTTTTGGCGACCCGGGAAAGGCGGCTTACACGATTAATCTGGTTTCGGCAGTTTCCGGAGCAGCAACTATTCTGTTTCTGTTCTGGACGATTGTCTGGCTGATTTCAAAGCTTGAACAAAAACAAGGAAAAACATTCCCACTTATCCTGAAATTTGGAGCCGCAGCCATCGGTTCCATGTCGTTCGCTTTTACCGATTCGTTCTGGTTCTCGGCAGTCGAAGCCGAAGTTTATGCACTTTCGTCGTTGTTCAGCGCCGTTATTTTGTGGGCGGCAACCCGCTTGGAACGCGAAGCAGATGAGCCCAATTCTGCAAGGTGGATTATCCTGATATTTTTCCTGATCGGGCTTTCCATCGGGGCGCATTTACTGAATTTGCTGGTAATTCCGTCAGTCGGACTGATTGTCTATTTCCGAAAATATAAGTATTCCCATAAAGGATTGTTTGCTGCAATCATCATCAGCGGGATCGGAATTCTCGCTCTATTAAAAATCGTGATTCCCGGAATTCTCGATCTTTCCAAAAATCTGGAACTTTTTTTCGTCAACGAGCTTCGTTTCCCCGTTCATTCCGGATTGTTTACTTACCTCATCTTATTGACCGGTGCAATCTCTGCAGGATTATTTTACACGCATCGCAAACAATTGCCCAGGCTGAACCTTGCCATTTTGTGCCTCACATTTCTGCTGATTGGCTATACTTCGTATGTGGCAACCATCGTTCGCGCATCTGCCGGAGTGCCCATCAATCAGGGGAATCCGGAAACTACATTCAGTTTGTTGAATTACCTGAACCGCGAACAGTACGGCACTCGCCCGATTTTGTACGGAGCAAATTTCGGATCGACAATAACAGGTTACCAGGAAAGAAACACATGGATTGCCTCGAAAGGGAAATACATCAAAAGCCAATTGAATCCTGATATTGAATACGATAAAAATACCATAGGATTCTTTCCGCGAATGCACAGCAACGAACCCGGACATATTCAATCGTATAAGAATTGGGTCGATTTGAAAGGACGAAAAGTTCCGGTTCAGGAGAACGAAGGCAATCTGACGAATACTTTCCTACCAACCTTTCAGGAAAATGTTTCCTTCTTCCTGAAATACCAGCTTGGATTTATGTACCTGCGCTATTTTATGTGGAATTTTGCCGGGCGACAGAACGATATTCAGGGTAGCGGCGATCTGCAAAACGGAAACTGGCAATCGGGTTTTTCGTTCATCGACAGCCAAATTGCCGGTCCTCAAACACATCTTACATCGGCTGCAAAAAAGAACAAAGGTCGTAATTCGTACTATTTTCTGCCATTACTGATCGGCATTTTTGGCATCTTTTTTCAGTACAAAAACGACAAGCAGAACTTTTTAAGCACCGGTTTGCTCTTTTTCCTGATGAGTTTTGCACTGGTGGTTTACCTGAACGAAATACCAAACACACCGCGCGAACGCGATTATGTGTATGTTGGCTCTTTCTATGTTTTCTGCATTTGGATTGGCCTGGGCGTTTTGTCCATTTTCAGTCAACTTCAGAAACGAATGAAGGAACGAATGGCGATAATTTCTGCCTTGGCCATCTGCCTGGCAGCTTCGCCCATCATACTTATGGCGCAAAACTTCGACGATCACGACCGCTCCGGAAGATATTCAGCCCGCGATTTGGCCCAAAACTATCTCGAATCATGCGAGAAAGATGCGATTTTGTTTACACATGCCGACAATGATACCTATCCGTTGTGGTATTGTCAGGAAGTGGAAGGAATCCGTCGGGATGTTCGCGTGGTCGTAATGCCGTATTTGCAGGCAGAGTGGTACATTCAGCAATTGCAGCGGAAGATGTATCAGAATGAAGCATTGGAAATGACCGTTCCGCTGGAAAAATATCAATCCGGACAAGTTGACTATGTGTATGTTGTGCCAAAGATTGAAACAGAACAGTCGTTTATCGACATTCTTGAATTCGTGGCCAGCGACTCGTCGAAAACGAAGTTAACTGTTGAAGGACAGAAGCAAATCAGCTACATTCCTGTTGATAAAATGAGACTGGAAATGGCCGGAAAAGAGCCCATTCATCTGGAATTGAAGCAGCGGGCCATCAACAAAGGCGATCTGGCTTTTTGGGACATTATTGCCACAAACAAAGGAAAACGGCCGGTATGTTTTACTGCATTTGTTGATGCGGAGGAGCACGGATTGAAAGATCATCTCATTTTCGACGGGCTGGTTTTCAGGCTGACCGATCAGAAAACCGGCAGCAATTCGGTGCTTGATATGGGAAAAGTTGAGACTGAAAATCTGTACAAAAAACTGATGCAAAAATGTAACTGGGACAATCTGGCTAATCCCGATGTTTATTTCGACTGGCACCACCGCCGGATGCTGGCCAGTATGCAAATACGCAACGCTTTTTACCGCTTAGCCAAAAGTCTGACAGAAGAAAATCAAACCACCAAAGCCATTGAAGTACTGAAGAAAGCAGAACAAACCGTTAGTTTGAAACTTTGGCCAGTGGATTATCAAAGTATTCTGATGGCTCAGCTTTATGCCCAAAACGGACAAAAACAATTGGGCGAAAACCGGTTCCGGGAGTTGGCTACATCGCTCGAAGAAGGACTAATATATTTCGGTTCATTTCCCTCGAACCAGAAAAAATCCATTATTGATGACGCCGGATATCAGCTTTCTTTGTACAATGAACTTATTCAGCAAGCGAAAGATACGCTAACGGAACAGGAACTAAAAGCAATGACAGAAAGGCTGATGGCATTTGCCCAAAAGCTGGAATAAAAGCGGATAGAACATTAGGAATTCGATCAAAAAAGGGTCCCGAGATAGAATGCGCTTAGCGTATTTCACACTTCGAAGGGATTTATCTTTTATATAAAACAATGTTACAAAATACACTTTTTTATAAATTTATTTCTTTATTTTGTAACATCAACAATCAAATGAAAATCAAAACAATGACACCAACAATCGGGAAAAACATTAAAGATTTCCGCACGAAATTGGGCATAAACCAGCATGAATTAGCGGATTACTGCGAAATATCGAGAGAACTTATTTCAATGTACGAATCAGGCAAAAGAGATGTATCATTGTTACATCTTGAAAAAATATCTGAATTTACGAACATTGACATTGAAGTATTTTTGGAAGAGAACCCTACTGAAATTAAACCAGATCTTGCCCTGGCATTCCGTGCAAACGAACTGTCAAGTGAGGACCGAAAAAGTATTGCGTTTTTTAAAGAGATAGTAAAAAACTATTTGAAAATGAAAAAACTTGAATGCGATGGAGTTCAAGCTTAAAGCACATGCAGCCAATTTTAGAAGTCGGTTCGGGTATAGCAATACCGAACCGATTGATTTTAAAAGCCTCCTCTGGAAACTTGATATTTTGACTGTATTCTCTCCTTTGGGTGATGATTTTTCCGGATTATCAATTAAAGTCGGGGATTCAATGTTTATTCTTGTAAACTCAAGACAATCTGCCGGACGCCAAAACTTCACGATTTGTCATGAACTGTATCATTTATTTTATGATACCGACTTTGTTCCGCATAAATGCCAGACAGGTCGGTTCCCAAAAAATGGCAGCGAACTAAAAGCAGATTTATTTGCCTCACACTTACTTTTGCCCGAAGATGGAATAACAGACATGATACCTGAGTCGGAAATGTACAATGACAGCCTCCATCTCTCGACGTTGCTGAAAATTGAACATACATACGGTTCATCCAGGATGGCTTTGTTAATACGTTTGCTTAGAATGAAATTAATCACTCAATCCACTATTGAAAAATATGCTGTCAATATTCTTAAAAATGCCAGACAGTATGGCTATTCATCCGATTTATATACACACACCGATGAAAAGTTAATAATTGGTCCATACGGAACCTTAGCCAATAAGCTTTTTGATGAAAATAAAATTTCAGAAGGTCACTACCGGGAGTTGCTAGCAGCAATCGGAATTGATATTAACGAAATCGCCAGAGATGAAGAATATCGACCCGAGTAAGAAAATCATTCTTGATGCAGATGTTGTCATTCATTTTTTGAGAGGAGGCCAAATTGGAATTCTACATACCATATTCCCCAATAAGCTATATATGCCAGACATGGTATTTGAAGAAACTTTTTTTCGGGACTGATAAGGTGTCAGTAGCCAACCTATTTAATTATGGGTTCGTGAAACCGCTTGAAATAAAAGCAAATAAGCAGGTGTTTTTAGAATACATCAGGCTAAAGGCTAGATTTGGGAAAGGAGAAAGTGCCTGTATGGCCTATTGCAGATTTAACAACGACGTAATTGGAAGCAGCAACTTACGCGACATTTTAAATTATTGCAGAGAATTTGGAATTGAATACCTAACAACATTAGACTTTTTAGCAGAAGCTTACCAAAGAAAAATACTTACCGAGGCCGAATGTGATCATTTTATCTATTTAGCCGATACAAAAGGTAAGATTCCATTTCGCTCAATTACTGCTTATATCGCATCCCTTGGATTATAATTAGGTCGGCCCACATTCAGCTTAATTCCATAAAAAACAATTTCCTGCTTAGGGAATTTATTTTCCTAAGCAGGAAATTTTGCTTTCCTGCGCACCCGTTTATATTTTCCTGCGCAGAAAATTATTTTTCCTGCGCATCGTTTTATTTCACCTTGGCAATTGCTTCCAAAACCCTTTCCGGCGTCATTGGCAACTGGTATAACCGTGCGCCAACAGCATCAAAAACGGCATTGGCAATCACGCCACCCATGCAAATTATTCCCGGTTCGCCGCCACCTTGCGGTGCTTCATTTTTATCGAGAATTTTGGTTTGAATTTTAGGCATCCACGAAAATACAGGAAGCTGGTAGTTCCCAAAATTGTTCGTATGAATGTCGCCACCTGTGAATTTAACTTCTTCGGTCAGTGCGTAGCCTAACCCCATCATAATGCAGCCTTCCAACTGAATTATTGAACCTTGCGGATTGATGCAAAAACCCATGTCTTGCGCGCAGGCTACACGGATAACCTGAATTTTTCCGGTTATTTTGTCCACTTTAACTTCAGCAATGTGAGCGACATAAGCACCGGCATCGAACCCACAGGCGATACCGTATCCACGTCCGCTTGGACCTTTGGCAGGCGTATATCCAAACAATTCGGCTACAGCATTCAGAACACCAATCATGCGCTCATCTTTCAGGTTCTTCAGGCGGAAGTCCAGCGGATCGACACCCAGTTTTGCGGCCATCCTATCAATCTGCGACTCACGCGCATAGGTATTGGTATTGTTTCCGGGAGCACGCCAGGCGCCGGTTCCGAACGGATGAACATCGCGGGCCGAATAGCTGGTCGTTTTAGCATCCGGCACATCGTAAATGGTATCCGATCCGCGGGCACCGGCAAAATATTCGTGGTAATCCCACAACGCAATTTTTCCGGCCTTGTCGGTTCCTGAAGTAATTTTAATGACAGCCGCCGGACGGAAATTATCGTAGAAAAATTCCTCTTGCCTGTTCCACTGCACCATAATTGGTTTTCCGGTTAGCTTCGTTAGCCGTGCCGCCTCAATAGCCTGACGGAAAGCTGTTTTTCCGCCAAAACCACCGCCCAAAAACGGCGCAATAACCCGAACCTTGTCCAGGCCAATGCCCAACTCGCGCGAAATTCCGTCCTGCGTTCCGAAAGGTGTTTGTGTTGAAGCCCGCACCACCACTTTATCGCCTTCCATAAAACCAAGGGCTGTATGTGGTTCCATGGGCGCATGGGCTACATAACTGTTGTGATATTCGCTCTCAATGATAAATTCCGAATTGCTTTTGCCGGTTGCAATATCGCCCGAACTTTTCACCACGCGGTTTTCCGACGGAAATTCAAGCTGGTGTTTGAAAACGGTTTTATCGTCCACTTTCATTTCATCAAACTTGTATTCTGCTTTGACTTTGGAAAGCGCGGCCTCCGCTTTTTCAAAATCAGCATGCAAAACGGCGATTAAATCCTTGTCGCGGGCAATGCTGATCCCATCCAGCTTTTCGGCTTCCGAAGTATCCGCAGAAACCAAAGTTGCGCCGTGCGATGGCGGCCTAAGTATTTTGGCATACAACATTCCGGGCATCCTGAAATCGCCCGAATACATGGCCTGACCAGTTACTTTGGCCACACCGTCAGCATGATTGAACGATTTTCCACGAATTTTATATTCGCTGAAATCTTTCGCTTTTGGCTTTACTTCCAGAAATTTTTCAATTTTCTTACCCTTGGCCAATTGTCCGTAGCTTACTTTTTTACTTTTCTTGTTTTTCACGAATATGACACCGTTTTCAACGGCCACTTCATTTTTGCCAACGCCAAGATGCTGCGCGCCCATTTCAAGAAGCACCAAACGGGCTTCGGCTATCGCGGCCAGCATAACCGGCCCGAGCGATCGGGTTGATAGGGATCCCCATGTTCCGGCATCGTAGGGGCACAATTCCGTATCGCCCATTACCATTTTCACGCTTTCAAGCGGAGTATCCAGTTCGTCGGCCACCATTTGCGGAAATGAAGTAATTATACCCTGTCCCATTTCTATTTTGCCGATCATGCAAGTCACTTTGCCATCATCGGCAATGTGAATAAAAGCGTTGTAGTCAGACGGAACCGACCGTTGTTGTTCAGCGTCAGCAGCTACTCCGGTAAGGAATTCGCCTAGTTGGAAATAAATGAAAAGGCCACCGCCAAGCAATTTCACAAAATCACGCCGGTCAACTTCAAACGTTGGATTATTTTCCGGCTCTTCGTCCCGATAATATTTGTCGTCTTTCATAGTCAGTTCTTTTATCAGGTTAAATTTTCATTTTTTTGGAGGCCGATTCAATCGCATCAATAATGTGTGTGTGCGCGCCGCAACGGCAGAGGTTTCCTTCCATCCCATCAACTATCTGCTCTTTGGTGGGATTTGGATTTTTCAGTAAAAGTCCATATGCATTCATGATCATTCCGGGTGTACAATAGCCACACTGCAGGGCATCGTGATCGACAAATGCTTGCTGAATGGGGTGAAGTTTTCCGTTGACCGACATTCCTTCGATGGTCGTGATTTTTTTGCCGGCAACATCTTCCATCAATATTCCACACGACCTTACCGGCTCATTGTCCATCAAAACGGTGCAGGTTCCGCAGTAACCCAGTCCGCAACCGTATTTGGTGCCGGTCAGGTTGAAGTTGATCCGCAGCGCCCAAAGCAGGGTCTGGTTCTTTTCAAGTGGTATTTCCACTTTCTTTCCGTTCAGTTCAAATTGAATTGTTTCAGCCATGTTTGTTGGTTTTTATAGTTTTTAAATAATCTTCACGCGTATCAATATCCCTTACGATTTCCGGGCAAAAAGTTTCCACTTCCAATATTTCATCCTGAAATTTCCGGGCAACCGACCGAAGCCCAACTGCCGGATCGAGGTCTAGAATCTCCTGTCGAAACTTCAAATCATACAAAGGTGGATGCCCGCGTTTGCCGTTAAAAAGAGGCATCACAATTCCTTTTCCTGAATCTTTCCACGCCTCAACCACTGTTACCGAAACATTTACGGGAATAAACGGCTGATCGCCTAAAAAAATCATGACCGCTTTTGCGTTTTCAGGCAACGCGTTCACTCCCGAAATCACCGAAGTATGCATGCCTTCCCTGAAATTTTCATTCCGGATGGTCTGCACCGGCCACGACTTCAGAACTTCAGCTATTTCAACAGAATTGGCTCCCAATACCACCACCACATTGACAATTCCTGAATTCAGGATATTTTCCACCACTTTTTCGACGATTGTTTTCCCGTCGAAAGGCAGTAGTAGTTTTTGCGTTCCCATGCGGGTTGACATTCCTGCCGCCAAAACAATGGCCCAAACGTCATTCATGGCTGACGCTTTTTTGATTTTTAACTTTCACCAACTGTGCCGCGATGCTAATTGCAATTTCTTCCACGGTTTTTGCTCCAATATCCAAACCTACCGGAGCATAAATCCGGCTCCACTGCTCCGGAGTTGCCCAGGCATTTTCAAGAAACAAAGCTTTCATTTGTGTCACTTTCGCTTTACTTCCAATCATTCCGATGTAAGCAGCATTGCTCGTGATAAACTTCCGGAGTACATCTGCATCGCTTTTGTGTCCGCGGGTAACAATAACCAAATAGGAATCATCCTGAACAGGGATCTGCCCCAGGCTTTCATCAACCGTTCCTGACAATACAACATCGACATCGGGAAACATATTTTGATTGGCATATTCGGGGCGATCGTCCCAAACGATAACATCAAACCCGAGAAATTTTCCCAGATGTGCCAAAGAATGACCGATGTGCCCGGCGCCGGCAATAATCAGCGATGGTTTGGGGAGAATACGTTCCAACAAACTGAAACCATTCGCGAGTGTTTTATTTTCAACAAATGGAATGGAGAGAATGGATTCAGAGTGGGTATTTCGGAACATTTCAGAAATATCCGGACGAATATTATCTTGTATATTTTGGTCTAAATTCAGATCTTCCTCAACAATCCATTGCCGTACGATTTTCACATCGTCCGAATCAGATGCATCGGTCAAAGTCAACAATACACCTTTTTGTCGCTGCTCTAAACTGTTCTTCAACTGATTAAAAACGGGAAGGTGTAAATCAGGTGTTGCATCGAGCAAAATAGTCATGTTTCCACCACAGATGGACTCACTTCCTTTGAAAATTTCACCATGCAATTCATAAGAGAACAGCCACGATTTCTTCGTTTTCAGGAGACATTGTGATTGTTGAATGACCTTTAGTTCGGTTATTCCGCCGCCAATTGTTCCGGCCAATAATCCACTGCTGCCAATCAGCGCCGAACTGCCGGACTTTTGAGGAGTCGAGCCTTTTGTGCTAATAACAGTGGCCAGTATGCATTCAGTTTGTTGCTGAAGCAGTGCAATTAATTCAGGGTAAATACAGATAGATGAACTCATCCCGGTAAAAGGTTTTTTAAAATCAGTTAAGCCTGCAAAACCTTTTAAAATTAGGGAATATTTTTGAAATAAAACGGAGGTCACTGAAGCAGAAGTTTATCGGACTTTGGAAAGTCCGATTCCCGGGATTTTGACTTTCCAAAGTCAAAAAAACAGAAGCCTAAAAACAATCGGACTTCGGAAAGTCCGATTCCCGGGGCATTGCGATCAGCTAGTTCAGGCTGTCGGTTCGAATAGAATCTATGGATTGAATAAAACTTGTTGAATCGGCAACCAAAATTCGTTTGGAGAAAACGCTGTCATTGCCGGTAATTGTTCCTGAATCAATATTTATTTGATTGTTTACGACTGAAAAGAAAAGGACAAGCGACACCAATCCGGTTTTCAGACCCAAACTTTGAGCCGAGAACATCCAACCGAAGAAGTTGACAAATGAGTTTTGCTTCAGCTTCGAACCACTGTTTTTCAGCAAAAAAGAATACATCAACCGGTCTTCGATCGCTTTGTCAGGTTCACCAACATGATCGTTCTGAAGAAGTTTGGCAAACTTTTGATCCTGATTCATATTCTTCATGATAAACAATTTTTAAAATTCAATTTCATCCTTTAAGTATTCCAATTTTTCGGAAAGCAATTTCTTTGCATAAAACAAACGCGATTTCACTGTTCCCTCCGGAAGTTCCAGTATTTCGGCAACTTCTTTAATTGAAAAACCTTCGCGGTACCGAAGCAAAAATGCAGAACGGTGCTCCTCGCCCAATTGATAGAGCGTTTGAAACACCTTTTCAATCAGTTGTTCCGGCTCAATAGCCGATTCATTTGGGTAATCAAGTTTCTGCTCAAGCGCCTGATATTCCTGATATTCCTGTCTGATTCCACGACGCCGGTATTCATTTTTACACATGTTATTGGCCACCGAATAAAACCAGGTTTGAAAAGGATATGCAGCGTTATAGCTTTCAGGCTTTTCAATCATTTTCAAAAAAAGTTCCTGCAAAAAATCGTTGGCCTGTTCCTGTGAATTTCCGAGCATCCGGTAGAAATAGTAATACATCCGATCCTTGTACCGGTGGTACAATTCGCCGAACGCAGCCTGATCGCCTGATACGATTTGCTGCATCAACTCACTATCGCTGTAAACCTTATTTTTTCTACGGAATATCAATTCGACGATTTTTTCAGGATTAACCAAATCAAAGAAATATACGAACTCACAATAATTATCGGGGCTAAAGTTATCCGCCTGAAACTGAAAATTGCTTCGTTAAAAACGTTCGGATCATCAGAACCTCCGCCGCTCATCAGAATGAAACCCAAAGTTAGTAAACAGACGATCAGTACCAATCCGATGTATTTATTTTTCTGAAAGATCATACTTTTTTAGTTCCTGTACACGCGAAAAACGAAAGGTTCAGATTATCTAAAAAAAAATCGCCGCAAAAGAATTTATTCAATTCCCTTTGCGGCGATTCGCTTCAAAAATTTATCTTTCTAAAGTCGGCTCCAGGGAATAGACACAACCATTATAATCGATGCGATCAAAAAGAAAATGCTTGCAATTTTGAATTTTCCCTGATCTGTTTTTGCTTTTTTCGATTTAGCCCGGCCAATGTGAACCAGAACAACTGCAATCAACATCATCGCAAAATGTTCGACTGCATAAAACCGAAGATCCGAATTTTTCATGGCTGCACCAAAATCAGACATCGCCAATTTTGTGATCGGACTCAGGAAGAAATATAAAACAAGACCAGTTAGCAATTGCAAATCCATCAGCGAAGTAAATACTATACCTAAAATATTGTCTGTCTTTTTCCATGGTTGGTTTCCGAACCAACCTGCCAGATATTTAACAAGCGTAACAGCCAAACTAACCAAAACTAACCAACGAAGGACATCGTGTAAATGTAAAAAACCAGTGTACATGTTTTCTGAAATTTAATTGTTTCGATTTTAAACGAATGAAAGCGGTTTTGGTTGAGAATTATTTAAATATCTCCAATCTCTCAACCAACATAAGCCCCAATTTCTGATCAATTGACAGGCTGATCATCTTGGCAGACAGCACATCAACCGGAGTTGGCTTGTACTTTTTCAGAACAAATTTGGTGATAAACCGGCTGATCAAAAGACCGATCTTCTCTCCTGTCCTTTTTCCCTTGCGGTCTCCGTCAAGAATCGAAGGCCGAACAATAGTACATTTCCTGAAGTTAAGTTTGGAAACAACTTCTTCCAATTCACCTTTTATTCGTGAATAGAAAACCGATGATTTTGAATCGGCACCCATCGACGAAACCAGCACGTACGCTCCTACCCCATTTTCGGCAGCCGCTTTGGCAAATTCATACTGATAGGTAAAATCAACACGATACTGGTTTTCTTTGGTTTTGGCCGTTTTAATAGTTGTTCCCAAAGTTGAAAACAACACATCGCCCTGAACCTGGTGTTTCCAACTTTCAGGCAAGTCAAAATCAATCTGAATTTCTTCCATTTTCGAATGGCTTATTCCCGAAGGACGGCGAACAAATGAACGCACTTTTTCAAATTCAGGATGAGCAAGCAACTGAGCAACCAATTGTTGGCCAACCAGTCCGCTTGCTCCAATCACATTTGCAATTTTTCCCATGTCAAGGTTTTTTAATGATTCCGTCAGCAAGCAATTGCTTAAAATGGTCTGAAATAGTATGCTCAAAAGGTGTAAATTCCATACCCAGATCCTTTTTGATGTAACTGTTGTCCGTTCTAAGGTCATAGCCCACATTCAGTTTCACATATTTGCGTGTAAACCCAACAAATGGCGCAATCAAACTAAACACCCATTTCGGCACAAACCCCTTCGGTAAAGGAAATTCAGGATAATCAGCCCTGATGACATCGGCCATTGCAAGAAAACTCTTATCGGCAGAAGTACAAATATGCCTTCCGGATGCATTTGGCGTGAACCCTGCCAGAATGTGTGCTTTTGCCACATCGCGCACATCAACAAAACTCATGTTTCCTGAAGGCACTCCCGTTTTGAACTTTCCGGTGGCCAATTGAATCATGATTTCAACACTGGTGGAATCTGTACGTTTGGTTAACGATGGCCCCATGATAAATCCCGGATTGATAACAAGCAAATCCCAGCGAATTTGCTTTCCTGCCATTTCCCATGCCAGTTTTTCAGCCTCAACTTTCGAATACGGATAGGGTTGATGATCGGCTGAACTGGTCGTATTCCAATGTGCTTCGGTAAAAATTCCATTTTCGGTTTTCTGAATGTCGATGGCATCACCGTAGATGGCTGCTACACTCGAAGTGAGCACCACCCGTTGAACGCTTTCAGTAGCGTTCACTGTATCCAATACGTTCCGTGTTCCTTCCAAAGCAGGCTCTACCAGCTCTTTCTGCGCATTTTTAATTCCTGAAATTTTAAAAGGAGATGCGGTGTGGATTACCAGTTCGCAGCCAGCCATTGATTCAGTAAAACTTCCTTTTTTCAGAAGGTCGGCTTCAAAAAACTGGAGTATTCCAGCGCTTTTTACTGCCAGTGCAGTCAAATGCGCATATTTGTCTTTTTGTGCCAGGTTTCTCACAGTCGTGCGGACTTCATACCCTTCATCCAATAATTGTTTCACAATCCACGATGCCAGATATCCTGTTCCACCGGTTACCAATACCGGTTTTAAACGATCAATTGTCAGCAATTCGGCTCGAAAATAATATTCTTGTAAATTAGATCGTTAGAGTATGCTGAGAAAAATATCTTTCCGGCTATTTTTGTTCACGATAAGAGTCAGGGAGGCCTTAACCTCCACCTTACTGCTTTACAGTATAGTG
>JAUYMU010000005.1 GCA_030698405.1 Bacteroidota bacterium
ACAAGATGGTGATCAACAAAGAGGCATTCAACCCATGTGCCATAGAAGATTATCAGCAAAAATATAAAGAAAAGAAAATCAATCAACTAAAGAAGAAAATAGCCCTTCTTGAAGCTGCTTGAAAAACAAGTTACATAAGAGCTTCCAGGCATTTGCTCCAATCTCAATGGTTCGTAGTTTTTTCATTTTCCTTTTGGCTATTTCAGACTGATATTGGAATAATCGACCCGAACTTTTCCGTACAATTCTTCTATCAGATCCAACGTTTCCATTACTGATTCGATTGTTTCTGCCTGTAACAGCCGGATGCGGTGCTCCCGAAAGTTGGGCAAGGTCGGGAAATATTTGGCGAAATGACGCCGCATCATCAAAATGCCGCTGCGCACATTGTCTTTCCATTCAATCGACATATTTAGCTGATCGCGGACATTTTGCACCACATCGGAAACTGTTGGCGGTGGAAGTAGTTCACCTGTTTTCAGGTAATGTTTCACTTCGCCGAAAATCCAGGGACGGCCAATTGCACCCCGGCCAATCATCAGCCCATCCACTCCTGTTTGATCCAGAAATGCCTTTGCCTTCTCCGGTCCATTAATATCGCCGTTTCCAATGATTGGAATCGTCATGCGCGGATTGTTCTTCACTGCTCCAATCAGCGTCCAGTCGGCCTCGCCGGTGTACAACTGGCTGCGTGTGCGGCCATGAATGGCAAGTGCAGCCACTCCGGCGTCCTGCAAACGTTCGGCTACGTCAACAATAATTTTGTTGTTTTCGTCCCAGCCCAGACGGGTTTTTGCCGTAACAGGTACTTTCACTGCTTTCACAATCGCTGCTGTCATCCGCTGCATTTTTTCAGGATCGAGCAACATGCCGGCGCCCGCTCCGTGGCGGATAATCTTTTTCATCGGGCAGCCATAATTGATGTCGATAAAATCGGGCTGACATTCTTCGGCGACTTTTGCTGCTCCAACCATCGAGTCGATGTCGTGGCCGTATATCTGGATAGCAACCGGACGATCGAAATCGAACAGTGTCATTTTTTGCTTTGTTTTCTCAATGTCGCGGATCAGCGCTTCCGACGAAACAAATTCGGTGTACATCACATCGGCACCGTATTTTTTACACATGTACCGAAACGACTTGTATGTTACATCTTCCATTGGCGCCAAAAACAGCGGCATTTCCCCCAAATCAATAGTTCCGATCTTCACAATCTATATTTTTATAACTTTACGCAACGTGAATAACCTGTTATTGGTATTGCTAAACCAAAGTACAATGATATGAAACTTCTTTCTGCTATAAAATATTTACTGGTTTTTTTACTTTTCGCCGGAATGGGGTGCAAAGAAAACCTTCTGGAACAAACATTTACGGTTGGTGAGGAATCGACTTTTCGCGTCAATCAAATTTACACTTCATCCGATGGACAATATACTTTCCAGATAAACGAAATAAACGATTCGCGCTGTCCGGAAGGCGTGGTTTGTTTCTGGTCGGGAGAAGTTGCGATAAACGGTGAGTGGATTGTAAATAAAAACAGAACGATCGTCGAACTTCATTCGGTTTTAAAAGACCAGCAAAAGGAACCTGGAGGATTTTCCATTCAAATTGTTGATGTAAAACCGTATCCCAAATTCGGTACTAAATACGAACCCAAAGATTTGGTAATTACTTTACTTATTTCGAAGAAATTGGGTACTGCCAATATTTAAAAGTAAGTGAGCGAATGACTTGATGTCACCCGCTCACAAAATTCAATATTTTAAATTCAGCTGTTTATTTGTTGTCAAAACGTTTGCTCACTGCATCCCAGTTTACAACATTCCAGAAATTATCAACATATTCAGCCCTGAGATTTTGATATTTCAGGTAATAAGCGTGTTCCCAAACGTCGAGGCACAAAAGCGGAGTTCCTTTTTTATCGGCAACATCCATCAAAGGGTTATCCTGATTGGGTGTTGATGAAACGAAAAGTTTTCCGTCACTTCCCAACACCAGCCATGCCCATCCGCTTCCGAACTGTTTTTTAGCTGCACCGGCAAATTCTTCCTTAAATTTGTCCATTGTGCCGAAATCTTTTTCGATGGCTGTTTTTAATTTGGCCGAAGGAGATGTTTTTGTAGGTGACATGTTTTCCCAAAAAAGCATGTGGTTATAGTAACCTCCACCATTGTTTCTTACGACTGCCGGTTGTTTGCTGATTTCAGCAAAAAGACTTTTAAGGTCAAGATTTGCTGCAGGAGTTTCCTTGATGGCAGCCAGAAAATTGGTGTAATATGCTTTGTGGTGTTTGGTGTAATGAATTTCCATCGTTTTCGCATCGATGGTTGGTTCGAGCGCATTGTACGCATACGGAAGTTCAGGAAAAACGCTGTCGATGGCTTTTACAGCCGGATTTGGCTTGTTGGCTGCGTTACCGCATGACGACGAAATAACCAATGTTAATCCAACAAGTGCAATAAAAAATGTTTGTTTCATGATAAAAAATTTAACTGTTTACTGTTTCATTAATTGTAAGCTGATAAACAGTCGGTCAGTACGTTTTGTTTAAAATTCAGAACATTTCGCGAAACACAAATTTTATTGCTGCTTATTTTTAGTTGCCCAACTCAAACATGCTGGCCATGTCGCTTTTCGACAAGGTTTTAAATGCCACCATCGATTCCGTTTTGGTGATTCCTTCCACTTTTGTAACTTTTTCGGTGATCAACTCAGCCAGATCGTCGGCATGGGGAAGCCTGATGACTGCCACCAGATCGAAGCGGCCGCTTACTGAATAAACTTCGGTAATCCCCGGCAGACTAACTAATTGTTCGGCTACAGAATTGATTTTTGTACGTTCGGCGTTGATGAGAATAATGGCGTTTATCATGGTAATTTTCTCCTGAATAAATTAGGGAATAAGTTAGAATTAATCGAAAACAAGATAGCAAGGATTTTTATTTACTATTGGTTTATTTGGAACAATTTTTAAGTCCCCTCCCTGAGGAGGGGATTTAGGGGAGGCTATTCTCATTACTCCACCTTTACCCGTATTCCTTCCGAATGTGCTGCGAATTCTGGTGCATACATACATTGAACCGAAGTAATCCCATTAGAAAATTCACCCTTTTGTGTGGCAACCAACTTGTATTCGAATACATAAGTTCCTTTGGGCAACCAGCTAATAAAGAAGTTGGTCGAAGCATCGAGTGTTGATTCGTAATAGCCAAGTCCGTCCTGCCAACGGTATCCTGAAAGTATATTGACAGGTTCGAAAGTAGATGCCCGCATGTCTTTCAGGTGAATGTATTCCATGTCACGGTCTGACCGAAGTTCAACGCGAACCACAATCTTATCGCCAACCTGAATGGATGAATTTTCCGTAATTGGTTCAATGACCGGTCCTGTTGGCGTATTTAATTCGCGGAATAATTTCTTGTTCAGGCTAAGCGGTGTTTGAGCCGGGGTGATTTTATCCAGTTGTTCGAAATACTGCCAGTACATCGCGCCCCATGCCACGGTCGGATTTGGATTGTTAACGGTCACTTTTCCCATTTCAGGTTTGATTTCCGAAGCGCCCCAACTGGTTTTGAAATAGCCGGTTCCAGCCTCCGGTTTCGAACCATCCTGCTTGTACGGATCAACTTTTTCGTTGCCTACGGTAATTTCTACCTGCTTGTCGGAAGCAAGCAGTGATGAGCCACGTAGCAACAATGCGTAAACCGCTTCGGTTGTGGCTTTGGTGGTTTTCCAATCCTGAGTTTGTTTCTGTTTGAGCAGCCAGATTTTCATTTCTTCCACCGATTTTTGGTCATTGCTGACTTCGTCAAAAGCTTCGATTAAAAGTGCCTGTGTTTCCACCGGCGCCTGATGCCACAACCAGCCGCGCTGTTCGTTTCTCCAGTACATTCCCATTTCTTCAGAGTGCAAGGCAGTTTCCTTCAGCGAACGCATAATTAGCGAAGCCGTTTTTTCTTCGCCTGAACGGTTGAGGTACAAGGCCATCATCGCTTTCATGTAGTTGTTTTGCGACTTCCAGTATTTGATGGATTGCGCTTTGTAATAGTCAAGCATCTCGGTGTATTCCTTGGAAATTGGGAATTCAGTAGTGAAATAAGTTCGTGCATATAAATACTGAATGTCGCCATATCCCAGATGATTGTTTTTTAGGTAGTCTTTATCATCCTTTTTGATTTTTTCAAAATCAATTTTCAAAGTTTCATCAAGATAGTCAATGGCTTTTTTTAGCATCCTGTTGGTTTCGCTGTTTTCAAGCGGATTCAAAACCTTCAGGATGTACAAATGACCAAGACCTGTGACGATGTGCTGGGTGATGTAGCGACTTTCGGGCATTCCGGCAAACCAGGGCCAGCCACCATTTGGATTCTGCATGTCACGCAGTTTTTTCATGGCCGAAGACTGTTCCGAAGCCATCCGGTTCAGGTCGAAAAGCAACCCAATGCGTTGTTTGCGTTCACTTTCGCTGATTGCCTGGCGTACCCACGGACTTTCCTGAAGTAACACCGATTTTAATTCCTCGTTTTTTTCAAGGTTCGATTTCAGCGCATCCGGAGAAATGGTTTTCCAGGTTTCGAATATGCGTTTGATTTTCGGATCGCTGTTGGCAATGTGGGTTGCCAGACTGTTGGCGTAATACCGGCTGAAAAGCTGTTCGGCACAATCGTACGGATATTCCATCAGGTAAGGCAATGCCTGCACGGCGTACCAGGCCGGATTCGAAGTATATTCGAGCGTAAGCCTGTAATTTCGCAACGTTGAGCCGGACTTTCCGGAGTTGATGAGTTTGTCGAAGTTGAACTTCTTTTGCTGCATACCGTTCACAGGCAACGGCATTGATTCGGTGACCAGCATCCGGTTGGTCAAAACAGGAATTGCTGCTTCTTCGCCATCACTGAATGTGCCTGAACTGGCTGTAATGCGGTAAACAACCGCTTGCAAACCTTCAGGAATACTGATTTTCCAGCTTACCGGCGAACTGAGCCCTTTATTGACTGCGAACGGAATATTTGCCGGTTTTAAACCCAAAATATCGTCGATTGGGTTCATGGTCAATGCGTCGAAGAAATGCAGCTCTGCTGTTCCTGAAAGGTCGCGATCGCTGATGTTCGAGATTTTTGCAGCGAATTCCATCGTGTCGCCTTCGCGCATAAAACGTGGTGCATTGGTGAAAATCATCAGGTCTTTTTGAGTCACCAGCGTTTTCTCGATCTGTCCGTATTTCAAATCTTTGGTATGTGCCAATCCCATCATTTTCCAACGGGTAAGGGCTTCCGGAGCTTTGAATTTCAGGACAATTTCGCCGTTTTCGTTGGTTGCCAACTGTGGAAAGAAAAAGGCGGTTTCGTTCAGGTTCTTGCGAATTTGGATGGCTTGCGGTTCTACAGGTTTTTGAACCGGTGTGTTTTCTACGACCGACACCGCCCCTGTTAAAGACATTTTTTTCTCCATTTTGACATCGCTGACTGTAGCTTCATCGACCATTGCAAACATTTGCACTTCTGAACTTTTCCCCCTTATCATGATACTCCCACTCTTCATCATTCGTATCCCACCTCCTGAATGTCCATTGTCAAATCCAAACCAGTTCAACTGGTCGTATTCACGCGATACCGGTTGGAAAAGCATTTCAGGATAATTAAACTGGTCGCCGGATTTGATTCCGAAACATTGATTGTCGGTCCATGGCCGTGTTCCGTAGTAGGAGTTGAAAATATTGAACGACCAGTTGTGTGGTACAAATGCGTCGAGCGAAGCATCGTACATCCCGGCAAGCATTTCGGCAACGGCTTTTTCTCCTTTGTTGTCGCGCAGGGTAATCTGCCATTCTTCTTCCTGTCCGGGCAGCAACTTATTCCGGAAAGTCGCGAATTGGATATCCAGTTTTTTATTGGTGTACGGAACAGTAATTTGTGTGCTTTCCATGAAAGAACGGTTGTTTTTCACCATCGCCAGATTGATGGAGAAATTGCCCCGGTATTCTTCTTTTACGGGAATACTAATCAACTTCTGTTCATTGCTTAAGCTGAGAATTTCGCGGCTTAGAACTTTATCTTTCAGGACAATTTCATAGAAAATATTCGCTTTTTTAAGCGGTGTGGAGATGAGAAACTGAACATTCTGCCCTGGGTCCGCAGTTGGAGTTAACAGGGTAAATGAAAAAGGAGAAACACTTTCGGTTTTGGCAGATTTTGGCTGAAATGCGTTGAAATATTTTTGATACACAACCTCTTCTCCGAAAGCATCTTTGGTCTTAATTTCAATTACATACATGCCAGCCTGAATTGAGTTTTCAGGCTTAAAAATTGAGTCGGCAGGTGTGCTGAAGCTGGCTGAAAATACAGTACTTTCTTTTGCCCAGGTGCTTACATCGTCTTCGTCATTGTAAACTTCACCGGGAAATTCCTTTTCGAACTCACTTTTTGTCATTGTAAACTTATCCGGACGCTGCCATTTGCGCGAATACAGCACCTGATTTGGTTTCCGGAGTTTGGAGATAGTAATGTTTCCTGAAGCGGCTTCTTTTTCGCCGTTCAGATTGGTTGTGGAAAGCGAAAACTGAAAGCCTTTTTCAAGGTTGATGTCGTCTGCCAAATCCGTTTTTATCAGGAGCGCCTGGTATCCAACCGAAACAGCGGTTTCGGCGCTGTGACTTTCTCCGTTGATATCGGCAACATCGGCATAAACGGTATAGGAAAATACAGGATTGCTTTTTCGGTCAAGCGAAAGATCAGGAATTGCCTTGAAGGTAACGGCAAATGATCCATCGCTTCCGGTAACTGCTTCTCCATTGGTAATTTCCATTTCTGCTGACCTTGGCATCCCGCGCCAATTCCACCAGTAGTAGGGGAAATGAGCCCGCCGAACCACCCTGTAATTCACTTTGGCATCGGAAACCGTACTTCCGGCGTAAGCCATTGCTTTTCCTTTGGCTGTGACCATTTCGCCCAATTTGTACGATCCTTTTACGGGTTCAAATGTGACTTCAAATTTGGGTCGTTTGTATTCTTCAACCTGTATAGAAACGCCTCCTGATTGGCAATTAATATTCATCGTTCCGGTTAATGCGCCTTGAGGAGCAGTGAAACTTCCGGCGAATGAGCCAAAATCGTTGGTCGTTAGGTTTAGTTTTGAAACTGCCTGTCCATTTGCATCAGTGAAAGTAACTTCAGTCTTGTACTTCGTCTTTATCTTTACATCTTCACCCTTTCGTTCCAGCACAATTCCTTTGAAATAGATCGTTTGTCCCGGACGATAAATAGCCCGATCGGTAAAAAACTGGGTCTGAACAAAAGTCTGTGGTTCATTTTCCTGATAGGAATACGATGAAAAATAACTTTCTGTAATTAACTGATCATCCTTGTATTTGAAGACCAGATAAAACTGATTGTGCCTCCGATTGTCACTTCTGGCAGGAATACTTACCATTCCTGATTTGTTGCTCACATAAATTTCTCCGGCTTTATTATCATATTTCCGGGAAATGGAGTTGTATTCACGGTAAAACTGCTGCACTTTTACGCCTGAAAGTGGTAACCCAGAATCGCGGTGCAACACCACAATTTCGTTATTGCCTTTGCTATCGTTCCGGCTGATATAGCTGATGTTGCTTACCCAGAAACTGTTGGCAGTTAGCATTGCCGTTTTGGACGGGAATGTTGGATCGCTGCTTGCAAGAAGAACGTAGTGACCACGTGGCATGGCTGGTAGTTTTATTTCGGCGGAATGATTCCGGTAATCTCCATCATCGGGAAGCGCTTGTTCCCAGCTTGTTTCTGGTTTAGTATTACGATATTTTTCGAGCCTGATTTCCGAATTTTCAACCTGACGTTCATGGTCGGTTTCAGGATCAATTTTCAGGAGGCGGAAGTAAACTTTAGAAACATTTTTGAATTCCACCAAAGCCAGTGAGGGCTTTCCAATAATCGTTGCATATCCGGCAGTAATGGACAAGGATGGTTGTTTGATACTTTCAATCAACGAGCGGCAGTTGATTGCTCCAAAACTATCCGGGAAACGGGCAATAGCTTTATCACAGATTTCAACAGCATTTTTTTTATCCCATTTATTTTTTTCTGAAATGGTCTGAACTGAAGTTGATTGACCTTTGTATGGAATCACCTCCTGCTCTCCATCGTTGTTAAGTTGAACTGCTATTTGATAAGCAACTTCGGTGGATGATGGATGATTCAGGTATTTATTTTCCAACTGATACAAAGCTGCAAGGTACAGGCTGTCCTTTTCTGGAAGGGTACTTTTTTGGTGAACAAACGAAAGTCGTTCCAGATCAGCATCAATCAATGCAGTTGGATCAGTGTCATTCAGGTGAAGATTCACAACTTCCTGATAAAGTTTCAATGCCTGAAATTCAAACGAAAATGCATCAGGAGAAGTGATATTTAATGCTGAAAATTCGGTGGAAGTTCCAAAGTAACCGGCATTATCTAAAAGAAAAGTAATTGCCGGTTTTGTGAGTCCGGCATCTGAAGATGAATAAAAGTCGATGGCCCGGTGTGCCAGTAAATCAAATAAAGTGGGCCTGAATTTCTGTGAATCATCCTGTTTGATCAGTATTTCTGAATAGGAGCTTAAAGCGGTATTTTTCAGTAAATCTTTGTCTGACAGCGATGCGGCATAGTTTTCCATGCAGGCAGATACGATTTTTTTCAAATCCCAGGTTTTGAGATCGCCCGGAAGAAAGTTGGATGTTTCGCTGCGTTCATGTATCTGCCAACGATTATTTTGGTAATACCGCCAGTAAAGTTCCGCCACAATTGAATGCAGTATTTGTTTCACCGGAGCTTTTGCCGATTGAATTTCAAGCCCGGTTCGTTCAATGGCTTTCTCATAATAATCTTCCTGAAAATCGGCTTCCAGCTTCATCCGGTACAAGGATGCTTTTACAAACTGGTCGGCCTGGTTGGAGGCTTTGGTTTGATCGTAGATGCGATTCACAATATCGAGCGCTGACTGTGATTGGCCAAGGTTGGAAAGTGAGTCAATCTGCTGCCATTCGCTTACAAATTTGTTTTGAGAAATGGATGTGAGGCTCAATAATAGGATGATGGTGATGAAGATTGTTTTCATGAAAGAAGATTGTTATTGTTTCATTATCTTAATCTGCCGGATAGCTTTACTTGCATCCAGTATTTTCAAAAAGTAAACTCCTGGAGTTAATGCACTCAAATCTATTTGTTCTTTGAGCTTTTCAGTTAGCATCAAATTACCAACAATATCATATATTTCAATTCTTTCGATGCTCCTTCCTTGATAATCAATTGTCAGATATTTTTTGACGGGATTTGGGTAGATCTTCAATTCTGGACCGTGAAGTGTGTTTATTCCTGTTGGAATGTCAGTAATTCCATGTTTTACACCATTGATGATTGAGCCGATCAGTGTACTTGAATATTCACCCCATGAATAAGATCCTTGAAATATCTGACCCGCTCTGGTTGAAAAACCAACAGATAAACTCATATCAAATCCCATACGTACATCACATGTCGATATATCTAAAGAAAAACCATCAAAACCATAATTAACAAATGTAATGGTGTCTTCGTTCTCAATTTTCAGTTCCAAAGAGCCTAGAAAGAATATATCTGATATTGGGTCAGTGCTGAATTTTGTTCCGACCCAACTGGTTTGGTTGCTTACGATTTTTCCTTCATTTTTTCGCAAATGGAATTTTGAGTAATTATTGGTAAATTCAAAAACGCCCTTCTCGTCAAAATTCGTTTGTCTAAATTGGTAAAACACTGAGTCGCTTGACAAATAGCTGTATTTGATGGTATCAATGTGATATTTTGTATATCCACGTTGTTGAATATCCCAGGGGTCAGAATAATCGCACCAATATAAAATATCGCCCGCGTTTAAGTGAAAATAATCATTGAAATCAGGTTGGACATATCCTTTCGAGATGCTATTTTTACTGTATCCAATCAATTCAAAATACTGTGGTTGTTGATAATACAAGATAGAATAATAATGGAATGCACTAAATGGTAAAAACTTCGTAAATCCATACGATTTTGAAAGAATAAACTCAACAGAGTCAAAACCTGTTCCACTGCACTTAAAAGTTTTAATAGAATCGGGTTCTCCAAAAATATCCATCATCCCAACTTCAGTGCACCTGATTGTTATTCCGTTAATTACCCATGATTCATTTAATTTACAAAAAGGCTTAAAAATAAAGGTGTCAAGTTTTGAGTCAAAACTACTTATAAACAATAAAGAATCACCTGTCATTAAAAGACTGTCAATTTTATTGGAATTTTTCGCCCAGTACATTTTATTGGCTGTTTGCCTTAAGTTAAAATTACATACATCTTCCAATTCCGATTTAGCATTGAAGTACAAAAGCTGAAGGTTTCCAATGCTTTTGGTCGAATCCATTAAGAAACTCTCAACTTTTATCGAGGTTTCATTCTGCTGCTTGAAATAACTATTCTGATTTTTAGGAAAAGGATTCCAACTTTGCGAGAAAGCCAATTGACTTGTAATCAGAAAGAGGACTGACAGGAAGTTTTGTCTCATAATTAGCATCTTGCGTATTTTAATTCTGAATTCCACTAGCCAAAGTTTTTAGGAACTATAAAGTTAATCTTCTTGAGTTAACCAACTGTTCTAATTAACCTTGAAATTAGCAATAAAACTGTCCTGAAAATAATATTTAGGCTTGGCAGGAATATCAATTATGATGCCATGGAACTGTTGTTTAAGAATTAAACCAAATAGGCACATAGGACTCATAGATTATTTTTCTATGTGACCTATCCCGAGCATTCGGGACAAGTTGTGCCTATGTGGTTATTTTCTCAGAGGTAGAAAAGAAGATACGATTCTAATGGCTGTCAATTCCTTCAATCATGTAAATGGAATGTTCGGCGGTGGGTAAAATCTCCTTGCAATATTCGGTGACAGCTTTTACGCTTCCGGGCAGGCAGTAAATCAAGGTTTTTCCTGAAACGCCTGCAATTCCCCGACTAAGCAAAGCAGCTGGTTTTTCCATGCCGTATTTGACCCGAATCAGTTCCATGATTCCCGGGATTTCTCTTTCAAGCAAAGGGCGAACGGTTTCCGGAGCAAAATCCCGCGGTCCGATCCCGGTTCCTCCGGTCGTAAAAACCACGTCAACCTGTTGTGAGATGGCAGATTTAATCAGTTGTGTAAGTTGTTCGGGATCATCCGGAATCAGATGATGGATGAATTCGGTCGGGCGGTTGATTCCAGCGAAAAAAGTTTCGGACAGGAGTTTTATTTGCGGGCCGCTTTTGTCGGCATATTCACCGGCGCTGGCGCGGTCGCTCAGGGTTATGATGTGGATATTTATTACTTTCCGTAGATAGTTCAGCTTGTCGCCGGCCTTTAAATTTCCGTTTCGGATGACTCTGGCAAAAATTCCTTCCTTTGGCATCACACAATTACCTACTTCGCGGAAAATAGAACAGTTGTCGCCGTGGCATTTTTTGCCGATCTGGGTCACTTCCAGTTCAATTTCTTCATTCATGAACCGGTCTAACGGTTTGCATTCGTGCAGTAAAAGTCCTTCAGTAGTAATGTTTTCGGCAAATTCACCGTATTTGATAGTGCGACCAGCCTCTTCAGAAAACCTGTTGATACTTTCGGTTGCCAGCATACTTACCTGCCGGTGCCATTTTCCTGAATGGGCATCACCGACGACTCCAATTTCAGTAAGTTCAATGGATTCGACCGGTTTTTTTACCGTTCCTTTTTTTGTGGAAGTGTTGACCGAAAGGATTTTGATATTCATAGTTGTTGTTGTTTTGTTTTGCTGATTAACCTGATATTTTCAATCACCATTTCTTTGTCCACTGCTTTGCACATGTCGTAAACGGTGAGCAGTGCCACATTGACACCGGTGAGCGCTTCCATTTCAACACCGGTTTTGCCGAAACACAATGTTGTACATTCGGCCAAAACTCCATTTTCCTGAAGGGTGCATTTTACATCGATCTTCCAGAGTTGCAGCGGGTGACAAAGCGGAATCAATTCGCCGGTTCTTTTGGCTCCCTGAATTCCTGCAATTTCTGCGACCGTCAGCACATCGCCTTTTTTCATTTGGTTCTGGCGGATCAATTCTATGGTTTCAGGCTGAAGCCGGATAAAACCAGTGGCTACAGCTTCGCGTTCCTGATCAGGCTTCTGGCTGACATCAACCATTTTTGCCTTTCCTTTTTCGTCGGTATGTGATAGTTTTTTCATCCTCCAATGTTGTAAAATTCTCCTGATTGATTATATGTTCCGCTTTTCGGCTTGTTCCCCAAAGCCAGGTTCAAGGCTTCCTGATGTCCCAGTTTGCGGATATTGTAACTTAAATCGCTGAACAGGCAGGGTTTGATGTCGCCGTTGGCCAGCAGTCGAACCCGGTTACATTTTTTGCAATTTCCGCCTTCACCGCCTTCAACCGTTGAGAATTCGCCGGTTTTGAGATTCATCTGGTGAATAAAACGAAGACTGAGTCCACGGCTTTCGCAAAAATGTTTTAATTTTTCAGTCTCATCGTTGGGTTGTCCAAGCAAAACACAATTGATTTTGATAGGTTCCAATCCGGCATTACGCGCTGCATCTATTCCTTCCAGAACCTTCGCCAAATCACCGTTTCGGGTAATCTGGCAATATTGTTCGGGATTTACGGTATCAAGGCTGATGTTGATCCGGTTCAGCCCTGCTTTTTTTAGATCAACGGCATGTTCCGAAAGTAAAATTCCATTGGTGGTCATCGACAAATCTTCGAGTCCGTCAATTGCGGCGAGCATTGCAACCAGTTTGACGATATCTTTTCGAACCAATGGTTCACCGCCAGTCAGCCGAACTTTGGTAATTCCGTTCTCAACTGCCATTCGGGTAAAATCAGTGATTTCCTCGAAGCTTAAAATATCGGCGCGATTAAGCAGTTGAATGCCTTCTTCCGGCATACAATAAGTGCAGCGAAGGTTGCAGCGGTCGGTAACCGAAATGCGCAAATAGTTGATTTGTCGGTTAAAGTGGTCGAACATCTACAATTTCTCCTTTTTTGATTTCAGTTTTTTCGGCTGGAATTGAAATGTACCCGAATGCCTGGTGATAGGCGTGAATATGCGCTGAACCATGATAGGCAATCATTTGCACTTCATTTTGATCGTTTATCTGAACCGGTAAACATTCTTCTCTGTCAGTTCTTTTTCTGCTGAAATCCCGGCTCATGGCCATTGGCAACCGAATTTCAGTCTGTTTATAATTCATCAACTTCCGGAGAAATGGCTTTGCGAAAACTTCGAATTGAATGAACGACGAAACAGGGTTTCCGGGAAGTCCGATGATGTATTTGTTCCCTTTTGAAGCAAAAGTGGTGTGCTGTCCGGGTTTGATGCTGATTTTGCTGAAATGAATTTCGAAGCCCAGCTCCAGAATAATTTTGGGTACAAAATCGAAATCGCCTACCGAAACTCCTCCTGAAAGGATGGTCACATTGCTTTCGTTAACCGATTTCTGAATGATTTGTTTGGTGAGTTGTTCATCGTCGGACACAATTCCGTAGTAATTTACCGGGAACCCACTTGTTTTTGCCTGCGCAAAAAGCTGAGGCCCGTTTGAATTGCGTATCTGAGATGTTTTTGGATTTTCTTCAGGATTGACCAGTTCCGAGCCTGTTGAAATAATTCCCACCAAAGGATTTTTATAAACAAGCGGAGAAACGCATCCGACCGAAGCCAGCATGGCAATGTGCTGAGGTTTTAGCTGAGTTCCTGAACTTAAAACCAGATCACCTTCTTTGAGGTCTTCGCCTTTCAGGCAAATATTTGAATTGGTTTTTGTTCCGGTAAAAAGAATTTTTCCTGCGGAAACTTCTTCAGAATATTCAACCATAAAAACAGTGTCGGCGCCTTCAGGAACCTGCGCCCCGGTCATTATTTTGCTGCATTGATCTGGACCAATTGTTTCGGTTGGTGTTTTTCCTGCCGGAATAATTTCGAGAACGGAAAGCTCTGTTCCCAAATCTGCACGGCGACAGGCATAACCGTCCATGGCCGATTTGTTGAAAGGCGGCATATCGGCATCGGCGAATACATCCTTAACGAGTATGCGATCTGCCGATTGCATAAAATCAACATTTTCAGTCTCTAGCAGAATCGCTTTTGAAAATGCAATTTCAATGGCTTGTTCAAGAGTAATCATCTTGTTTCGTTTTCCAGGTCTGGTCAAAAGTTATGGCTGTGGGATCCAAACTGAATTGTCCACTGTCGGAAAAAACAACAACATCAGCCATTTCCTGCATTTTGAGTGCAGCAGTTTTGATCGTTTCGAATTTTTTCTGAATAAAAATAAAAAAAGCAGGTTCGAATTTTTTCCGTAAGGCTGCTGACTCAACAATTACTGCCTGTTCAGGATCAAATTGTTCTGAAACCAGTAAAAAAGCTTCTTTCAGGAAAGCATCAGTGGTTTGAATATAGAAAACCTTTTCGGCTCCGGCCTGAAGAAACAGTGAACTGTCTTTTGGTAACGAAGCATCGGTTTCCTGAAATACGCGGTAATTTTCAGTAACGTGGAGGGGAATCAATCCGCTGGTCGGTTCATGAAAGTGGGGGGAAATTTTTATAGCGACCAATTTGTGACTGGCATTGTGTGCAATCACCCGGCGAATGAAACTTGTTTTGCCAACGTTTTGCTCTGAGCCTGAAACCAAAAGAATATTTTTTGAATTTTGTGTCATAAGAATAATTTTAAATTTACTTTTTGTAAAAGTTCATTTGTTGCATATAATCCCAGGTACGATAAGGAATAAAATGGCGGACATCTTTGCCTTCTTTAATGGAGTTTCGGATGAAGGTCGAAGATATTTCCATGAGCGGGGCATTGGCAATCTGAACGCGCGGATATTTTTTTGCACTTTCAGGATTAAAACCATGACGCGGATATACAATGATGTCATAATTTTCAAGCAGAACGTCCGCATTTTTCCATTTGTGAATGTTCTCCAGATTGTCGGTTCCCATCAGGATAAAAAACTGGTGTGTCGGATATTTTTCGCTCATATATGCAAGCGTGTCGATCGTGTACGAAGGTTTGGGCAAATTGAATTCCACCTTCGAGGCGCGAAAACGAAGATCATCACCGATTGCACGGTTTACCAGCTCTAATCGCTGATAATCGTCCAACAGTGTTTTTTTCTTTTTCAACGGATTTTGCGGACTCACCACAAACCACAGCTGGTCGATTTCGGTGTATTCGACCATAAAGTTGGCAATGGCCATGTGTCCGACATGTATCGGGTTGAATGATCCAAAGTAGAGTCCGGTTTTTATCATGATTTTGGTTTCTAATAACAGGTTTGCATTGAATATCAGCTTCTGGCGGCTTGCGGCTTGCAACTGGCAAGAAATTCGCGGATGCACTTTTCAGCTTCTGCAAAAGCTATTTCCAAATGTTCGTTGACGATGATGCAGTCGAACTGGCTGGCAAAAGTCAATTCATACCCGGCTTTTGCAATCCGTTTTTCAATCACTTCCAAAGAATCAGTCGATCTTGAAACCAACCGGTTGCGCAATTCTTCCACCGAAGGCGGCTGAATAAACACGGCCAAAGCTTCGTTGCCGTAATACTTTTTAATGTTGCAACCGCCAACCACATCCACATCGAAAACGACATTTTTTCCGTTGTTTCGGATTCGTTCAACTTCTGATTTTAGCGTTCCGTAATAAGTTCCGGCATAAACTTCTTCCCATTCCAGAAATTCATTGTTCGCAATTTTATTCCTGAATTCTTCCGGAGTGAGAAAATAGTAATCTTTCCCGTCAGTTTCGGTATGCCGCATCCCGCGACTGGTGGCCGATATAGAGAATTCAAGGTTTAAATCCTTGTTGAGCAAATGGCGAACAATGGTTGTTTTACCTGCTCCTGATGGCGCTGAAAATATGATTAGTTTTCCCTGCATAAAAGAGTTTCGGCTTCGACAAGCTCAGCCAGCGGCTCGCTAATCGACATTGCCTGAATTTGAGATTGTTTCTTATTCCTTATTTTTTGTTTCTTATTTCGAAATTGGTTATTGGAAATTCGACATTGGATATTTTGCATTAAAGCACATTCAAAACCTGTTCCTTGATTTTTTCCAGGTTGTCTTTCATTTGTACCACAATGCGCTGAAGGTTGCTTTCGTTGGCTTTTGAACCTAATGTGTTGATTTCGCGGCCTATTTCCTGAGCGATAAAACCCAGTTTTCTTCCTGAAGGTTCTGATTCATCCATCATGGTTTCGGTAAAATAGCTGCAATGGTTGGTCAGGCGCACTTTTTCTTCGTTGATGTCGAGTTTTTCCATGTAGTAAATCAACTCCTGTTCAAAGCGGTTTTTGTCAACATTGCCATTCAGTTGCAATGCATCCAAACTGTCTTTTATTTTGGTCTTTACATTTTCCATCCGCTGATTTTCGAAAGGTTCAACCTGTTTCAGCAGATCCAGAATGTTGGCGATATTGGCTACAATGTCGGTTTTAAGCGCCAGCCCTTCCTGATCGCGGAATTTATTGAGTTCTTCCAGCGTTTTGACTAGGTTTTCACGAACTACCAGCCATTCCGATTCGTCGAGTTCATCGTACACCATTTTTATGGTTTCGGGTAAGCGCAAAATGCTCTCCATGATGTTTCCATTCACTTCGAGCCCCAATTCCTGATAAACATCGCTGAGCTGACGGTAATAATCCTTGACAATTGCAGCATTGATTCTGGAAGTGCTTTCAGCTCCCAGATTGTCGAGATAAAGCGCAAAATCAACTTTTCCGCGGGTGAGCATTTCGGACATCAGGCGGCGGATTTCAATGTCTTTTTCGCGGTACATCGCCGGAATCCGGGTATTGATATCTAGTTGTTTGCTGTTAAGCGACTTAATTTCGAGGGTAATTTTTTTGTTTCCTACTTCGAATTCGGTTTTCCCAAATCCTGTCATTGATCTGATCATTTGTGAATAATTTAAGTCGATAAAGATAGGAGTTTGGTTTCGATTGGCAAGAAGTGAGCTTGTAAACTTATAAAACGATGACGAACAGTATTTTATAAGTTTATTAATTGGATCTTAAATTTTCGTGCTTAAATTTCTTAATTTTGTTTCAATTCCCACCAGAATTGAAATATTATTTGGCAATGCGAAACGATTTACAAAATCTCCTAAATGAATTGGATTTACTCAGAAATGAGGCCGTTTTCTTCCTTGATGAAGAAAATTGGAAGTCGTTGGTAACTGCTGAGACAAGAAAGAAACTTGAAAAAATTAAGCCAACAGCCATTTATGTTTTTGATGGCAATCCCTACATCCTTTTTTTCGATTTAACTGATATTGCTGATCCCGAACGGGAACAAACCATTCACAAGCAAGTATGGTCGTTCGACCAAGCACCATTGGCTTTCGTTTTGAAAGGGAGTGATGTCAAAATTTACAATGCTTTTGCTTACGAGAAATCATTAAAGGCTCAAGGGTTACAAGAGATTCATTTAAAAGACGGAGAACGCAGGAAAATCTTTTCATTCTGGAACCTTCAAAGTGGGGCAACTTGGAAGTGGTTGCAGGAAAACTATAAAAAGAAAAAGCAAAATGATCGTGCAAAACGGGTTCATCAAAAGCTTTTCGATAACATAAAGACGGTCAGAGAGTATTTGAAGAAATCAAATGCAATCAACGATGATGCTGCCAATATTATCATCTTACGTTTGATCTTTATCAGATATTTGATTGACCGAAACGTAGAAATCAATCCGGAATTCATAAGCGGAAAAACAATCGTTGAGCGACGGATTAGTTTTAGTGATCTTATTAAGAATCATGAAAAGCTAACACATTTCTTCAGCGATTTGAACTACATATTTAACGGTGTTCTATTTAAAGATGATATTGTATTGTCAATCGATCAGGCAGAATACCTTTCGTTTGTCTTTAGTGAAAAAGAAGGGTTCGATCGGCCAACATTGTTTGACGATTTCAAAGAATTCTATTTCAGTATTTTTGATTTCAATATCATTCCGGTAGAGATGATTAGCGGTATCTATGAAAGCTTAATCGACCCGGAAACAAAAAATGCCGATTCTGCTTTTTATACACCGCTATTTATTGTCGAACACATTTTAACCAATACGCTTGATAAGTTCTTCGACCGAGTAGAAAACCAGAACAAATCAGAGTGTATGGTTTTTGACGCGTCAATGGGATCAGGGATTTTCTTGGTTCAAGCCTTCCGCCGAATGGTTGACCGAGAAATAGAATTATCGGGAAAGAATCTTTCAAAGAAGCGTTTGTCTGAAATTGCCACGAAAAATCTTTGGGGAATTGATGTCAATCCATCTGCTATTAAAGTAGCTTGTTTTTCGGTTTACATTGCCATCCTGGATTATGAAGACCCTGGAACAATTATGGATCAGTTCCATTTCCGGGATTTAAACTTTCAACAAGCAGATTTTTTTGAGATAGAAGAGAAGCAAATATTAAATTCTCAGATCAAACAGATCCCATTCGAATTCATTTTGGGAAATCCTCCGTGGAAAAAAGATAAATCGCCAAAACATTTGGCTTGGGTAAACAAACAGAAGATTTATAAAGAAGAAATTATAGGCAAAATCGAAATTGCGCAAAACTTCCTGCTTCGGGCACGCGATTTCATGAAAGAAAATACTGTTTGTTCGCTCATTGTAACCAGCCCAGTTTTTTATAACATCTTGCCAACTTCAAAAACATTTAAGAACGAATTTCTTACTACAACCAACATATCAAGTATCCTCGATCTCTCACCTGTTCGGCGGTACATTTTTGATGGGAAAAAGGTTGAAATTGATGAAAAAACTGGGAAGAGGAAGACAAAGCGAATCAGTAATCCGGCTTTAATTATCACCTTCAAAAAGACAGATGGAAATTTTAGAGAAAGTGTAATTGAACATACATCGGTCAAGTCAAATTTCTTCACTAAACATTACAAGGCACTTGTTATCGAAAAATTTGACCGCAAACGAATATTGCAAAGTCACTTTATCGACAATGAATGGATGTTTAAAGTTGCCCTTTACGGGAATGCTTTGGATTATAGGCTCTTGAGAAAAATAGAAGAGTCTAAAACAAAAATAATTGATCTGATTGATGGAAAAAAGATATTCAAAGGTACGGGTATTCTAAAAGGGAATATTACTGATTATAAATCTTTCCAGCCAATAATTGACAAGCATATTCTTGAGAATGAAGATATAAAGGAATATTATACCCATAAAAACAACCCAAAGACAATAACAAAAAAGGAATCATTTATAAAAAGTGGAAAGCATGATCATTTATATGACGGTACCCAAATATTAATCAAAGAACAAGCAAAAGAGGAATCTGAATTAGTTATTTCATTCTCTAAGAACTACGTTTTCCGCAAAGGAGTGTTTGGGATTTCTTCGGAAGATTCTATTGTGATTACCGAACTTTATGGACATCTTATTTCGGATTTATACACTTACTATATCTTTTCAACTTCTTGTGCATGGGGCGTTTCTACCAGACCCCAAATTAGACTAGATGAGGAGTATCTATCCTTTCCATTTTTAGAATCCAATCGAAGAGATGCATTTATTACTCTTGTAAATGAATTTTTAGAACCAATTAGAATACATTATTCCCAAGAATTTACAAGGGGAAATCCTCCAATTAATGAAGAAGCCAAAAAAGTAATCAATGAAATAATTTTTCAAACATACCAAGTCAATGGCTACGAAAAAGATTTAATTGATTACGTGTTAAATGTATCAAGATACCAGTTTCAGGAAAGCAAAATTAACAAAGTCATAAAACCTGTGAGAAAGAATGATGGTATAGTTGATGCTTATGCCGATGTCTTTTTTTCTGAGCTTGAATCCATTTATCCCAATGAGCACATAAGTGTTGAGGTTTATAACCTCGATCATTTTGTTGCGTTGAATTTTGTGTTTTCAACCGAAAAGCCCATTGATAAGATTGATAACAAAACAAAGGGAAAAGATGAGTGGACAATCCTGAAAAAGATTTCCCAGACAGCATCTATGCCTCAACTCTCAAAAGATATTTTTATCCAAAAAGATGTCAAAGGATTTGAAGAGAATTCATTCTATATTATAAAACCTAATGAATACAAATGTTGGCACAGGGCTATGGCATGGTACGATGTCGCTGAGATTAAACAGATGATTGAAGCCGACGAATTGGAGTATCTAAAAGAAAATCCTGATGCAATCTAGTCCACGCCAGTTTAACAAACAAAGAATCCATAAGAATCCAACTGGCGGAATTATTAAAACCACGGTTGATCAGATTATGCGATATGTGATTGATTGTTACTTATATATGCTTGAAGAAAAACCTCAATTTTCAAAATCGGATTTTAAGGAGACAACAACTTACAAGTTTGAAGATCTTTTATCAGACAGATTTGTAGACGACTATCTTAGAAAAAGAAGGAAAGAATATTTCTCTCATACACTTCTGAATCAAATAATTTTCACAAAACAATCATCTGAAAATTACATTAACTGTTTCACTCACATACATCAACCGGATTTAATTGATATTTATGTCACAAATCTTCAGATAGACAAAGAACTTAGTTCTAATCCTCAACCCTATTTTGCGATAGAATGTAAAAGGATTAGAAAATCAAGTTCCATAGATGAATATGTTGGTGATATCAAAAAGTTTACAGAACGAATTCATTCTCAACCCCGATTACCCTACGAAGGTCAAATCGCTTTCATAGAGAAATCTCAATATCCTCATAATGTTACTAAAGAAAAGATCAATAATAAGTTGGGAATGCATGAGTCTATCAAGACAATTCAACCTTTGAAGCACAAACAATTTCATGAAATGTTCGATGGAAGTTATTGTTCAAAGCATCTAAAAAATTTCGGTATCAAAAACGAATTTGCAATTTACCATCTGATGCTTAATTACACTCAAATCGTAACTGATTAATTTCTTTTAAGCAATTACACCCGAGCCGATCAATTCATCGCCATCGTACCATGCGGCAAACTGGCCGGAAGTAATACCGCGCTGTTCCTCATCAAAGATGATGTACATGCCTTCTTCGCGCTGGAAAATGGTTGCTTTTTCGAGTGGTTGTCGGTATCGGATGCGAAGATCGTATCTCCGGTTTTCTCCTGAATTCATTATCAAATCAGTTCGTATCCAGTGAATTTCTTCGTTCGGAATAAAAAGACCCGGACGGTACAATCCCGGATGTTCGGTTCCTTCGCCGACATATAAAATATTCCGGTTTACGTCGGTTCCCAGAACAAAAAGCGGATTGTGATGACCGCCAATATTTAGTCCTTTCCGTTGTCCAACGGTGTAATAATGAGCGCCGCGGTGCTCGCCGATGACTTCACCGTTCCATGGTTTGTATGGAAATGCGGAACAAAGCTTGCGGAAGTTCTCTTCGGATTTTTCAACATTCTTTTTCTTGGCGATAAATTCAGCCGGAATTTCAATCACGTTGCCGGTTTTTGGTTCCAGTTGTTGCTGAAGGAAGGTTGGTAAATCGACTTTCCCTACAAAGCAAATGCCTTGTGAATCTTTGCGCTCTGCGGAAGGGAGATTGGCATGACGGGCAATTTCCCGCACTTCAGGTTTCTCCAGATGACCAATAGGAAACATGGCTTTCGACAATTGATATTGATTTAACTGGCACAGGAAATAGCTCTGATCTTTGTTGTCGTCTTTTCCGGCGAGCAATTGATGAATGGTCTGACCATCTTTTTCAAATTCCGCTTTTCGGCAATAATGTCCGGTTGCCACAAAGTCGGCATTGTATTTCAGACATTCGTCCAGAAAAATATCGAATTTGATTTCGCGGTTGCAAAGTACATCAGGATTTGGAGTTCGTCCCTTGCTGTATTCTGCAAACATGTAATCAACCACGCGTTTTTTGTAATCCACACTCAGGTCAACAATGTGGAATGGAATTTCGAGTTTTTTTGCCACCATTTCGGCAATCATGGCATCGTCTTCCCAGGTACAGCGGGATGTAATGGTTCCGGTTCGGTCGTGCCAGTTCACCATGAACAAAGCAACCACGTCATAACCTTGTTGTTTAAGTAAATAGGCTGCAACACTCGAATCAACACCTCCTGAAAGACCTATCACAACACGTTTCATAGGATGCTCTTGTTTCAAATTCAAAGTTTGCTTCATTGGTCTTGATGGCGATTTAAACTTATGGGTTTAACCCAGTTTCTGTAGGCAGATGATTTTTGTACTGAATAAAAATTGGGTAGGCAAAAGTATAGAAAACCGGCAAGTATTCCAACGTTCAGTTTAGATCAGTTCATCCTGATTAATATCGCCAACATCAATAATCTTTTTCAGGATGGCATACATGGTCATTCCCGATGCGGATTTGATACCTGTTTTTTCCGAGATATTTTTGCGGTGAGAGATCACTGTGTGGGTGCTTACGGACAAATGATCGGCGATTTCCTTGTTTGAATAGCCTTTTGTGATGAGCTGCAGAACTTCTATTTCGCGTTTGGTGAGTTCGGTGTCGGTTTCTTTTATATTGTTTGCAAGGAAGGAATTCAGAATTTCATTCACCTTGTAGCAAATTAAAGCAGGGGCATCGTATAGATTTATAGATTGGTTAGAATGTGCTGAATTTGCTTCGAGATGGAATGTTAGAAACTGAACTGTGCTTGCTGAAGAAAGGATTTGCCGGATAAATGTGCCACTTTTTTCAAATTCGTGGGCAGTGCCTATTACCAGAATACTTCCGTTTAACTGCTGATAATCAATGATCTCGTCGCCACGGTGAAGTGCAATTACTTCGCCCGCAAGGCTGCCTTTCAGTATTTCGGTAAGTCCTGCCAAAACAATGTCAGAAGTACTGATCACCACGATGGATCTGTTCGGGTTGCTATTCATGGCTTTCCAGTAACTTTTCGAGCTGTTTTACCTTGGGAATTAAAATGTGATCTTCGATGCGCGAATGGTTTTTCAAGTCTTTTTCGAACATAAATAAGTTTGCCAGAAATGAATTTCCTCGATTTTGGTCGTAGTTTGGCGGTAAATATTTGATTATGATATTTTTAAGGTCATCCATCTTGTCGTCCATCTGCGAATGTTCTTTCTCGAAACTGGTGATTGAAAAATCCGGGTATTTTTTTGTAAACTGATTCCTGATTTCCGGATTTGTAATGACTGCATTTAATTCAAGAATATATGGAAACATCTCGCGTTCCTCGAAATTGATATGAATCACGAATTTCTCCTTGAATTTGGCATAAAACTTCCGAACCAGACCATTGTCGGTGCTTTCATCAGGGCTCGCCAACAGAAAAAGTTCAATCAACCGGTCGTTTTCCGGAATCAGGTAATCAATGTAATACCGGTGTGTTTTGATGAGGTAATCAATTACCATAGAAACGGGAAAGTCGAGCAGTCGTTTTTCAGGAAAATAGGCTTCGTAATGAAATACATTGATTGTTTCAACGAAAAAATTGAGGTCAATTCCCTTTTCCGCACAAATATCCCTGATGGTTTTGTCGCCAAAACCAAGTTGAATGCCAAGTCGGTTGATTACCGGCAACAATGAATGATCTTTCAGAATGACTGATGCGAGTTTGCTGTTTTCGTTAAACAATTCCATACCCCGAAAATTTAATTGATTGATTTGAATAGGACAATGTTTTCCATTAAAAGTTCATCATTTGGGAAGTACTGATAAAAATACAACCCTTGCGGCCAACGTTAATGTGTAACTGAGGACGTAGAGAAAAATGAGGTATATATTAGTCGATTAGTTCTGTTATTGTTTCAAAAATGTTTTTTGCACTCTCGTATAATGCCAGCGCATCTTTCCGGGTAGGCTTGCCAGAAGCAATCATTCCAATCTTCAAGAATTCGTTCACAGTTGATCAAGTCGGCTTTTGCAAAATCAAGCCATTGCTGGGTGCTTGTTTTCATAAATAACTATTCCTTTGCTTAAAATTTCTTTGGAGAATGAACTGCCTGTTTCAACGAACTGTTTATACATTGGCAGGGTGTAAACTATCAGATCAACAGGTACTTGCTTCGAAATATTTAAAATGTGTTCGCTTACAGAAATGTATAAATTCGTTTTTTCCTGAAACGTTTGTGGTATAAATTCATCGTTCGTAACCACTAGTAAATCAATGTCACTGTCAATGTGCGGGGTGCCATATGCATAAGACCCAAAAAGAAATACCCGGTATGGATTTAGCTCTTTCAATTTCTCTTTAAGTTGTTGTATATACGTATTATCAGTTTGCTTGATTTATTTTTTTGCAAGATACAAAGTATTTTGCTTTACTGGAAATTTCAGTTCTTAAACTAAGAAAACCCCACTTTTGGTGAGGCTTTCGAATCTTTATTTGATAAGAATCAATAATTTTTTGTTTATGGCCGTCTGCTCCAGAAACTTCTTTTGGGTTTCGGTTCGGGCTGCGATGATGGATGATTGCTTGGTCTTGGTTCGCGGTTGCCGGAGGTTTCCCTCACTGCCTGTCCGTTGTGTTCCCGCCTGATGGGTTTCCTTGCCGTTTTTGCAGGAGCTTTTTCAGGAGTAAAATCGGTCATTGCATACGGATGATCAGTTACCACCGGAATGTTTTGTGAAATTAACCGCTGAATGTCGCGCAAAAACATGATTTCGGTGTTATCGCAAAATGAAAGTGCGATACCGCTTTGTCCTGCACGGCCAGTTCTCCCGATACGGTGGATATACGTTTCCGGAATATTTGGGATTTCGTAATTGATTACATGCGACAAATCGTCCACGTCAATTCCGCGGGCAGCAATATCAGTCGCAACCAATACACGTATTTTTCCGCCTTTAAAGTCTGAAAGTGCTTTCTGACGGGCGTTTTGCGATTTGTTACCATGAATGGCCTGTGCCTGATGTCCGTTTTTCTGAAGGAACTGAACGACTTTGTCGGCGCCATGTTTTGTTCTGGTGAAAACCAATGCAGAGATTATTTCCTGATTTCTCAGGAGATGAAGCAGCAAACTGCGTTTGTCGGCATAATTCACCATGTACATTTGTTGCTCAACCTTTTCCGCAGTGGTTACTTCGGGAGTAACCTCAACTTTTACCGGATTTTTCAGGATCGTAGCCGAAAGTTTTACGATGTCGGTTGGCATGGTAGCCGAGAAAAAGAGCGACTGACGTTCTCTGGGTAATTCAGCGATGATGCGTTTTACATCATGTATAAAACCCATGTCGAGCATCCGGTCGGCTTCGTCGAGCACAAATAATTCTATGTTTCGCAGGTCGATATATCCCTGATTCATCAAATCAAGCAAACGGCCCGGAGTGGCAATCAGAATGTCGATTCCCTGGCGCAAAGCGTCGGTTTGTGGCCGTTCGCCAACACCACCATAAATTACAGCATGTTTCAGTCCGGCATATCGTCCGTAAGCTCCAAAACTTTCGCCAATCTGTATGGCCAGCTCGCGGGTAGGGGTTACTATCAGGCACTTAATTTTACGTTTCCCTATAGCCGGAATGTGCGTATCGTAAAGTATCTGGATGATCGGAATGGCAAAAGCTGCAGTTTTTCCGGTTCCTGTCTGTGCACAACCAAGTAAATCTTTTCGCTGAAGTATAATGGGTATTGCTTGTTCCTGAATTGGGGTTGGTTTTGTGTAACCTTCTGTTTTTAAAGCCCTCAGGATGGGCTCAATTAAATCTAAATTTTCAAATGACATTTTATTTATTTGGAAAGACCGCGTTTTCTTAAAATCGTTCGGTGGCCTTTGTGTTATGGCAGCAAATTTAGTCATTAATCCGACAACCAGCCTGCATTCAGGATTAATTGTGGTGTTGAGCTGTAAAAGAATAAGTTACGGTGATGTTTGATCGATTTTTTGATTGAAAGATGATTTTATTGATGTGTATTTCTGTAACAATCCATAACTTTGTCCGACACATTTAACCAAGTTCGGATTAATAAAAATTCATTTCATGCAATCACACGAAATTGATTACAAAATTATGGGTCACGATGTTCAGTTGGTGGAAATTGAACTCGACTCAGGAGAAACAGTGATCGCCGAGGCCGGCGCAATGCTTTATATGGAAGACGGAATAAGCTTCGAGTCAAAAATGGGCGATGGGTCGAACCCCCGTGCCGGATTTTTTGACAAAGTACTTTCGGCAGGTTCGCGCCTGATTACCGGCGAGTCGTTGTTCATTACCCATTTTACCAATCAGGGATGGGGCAAAAAACATGTAGCTTTTTCGGCTCCATATCCCGGAACAATTATTCCGGTCAGCCTTACTCAATATCATGGAACGCTGATCGTTCAGAAGGATGCATTTTTATGTGCAGCCCTTGGTACAAAAATTTCCATGCGATTTAACCGTAAACTGGGCGCAGGATTTTTTGGGGGCGAAGGTTTTATCCTCCAAACATTGCAGGGCGATGGAAAAGTATTTATCCACGCCGGGGGAACGGTGATCGAACGTCAGTTAAACAACGAATTGTTAAGGGTTGATACCGGCTGCGTTGTGGCTTTTGAAGAATCCATTGATTTCGACATCCAACAGGCCGGAGGTTTACGTTCCATGGTTTTTGGCGGCGAAGGTTTGTTCCTTGCAACTTTGCGCGGAACCGGAAAAGTTTGGTTACAGTCGATGCCTATCCGCAAATTGGTGGCACAACTTAGTTCATTTGGACCCAACAGCCGCAAGGAATCAAGCGGTGGTTTGCTGAATAATATTTTCGAATAAGCATAGAGGGAAACAAATCAAAAGAACATGGGCAATAACAATAAAGGGAAAGTCATTCAGATGCTTAGTCCCGAAAATTATATCCGCAAAAAAGCCAGGACACTGCCAATTTATGAGTGTTTGGTCAGATCAGACTGGGAAGAAACAAAAATGACAACTGTAACGGTTGCCCGAAACCATACCAATGGCAACATCACTGTCTGCAGTTATCTGGTTGACCTGTTTTGCCTGGGTGTGAAAGATTCAATGTATTTGTTCAATGTACCTGTTCACAAGTACGAAGAATTTAAAGAAAGGGTAAATGGCGAAATGGAGATGACCGAAGTTGACTATACTTTGGCCCATAACATTGTTTATGCCGGAGTTGAGTTTGCTGAAGAGTTCGGGTTTAAGCCACACAAAGATTATGAATCGGTCACAAAATATATGCTCGAAGAAGACACTGAAGATATTGAGCTGATTGAAATTGAGTGCGGTAATGACGGGAAACCTCTTTATATGCGTGGCCCATTTGAAGATGATGCAAAGGCCCGCAAAATAATTGCGCAGCTCGAAAAAAATGCGGGTCCCGGAAAATATGACTTTGTTGATGTTTCCGAGGATTGGGATGATGATGATGATGATTTCGACAATGATCAGGAATTTGACGATGACGATGATGAGTTTGATGATGACGAAGATGACGTAAATGAGTTTTCTGAAATAGCTTTCGAGGAAAAACGGGAATTGTTTCTTGCCATGTCTCCAGAAATTGATAACATGGATGAAGACGAGGGGAAACGTTTTATCAATCTTGTAAATTCATTGGTTGATGATCTTGTGGATGTTGATCAGCACAATAAATTCTACGATGAATTTCTTGAAGAACTTCATATTGAAGTTGATGAAAATGAAATTCCGGATCAGTTGCTCGGCATCAGGCCGGGAGATCAACCGATTTCTGAAGAATTGAAAGACAGGTTTATATCTACCTATCAACTGATTAACGAAAATCCGGAGTTAGGAGAAGAAGAATTAAAATTAATCCAAAAGGAAATTATTGGAGTTCCCGGAGTCTATTTTCTTGAATTGCTGCTTCTTCAGATGAACGATTCATCCAAATATCCCCAAAAGATTAAAGAATATGCGCGGATTTATCCTCATTATCCATTGATACAAATATTGTGGGCAACCGAGCAGGTAATCACGGAAAAAAAACACAAAAAAATACCGGGATATCCGTTTAAACCGGAAACATTCTTCCCAGATCGGGAAACGATTCATCCGATTGAACAGTTTTACACATTGATGTTGTATGCTTTTGTCTCAGGCACAGCAATGGACATAAACAAAATTGAAGCATTCAGTTCAGTCCTTTGGGAGTTCGACCTTCCGAAAATTCAGGAAACAACGCTGATAACAGCTATTTCGTTGTTTAAAATAAGCTTCCTGATTACCCATATCAGAAATTAGCGGCATTCAACAATTCAAAGTTGGACTTTCATTGCTGAAAGCCCAACTTTGAATTTATTATCGCTTCAGAATTCTTACCGCTTCTTCCAGATCTTCAGGAGTATCAATCCCGATGTTTTCAAAATGGGTTTGTGCAGTTTTTATGCGGTATCCGTTTTCGAGCCAGCGCAATTGTTCGAGCGATTCGGCCATTTCGAGCAGGCCAACAGGCAGTTTTGTAAGTTCGAGTAAAATATCGTAACGATAGGCATACATTCCTACATGACTGTAAAACGTTTGGTGGGCGAGCCATTCTTCGGGATTGAGCCCGCGCACAAACGGGATGGGCGAACGGCTGAAATACATCGCTTCCTGATTTTTATTAATCACCACTTTTGGCCTGTTGATGTTGGTAATTTCGGCAATATTCGAAATTGGTTTTATCAAAGTGGCAATTTCGGTTTCAGGAGTATTGAAGCATGTTTTAAGGCTTTCAATCTGCTCAGGACGAATAAAAGGCTCGTCACCCTGAATGTTCACCACTACATCCACCTTCCGCTTTTTAGCGAGTTCTGCGGCTGCTTCGGCGCACCGGTCGGTACCGCTTTGGTGATCGGCCGAGGTAAATATGGCTTTCCCGCCAAAAGCCTCCACAGCACTGAAGATACGTTCATCGTCGGTAGCCACGTAAACTTCATCAAGCGCTTTCCGTGCATTTTCAAATACCCATTGTACAATTGGCTTTCCACCAAGAATGGCGAGTGGTTTCCCCGGAAATCGTGTTGACTGAAACCGGGCCGGAATGATTCCTATAAAATTCATATTTTAATCAGTACTTAAGGGTTAAAATAGTAATTTTGCGAAGTTAAACATATTGGCCTTATAATGGATATTCAGGAAATAAAACAACGTTTTGGAATTATAGGCAGCTCACCCGGATTACAGCGGGTAATTGAAATTGCTGTTCAGGTGGCCCCAACAGATTTGTCGGTGCTGATTACCGGTGAAAGTGGTACAGGGAAAGAATCTTTTCCGCAAATCATTCATCAGTTTTCGACCCGCAAACACGGAAAATACATAGCAGTTAACTGTGGCGCAATACCCGAAGGAACAATTGATTCAGAACTATTTGGTCATGAAAAAGGTTCGTTTACCGGCGCAATGGCCGACCGCAAAGGTTATTTTGAAGAAGCCGACGGCGGAACCATTTTCCTTGACGAAATTGGTGAACTGCCACTTTCTACTCAGGTGCGTTTACTGCGTGTTTTGGAAGCCGGTGAATTCATGAAAGTTGGTTCTTCAAAAACACTCAAAACAAACGTTCGGGTGGTGGCTGCTACCAATGTGAATGTTACTGATGCCATCGAAAAGGGGGAATTCCGCGAAGATTTGTACTACCGCCTGAATACCGTGCCCCTAAAGGTTTTGCCGTTACGCGACCGCAAGGAAGATATCCATTTGTTGTTCAGAAAATTTGCCTCCGATTTTGCCGAAAAATACAGGATGCCAACCATCAGGCTCGACAATGAAGCCGTCGGGGTTTTGATCAGTTACGACTGGCCCGGAAATGTACGTCAGCTAAAAAATATTACCGAACAGATTTCGATCATCGAAAAGGAACGAATCATCGATGCAAAAACGCTTCAGCATTACATTCCGCTTCAGGCCGGAAGCAAACTTCCTGCATTGTACCGCGGACTGGATGAAAAAACCTTCGCGTCGGAGCGTGAAATTTTGTACCAGATACTGTTCGATATGAAGAAAGACATGAACGACCTGAAGAAGCTGGTTCATGATATGCTGGAGAATGAGGCTACTGTTGCCGACATCCGCGACGACAATGCCCAGCTAATCCGCAAACTTTATCAAACCGAAAACGGAAATTACGTTCCCGATCAGCAAGCTCCCGCCAGGGCTAACAGTAAACCGGTGGAGAACAACAATATCTTTGATACCGAAGAATTCGTTGAAGAATCATTGTCGCTCGAAGACAAAGAGGTTGAAATGATTCGCAAGGCGCTTGAAAAGCACAAAGGAAAACGGAAACATGCCGCCAGTGAACTTGGCATTTCGGAGCGGACACTTTACCGGAAAATAAAAGAATACAACATTCAATAATTATGAAAATACGAATTTACACACTCATATTACTTACAGCGGTTCTCTCAACAGCTATATTTACAGCCTGTAAAGTTAGCTATTCGTTTACCGGTGCCTCCATTGCACCAAATGTGAAAACATTTTCGGTTTACTATTTTCCCAACCGGGCACGATTGGTAAACCCAAATTTAAGTCAACAATTTACCGATGGCTTACAGGAAAAACTGATCAAACAAACATCGCTCAACCAGATTTCGGAAAGCGGCGATCTTGAGTTTTCAGGACAAATAACTGATTACGATGTGAAGCCGATGAATATTGGTGAAGGCGACCTTGCAGCACAAAACCGCCTTACCATCACCATCAAGGTTAAATTCGTAAACAACAAGGACCACGAACAGGATTGGGACAAATCGTTTACCGCTTACGAAGATTTCGACAGCAATCAGTCGCTCAGTGCAATAGAAGACGGCCTTGTTCCTGAAATCATCAAAAAACTGACCGACGATATTTTCAACGCTTCGATAGCCAACTGGTAAACAAATGACAGCCGACCAACTATACAAATTCATGGAGGCTCCCGGACTGCTGAACCGGGAATCACTTCCGCTCCTGAAAGAACTCACGGAACGGTATCCTGCATTTGAAGCCGGCTGGATGCTTTACCTGAAAAACCTGAAAAATCTGAATGAACCTTCATTTGAACAGGAATTGATCAGCGGAGCAATTCGTATTCAGGATCGCCGGAAATTATATCTTTTCCTGAATAAAACGGAACCCGAAACTGAATCGGATACCAGCAATGAACCATCAGAAAACAAGGATCCGGTTTTCAACCTGATATTTCCCGGTGAATACAAGCTGGATGCGAATGAAAAGCCAGCAGAAAGTCCGGAAGAAACAGTTCAGGAAACTCCCAAAAAAGCTGCAAAAGGATTTAGTTTGATCGATAAATTCTTGCAGGCGCAACCCAAAATGCCACAGATAACCGACAAGGAATCGGGTTCGCCAACTGAAGGCAAGACGGCAAAGGACGATGGCAGCGAAGAATTTGTAACCGAAACACTGGCCAACATTTACGCACAGCAGGGTTATTACAAAAAGGCCATCCAGATATTTGAGAAATTAACTTTGAAATATCCGGAAAAAAGTACTTACTTTGCCGGTCAGATTGAAAAAATCAAAATTTTAATGAACAATTAATCCATTTAACATGTACACACTGATCACAGTTTTATTATTCATTACCTGCATTTTACTAATTTTAATTGTATTGGTACAGAACTCAAAAGGAGGTGGATTGGCAAGTAATTTTCAGGCTTCAAATCAGATTATGGGCGTTCGCAAAACAACCGACTTTCTTGAAAAAGCAACCTGGGCCTTAGCCGGAGCTTTGTTGTTCTTGTCTATTATAGGCGTTGCGTTTATTCCAAGAGATACTCAGGTTGGTGGCCAGTCGGTGATTAAGAATCAGATTGAAAACGCAGTTGACCCAAATCAACTTCCAAGTTTTCCTGCTCCTGCACCTACAACGGCTCCTGCTGATACTGCCAACTAAGAAATATTCTTTCAGAATAAATTCTGGAATGCGATAAAAAAGAATCTTCAATGCTAAATCATTGAAGATTTTTTTTTGTTCCTTTATTTTCAAATAATACCTAAACCAACCAGCTATGAAAAAACTTAGCCTGATTTTCCTGAGTATTTATTTCCTTTTAACTGCCTGCCAGAAAGTTGTTTCACCTCCCGAACCGGTTCTGCCTGTACCAACCGAACGTCAGCTCGCCTGGCACGAAATGGAGCAATACGCATTTGTACATTTTACCACCAATACTTTTACTGACAAAGAATGGGGATTTGGCGACGAAAGCCCTTCGGTTTTTAATCCAACCGCAATGGATGTGACACAATGGACCAAAACCTTTAAAGCCGCCGGTTTGACAGGACTGGTTTTAACCTGCAAACACCACGACGGATTTTGTTTGTGGCCAAGCGAATTCACCGAACACTCTGTAAAGAACAGCCCATACAAAGACGGGAAAGGAAATGTGGTTGACGAAGTTGAAAAAGCCAGTCGCGCTGATGGACTGAAATTCGGTGTTTACCTTTCGCCATGGGACCGCAACCACGCTGATTACGGCTCTCCACCGTACGTGGAATATTACCGGAATCAGCTAAAAGAACTTTTTACTGCACATGCTCCGGTTTTCGAAATGTGGTTTGATGGCGCCAATGGTGGCGACGGTTATTACGGTGGTGCAAACGAAAAGCGAAAAATTGATGGCAAAACTTATTATGACTGGCCAACAACTTTGGAGTTGATTCGAGGAATGGAACCCAATGTAATTTTCTTCAGCGATGCCGGTCCTGATATTCGCTGGTGCGGCAACGAACGCGGATTTGTGAACGAAACCAACTGGAACACCATTACAGCCGATACTTTGTATGCAGGAAAAGGCGGCATCGAGAAATTATTAAACACAGGTGAGGAAAACGGCATCAGCTGGATTCCTGCTGAAGTGGATGTTTCGATTCGTCCGGGTTGGTTTTACCATGAAAAAGAAGATTCGTTGGTTAAAACTCCGGAACAACTTTTCGATATTTATCTGAGTTCGGTAGGTCGCGGTTCAAACCTTATCCTGAATATTCCTCCCGATCGTCGCGGACTGGTAAATGAAATAGATGTGGCATCGCTGCTTGGCTGGAAAAAACTGATCGACGAACGTTTCGCTATCAACATTGCGTTGAACAAACCTGCAAAAGCCTCAACTGTTCGCGGAAATTCGCCGGTTTACGAAGCCTTAATGGTGACCGACGGAAACAAGGAAACCTATTGGGCAACCAACGATCAGGAGCAAACCGGAACTTTGGAAATTGATCTGGGCGAAAGCAAATTAGTAAGTTATGTGCTGGTTCAGGAATATATAAAACTGGGACAGCGTGTCAAAAGCTTTTCAGTAGAAATTGAAAAAGACGGCAAATGGCTGGAAGTAGCAAAAGGAACCACCATTGGCTACAAACGCATTCTTCGTATCGATCCGGTTGAGGCTCAGAAAGTCCGCTTGGTAATCAGCGGTTCAAAAGCCTGTCCGGTAATCCACAATCTTGAGATTTATTAGTTCACTACTCGTGAAGGAACCGTCGGATGTCTTTAATTTCGCCGACCAAAACCAATATATCATTTTCCCTGAAGTCGATTTCAATTTTATCCTCGTTTTCGGCAGCCTGGGCTGAAGAATAAACAATCCGGTGGTTCCTTTTAAGGGCAATGATTTTCAGGTGCATTTCTTTCCTGAATTCAACAGGTGAATATTTTTTGCCGATGAGCAAAACAGGCATCACCATGTCAATAATTTTGAACGAATCGGTAATGGAGAACATGTTTTGAATTCCTTTGAAGGGAAGTTTGTGAGCGATGATCTTTGCCGATTCATATTCAGGATTGATGGTTTCCCTGATGCCAATCGCGTTCAATACTGTAAGGTGAATCGAGGAACTTTCGCGGCAAATGACTCTTGCCACGCCCATTTTTTTAAGCAAGGCGGCAATCATTACTGATATTCCGAAATCGTCGCCAATGCAAACTACAAAAACATCTGCCTCTTTAACTGGCAAAAGCCGCAAGGCGTGTGGATCGGTTGCATCCAGGCAAATTGTATTTGCTACCACATCTTTAAAATATTCAACCTTGGTAAGGTCATTGTCCACGCCAAGCACTTCGTGGCCCAAAGAAGTGAGGATTTTAGCCAGCGAAGCGCCAAAATTTCCTAATCCAATTGCTACAATGTTCATATCGTTTAAGTTATAATTACATTTTCTTTTGGGAATCGGTACAACGACGAATTGCCATAAGAACGCACCAGCGACAATAAAAGCGTTATACTACCCATTCGTCCGGTAAACATGAGAAAAATGAGAATCATTTTTGACGGGCTGGATAATTGGGATGTCAGGTCCAATGATAGTCCGACAGTACCAAAAGCAGAGAAGCACTCGAAGATAATTTTCAGCATTCCAAACTTGCCATCAAAAATATAAATGCCAAATGCGCCTGAAATAATGATAAAAATGGAGATGGTAATAATTGCAAATGCTTTATCAACAGAGTATTCATGAATCTCGTAACGGTGTATTTCGATGTGGTTTTTTCCTTTCATTATGCGGATGCTGTTCAAAATAGCCAATGCAAATGTGCTGGTTTTAATACCGCCTCCGGTTGAAACCGGGGAAGCTCCAATCCACATTAAAAAAGTCATGATTAATATGGAAGGCATCGACAAGGCCGAAATGCTGAAATTGTTAAACCCGGCAGTTCGTGGCGTAACACTCTGAAAATACGACATCGCCAGACGCGCTTTCAAATCCATGCCCAGTTGCGTGTGCTGGGCTTCAAAATACAGAAATGATAAAGTCCCAAAAACCAACAGTACAAAGGTTGAGAATATCACTATTTTCGAGTTTAGGGTGATCATTCCAACCCGGTGAGTGTATGGTTTTCCGGTTTTTATATATTCGGTCAGCCAGATTACCTGATTTTTGCAATATTGGTACAAATTCAATAAAATGGGAAACCCGATTCCACCCAGCACAACCAGATTGGCAATCCAAAAATGCACACTGTAATTTGACCTTATCCTGACATCGTACAAATTATCGGTAAGAGTCGAAAATCCGGCATTGCAAAAAGCTGATACAGAATGAAAAATTGAAAATTTAAGGTTGTCGCTTACTGAACCAAGCGCATTTTTTTCGAGCGACCAGTAAACCAAAGTCGCCCCAATGGCTTCTATAATTAGCGTAATCATCACCACTTTTATCAGCGATTTCAAAATAGCGTCAAAACTATCTTCGTTCAGGTAGTCGCGCAGCATCGACTGTTCGCGGAAGGACGATTTTTCCTTATAGAAAATGCCAAAAAAACTGGTGATCGTCATTACCCCGATTCCGCCTATCTGGAAAAGACCCAAAATGATAAATTTTCCCAGAAATGTATATCTGGTGGCGGTGTCAACCACTGTTAATCCGGTAACACACACCGCGCTGGTAGAAGTGAAAAATGCATCGATAAAATGAATCGGTGTATTGGTTGACATGGGCATCATTAGCAAGATGGATCCTGCGAAGATGATAAAGGCAAAACTCGCCATAAATAATTGCGCCGGATTGAGCACTTTTATAAGTGCGTTGATTTCCATTCGCGACAATTCAAGAAAAAACAGCAGAAAAGACAACATTTGCAGGCCGGATGCCTGATGCAGATAGTATTCAAATGTTTCGCCGTAGCTTACAACAAAAATTGGGATGAAAAACAGTAACAGAAAAATGCCAATGACGAGTTGTGTGATGAATACCTTACGGTTACTGGCATTTCCTTTGAAAAAGATCGAACGGACCAGGTAGAGGATTCCGATGATGGTGTAGGAAATCCTGAAAAACAGATTGTAAACATGATCGCTGTATGAATCGCCCGATTTCTGAAAACCAATATCCAGTATGGCCAGAATAAAAAGGCAAAACGTAAAAACAAAAAGTACCCGGTTAATTGCACTTTTTGCATTTGAACCATTGTTTTCCAACTTAAACTTACTGAAGGATATTTTTGGACTAAGCATATCTTGCATCAAAAGAGGTTCAAAATTAACTTAGAAATGCGAATGTTGTGTTGCAATTCATTTTTTATTTCTAAATGACTATTTTTGCCGCAATTAATTAACAATGACCAAAAATTCACATCCGGAAATTGATACTTTATTCCTTTGCCAATGTTTGTACACGTATCCCGATTTATACTCAAGAACAGAATTTTACTGATTGTTTTCCTCGCGGTTTGTACCGCTTTTATGGCTTATAAAGGGCAGGATGTAAAACTGTCATACGAGAACACTTCACTTTTACCTGACAAAGATTCCACAAGAATTGAATACCAGGAATTTAAAAAACTTTTTGGAGAAGATGGAAACGTAATTGTGATTGGTACAAAAAATCCGGATATCTTTTTGCTCGAACAGTTTAATGCCTGGGCCGATTTAGGTAAAACATTGCGCGAAATCGATGGAGTTGAAGAGGTTCTGAGTATTTCCAGATCAATAAATCTGATCAAAAACGATTCGACGCGCCAGTTTGATGTGTTGCCTGTTGTAAGCAAAAAAGCTATTTCGCAGGCAGAAGTTGACAGCCTGAAAAATCTCATATTAAGCCTGAAAATTTACGAAGGGATGCTCTACAATCCCAAAACTCAGGCTGCGCTGATGACCATTACCCTCGACAAGAAAAAAATCAACGATGAAAGTCGTATTGTGTTGGTTGATAATTTGGTGTCAGCAGTTGAGGCATACAGTGCAAAACACAATGTCGAGATTCATTACTCCGGAATGCCATACATCCGAACAGTGACAATGCAAAAAATAAAGCGTGAACTATTTATGTTCATACTCATGAGTACTGCGGTTGCGGCGCTCATCATGTTCCTGTTTTTTCGTTCGGTTAAAGTGGTTATCAGTTCGCTTCTGGTTGTTGGGATAAGTATCATGTGGGTAATGGGCAGTCTTGTACTTTTCAATTTCAAAATCACCATTCTTACCGGGGTAATCCCATCGCTCATTGTAATTATTGTCATCGAAAACTGCATTTACATCCTGAACAAATATCATTGGGAATACAAAAGTCATGGCAACAAGTTACGTGCTTTGTCGCAGGTGATCCAGCGAATTGGGTTCGCCTCGTTAATGACAAATGCCGCCACTGCACTTGGTTTTGCTGCATTTATCCTGATTCCGAACCAGATGTTACGCGAATTCGGCATCATTACTTCCATTAATGTCATGGTTTTGTATGGCCTCACCATTATATTGCTTCCAATCATTTTTAGCTTTCAAAGACCGCCAAAACCCAAACATGTAAAACACCTCGACAATAATTTTTTCGGAGCAGTACTCGACAAAATCATTTACCTGATCAGTTTCAGGCGTAACCTGATTTACAGCATTGCCGGCGCAATGGTACTTGTTGGTATTGTGGGTGTTAGCATGATGAAAACATCGGGTAAAATAGTGGATGATTTCAGGGACGATGATCCGATCTATCTGGATTTGAAATTTTTCGAGAATAATTTTGGCGGGGTAATGCCCTTCGAAATTTCAATAGATACCAAAAAGAAAAACGGAGCGCTCGTTCATTCAAACATTCAGAAGATTGATCAAATGCAAAAAATGATCAATCAATATCCTGAATTTTCGAAACCGTTGTCACTGGCCGAAGTTTTCAAATTTGCGCGACAGTCATATTATGGTGGCGATTCCAGCAAATATTCGCTGCCAAGTTCAATGGAGCGAAACTTTATTCTGGGATATCTCCCTAAAAATATGCAAAGTACGGGAACAAATTTACTGCAATCGTTTCTCGACAGCACCAAACAAATTACCCGTGTGAGTTTTCAAATGGCCGATGTTGGCACCAAACACATGGATTCGCTCATGACAAAGATACGGCCACAGGTTGACAGTATTTTCGACCCCGCCAAATTTGATGTCAAACTTACCGGAAACAGTGTTGTATATGCAAAAGGTACCAATTTCCTGATTAAAAACCTGTTTGAAAGTGTTGGTATTGCCATTCTCCTGATTTCGTTGTTGATGGCTTTGCTTTTTTCATCGTTGCGTATGATCCTGGTATCAATGATCCCCAATATAATTCCGCTGCTCATTACTGCTGCAATCATGGGTTTTGCTGGCATTCCCATCAAACCATCTACCATCATCGTGTTCAGCATCGCACTCGGAATATCGGTAGATAATGCCATTCAATACCTTTCGCGCTACCGGCACGAATTAAAAATAACCAATGGCGACATTAAAAAATCCGCTTTGCTCGCCCTGCACGAAGCTGGTTTCAGTATGATTTATACCAGTATTGTACTGGTGCTTGGTTTCAGCGTGTTTATCGTTTCTGAATTTGGCGGAACTCAGGCACTCGGAATCCTGATTTCAACCACCTTGCTCATTGCCATGTTCTTCAACGTGATGGTACTTCCTTCGCTTTTGCTCACGCTCGATAAACGTCTGGTAAGTAAGTCGTTCACAGAGCCAATCATTGAAATATATGACGAAGACGATGAGAAAGATTCTGCCGAACTGGATTTGGAGTTTCCTGATGAAGATGAACAACAACCGGAGGACAAGGGGAAATAGTTTACAGTCACAATGCTGAAGGTCATTCCGAGAAGTCAGAAAGTCAAAAGATAGTCCTGAAGGGACTGAATTTGAATAACCGTGGGTGCAAACCCACGGAAGAATGAAAGACGAATATGCAGCCCTGAAGGGGCTGAATATAAGCATACTAAAGATTCAACCCTTTCAGGGTTGCCATTTTGATTTCATTTTTTTCCATCCCGAGATCTCGGGATGGTTATTCAAATTTTATCCCTTCGGGATAACTGATCGACTTTTCGAAGTGGACTCAATGTTCAATGTGCAGTGTTCAATAAAAAGGCTCATAAAAATGGAATTAACCAACCATATTGTCGTATTTTAAAAATCTCAAACACATGAAAAATTTCATTCTACTATCTTTCTTCTTTTTCCTGATTTCAGGATTAGTTTCACTTGCTCAAAATCAAACGCTGGAATTAAAGCAATCAAATGAAACCGGAATTTATACAAAAGGCGAAAAAATACGTGTGATGGCTTTTGTTCAAAACCGGACAAATGATTCGATTTACGTTGTGGTGCGAAAAAACAGTGATCAGATTATTTCAGAAAAGGCATTTTTTCCTGAAGCTGACTCGCTGCTGGTATTTGAAGGTTCTTCCTCCAAACCATCTTCATTTATGGTTGAAGCCCGTATAAAAGACCAGAAACAACTGCTCGGAATGATCGTTGATCCGCAGAATTTAAAACCCGGAATCAAAACACCCAAAGACTTCAATAAATACTGGAACTCTGAAAAGCAATTATTGACGGCACTTCAGTTGGACGTAAAATTTGGCAGAAATGAAAGCAAAGAGTATGAATATGTCTGTTTTGACACAGAGATCAACTGTCCCGGATCCAAATCAGCCCGTGGTTATTTTGCCAGACCCACGAAAGCTGCACCCAAATCGCTACCGATTGTTTTGCTGGTTCATGCAGCCGGAGTGAAAGGTTCGTGGTGCAAGTCGGAAGCCGAAGAAGCGCTGCGTTATGCCAAAATGGGAAAAGGTGCAATGTGCTTCGACCTGAATGCACACGGAATGCTCAACAATCAGCCCGACGAATATTACGACAACCTGGAAGCTGGCGAACTGAAAAATTACTTCATTCAGGGACTTGAAGACCGCGACAGTGTATATTTCAGGGGAATGTATTTACGAATGTTGCGCACACTCGATTTTCTCACCAAACTACCTGAGTGGGACGGGAAGCGGATTCTGGTAATTGGCGAAAGTCAGGGTGGGGGACAAGCGTTGGCTGCAGCAGGACTCGACCCGCGGGTAAGCGCTGTGGTGGCCACAGTTCCGGCGATGTGCGATTGGGGCGGAACATTGGTTGACCGCAAAGGTGGCTGGCCGCAACCTTTCGAGCGGTCCGGCGACATGAAAAAAATGAAAAAAGCGCTTCCTTATTTCGATGCTGCAAATCTGTTGAAAAATTCGAATGCCACCATTGTGGTCGAAATCGGTTTGGTTGACCGGACTTGTCCGCCTACTTCAATTTATGCAGCCATCAATCAGGCAAAAGGCGAAAAGATAATTTACACAGTTCCTTACCGCGAGCATAGCTGGCCAAACGAAGCCCAACGCCCCGACTGGGACAAAATGGTATTCAATCCAAAGAACGCCTTCGTGGAAAATTATCTGAAGTAATAATTGGATACTCTGCTATCTTTGTGTCTGAATTATTTCTTCACTCTTTTCTGAAAATGGAATTTATCGTACTTGGATTTCTGATTTTACTTAACGGATTCTTTGCACTATCCGAAGTGGCATTGATTTCGAGCAAACAGGCCCGGCTTGAGCAATTCAAGAAGAATGGGAAAAAGGGTGCGCGAACTGCTTTGAAACTGTTGCAAAATTCCGAAAATTTTCTTTCTGCCATTCAGGTCGGAATTACCTTGATTGGTATTGTAACCGGTGTTTACGGCGGAATGAATTTGGCCGACGACTTTACACCTTTTTTCGCACAGTTTGAGTCGATCGCCAGATATGCGCATGAAATAGCGCTGACAATTACAGTACTGGTCATTACTTTTATTTCCATCGTTATTGGCGAACTGGTGCCAAAAACCATCGCATTGGGAAAACCTGAGAAGATAGCTGTCGCAGTGGCTCCAACAATTTATTACGTCAGTTTGGCTTTTTATCCTTTCGTCAGGTTCCTTGCCTTGTCAACGAATCTTATAAACAGGCTGCTTGGCATAAAACCAAATCCGGAACAAATGACAGAGGCTGAGCTTTTGTACATGCTCAAAATAGCGTCGCACGAAGGGGTGATTGAAAAAGAGCAAAACCAAATGCACGAAAAGGTATTCTATTTTTCGGACAAAAGGGCCAAACACATCATGACCTATCGCACCGACGTGGAATGGGTTGACATTGACCTGCCAGCAGATTTACTTCATGCAGAAATATTAAAAATGAATCACAGCAAGATATTGGCTTGCCGAAAATATCAGGAAGAATTCGTTGGCGTTTTGATCGTAAAAGAATATCTGTTGAATTATTTTTCGAATGAACCTGTCGAAATCACTCAGATTTTGCATTCTCCAATTATAATTCCTGAAAGTACTGTTGCTCAAAAAGTACTGAATCTTTTTAAACAAAAGCAGTTTTACTATTCGGTAGTGGTGAATGAATACGGCAGTCTGGAGGGAATTATTACCCTGCATGATATTCTGGAGAGCATTGTTGGCGATTTTCCCGAGGAAAATGAAAGCGCTGAACCGGATATTTTTGTACGCGACGACCAGTCTGTTTTGGTGAGCGGCGATGCCCCCGTTGAAATACTTGTCGGTCTGATCGAAGATTTTACAATCGACTTTGAAGAAATTGAATACGCCACCGTTGCAGGTTTTGTTTTCAGTAAATTAAATAAAATTCCGGAATTGGGTGATAAGTTTGTTTTTTCCGACTCGATTATTGAAGTGGTTGACATCGACCACAACAAAATAGATAAAGTACTGATTACAAAAAAGAAATAGCAGTAATTCTTATTTTTGCTGAATGATAAGTTTTCCAAATGCCAAAATAAACATTGGTTTAAATATTACTGAAAAAAGATCGGATGGTTTTCACAACCTCGAAACCGTTTTCTTTCCGGTTGGCTGGAGCGATGCCCTCGAAATTGCGACTTCGGATCAGGTTCAGTTTTCTTCGGGCGGAATCCTTATTTCGGGCGATCCTGAGTCGAACCTTGTAATGAAAGCCTATCGGTTGCTGCAAAAGGAATTCAGTTTACCTGCCGTGAAAATACATTTGCACAAACAAATTCCGTTTGGGGCAGGTTTGGGTGGAGGCTCCGCAGATGGCGCTTTTATGCTGTCCTTGTTGAATAAACAGTTCGATTTAAACCTTTCAGGAGAAGAATTAGAACGATATGCAGCTAGCCTGGGGAGTGATTGTCCGTTTTTTATTCGCAATAAACCGGTTTTTGCCTTCGGAAGAGGCGAAATTATGGAGCCGGTACACCTTTCACTTAACGGTATGTTCATATTGCTGGTGAAACCTCCGGTAGAAGTTACAACCGGAAAAGCTTTTCAGCTGGTTGTTCCAGCCAAACCCGAAATTTCATTGAAAACGCTCATTCAACTACCTGTTCAGGAGTGGAAACATAAAATTTTTAATCAGTTCGAACTGTCTGTCTTTGAACAGTTTCCGGAGATTGGAGAGGTCAAGCAATCATTGTACGATTTGGGAGCTGTTTATGCCTCGATGTCGGGCAGCGGATCGTGTGTTTTTGGCCTTTTTTACGAGCTTCCCGACACGTGGGAAAGTATGTTTCCCGCGCCATTCTTAACATTCAGCCAAAAAATTGAAATCGTTTAAGGTTTAATTAAGATAAGTTTATCTTTTAATTAACTGGTTCCTGAGTCACTTTCAGGTTACTTTGTAGTCTTAATAGTGAAAACAAAGTAGAACAGAAAACAATCCCGATCCCGATTACTCGGGGGGAGAAACAACAATTAAAAGATGAAAATTATGAAAACGAAAATTAGAACAATTATTGGAATGGCTGCACTGGGAATTATTGGTTTTACCAACATCAATGCAACTGCCGACAACAAAAGTATCGTCAACGCTGAAGTTGTTATGGAGAAAGAAGAAATGTTGACCATCGAATCGTGGATGCTCGAAGATGAAAATTGGGCAACAAAAACTGAAGTGGATACTCTGGAAGTTGAAAAAGCGCTTGAAGTTGAATCGTGGATGACAAATGAAAGCTTATGGAATTAAGCTTCTACCCTGAAAAATATGCATTTTTAGCATATTAAAAGAGCTACACCAAATGGGAGTAGCTCTTTCTTTTTGTAGTAAAATCCTTTAACATTTTATTAAGACATTTTTACCTTTTAATTAACTGATTTGGAATTAACTATTTGCCTGTTAGCCAGTCTTACCAGTGTAAATAATTTCTTTAAAACAATCAATAATTAAAAGTTAAAATCATGGAAACAAAAATCAAAACATTTATCGCAATCGTTGCTCTGGGAATATTCGGTTTAGCCAACATCAACGCAACAGCTAGCAACAAAAGTAAAACCAGTGCCATTGTTGTTTCAGAAGCAGAGAAAAGTTTGACCATTGAGTCATGGATGCTTAAAAGCGAATTATGGGAAGCACGGTCGGAATCCAACCTGGCAGAATCAGAAAAAGCCCTCGAAGTTGAAGGATGGATGTTAGCAGACGAGAAGTTCCTGGCACAATTCCTAAAGGAGCAAAAACTGGAAATTGAGCCATGGATGACCGATGTGGCGCTTTTTAGCTCAGCCGAATCTTTTTCTGAATCAGGAGTTGCCTGTAAGAACCTGAAATACATTCATTCGCACAGGCCAATGCGTCACCGCAATTAAACCACCAGCTTTTTATTTTTATTGAATTTCGATTTTTTTATCGATTCTTTTCTTGACAGAAGCATGGGAATTGCAACTCCTGTTCCGAGTGAAATCAGCACAAACATCATTTTTGCGCCGTTGTTTACAGTTTCAATCAGGGTTTGTATGTATTCGTCTGTATTTTCCATTCGGGTTAGTGCAACCAGCCCGAGCATCATTTTGTATGCAAAAAGACCTGGAACCATTGGTATAACAGCAGGAATAGAAAATACAAGCGGCGGGCTTTTCTTGATGTGTGCTGTTTGAATACTTGCAATTCCGATGGCTGTAGCACCAAGAAACGAAGCGAAAACGATTCCGAGATCAAAATGCATAACAGAGAATTTGATCAAGCCACCCAAGAATCCGAGTGTCCAGATGGTAAAGATGGTTCGGCGCGGAACGTTAAACAGAATGGCGAACCCAATTGCTCCGATTCCCGCCCATATACTTTTGATAAAGATGTCTATTATAATCATATTTAGACGTTTAAAATCATTTTTACTGCGAAAAGGCCCATTGCAATCGAAAAGGCAATCATTAATCCGTTCATGGCACGTACAATCCCGTTTTGAATGTTTCCATCCATTAAGTCGGATACCGAATTGATGAGCGGTACTCCCGGAACCAGAAACAGGACAGAGGTGGCAAATGCTTTGTCGGGTTGCAGTCCAACATGATAATATTCTGCCAGTCCGGCAAATAATGAGGCGGTAAAGGCTGCAAAAAATACGCAGAGATACGGATTGAATTTCTTTTTCATGGCTTCCTGCCTTACAAATAAACCGGCAATAGTTGCAGCAAAAGCAACGGCCATTTCAGTTGTTCCGCCGCCAAAAATATGGCAGAAGGCAGCTCCTGCAAGTCCTACGAAACCCAAAACTACATACCGCGGATAATGTGGCAGCGATTTGAGGCGCTGAAGTTCTTCTGTTATTTGGGCAACAGTCCAATTTTCCTCCATTACGTACCAGCTTAAATGGCTTATTCCGCTTACAATCCTGAAATTGACTCCATGAGGCGAAATACGTTTCAGCCGGCTGAAAAAATGCTGCTGGTCTTTTTCAATGATGGTAAGCATCAGGGCGCGCTGGGTGATCAATAATTCAACACCGTAGCCAAGTCCTCTGGCAATTCGTTCAAGTGTAACCCTGGTGCGGTTGGTGCTGGCGCCCGAACTCATGAGCAATGCCCCGATTTCGAGCAGTATATTGCCCACCGATTGGGCATCTTCTTTTAATGTCTTCATTTAAAAAGTTTCTGTCGTTGTTTCTACGGAAGTGCAAAAATAGGTATTTAGGTTTTTTAAGTTTCTCCTGAATGTTTTAAACCTCACAATTGAACGAAAAGTTCACATTGCATTGTAGATTCCAACTTAGTTGGTATGCTGGTATTCAACTATCTCACAAATTGCGCTATCAAAAATGCAAAGCTGTTGGTACGGCTGACAGATGAATGCGGAATGATGCCATATTTCCACGGCTTTCCACTATTTTGAGAGGTGTAGTCGGTGGCATGTTTACAGTACTTTTCGGCGGCTTGTTTCTTAGCTTGCACGTCTAAAGCATCAACTTGTGTTGACATTTTTGTTTCGAGCATGTAAATAGTGTCTGCGGTTTCAATGATAAAATCGGGTTCGTACCGCTTTGAATTGTGGTCCCAATATATTCGGAATTGATTGGGCGATGGGCGTAGCCATTTAATTACCTGTTTGTCGTTTTCGAGAATGAATGCCAAATCCTGCTCGGTTTTGGAATCGAACTTGTACTCGAAATGACAGGCTTTCTCAAATCCGCGGAATACATACCGGGGAATGGAACTTGTCGGACTTATTGTATCCCGGTAGTCGCGATATCCTTCGTTAATCAATGCCGAAAAATTCCACTGTTCGATCTTTACAAATGGAAAAACTTTCGGATCGACATATTCAGCGCCTGAAATTACAAAGTGCTTTTTCATTTGCAGATATATTTTCTCGGCAATGGCTGTTTTAAACTGAAAGACCACTTTGCTGATGTCTTCCGATTCATTCAGGTTATTTTTTAATGCGGTGTAAGCTTGTTTTGCCAGATGGTATAATAATTCCGCATTGTCGTCATAATCAATTTCAGGATAGTTGATCAGTTCCGAAATGATCAGCTTAACCGGATCACCATAATAGCCGCTTGATTTCGCCTGAACGGTATCAATCACATGATCTTTCAGGTTCATGCGGATGATTTCCTGATCGAGTGCATGATAGGTAAATTCTGATGTATCGAGGTCGAAAAGAGAAAAGCTGATCGTAGTGTCGGCCTGTGAAAGCACCATTCGGGGAATTTCAATGATGTTGTTTTTGAACTCCGTCACCATTGCATCATAAACGGTTTTGGCTTCTTCAACAATTTGATCGGCAAACAAATTCCCCTGCCCTTTTGCGAGATTTTCCTGAATCTGACGAATCACTTTGCGTTTTACTTCTTCTTTCCGCAAATCATCCACTTTTGTAATGCCCGGCAATGAGTTGAAATCGGGCAATACCTGAATAATCGCTTTTTTTGCATCAACATTGTTTTGTGCGATCTGTTTTTGCTGAACGTCAACAATTTTGTCAATCCGCTTTTGATCTTCAGCAAACCGGGTTTCGATGGTAGGTTTCGAAGTAATTACTTCGGTCTTCGACTTTAAATCATCGAACGGAATTTCCACAAAACTCATTTTATTCAGCACAGAATTGGGATCGTTGGCCGCTGCAATTACCGCATCGAAATTCTCATGTGCAACTACGGTCAGTTTATCGATCTTGTCAACTCCGGTGCGTTTGCCATCAAATGGAAGGCGCAAACCACGACCGATGGTTTGTTCTACCAAAATGGCTGCATTGGCTGCCCTAAGCGGAACAATGGTGTAAAGATTGGTTACGTCCCATCCTTCTTTCAGCATATTTACATGGATGACCACTTCAATCTGACTTTCCTGATTCTCTAAATTCAAAAACTGTTCTTCAATTCCTCCGTCTTTTTTTGTTGTCGAGTCAATCTGTAGCACTTTGTCCCGGTATTCGCCTTCATAGAAATCATCCGAATTGATCAGGTCATATATTTCCCTGGCATGAGTAGTGTCTTTACAAACCACCAGAATGAAAGGTTTTACCAATTTTACGTTTTCATTCAGGGAATAAACTTCCAATTCTTTTTTGGTATCCTGATGAATGCTTATGGCATCTTCCAGCTTGATAATTTCCAATTCGCGATCGGACATGCTTCCACGCTGAAAATCTTTGCGTTTGGCAATGGCCGGGTTTTTTACGTATTTCCCATCAGACAATGCCTGGGCTAAAGAGTATTCGTAAACTATGTTTTTGAATTGATTGTTGTTATCGTCAAGCGGGGTTGCTGTTAGTTCCAAACCTAAAATCGGTTTCAATTCGTTGATTGCATTCTTTGAACGGTCAGCGTGATAACGGTGGGCTTCGTCCATCAGGATGACCAAATCATCGAGATTGGAAAGGTATTCCCAATAGGATTGACCTAAATATTCGGAAAGCCGTTTGATGCGTGGAGCCAGACTTACTCCACCTTGATTGGTTCCGCGTGTTTCAGAATTAAACTTTGAGATGTTGAAAATATTGATTCGGATTTCCTGATCGCCAAACAAAGCTCCCTGCTGTGCATAGTTGTCGCCGGTGATGATAACCGGACGGTTGTGCACAAACTCCGAAATCCCTGCAAAAACGTATTTGTAATAAGCAGGATTTCCAAAATCTTCAATCAGCTTGTTGTAAATGGTGAGGTTGGGAGCCAAAACAAAGAAATTGCGTACTCCTTTTGCCAAATGCAGATATGCAATGCAAGCTCCCATTAAACGGGTTTTGCCCACTCCGGTAGCGATGGAGAATGCCAACGATGGAAACTCCCGTTCGAAATCGGTACACGTGGGATAAAGCGCTTTCACTTTGGCAAGCTCGTCGGGCAGCGAAACTTCCTTTTTTAAGGAAAGCTGGTCGGTGAGAGTTGCAACAATGTCTAAAGAATCTTGTAAAGGGTCGCGAAGCGAAAGGCGTTGTTTGATGTAGTTGGCTATGTTGTTCATGTGCTATTCGATTAGTCGAAAAGAGATGTTTGACGGTTCGTTTGATTTATTTCCTGAACGCTGCGTTTATCTTTTTTTGCAGGCTTTGTGACTGGAATCTCTGCTTGCGAAACCGGAAAATCCAAGTCTTCGGATTGTTCTTCAACCGGCATGTTTACAATATTTAGGCTGTAGTCGTCTCGGCCAAACTCACAACGACCCAACAACATCTGCGGTATCTTTTTAATGGAGATGTTGGTATATTTGCTTTTACATTCCTTCTGAAATGCTTTGCAGCAAATCATCAGACTTTCGCCCGGCAGCATTTCGTCGTGGATTTGGTCGAGGGTTTCGACGGTGATAAACTGCGTGGTTGTGAAAATATAGTCGTTCTCGCTACTGTTGCCCTGTTTCCAATAAAGCGTTTCGTGTGGATTGAACCGAAACCCTTCCTGTTTGGCCGTTGCAGCAGCCAGCATTTGCGCGTTGTACTCGCTGCTGATGACCCAATTACCAAATTTATCCTGGTTCAGCAAGCTTGGAGCTAGGGTATAGAATTTGAACCCGCCACCGCCTTGCCAGTTTACCGCCTTGCTAATACCCCTTTGCTCTCCATGAATTACAGATTTCAGTCTGGGCACACAATGAGATTTGGCATGTTCGCCAAGCTCAATACCTATCCATTTGCGGTTCATTTTTGTTGCAACTGCCGCAGTTGAGCCACTTCCTAAAAAACTATCCAGAACAATATCATTTTCATTTGAAGCAAGCAAAAGGATTCTCTGTATAAGTTTCTCTGGTTTCTTTCCTTTTCTAAATTCTACACCACCTTCGTTATGCAAATCGTTTGGCAAAACATCGTCCCAGATATCGGTTAGGGGCTCACTAAAACTTAATTCACCATCAATCATAGATAGTCTATCCTTTACAAACAAAATTAACTTACCATGATTAATGTAATATGGTCTTTTCCCCTCCCTTTCAAGTAGGTAAGTTTTACCAGTATCAATTTCTGATTGTTTCTTTAAAATTGTTGCTTGCTTACTTACACTTTTTTCATCTAGAGTGGCAAATTGAACTATACGATGTGCATTTTTATAAACAAAATTTTCCAATGTATTTTCATATTCACCACCAAAATGTTTTTTCAACAAAGTACTCTTGATTCCAACTTCTTGAGCAAATGCTTGAAGCAATGGGATAAATCTCCATTGCGAAAAATCATCATCAAAATTTTCAATATAAGTTCCATACCTATCGTCTCGATCCTTTTGTCTTGATAATCTATTTGGTATCCATTTCATCGCATTCTTTGTATAAATGAGAATGAACTCTGAAATATTTACAAGGCCAGGATTAATAACTTTTGCGCCTGTTACAGATCCTCGTTTTATAATGATAATATTCTTCCTGTTTTTTCTTTGAAAAACTTCATCCATTAATACCTGTAAGTAAGCCATTTCGTTGTTGTCGATTGAAACATAGATAGATCCATCTTCAGAAAGTAGATTTCTAAGTATTTCTAACCTCGGTTTCATCATACACAACCATTCAGAATGTTCTAATCCATCCTCATAACCAACCTCTTTGCCATCTGCATCTATGCGAGAACCTGTGTTATACGGTGGGTCGATATAAATGCACTTAACTTTGTTTGAGTAATCCTGTTCGAGGGCTTTAAGGGCAAGGAGATTATCTCCGTGAATTAGCATATTGCCTGTATTGGTATTCCCGTAGCTGTATTCGGGTTGCTCAATCAGGATTCGGGGTTCGAGCTTGGGTTCTTCGCCTTTGCCAATCCAGGTGAGTTCGAGTTTTTGGAGTTTATTTGCGGTCATATCGCGTTCCTCAATTATATCTGGTATATTTTGTTTTGTAATGTTTAATTCCTAAGGTTTACCTTTAGTTTTTTCCCTACATTTGACACGTAATACTTGTTCAAGCCTCTTCACACTTGTGTGAACGTAATCAAGTGAAAGATTTAAAGCCTGCTGAAAAGCGGGCTTTTTTATTTCCAAATTTATCCCAATTCTATTTTTTTAAAAAAGCCCAATGCCCATCCTTGCTGATTTAATTTGACATTATTTCTGGCAATTCGTCCCATGATACATGCAGGGTGGGTATTGTATTTTTCAGCCAGGCGATTGAGATCGGATGGTCTTGACAGTGGAAAATAGCTTCTGATTTCAGTTTCCTGCTCATGGGTTAAGGTATATTCAATGGCCACTTCGTCGGCTTCCTTTTCTTTTTTCATCGATTCCTGAGTGTGTTGAAGTCCTTCGATAAAAGTGGCTTTTTTGCCATGTTTTAAAATGTGACCAGCTTCGTGAAAAAAGGTAAACCAAAAAATGTCATTTCGCTTGTACCTATTTGACAATTGAATGACCGGAGTATCTTTTTCCCAATGGGTTGAGCCATGTAAGGATGCACCGGGCAAGCAAGGTGTATGCACTACTTTTACTCCGGCTTCATTACAAAGCATGGTAAGCTGTGCGAAAAAATCATCGGGTTGATTAATCGAAAGCGATTTAATTTTCTTCAGGTTTTCTTTAAAAGTAGAAGCAGAATATGGTGCAATGTTTAATTCGTAAGCTTGCAATTCACCTTTCCGTAACCATGAAGCAATTGCAAATTTGTTGGACAAACCGTGTGAATCCGTTCTAAAATCAGCATATTGAAACTTCGGTTGATACACGGGTTCAAATCCTTCTGTTCCTGAAATGGACAGAAATGAAAGAATTGCTTCCATCTTTGAGATTATTGTGTTTTCAAAATCGATCCATTGCAATTTTTTCATAGCCAACAATGGAAAATTCAGGAGCCATTCAGCTTCATTCAGAAGCTTTTCGGCCTCCGCAATTTCGGCCAAGTCCAGTCTGTATTGTTTTTCATAACTTAACCAAAAGGCAGCAGAAGGGCCAATAACTCTTTCAAGCTGAATAGCGGTTTCTGGTGTAATGGCTGCCTTCCCCATAATAATTTCGTTTATGGTTTTCAATGGTCTTCCCATTCTCAATGCTAAATCTGATTGTGAAAGACCTTTTGCTTTAATGGTTTCCAACAAAGTATCACCTGGGCAGGATATAACTTCTTTTGCGTCATTAATATCTTGTAGTGTTTTGTACTTCATGATTTTGAATTATTTTTTGTGGTAATCGTATGCAATTTCAATAATAGTAACTTCGGTGACTTTTGTCCAGTCTAAGCCTCCATCAGTTTTCAAAGGAATGGGGTCGTTTGCAGGTTTAAAAATTATTCGGTGGTTAACCGAAACATCAACAGCCAAATGACCTTCAAGATTTTGAAAAAGCTCATGGCAATTTGCCTGTGGCAGAAAACGCATATCTTCGAGCGAAGTGGCATGTGTTAGTTCATTAATTCTGGTATTTACATCTTTGGCCATTGTGCCATAGTTTTTTTTTATGGCAGACAGATTAGCAACGGTTTTACCCAGTTTATTAGGTTTATATGTTATTATCATGCAAAGATATTTATATATTTATTAACCCCAAGGGTTAATCAAATTAATTTCCATTTAATGGTGAACAATTCTTTTATTTCGGTTTTTTGCTTCAACCGTTTTTCAATATCGGTCAATAAATCTTCTTTTTTCTGATCAATCAAGTCCTGTGCTTCGTATAGCGACAAGCGTTTTTCGCTGCGTTTCTTTTCGAGTTCTTTAATGTGTCGCTGCGCTTTTACTTTCTGCTCCAGGTTCATCATTTTTTTTGCTTCCGATTTCCGGAGTTTTATTTCTGCATCCAAATCATCGATTTCACGCGACAAACTAATTTTCATATCATCAGCCCATTGGTCGAGTTTATCCATTTCGGTATCGAAGAAATCACGATTCCGGTTGATATTTTCATTTAAAATTATTCCACGTTCCTGCAAACTGATCTCTTCAAACCTTGACTTTTGTTCGTCGGTAAGATAGATAGAATGGTCTGAAACCTCAGCCGGTAATGAAAAAAACTGTTGGGATGTTTCGGTATCAACTATTTCCCCATCATCCATTTGATTGGCGAAAATGATATAATCCTCCTCCTCAAATGAGGAGATTGTAAAATATGTAACCTTCAACCAGCCCGATTTGCCCACCAAATTTTTCAATACAGTTATTTGTGTCGGTGTGTTGGTATAATCAAATGTTAACTGCTTAACAGGTGTATTTGCTTGTCTGCAAGTTTCAAGTATTCTTTTGGCTAATGGATGACCAATACGATAAATGTTGGTATCATCAGGAACCGGAATGTCTGATTTTCGTTGACCAAGTTTCGGTTTTAATATGATGTAAGGACCAGGGTGTATTTTTTCACTTTCAAATGGATTTGTATTGAGTTTGAAAGAATAGTCTTCGTCGCTGAATGATGCGTAATCTTTCAAATAATATTGGGTAACCTTCCAAAGATGTTGCTCAAAAAGATTAAGATATCCCTTTGTTTCTTCAAAACTCACCTTTAATTTCCGGATTACTTCCTGATCAACGTTTTCAAGTAATTTATTGCGAGTTTCCCGGTATCGATCAATCTTTTCGGAATGTAATTCTTCATCCAGTTCATCAAATCGTTGTTGAATGGTTTCATTATCGCGACATTCCAAAAGAATCTTTGCAATGCGTTTTTCAAAATCAACACCGCTTCCGATGGCTCCCAATACTTCATCGCTGGCCCCAAATACACCATCAAACAACTTGAATTTATCGCGTAATAGCTGGTAAACCCTTTGATCAGCGGCATTGGCCTTGTTCAGAAAATTAACCACAACAACATCATGTTTTTGACCGTATCGATGACAGCGGCCAATTCGTTGTTCTATTCGTTGCGGATTCCAGGGTAAATCATAATTTACAACCAACGAACAAAATTGTAAGTTAATACCTTCGGCAGCAGCTTCAGTGGCAATCATTATTGTTGCTTCATCCCGAAAATTATCAACCAGTGCAGCTCGTTTGTCGGCAGTAGGTGAACCTGAAATCCGGTCGGTACCTTTGTGCTTTATCAACCAATCTTTATAGATTTTCTGTGACTGGGCATCGTTATTTGTTCCATTGAACAAAACAACCTCACCTTCATAATCACTTCCTCTTGCATTCAGCAGGTTGTAAATAAATTCCTGTGTTCGTCTGGATTCAGTGAAAATCAAAGCCTTTCTATTAGCTCCAATCTCACTCAATGTCTCAAAGCCTCTTTCAAGGGCTGTGAAAAGCTTGTCTGCCTTGGTGTTTTTCTTGATATTGTAAGCCAAATCACGGAACTCAATCAAATATTCAATTTCAGATTTTATGTCATCAATTTCAGATTCTGACAGTTGTTCAGCTTCTTCGACAATTGTATCAGCTTCGTCATCATCCGGCCATTCTTCTTTTATTTCCTCAAATTCTTCGAAATCTTCAGCAACTACATTTTCAAGGTTATTGTCTGTAATCAGTCCTTCCAATCGGGCGACCAATGATGAGAGTGTGCCATGAATTGCATAAGATGATGAAGCCAAAAGCTTCCGTAGAATCAACGTCATCAATTGTCGTTGCGAACGAGGTAAGGCATATAATTTATCCCGTTGAAGATATTCGCTTACACCATTGTAAAGATTTTGTTCATCTTCGGTTGGATAGAAATCTTCAACCAATGCCCTTCGTTCTGTGTATTCAATATAACCCAAAACTTGTCGGCGAAGTGTGCGCTGACAAATGGGGACTAACCGTCTGCGAAGTTCTTCATAATTTTCTTCATCAATCAGTCGCGAAAATTGGCTTTTAAAACTCTTTAAATCTCCAAAAATATAATCATCAATAATGCTAACCAGACCATATAATTCGAGAATAGAATTTTGTAATGGAGTGGCAGTCAGGAGTACCTTTTTCCGTTCATGGATAGCATTCTTTATTGAAATGCCGATACGGTTTGAAGATTTATAGACATTTCGCAAGCGGTGTGCTTCATCAATGATAACCAAATCCCATTCAGTAAGTTTCACATAGAGTTCTTTGTTCCGGGCAAACTGGAAAGAACAAATGACAATGTTTTTATTTGTATCAAAGGGATTGAAATGCCCTTTTTTGATCTCTTCATTAAATGACTTGTTCTCCATAATCAATGAAGGGAGAAAAAATTTATCTGCAAGTTCCTGGCTCCATTGTTTGCGTAAGTTTGATGGGCAAATAATTAGTAGTCTTCGTTTTCTTTCAGCCCATTGTTGAGAAAGAATTATTCCAGCCTCAATTGTCTTCCCCAGACCTACTTCATCTGCTAACAAAGCTCCTTTTGAAAGTGGAGATTTGAAAGCAAAAAGAGCAGCATCAATCTGATGCGGATTTAAATCAACCTGGGCATCCTGAAGTGAAGCGGTTAGCTTGCCAATATCATTAGCTGACCTACGTTTTAATAGGTCGTACGAGAAATATTTTGCGTGATAGGAGGTTAATTGCATTATAAAAACCGTTCTTTCTAACTTGAAATTTAAAAACCCAAAATAGACAAATAAATGCACTAAATTTTGGATTCGGTAAATTTAGAAAAACGAACCTATTTATTGATAATAATATTGAATGATTTGTATTTTATCATAAAAGGTGAATCTAAACCTAATTTGGATAAACTTGTTATTCAGAAAAAACAATCATGCCCAAAGCCGAAGAATATAAAAATAAGCCCATCGAACTTGCTGAAGTTACTGTAACCGGAAATGAAGAAATATCGCCGGGAGTGCACCTGATTTCGTGGAAACGGGCACACTCATTTCAACCCGGAATGGTTGTAAAGATTACCGACGATCGCGCCCTGGCACCGCGAATTTACAGTGTTTACAGCGGAAATGACGAAGCTGAAATCCGCGTACTTTTCAACATCAAGGAAGATGGTATTTTGACGCCCCGTCTGGCTGGAGTGATTCCCGGAATGAAAATTTGGGCCACCAAACCTTATGGTAGTTTCCTCGATAACAAAAAGCCGGCATGGTGGATTGCCACCGGAACCGGAATCGCTCCGTTTTACAGCATGTTCCGCTCCGGAATTTCAGAAAATAAAACATTGATTCATGGTGTCCGAAACCTCAATCAGTTCTATTTCGAAGATGAACTCGAATGGGCAATGGGCGACCGCTATATTCGTTGCTGTTCGCATGAACAATCGTGCAATGTTTTTCCCGGACGGGTTACACAATACCTTCAGGAAATAACTGAATTCCCTGCCGATATTAAATATTTTCTTTGCGGCAAAGCTTTGATGGTGGTTGAAGTGCGCGATTTGCTTATTGCAAAGGGCGTTCCTTACGAAAACATTCTGGCAGAAATCTATTTTTAAGTGATTTTTTATTTCTCGAAGTTGAAACCTAACTTCAATCCGGCTACCAGTAGCGAACCGGAGTAACCATTGTCGAACCAGGTTTGGTTGTAGGTTTCCATCAGTTCCATATTTTTATCCATGCTGTAACGGAATCCGATACCCAAATAATAATCAACAATAAAAGGTTTGTAACGAACTACCTGCTTGCCTATTATGAAATTTAAAAGCACCCGGTTAATGGTTGTATTTACTTCTTCCAAACGGTAACTTATGTAATTCGTATCGTGTTCAGAATAAGTATATTGAACGTTTTGGTCGTTTTTAATCCCAAAAACCTGAAGTCCACCGCCATAAGCAAAATAAAAGCCATAACGTTCGTTGGGTTCTTTCATGAAATATTTGTGGTGTACTTCCAGACCGACACCTCTCATGCTTTTGTAATTGGCATTGGTCATGTTGTTGCCGTCAGTACTGATGAATAGTTCGGGCGAAAATTGCAGCCACGATTGCCGGTTATTCTGCAGGGTAAACTCATAATCAACGCGGAAGCCATTCTGAAAAACATATTGCGGAACGATGCTCAGGATTTTTTCGCGTTGAAAAGGTTTTTCATCCTGTGCAAAAACAATGGTTGAAGTGAGCAATACAAGTATAATAAGTATGATTTTCATAAACTTAGTCTTTTAAAATGGAACTTAATAGTTTGAATTCGTTGTTTTTGATTTGATATTGATAAAAGCCATCGTCGCCAATTACCAGCCAGTTGTTTCCAAGACTAATCAAATCGGTGGCCTTGATGTTAAATTCGGTCAGCAGGGTTACAGTTTTCCGGTCTTCAGAAACCTTATATACTTTCAGCCCATTGTCGCAAACTACCAGTGTATCGTTTTGAATACTCAGGCCGCGCGGGCTGTTCATACTTTTGCTTAAAACCATTTTGGGATTTCTCAAGTCCGAGATGTCAACGATTTCGAGCAGGTTCGTGTTTTGTCCGCAGTTTCCCCACACCGAATTCATCGTAACATAGGCAAACCTATCGTCGGCAACTACAGGGTCGCACGAAAAAATATGCTGGTAAAACGATAATCTTTGTGGATTTTCGGCATCGGTAGCATCGTATATGTACATGCCGGTTTGCGAACCTAAAAACAGGTATTTGCCTCGCGGGAAAATGGTTTCGATGCCAAAACCGGGGCTAAACGCTTTCCTGAATTTTGGATGCTCCGGGTCGCTGATATCGGCAACTTTTAAGTGACTGGCTCCCCCAATGGTATAAAGGTGATCGCCAATAATGGTGAATCCCGCCATTGAGCCGCCTTGCCCAACTCCTGAACCAGCATCAGAATATCCGCCTGAACCTCCTTCGTTCATCGAACAGCCAATTCCCAGAAAAATCAGGAAAAGAACGGGTACAATTGTTTTATGTTTCATCGGTTTGAATTGTTGGTTTTCCATGCTACAATGACTGAATTGGCAGGCCGTTTTGCAAATGCATAAGATGGAATACCCCAGCCATCAGGGGCTGCCATCTCCGGAAAATAATTTCTGAGCCGTTGACTCACCGAAACCGATGTAAGCGATTCATTGAACTTAATGGCAATCAGGTCAACAGCATTGTCGGCGTACAAAACATCGTTTTTCATGGCAATGTCGCGAACTCCGTCAATGTGAACAAATCCAATTTTTTCGGGGTTCGCCGGATTGCTGTTGTCAATTAAATGAACCCCCTTGTATTTTTCGACGATCATTAACCAGGGGGTTTTGTAGTAGATTTTGCCCGGTTCGATCATTGGTCGCGGTGGTTCGAGTTTTACTGCACGTTCCATTTCATCGCGGTCCATTAATACAGGAACATAACTTGACGTTGGGTAGAAATCGCTGCAAAGCAATATTGCAGCACTAAACAGCAGGAGGTACTTAGTGATTTTCATGTGTTTTTTGTTTTAAGATGGATTGTTTGGGTCAAAGGTTGCGTCAAATATAAATTAATTTAACAAAAAAAGTAGTTTTATTTACCGTATTTTTTGATTTTCCTTTATGAGTATCCTTGAATTTAACCAATGCCATAAGAAGTCATTCAATTGTCATTTGGTAGTCATTAAGTTGCAAGTAATGACAATAAATGACTACCGAATGACCAGTGAATGACTCGGCATAGGGTAATATTACGGATACTATCAGTTGTGCTGATAGTTTTGTATTTTTGCAGACGGAAAAACAGCTATGATGGAAACAAAAACTCCGCTCTTCGGAAAAACACTCAATGAACTCACCGCTTTAGCGATTGAACTCGGTCTGCCCAAATTTACCGGCAAACAAATGGCCGAATGGCTCTATCAGAAAGACATTGCTTCGATTGAAGAAATGACCAACCTGTCGAAAAAAGCGCGTGAACTGCTGAGTGGGCGATTCGAATTTGGGTTGGTCGATTCAACCAAAGTTCAGGAAAGTATTGACGGAACCAAGAAATACCTGTTTCCAACCGCAAAAGGTAAATTTATCGAAACGGCCATGATTCCCGATGACGACCGCAAAACGGTTTGCGTTTCGTCGCAGGTGGGTTGCAAAATGGGCTGTTTGTTCTGCATGACCGGCAAACAGGGGTTTCAGGGGCAATTAACTGCCGGCGAAATTGTGAACCAAATTCGCAATATTCCTGAAAGGCGCGATATCACCAACATTGTCTATATGGGAATGGGCGAGCCTTTCGACAATCTGGAAGTAGTGCTGAAAAGCCTCGAAATACTGACCTCGGAATGGGGTTTTGCCATGAGCCCGCGCCGGATAACGGTTTCAACCATTGGAATTGTACCGGGAATGGTGACTTTCCTAAACCAGTCGGAAGCACATTTGGCCGTAAGTATGCACACGCCGTTCGACGATGAACGTGAAAAACTGATGCCCGTACAAATTGCTTATCCGCTGGCTGAAGTAATCCGCGAAATAAAAAGCTGGGACTTTGGCCGTCAGCGCCGCGTTTCGTTCGAATACATTGTTTTTAAAGGCCTGAACGATTCGCCCCGACATGTGCGCGAGCTGGCTCAAATACTGAATGGCATCAAATGCCGCATCAACCTAATACGTTTCCATCCAATCCCCGGAACACCGCTTGAAGGAACCGACGAAGCCACCCTTCAGAAATTTAAAGAACAGCTCAACGACAAAGGCATTTTAACCACTATCCGTGCCAGCCGTGGCCAGGACATTTATGCGGCTTGTGGGTTATTGAGTACGAAGGAGATGATGGGGTAGGGAGTATGCCGTTTTCAGTTCCTTTTTAATTCTTTGATTTTAGAGGTAATTGAAGAAATGTTCTTGTTATATTTTGTAATAAAACCTGGATTTTGTTCCGTTCCAACTTGCTCCTCGTCAATCTTTTTTAATAGGTTGCTGATTGATTCCTTGTTGTGTTTTGGAAGTTTTAACGCATTTTTCAACTGAGCCTTATTGTTATCTATATTTCTATTGACAAGAAATATGTATTGTTTTGAGTACTCATTAAAAATCTTGACAAATTCATACATAGTCTCAAGATTTTCGTTGATGTAGGTGATTTCTGGTTTGTGATTATAATCCGCATGTTTAAATTCCCTACTTCCACTTGAACTGTAATTCATGATTTTGTTTACCTGCAATGTTATACTATTTTGCAACTGAATAGAGGTGTTCTTCTCAAAGTCACCTTTTAATTGTTTAATATCGTTAACAAAATCTGCGTAAAAAAACGAGAATTTCGATAAGTCTTCATCGAAGCCTGTATTGACTTTGTTTAGCTCAACATAGAAACTGATATATGGCCCAAGCTTCCTTGTAAAGGTTCCAATAAATGCAGTATCCATAGATGATACATTTTCCTTAAACACAATGTCATTTATATGTTTTACTTTTCCGTCAAGGTTTGCAGGATATGGTATGATCGTTTTATCAGTATAAGCTGATATGCCTGAAATGATTGATGAAACAAGCTGCAGGGGTGGAAAAAACGAACTAAATCCATAGGTTAAATTACTTATAATATTTTTAACTGGTTTAGCTTTTTCTGGTGAAACATTCCGCTCTTTCAAAGTTTCATCCAATGATGTGTTGATTACATCAGTCAGTTTAAATCCAAGTATGTCACTCGACGGGTTGTTTGCCTGGTTTATCTTATTAAAGGTGCTTGATTGTTTCTTGTCATTTTCAATCAGGTTTATCGTAGAATTCAATTCGTTTACCAGTTCTGCCATCGATAGCATTCGATTGTAGTTTTTTTCGTAATTGTTTTGTGCTCCCGCAGAAATATATATTTTTTGACTTTTAACATAGTCTTTAAGTTCCTGAACATCATTGTCTAATTCCCGGACTTTCTCGATTGTCGAAACTTTTGTGGTGTCCTGACCGAAAGCAGGATGAACAAAAAGTCCTAGCGTTACAATCAGCAAAATTATTGGTCTCATATTTTTAAGATTTGATTATTCCTAATTGTTTTGTCTGTCGTGTTTAAAAGTGTCTTTATTACTTAGCTCCCTCTTTGAAAATGGCGATAATATGGAAGCGCTTTCTCTTTTTTCCGTTTCCGCACGTCGGGAAAACCTTCTGCTGAAAACCGACTTTTCAATTCGCGTTAAACTCGTTCACGAAAATAGCGATTTTCTATCAATGCGCGATGGAAATAAATCTTCCGTTAGATATTCTTCGGTGTCACGCGAATTTTCTGCGAAACACGGATGATTTAAGCCATAAATAAATTCTGCCGAAACACTCATTTTTTATGAACAGCATAACTTTATGGGCATTTTAACCAACATTCGAACCAGCCGTGGACAGGACATTTATGCGGCTTGCGGCTTGTTGAGTACGAAGGAGATGATGGGGTAGAGCAGTTTCAAGTTTCAGGTTTCAAGTTTCAAGTTGCGCAGTTTTTTACTGAAAATCTTTCCTATTCAGTTCTTGTTTCCACTCCAAAGTGTCGTTTCAAAAACGATAAGATCCATCAGGGTGTCTGAATCATTGTCCGCATCAAAAACAAACATCTTCCCATCCCAAGACCCCAGCATTTTGGCCGCTGAGATTAATTCCTGCTTATTGCTGTCAACTGCATAGTTAAAAATATCACCTGCTAATTCTTTTCCGGATTCCCTAATGGCCTTGTAATCTGTTAATTCCATTGTATATAATATTTAATTGCCAGAATCTTTTTTTCTTTATTGTGTTTCCGAAGCTGCCGCAATTTTCATCACTTCGTTTTCAGCATAAATAACTGTCAAGGTTCTTTCGAAATCGTCGAACAATTGAATTATGACTGTTCATCTTTTTTTCCTCCCAACTCTTTTTTTATCATTCTATCGAAATCGGATTCAAACAATTGATCTTGCACAATGCGGTATTTTTCAAATTCAGTTTCAGCAAAAGCTTTGGCAATTTCTGCGGAAATTTTTCCGGCGTGCTGTAGTATCTCGCGGTCGTCGAAAGTTAGAAACAAGTCAAGGCGTTTTGCCCAGTCTTCCATGGTCATGGGCATTTTGCGTTTGGCGCGTTCTTCGGCCAGATCGAGGTAAGCATTCACGATACGTCCCAATGATTGTAGTTCGTCTTGCGATAAATAGTTTTTTGCAACGAAAACATCGCTTTTCAGAATCTTTCCTTCGGGACTGTTTTCCCAGTGTGTAAGCCCCATGTGTTGTTTTCGGCTATCGGCGTGTTTTACAATCAGTTCGGCTGCCGTGTTGCCGTGTATGGCATAGTGCAGTTTGTTTTGAACCTTGGCAAAAAAGGTCCGGGTAGTAGGTGCATCGTTGTTGTAATCGATACTGGTAGCATAAATGTCAGTAATTTTCTGGTAAAAGAGGCGTTCGCTCAGGCGTATCTCCCTGATCTCTTCGAGCAGACGTTCGAAATAGTTTTCGCCCAAAAAAGAGCCGTTCTCCATGCGTTTTTTGTCTATCACATAACCTTTAATGGCAAAATCGCGCAACACTTGCGTGGCCCATTGCCGAAACTGCGTGGCTCGGGTGCTGTTCACCCGGTATCCAACAGAGATAATGGCATCAAGATTGTAAAATTGTGTGTTGTAGTTTTTGCCATCGGCGGCAGTTATTCGAAATTTTCGAATAACTGAATTTTCTTGTAGTTCCTCTGCTTTAAAAATCTCTTTTAGGTGATAATTGATGGTGTTCACTTCAACCTCGAATAACGTTGCCATCAATTTTTGACTTAACCAAATGGTTTCGTCCTCGTAACGAGCCTTGATTGATTTCTCAGCGCTTTGCGTCGTGAAGATCAGGAATTCGGCTGTACTGTTGCGTATTTGAGTCTTTTTACTCATAGTTTGCTCCTCCCAATTCTTTTTTTATCAGTTTATCGTAATCGGATTCAAATAGTTGGTCTTGCACGATCTTGTATTTTCAAATCTTTTCCCTTCGGTTTGAACTATTCGAAAATTTCGAATAGTTGCCTCCTCCTTTTGTTCCTGTATTTTGTAAATCTCTTTGATATGGTAATTGATCGTATTTACCTCTACCTCAAAAAGCACGGCAAGCAACTTTTGGGTGAGCCATACGGTTTCATCTTCAATTCGCACATCAATGGTACTTTCGCCTGCCTGTTTGGTGAAAACCAGAAACTCGGCTGTACTATTGCGTGTTTGCAGGTTTTTACTCATGGTTTAATCCTCCCAATTGCTTATTTATTTCAACTTCCAGCTCTTTTGATTGCACAGCACTTTTCTATTTTTTCATTTTCCATACCAATTTTAAAAACCCACATCCTTTTTTAAGTAAGTAGTTTCTGTTGCTGCCGCAACCCTCAATATCTTGAATGTCGAGTTCGTTCATTTTGTTTTTTGCTATTTTTTATCAATTCTTTTCTTCTCTTTATTTTCAATTTGCTTGATGCTTTCTTCCGTTGGTAAATTTTCGGGCATGGTGCCACCCAATTCTTTAATGGTTTGACGTACCTTTTTCTAAGCGGCATAATCAACAGGCTCAATAACTCCGGCATCTTTGGCTGCCTCGGCCAACTGAGTGTTGTGCGTTTTCATTTCGTTACGCAGGAACAACCGTTTTTCTTCTTCGGTAGTCAATCGGTTGTACTCATCCATTTGCCGAATTTCCTGCAACCGGGTTTGAATGGCAAAATAAGTTTGACCGGTGGCAACAATTTCTTTCGATGGATCGGCATTTTGGACAATGAGGTAACAGGCGTAGCGTGAGAGTTTTACACTTGGATACAATTGTGTTGCACCTTTACCATGAGTTATCTCCTCGTTGAATTCAACAAGGTGATGCCCTATTTCCTGTCCACTATTTTTACATGCTTCTTTGGCTTTTTCAATTACAGAAAGAAAATTTCTGAAGTCAGTGTATTCAAGAGCCTTGGCCAGTTGGCGTGCGCCCCAATATTCATTTCCATGTTCATCGACCTGACGTATTTGTTCAAAAATGCTCAGGGCTTTTTTTGATAATTCGTTTGCCATATTTATTCGTGTTTAGGGTTCTTATCTTGGCTTTGATGTTGCTTACTAGCCGCCTATCCTCCCAATATCATTTTCTCTACTTCGCGTTTGGCTTCTTCCAACACCCTCCCGGCTCCGCAGCCACATCCATTCCTTCCGTTACTTCGTAGCTTACCTTTTCTTTGGCGCCTACCGTAACCTGCCCGTTCATCAGCATGGGCAACAGCCAGTCGCGGAGCGAAGCGAGTTGCTGGTTTTCGAGCTCAAGTAGATTTTGCCGTTCAAATATTGGCGTTATAACTTCCGTAAATTTCTTAACGACACTCTTCTCTGGAAAGCAGGTTTTTATGGTCTTTAAAATACCACTGGATATTTCTTTAAATGTTGATCCTACTGCATGATTTTCAATTGTTGGAATCAAATTCTTGATTGTGTAGCAAATATATTCTGTGGGGAATCCTTTATTTGGTATAAATGATTTAAAGCCTTGATTGGTTGTTACTTTTTCGCGCGAAATTGCCAAATAACCTATGGGGGCGCGAGAACTGAATAACACTGTACCTTTTGGCATAATATTTAAAGAAGCAGCTTTTATTCCTTTTTCACTGACATCCAATTCACCTTTTGTAATGAATTTATTTCCTGAATTTAAAGACAAATCTTTAGGCGTAATCCAGGCAGTACCAGTCTTCGAAAAGTATTCATCTATTTCTCGTGGAGGCGTGCTACCTCCAATGATCTCACCTAAACAAGATAAATTTCCAACTTTCCATCCCTCCGGAATCTCCCTTTTCAATTCCTCGTTCCAAACCATTTTGCCGCCACTGGACTTGTAGCCCCTGCCTTCGGTGGTTGAGTTTGTAGAGGCGTTCCCTGAGCTTGTCGAAGGGGGAAACTCAAACTGCACAAACCAGTAATCGTAAAGCAATTTGGCCATTTGCTCCAACTCGCGGTTGATGCGGTTGTTGAGTTCGATTTTGGAATCGAGGGAGGAAAGTACGGAAGCGATTTTTTGTTGGGTGCTTACATCAGGAATTGGTAAAACTTGTAACTTCAAAGCACCTTCATTTACTCTCTTACGGCCAGAAGTGCCTTCCATACAGCTTATTGCTTTTTTTCTAAAAGCAGGGCTTTTGGCTAAGTAAAAAACATAATCCTGAATAGAGTTCCCATTACTTCTTAAAACTATGAATTCTGAAGAGCCAAATGCAACCTCTCCATCATCCAAAATATCAACTTGTGCAGTTTTCCCATTTTCAAGACAAGGTGTTATTTTTGCAACCAATGTATCTCCATTTCGAAATTTTGGACCCGCACTGTATTCTGCCAACACGAATCCTCTAATTTTCTTTTCAAATGGAGTCAGCTTTTCCATTGCTATTTTCTTAGCAATGTTCCCTTTTGTAATTCTTTCAGGAGGATTAAATTGAATTGCTTTCCCAAGTTCTATATTTCTCCAACTACTCATCCTTCGCCCCTCCCAACTTTTTGATCAGTTTATCGAAATCGGATTCATAGCTATTATAGAGTTTTCGCTTATTTGAGTTATCCGGAATTTCCGGATAGGTGCAATTCTCATTTATTTCGTTGTTCATAATTTAATCCTCCGCCAGATTTTCAAATTCGTGCAGCCATTCGGTCAGTTTTTGCTGTAGCAATTGTTTGTCGGGCAAATAGAGGCTGTATTCCGAAGCATAAATATTGGCTTCTTTTCAGAATATCTTCGGGTTTTACCACCCTGTGGCCTTCGTTGGCCAGCTTCATCACTTCTTCTTTGTTCCGGCTCAAAGCAAGGCGTTCGTAAAGTGATGAGTGGTATTGACGTTTCAAGTCTTTTAAGCTCCAATTGTTCGCGGCACATTCAATCTCATAAAAGCTACGCTCCTGTGGATTTTCAATACGCATAAGGATTAAATAATGCGACCAGGAAATCTGAAAACGAGGCATTTGTAATTCCGCAGAAGGTGTCTGCGGAATTGGAACAAGTGTTTTATCCGTATTTCCCAAATTCCTCAAAGGTGTTGCGGAAATTAAACCAGACTGATTTTCATTGCTTTGCAATTTACGAGAAGGTCTCTCGTAAATTGAGTAAGCAAGATAGAATTGACGCATTTGTTCCAAATTTCTTTGAGAAAAACCTTTGCCAAACTTTTCCACAAGTTGTTTTGAAAGGTCTTTTATTAGCTGCTTTCCATATTCCGCCCGCTCTTTTCCTTGCTGTTCGTCTTCCACAATCATGCGGCCTATTTCGAAATAGGTAGTCACCATCGCCAGATTTACAGTGGTGGCAACCTTTTTACGTGCAAGTTCTATCAGTTCGGCAACTTTGCTAAATAACTGACTTTCGTTGGAATTTACTCCCGTTTTATGCCTGTTCATCACTCATCCTCCTTAGTTCTTCGTTTTGGATTTCTTTTTTCAATTCGTCGAGCAGTTGCGTTTCCGACGGCAAATAGAGTTGATACTGACTTGCCATGATGGAGCGATTATCTTGTGGAAGCGAAAGTTTAACCATTTCGTTGTTCTTTCTGGCGCACAGCAAAATACCAATGGTCGGGTTTTCTTCCGGGAGTTTTTCGTATCGGTCGTAATGATTTACATACATCTGTAATTGTCCCAGATCTTTGTGGGTAATTTTCTTGGTTTTGATATCGATTACCACAAAACACCGTAACAAACGATTGTAAAAAATGAGGTCGGCAAAGTATTCATCATCTTCAATTAAAAAGCGTTTTTGTCGGGCTACAAAACAGTATCCATTACCCAATTCAAGCATAAACTGCTGTAAATGTTCAATTAAGGCCGATTCCAGGTCTTTTTCGTAGTATTGTGGTTTTCGTTCAAGCCCTAAAAATTCCAATATCATTGGGTCTTTCACAATCTCGTGTGGCAGTTCGGGCAATCTCTCTTTGCGTGCTACTGCCATCACTGAATCCTTGTCGTTACTTAGCAGCAAACGCTCAAACAAACCCGAACTGATTTGCCTTTCCAGCTCGCGTCCGGTCCAGGCATTCTTCACTGCTTCAAGCTCGTAATACTCTCTTTTACTGTCATCTTCAATTTGAATCAACATTCTGTATTGTGTCCAGTTCAATTGTGAACGCAGTGCGTTCACAATTGGATATGTGCGATAAAACTGACGACACCAGTTTAATTGTCGGTACGAAAATCCACTTCCGAATTCAGGTTCTATTTCGTTGGCCAACCCTCGTATTAAATAAGCGCCGTAATCAGCACGTTCTTTACCTTGTTGTTCTTCGACGAAAATACGCTCTCCCAGTTTCCAATACATCTGTACCCGGTGAAACTCTACACTACGCACCGCTTGCGTACGAGCTAGTCCAATGATCGTTTTAACATCCTGAACAAACGAACCCGAAATGATTTGGTCATTCTTTTTCATACTTTAATCCTCCCAATTGCTTGTTAATCTCAGCTTCCAGTTTTTTTGATTCAGCAAAAAGACTGTTTAAATTGGTTTTAAACCCAGACATTTTGCTTTCAAATTCTTCAGGAGTAATGTCTGTATATTCAATTTTTACATCGAAATATTGCCCGGCGCTGAAGGAGTAGTTCTTTTCTTTGATTTCGTCGTACGAAAGCGCCACCGAAAAATCTTCAACGGCCACTTTGTTATTAAACGTGTCGATGATTTTTTGCTCTTCAAGAGCCGAAAGTACAGTTTTCTGGTTTTTACCGTCTTTCTCCATCGTGCCCAGTCCCGACGCGTCAATCAGTACAATTTTTCCGTTGGTGTTGGTTTTGTCGATAAACAAAATGGAAACGTTGGTGCCGGTAGTGGCAAATATATTGCTGGGCATGGAAACCACTCCTGCCAGCATTTTCTTTTCAATCAGGCGTTCGCGTATTTTACGGTCAATCCCACTCTGGGCGGTTACAAAACCCGTGGGCACAACCACCGCGGCTTTTCCTTTGCTGCTCAGAGAAAACATGATGTGCTGAATAAACAGCAGGTAAATAGACATCTTGTCTTTGGCTGCTTTCGGAATATTTGGAATTCCGGCAAAAAAACGTTCGTGGTTTTGTTTGGTATCCAAATCGGCATGGAAATCGCTAAAGTCGAGCTTAAACGGCGGATTAGAAACGATGTAGTCGAACTTCATCAGCCCGTTTTCGTCCTTGTGATAAGGGTGCAGAATGGTGTTCCCCTGAATGATGTTCTGGATAGAATGCGCCAGGTTGTTCAAAATCAGGTTCAGGCGCAACAGGCTCGACGATTTTTGCGAAATATCCTGCGAGTAAATGGTACATTTCTGTTCGCCAATGGCATGGGCCAGGTTCATGAGCAGCGTACCCGATCCCGCACTTGGATCGCAACAAGTTACGTTTTGTACTTTTTCGGTGACCAGTATGGCAGCCATAATCTTGGCTACGGCGTGGGGTGTGTAATATTCGGCATATTTTCCGCCGCTGTCTTTGTTGTAATCCTTGATCAGGTATTCGAAAATGGTGGCGAAGAAATCGTATTTTTCCTTAAAAATGTGTTCGAAACTAAAGGGCACCAGCTTGTTCATAATCGCGCGGCAAAACGCATCGCGTTTCGATGTGTCCGAAATGTATTCGCTCACCCGGTCGAACAGGGTGACTTTGGTTCCGCCCTCGGTTTTTACCGAGAAAATATCGTTGTTGGTAATGGCAATGTCGCGCAGGGTATCGTCAAAAGTCTTGGCAAAATCAGGATTATTCTGCTTTTCGAATAAACTGGAAATAAAATGGTCGGGTTTTAAACGGGCTGTTTCCTCGTGCAACTGCATCATCAGCATTTCGTAATCGTTCTCCGAATAGCTTGCCAGTTCTTTTCCCCAATCTTCAGCTTCGTTTAATCTTTCATCCAGTTTCTTGATTTCCCAGGCAAACTTATCGTTCATAAATTTGTACAAAAACACCTGGGTAATTATCTTAAACTCATTCCCATCGTTGCCCAATCCGTAGTTGGCACAAACGCCTTTCAGCTCATCAATCAGAAGCTTTGTCTTGTTCTGAAAATCAATCGTCGTCATATCGTTCTTCCGTAAAATTCGTCCATGTATTCCTTCACCACCAATTTGTTGATGTATTTCGTGGCTTCGGCATCTAAATCAATTTTTTTTACATTTTTAAACTGCCTGATGATCAGGCGACCCACCATTGTGGTGAAATAACTTCCAGTTGCCAATACTCTGGTATTTTGAAGCACCTGCTCATCGACATCTGTTTTCACTCCTTTCAGCGCTTCAAAAATTTGTCGTTCGCGCTGGGTGAGTGTTCCTTTTTCGGCCAGCCGTTTGTGGATACGGGCATATTTCGCATCGTTCTCGTATTTGGCTTTCAGTAAATTGTTACGGCGGTTCAGTTCGCTCACCTTGTCGAATATTTTGGTCAACGCGCCAATGTTCCGCTTCATTTCGTCCTGTGTAATCTCGTTTAAGTTTTTCTTTTTAAACAAACGTTCCAGCTCTTCTTTCAGGCTGATAAACTCCGGATCGTGTTGGTCGAAATTGCTTAGCAGCGCTTCCCTTGTTTTCCGCAGTGTGTCTTTCAGTTCGTCGGCCAGCACCAGTTCTTCTTCCGATATTTTCACGAACATAAACAGCACATCTTCCAGCGCAATATTCAGTAAATTGTTTGAATCGGTTCCGTTTTCAAGGCTTTCCTTGTCGTTCAGCAAAGCTAAATGATTGTTGGCTTCGCGCGACAGAATGGTTAATTTTTTAAAATCGAGTTGTTCCAGCAGTTCGTAATGGCCAAACAAACGGATGAGGTTGTACAGGCTTTTGGCATTCTCCAGCACCTTCACCAGTTGCAACATCGTTTTTTTATCCTGAATAAGGCTGACTTGTTGCGAGAAGATTTCGGCATTTTGTGTGTCGAACCGAAACAGGATGTCTTTGATGTCCTGAATTTCGCTTTCAATCTCATCTTTCGATTTAAAAAGCTGGTTGTAATGCTCCATTTCGTCGCCCAGTTCCAGTTGCAACTCATCGAAATAGGCTTTGTTGGTGGCGTCGAACTCTTTGCGGATGTCGGCAAAATCGACCACATAACCATATCGAAATTCCTTATAGGGTCGGTTCACCCGCGTCAGCGCCTGCAACAAATTGTGCCGTTTGATCACCCGTCCGATATAAAGTTTCTTCAACCGCTTGGCATCAAACCCTGTGAGGAGCATGTTGTAAACAAACAGGAAGTCGATCTTGCCATCTTTAAAATCCTCCACCAGTTTCTTACGCTCTTCCTTGGTTTCCACATCGTGCAAAATCACGGCTGCCGATTTAACTTTATACTTCAGCTTTTTCCGGTCGCCATAAGTAGGCGGATTGTCTTCTGCTGCTATTTTGAGTTCATGTTCTTCTATTTCTTTTTCAGCATAGTTCTCCTGAAAAATTTCGAACATCATTTTGGCTTGTTCCGACGAATCGCAAACCACCATTCCGCCAATACCGGCTTCGTTCATGGCAATGCGGCTTTTTTCAAAGTCGGTTACAATGTATTCGAGCATGGGCTCCACAAATCTGTGATGGGCATAAATCAGTTTCCGGTCGGCTCCGCCACGAAGCACCTCAATTTCTTTCAGCGTTTCTTCGAGCACCATTTTGTAATTGCTCTCAATTTCTTCGCGAATCAGGCGAAGGGTGTATCCGTCGGCAATAGACGCGTTGTAATAGTATTTGTGTATGTAATCGCCAAACAAGGCTTTAGAATTGTAATCGGTGCCCAACAAAGGAGTTCCGGTTAGCCCAATTTTAATGGAATTGGGATCTGATTCTTTTAGGTTGGCCAGAAAACTTCCTTCCGGATTGTAACTGCGGTGCACCTCGTCTAAAAAGTAAATCCGTTGAATGCTGACATCGTAATCGTTCAAACTCACCACATCCGGATCGTCCTGAAACTTCTGAATATTGACCACCGTAATTTCGGGTTTGCCCGAATGGTTGTGAATAGCGCTGGTTTTCTTGATGTCGCGGGCAAATTCTTCCCTCGAATTGACATTGTGAACCACCAATCCGCGGCTTTTAAATTCCTTGCCCGCCTGAATCAACAGGTTCAGCCGATCGACAATAAAGTAAAACTTCGGAACAATGGATTTTTTCTGAAAATAGTCGGTCAGGTGCTGAACATTGAAATAGGCCAATGCCGTTTTTCCGCTTCCCTGCGTGTGCCAGATAATGCCTTTCCGGATGCCTTCTGCCAGTTTTCGTTCAATGGCTTTGGTCGCGAAAAGCTGCGGATAACGCATGATGTGTTTTTCAAGTCCTCTGGATTCCTTCACATAGGCCAGGCCATAGTGCAACACAAAAGCCAGACGGTTTTTACTCAGCAGCGAAGTCGAAATGCGATTGGTGGGCGTGTCAGAATTTTTATTGGTAATAAACTCCGGCGAATGTTTGATGATTGCCAGGTTGTTGTCTTTTAAAATTTGGTTTTCGAGTTCGTCGTCTTCCTCGTTCAGCAGTGCCAATGAGTCGTAGCTTTCCTCTTCCCGGAAATAGTTAAAGATTGGTTCACGGTAGGAAGCCGAAGCATAGAACGCGCCTTCAAGAGGTAATGAAGAATCATTGTTATACTCCATGTTATTGGAGAAAATCATCAGTTGGGTGATGTTCACAAACTTCCTGAACTTCTTGTTCTGAAAACGCTGGTTGATCCGTTTCCGTTCTGCCAGAACGCCATCCTTGTTGTTGGGTTTCTTCACTTCAATAAAAACCAATGGCATTCCGTTAATCAGCAAAATAATATCGGAGCGAAATTCTTCGTCACCATTCCGGTATGTCAGTTCTGTAACAACATGAAAAGAGTTATTGTCGAAGTTTTCGAAGTCGATGAGTTTGATACCCGACTTTTCCGTTAGTTTTTCATAGAAAGCCTTCCCCAAATCTTCGTTGTCGAGCGAAAGGGCAACATCATCATAAAGCCGTTTAACGTCATCCGGTTTCATTTCAGAATTAATCCGGCAAATACTTTCAGTAAACAGATCGGTAAAAATGTTGGTTGTCTCATCCCATTTACAGCCTTTCAGCGACAGGTATTGATAACCCAATCTTGTGAGGTGCAAAATGGAAGGGATCTTCACCCTCGAATCTTCGTTAAAGGCCATAGGTTTGCAGTTTTTCGGTTATCTCAGCGTAACCGCGTTTCAACTTTAGGTAGATGATTTACCAAAGTGTCAAATGTAAGCATAGACGTTTAAAGACAAGCCATGCAAAACATATATTTTTTTGAAAGTTGGGATTGGAGGTGCGGGAAAAAAGAGTAAACCCCAGAGTGTATTTCCGGGGTTTGGGTGTTTGAACTTTTTTGAAGCTTCCTAAAGAGTGGTTGTTTTAATAATTGGTTGTAAGCGGGATATTTAGGTAGCTTGTGGGTTGATGTAGATGGAGGCGAAGGCAGAATAGCGATGGACTTCTCCATAGCTTAATGAACCATTTTGTAAGAGAATCGCACAAATAGTGGTGTGAGAGGTGGTTGCTGAGCCTGCCGAATTGAGCACTTCGTCAACTAACTACTGGCGGAGCCGTCTATTTGATTACCAGCTATTATTCTCTTTCGTCACCTGAGATGTAGCCAAAATATATTTCATCCTTGTATTCATTTTTAGCTGTCTCAGGAGTTACAAGGTCAAATGCCAGAACATTTTTAGTTTTGAAAATTGGCGGAAGAAAAATCCTTGTTTTCATTCCCATGACCTTAAAGAGAGGAGTTAAACCTTCGGCGGAGATTATCTTGGTTTCTAATCCCTTTGAAAATTGAGTTGAAAACTTGAACTCTGCATCGGCTATGTCAAAAGTAGGTGCGTCAATGTTAGCATTTGCCTTCAGTTCGATCTTACTATTTGAGTTGTTGGAAATTATAACAGTTGCATTTTCAGCATCAACTAGTTCAGTTACGATAACCCAATTTTTATTCCATTTACCTTCTTTGTATAGTTTTAATACTTGCTCACCAAGTTTGATAATGTCTTTGATCGATGGAGATGTTGTATTGTTAGCTTTAAATAAAGTTGAATTCTCTTTGCTAAATTCAACAATTATTCCAGCATCTAAGTTTGTCAAGACACTTCCTTGTGGTGCAACCGTACCAGATAGTTTTGTTGTCACAGATACACTCCCCTCTGAGTTATGCTCTAATGGAGTTTTAGTTTCATCGGGACGAATTTCAAACTCAATTCCCCTTTCTGATAAATTAGATAGCCTATTGAAAACATTGTTGTTTAAAGTGCCAATGTCTCCAAGTTTTAGTGGGACACCAGGGTTTCATGTTGCATAGTAGCCAAATTTTCTTTTCATTTCATTGGTGTACTGTCGTTGTGCTGATGCCATAATATTAAGATTAAACTTTTAGTGCCTACTCTGTCGGTTTTCGGCTACCCCGTTTTTTTTCACACGTTTAAATCTTTATAATACTTAGTAACTTGAAAATTGTTGAAATTTATATGTCCTTCTATTCCAAAAGTTAAATTCAGATTCTGTTTCATCTCGATTATTAATCAGCCGAACAATGATTATTTATTCGATTTTACAAACAGATTTGTATGGCTCTTAATTAATACTAACATCTTTGCAACCCTTACATTTCTCGCAAATTCATCAATTCTCTTAATACAAATCCAGATTGTCTTTCAAAATCTTATCTAAAATTAAGCTACTGATAAACATACCGCAATAGCACGAACGTGCCATTTTTCAAAATAATCTGGGGGAAAGCAAGCATAAGTCGAGTTTCTATTTCAGCCACAATTCGATGGTTCCTTCTTTGGTCTTGGAGCGCAAACCAAAGATAGGTTTTAGTCGGACTTCGATGTTTTGAGTCTGAAGCATATTCTGCAATACAATGGCTGTGGCTTCATCGGTTTCTCTAAAATATCGGATTTCGTTTGCAGTCATTTTCCGGGCGCTTTCAACCAATTCGATGCCGGGTGCTTTATAGCCCAATTCTATAATTTTCCCGACCAAATGTTTTGCCTCGCTGCGTTGTTCTTCGCTGCCAATCTGGATATAAACAACCGGAGTAACGGCAGTATTTGGCAACACCAATGGCTGATTAATCAATCGTTGAGTTTCTTTCACCTGAATCTCGAGCTTTTCTTTCTCTTTCTTCTGCGATTCGCTAAGCAAAGCAGTATCCTTATCCATCAGGGTCTTTAATTTTGCCTGAGCCAAAGAATCATTCCGGAGAAACTCTTTGTATTCAGTATCAACTTCAAGGTAGTACTTTTCCCAGCCTTCCCTCAATTTTTCAGAAGGAGTAACTTTTGAGAAAAATTGTGCCAACATGCGTTTCTTTACCGGATCGTTGTTCAGCACAATCAGTTCAGTAGCGTATTTGTCGTATTGCTGTATTTCCTGAAGACCTGACGCACGGTCTTTAAAGCCCCAATCGATAATGGTGGTCATTACAACCAAAGCTACGCTGCCGATGAGCCATTTAAAAAGCTCGACTTTGTACTTATACTTTTCAAAAGAGTTTGGGTCAGAAGAATTGTTGGACATAGTTGCATTTTAAGGGTTACCAGTGACTATGAATAATTATGACTCTATCTCAAAAGTTCAGTTTGTTTCCTCCGATCCAGTTCTCGCATTCCCGGCACACTCCCATGTTCGGTCAAAGATCGAATTTCAGTTGTCCGGTTTGGTAATAGTGAAATTCAGATTTGCGCCTTCGGGTCAATCCTTTCAGTTCACTTCCATTGGCCTTGTTCCACCGAAGCCACTGTGTTTGTATTTCAGGATAATTTGCAGGATTGGTATTGATCACTTTGAGCAAGGTGGAGTCTTTCAGGTTCTTGGCGCCCAGATTGTAACAAAAACTCACCATGGCATCAAACTGCTGCTGACTTACGTCGTCGCGGGTATAGGCGTCAACCATTGCTTCAAAATAGGCAAGGTCGTTGCGCAGGTAGTCAATTGCCTGTTCTTCGCTGCAGGTATCGCCGTCCTTTACTTTTGTGCCATTGGGGTAAATGGTTGTGCCATAACCAATGGTCCATACATTTGCCGGACAGAGATATGCTTTTAAGAACAGGCCTTCGAAGTGCTTGATAAGCCCGGCGCAGTTGATTGAACTTTTTGTTATTTTAGCCATGATATAGTTTTACAAATTCAAGGTTAAGAGCACAGTTATTTAAATTCTATGTAGCCTCTTTCTTGGAGATCCTTAATTTCATTACTTTATTAAGCAAATCGAACCAAAATGGTGCACCCAGTGAAACAGCAATGGCAGTAATGAAAAAGCCCCAGAAATGATGGTACAGTAGTCCGAAAAAATATTTCCATTTATCGTAGCCGGAGAAGACAATTTTTCCATTGACAGGTGTTTTATGCTTGCATATAAAGCCATCTATATGTGGGATATAGCCAATACCACTTTTGGTTGTGATAACTTTTACGGTATCCGGCAACCATGCTCCCATTCCAAGAATCGTACTGGCATTGTCAATATCTGCCTCCAGCACCTGCTTTACTTCTAAAAGAGTATTTAATTGCTGACTGTCAGTTTTTGTTCTTGCACTATCAATTTGTGTATTAATATCATCCTTTTTATTATTTTGCACATAGGCATTTGCCATACTTACCATCTGATCCCTTGCCTGCTTGTCAGTAGAAAGTTTGCTGACGATTGTAAATGTATCGACATAAAAAATCCAGGCAATAAAAAAGCCGACCAAAAATGTTACTATCTGGATTTTGCGTTTGTACCATTCTGTAGCCTCATCCATTGTTCTGTTAAACCAACCTTCCAACAACAATTTAAATGTTGGAATATCGTACAATGATTCTTCCCATAGGCTTCTTATGTATTTTCCTGATTCATAATCAAGTATTTTTTCATTTTTACCCATTTCAATTGTGTCTATACCTTCTGTGTTTCCTTCAGGATCAGTTGGGGTAGGCTCAGGTGCATTTTTCGCATTTTTAATAATTACTTTCCATTTCGCATTAATTTGATCCGCAATTACCGGACCCTCACCAAACAATACACACATCAATGTTTTCGAGAAACTCACGGCCTTGAAGGATGAAGGTGTTTTAAATATACCGGTACTGCCAAGATATTTTATCTCCGGATGATCGTAAAAGTTGGTGATGATTCTATTCTTTGGGTTCTTTATAAGTCTCAGGGAATCCCACAAACGAGTCAACTTACCTGTATTTTCTTCATCAGTCAGCATTCGGTTAATAGCCTCTTTGAGGTTTCGGGACCTTAGCCCAAGCTGAGTGGCAATTATTTCAGTAATTACAGTTGCCAACAAACTATATAGCAGATAAATAAACATCAGCCCAATTATAACATCCAGTGCGATAGAATTAAACATGGCTCTTCAGAATTAGCTTTAAAATTAAACCATTGATTTACAAATCACAATAGCACGAACGTGTCATTTTTATGTGATTTTCAGGAAAGTAAGCAGTGAAAAGGTTTTGGATCGGTTCTATTTCAGCCACAATTCGATGGTTCCTTCTATAGTACTTTTCCCAGCCTTCCCTCAATTTCTCAGAAGGAGTCACTTTTGAGAAAAACTGTGCCAACATGCGTTTCTTTAGCGGATCGTTGTTCAGCACATCGGTTGTTATTTAATGAATTTTGGAAAAGTAAATCCTTCTGGCTGCTCTGTCGTTGTTCTTGTAGTAATCTTTCCACCAATCACCGGTATTTAAAAATTTTGGTTTTTGATCTGGTTTGCGCCATTTTAGAGACTCACGAAAAGAATGGTGACTAAATAGTCTCATATACTCTCCCAAATAAATATCAGCTACTCTTTTGTTTCCACAAATAATTACCATGTTCTCATCATTATTAAGAGTAGAAGCGTTACTGAAATTTGCAGAACCTGTAATTACAATCGGATTTCTACTCAATGGATCAATGAGCATAAATTTATTATGGACATACTGTACATTTCGATTTAGATCAGAAAGTGTCTCTTTAACCCAACCATCTAATTTATTTGTCTTAATAAAATCCCCAATGGCAAAAATATTCTCAGCTTTGAAGCGTAATTGGTCAATTGCATCCTCTTCTGCTTTTTTTTCAGGACTATCTTGTTTCATGGATCGGGTCTTCTTTTCCAACAGGGCAAATCTTAAATTCGCATTACTGGTTTTATAAACATTTTTGAAAAGGTCGTTTATGCCAAACGCAAACGTCATAAATAATCCTGTTTTTGCAGATAAAGCCAAGTCACGGTATAAATTCAGTGCATCCAGGTTCTTTCTTGGACTAAAAACACATTGTTTTCCAATCAATATTGGAAGGATTGGTGTAGGCGAAATTCTTTCCACATCATTTTTAATGACTGCTGTCTTCTTATCCTGACTTAGTTCGTTCCAGTATTCCAGAAATTTCATTGCAGTTTCTTTCTCTTCAATTACATGAGCTACATTTGAATGACCAAAGATTCCTCCAACTGAAAAATTTGTTCCTCCAGTCCATACACTAATAGGAATGTCATTTTCAAGTTTTACTATGAATTTGTTATGAGATATATATGATTTGCCTTCTTTACGGGGAATGCAATGATCTACTAATCCACATTCAATTATTCTTTCTTCATTTTTGATTTTTGGGGAATCTTTTCTGGAGTCATAGATAATTTTGATGTCAACTCCATTGTCAATACTGCTTTTTAGTAGCCTAAGAAATGGACGATAGTTGAACTCATAAGCTGAAATTCTCAAACTATGTTTCCCTGCTTCACAAGATTTAATGAAATCCTCCAATGCTTCATAAAGTCCCCGCGATAGCCACTTAAATTTTGGACTGTCAGGAGCATCATCCTCTGATGGTTTTTCATCACCAAATCTTCGAACATATTCTTGAACGGCTGATATCCCTCTGTTGAAATAAACATTGTGAACTTCATTTTCTTCAGATTCGGTAGTGATTTTCAACTTTGTTGTTGCAAACGGAATCAATTGTGAGGGCTTTTCTTTTAATGCTGTGATTGTATAAGTGTAAACGTTTCCTGGTTTTGCAGAATAATCCGACCATTGAAATCCTTGCCATGGGTGGTCTTTTGTTGAGTATAAAGAACCGGAAGGAAATCCCGGATCTGTTTCTTCAAATGTTTTCATACCTTTCATATAATAACATTCATTTTCTGAATGATCAGTTCTATGTATTGAAAACCCCAATAGTCCTTTACAATCTTCCTGTGCCATATCGAAACCCAGGATTACGGCATACGAACCAGCAATAGCTGTTACTTTTAAACCATTTGTTTTTTTCGATTTTCTCATGGTCTTATTTTTTATTTTTTTACTGGTGTCAAATGTGTCAATACACAAAGCCACTTGTCATTTTCTTTCTTGTACACATCTGTAATCCACTCGTCCGCTTCTAAAGGTTGTCCTTGCCAGGTTCCAGTGTTTTGTCCCCGCCCGGTTACTAAGGCTATGTCACCATATACTTTAACTCTTAAAATTTCCTTGGTCATTGTTGAATGAGAAAGCAAACCTTGTTCAAGAACTTTAAAAAAGCCTTCCTGTTGAATAATTCCTCCCTGGCTATCAACCAAAACCCAGTCGCTTGTTATACATTTTTTAATTTCGTCAACACTGTTAGAAATTACAGCTACATTGAAGTCGTTTTCAATTTGTTGAAATTGTTTTTTTAATTGTTCCTCCGTCGTCATATTTTTTATGTTTTTGTTAACGGTTCGTTTTTATTTCGTTGCATTTATCCACTCAGCTACTATTTCTGTCAATTCAGCTTTTCCGTTTTCGATGTCTTGCATGTTTTTAAAAGTTGCGATTGCTCGGTCATTTTCTTTCCATACCAGTAGTTTACTTTTACTTGCTATCAATTTATCTTTTGGTTGTGCCTGTTTTTTTGCTCCTCTATGAAAAATTAGTTGAACTTGTTTGGTCGGTGGCTGAATTCTCATCGTAATTCTGTTTTCACTGTCAAAGCAATAATTTGGTCCGTTCCATTTTATATTTTCTGTCACAGCAGTGTTGACAGATAAAATATAATTTCTTAGTTGCTCAATTTCCTCTCTAAACGGGTGGTTTAGACTGTCTAAAAAGTCAGTTACCTCGCTATTTAGAGTCTGTGTTTGTTTTGTCATTTCTTTGTTTTAGAAGTTTCATTGTCCAGTAACAAAATCTCATCTATTTCAGCCTTAACATCTGTGGACTTGTTTTTGGAATGCGTTCAATTAAACCGCGGGCCTCCAAATCAAGCTTTACAGTTACCACGTACCATTTCACTTTACCGTCAAAAGTATTCGTTAAGGTGTCAACAGCCATTACTGTTAGTTCTTCAAAACTTAATGCCTGATGTTCCTTTAGGGTTTTGATGATAAAATCCTTCATTACATCGTACCTTCTTTTCAGAATGTTAACTCCCATTTTACCGTCAGGGTGTAGTGTCAATATTTTTTCATCCTTCATACCAACTTAATTTTTTACCTGATAGATTATAATACACAATTCGATCACAAAAAGAATCAGCAGAAGCCAATTGACAATAACAACAGACCTGTGATTAGCGTAACGAACCAAGAAAAATGAAGCGATAAGCGCTGCCACTGCAAACGACACCGCATATACAAAAACGATTGCCCCAGCCGCCAACCCCTGTCCGTCGGCCTCGCCGGTTAATTGTACAAAGAAACCTCCGACCAAAAAGAAATCGATGAAAGCCAAAAGGTACAATAACAAGCTTGCTGGTTTTGCAGGTTTCTTCATTTATCAAGTGTTAATATTTCGGAATTATCGGATATATGGTCGATTTGAATAGCAACGGCATTTATGCCGTTGGAAGATGAATAATCCTTATTTCGGCTTTAGCCTATACAACTAATTATTTCGGCTAAAGCCGGGATTTGTCTGTTTCTCATTTTCCCCCGACCTAAAGGTCTGGGCTATTCATAACCAATAAACCGAAAATACCGTTATATTTTATCAACCCTATTTTGCGATCAGCTCAACCCTTCTGTTTAGTTTTCTTCCTTCCTCTGTTTCGTTTGTTGAAACCGGTGCCAACGGCCAGACTCCCTGTGCGGATAAACGTTCAGCAGCAATACTGTATTTTTTCACCAATTCATTTACAACGGCATCCGCACGGTTTTTCGATAGGGTGAGGTTGTGTCCATGATAAAAAACATCAATATTTGACCAAAGTACTACGGTATATTTTGTCGTTTTTTGTGAAAACTAAAACGATGTAAGACCCTTGTGTATAACCAGTTGTATTTATTTTGTCTGTTTGTTCAACTACTCTGTCAAGCATAAGACGGCCACTTCCATCATATAACACAAATCGCGCTCTGCCTTTATCTTTTTGGGTAATTTTTATAAAATCTGAAAAAGGATTTGGGAAAACAGAAACTCCTACTTCTTCCAGTTCTTTAATTCCTACCATAGTAAAATTCAGGGAATCAATCGTGGATGTCAGCGACCAGTTGCCATTGGAGTTATTTTGTACACGGAGAAAAAGTATGTCATTAGGAGTCTGTGCGAGCGGTAGTTGGTTAAAGGGGATGTCGAAATTCCAGGTGCTGTTGTTTGATGCATTCAACTGAATAAATGAATTGTTTCCAATGCCATTGTCAACATCGAAAAAATACTCAACCCTTATTTCATTCATTGGATTCATGATTTCATCTACTTCAACAACCCTTTTTCCAGTGAGCCCCCATTTCCCGTTTTCATCCATTGTCCTTATAAATACAAAGTGATAGCCTGGAGAGGGAAATAAATTGTGTGGAATGTTAATCGTTTGATTGATATCGGACTCTGGAGATACTGCAAATCTGGTTGCCTGGCCGAAGCCGGGGTCTGAACCAATAAAATATTCGCCCTGAACGACATTTTGTGAGCTTGCGTTGATTACTACTGCTATCAATGCAAAATACAGAATTAGCTTTTTCATGGCTAGTGTTATTCTACGGTTCGTGCCTTAATGGTAACAGTTAATCCGGTAGTCGGAGATACTACCCCTGGTGTAGTGGCCTCATAGACAACAGGAACAGGGGCTAACCCTGACAAGGTATAACGGCTTGAGCGGATTGCTCCGCCAAATGATCCCCTGTCGGTGCCGTCACTGCCATTCTGAAATGCCTGCGAGCCTGATTCAATTTGATAATAACCATCTTTGGAGGTTCCTTTGACAAATAAGGAAGTAATATCCGGCACGACAAGGTTGTTGTTAGCCGTTCCAAATTGTGTTCCTTGTGTTCCCACATTATAAGCGATTACTCCCGGCGCTGCTGTTATCTCTGCAATGGCATTGACAGGCATTAAGATATTATTGCTAAAATCTGTGGTTGTAAACCTTAAATTAGGGGTGGCAAGATTGTCAGATCCGTCAAATATATTGTTCTTACATTGTGTAATTTCCCATGGTCCATTGGAATTCTGCCAAACAAGCGTCTTCTTGCAAATGTTATGGTTGAAAATTAGAACAACCGGAGGAACATAAAAGGTATTGGTGACAAGGAGGGCATTGGTCACGTAGGTGTCCGGGAAATAATTTTGAACAATGGTCGCCAATTGGATCCCTGAACCGCCACTTACACTAAAATATACGCTCCGGTCTATTTTGCATCGTTGAATGGTAATGTTGTCAGCGGCTATTTGGATATATCCATCCGCTGTATTGGTGCCAACTACAATATTCACCCCAATGGCAAAAGATCCTTCAGAGCCGGCATTGAAGTTTAGTCTGGTAACTTTAGCATCACTCAAATCATTACTCGTTTGGGGATTGTCTCCCAGAAAAAATCCGGGACCGATAATCATCAGTTTTTTTGTAATGGTACCCGCGGCATAGTTGAATTGCGAACCTTCTATATGAAGGGTGTCCGAATTGGCAACCGAGTTCCATGCTACTGCCTGGTTGATTTGTTTAAAAACCGGATAGGCTGGATGGCCACCGAAATTATCACCCCATAAACTGGTACCATTGAAGTTGGACCCATTGTTTACACGCCATATTTTTGAATTTCCAGTTATCGGGTTCAATAATAGAAAAACAACAATGGCCAAAATGGAAAGTAAATTTAGTTTTTTCATATGTCTATAATTTGTTTTTTAATCGCCATATAGCCTATCCCGATTTATCGGGTGAACTCGCCAACTAGTCATCCTCGTGTGTAAGTATGTTTTATTCATTGCTCGTTTCATTTTGTACAAATTATTTATACACCTATTCTGAATAATTTTATGTGATTTTAAGGCATCATTAAGATTGACCTTAAAATTTGTGTTAAAGTTAATCAATATCGATTAAATAAAAAAGACTTGGATGTCTTTTATTTTGATTGAAAATCTTAATTTCTACTTTCTAAAAAGGAAAGTAGCCACTTTAATGGGAAAACCGGCAGAAATGAATAAAACCAAAATAAGCAACGTGTATGTAAATTTTATGATTTTAGTTTTTATTTGACTTTCTTTTATATTCCCTTATTGCCAGCCATCGGAACAGCAAAAGTGGAATCATAAGAAATCCAAAAACAAAAATGGAGGTTTCGTCTTGAATACTTTGGGTGAATGTTTCAGTGGAAAAATTGCTTGCCTCATCGAGCGAAAAGCCCCAGAAAAGGAAAACAGTAAATACCAGGGTTATGTAGAAAAGTACTGCCCATAACCAGCCCATAACAGAAGCGGGTGAGAACGTGAGGAATACCTTTTGAACGATTGTAAGCCGTTGATAATCGGTGAGGTTTTCTTGTTTGTCGAGCGAACTGACCTGATTCTTCACCTCCTGCATTTCTGCCGACAACTGAAGTTTTAAAGATTCAATTTCGGCCTCAGCCAAAAACTTTGACGACACCTGAAAATACTTGTCCAGAAAATCGATCTTTTTTTGGGCGTCTTCCATCAGGTTTTTGTGGATACTTGCCTTGTTTAATTTGCTCAGGTAAGTCGCAATAAAAGGGATCAACGCTGCAAGAATACTGGGTATGATTTTTTCCATAATGCATGATTCAGTTTCAGTGAATTAATTCGTTCAATGGTTTGATGTCAGACGGCTTTACTTTTTCAGGCCCATTACCCAGGCAATTGCAGCCCCGGCAATGGCCGACATCACCGTGTAAGCAACAATATCAACCAATATTTTATCTGAGTTTTTCCCTGAAAAAAACTATTGTCCGTTCCCAGGCCAGATCAGCCGCTACCTTATCGAATCGGGGAGTTGAATAGTTGTGAAAACCGTGATTTGCATCTGGATAGAAATGAGCGATGTAATCTTTTTTGTTTTCTTTAAGCGCCTTTTCATAAGCCGGCCAACCTTCATTCACGCGTTGGTCTAATTCGGCATAATGTATCAAAAGCGGAGCTTTAATTTGGGCGGTTTCTCCTTCGGAAGGCTGTCCGCCATAAAATGGAACGGCAGCAGACAAGTCCGGTACTTTCACAGCCATCATATTGTTGAACCAGGATTTACAATTTCCACAACATCCGTTTTGGTGGTTGGTTCATTTTTGCGGACGTTCAGCCGGTGCAGAACTTTTCCACTTCCGGGCGATGCGGTGAACGCGTATTTTTCAACAACCCCTCCGGTACATTCGTTGAATTCGGTAACAATGTCCTTCAGTAATTGGTCGTAAGTCCTTCTGCTTTGCAATAGTCCCGACACCGGATCAGTTTTCCTTTTCGGATCGAGAAAGCAATGGCCAATGGTGCTGCCCGCGGGATTCAAGTTGAATGTAAAGCAAATTTTTGCAATTACCCAGATGAATTTCCGGTAAGCTTCATCGGCATTGATATTATCGCCGTAACAATATTCAACGCCAACAGCCGCATCATTTGCATTGTATCCAAATAATTGATTGTCGGTTGGCAATCCGTAAAGCACATGCCAGGCTTTTTCCGGTTTGTCGTTGGTGAGCGCCGGGATGCATTCGATGATTTCCTTATCGTCAACGAATATATGGGCTGAAGCGCTCATCTCATTTCGGGAGTTTTCGTAATAATTTCGGTTACCTCTCGCTGTCGATTTTGGATTCCCGGTATCGTGGGCTACAATAAATTTGACTCCGGGCGACATCAGCAGTCCACTCCTTCGCTTCGAAGGGGCAGAAAGGTATGCCGGCGTAATGGTGTATTTTTCTTTGAATGCCATGGCTTTTATAGTTTATCCTACTGGTGGTATTTCTGTGTCAATTTGATTGTCCTCATCAGGTTTACTGTCTTTTGTAGCAGTAGCTTTTTCGGTAGCGCCTTTGTTTTCTGTTGTTTTTAGTGCTGCATAAGTTCCTGCTGAAAGTCCCATGAGGATCAGGTTGTTCGTTTCAATATCAGGAAGAATATTGGCCATGTTTAGTGTTGGGTCAGCTATATTGGCCAGTGTTTTCTGGATAAACCAGAAACCAATAACAAGGTTGAAAAGTACTGCCTGCAGCCGGTGTATGCTGACCCCACTACTGTCAGAAAGAATGTCGATCAGAAAATTTTCACCAGGCAAATTCTGAATGAGGTCTTTGGTGTTGCTCTGATTCTGGTCGGAATTGTCGGTAATCCTCGCAGCCATTGTTGTGGCCGAACTAATCCCCAGCAGAATAAGAATACCTTCAGTCAATGTAGGGATCTCCTGATATTTCAGAATGACCGCCATAAAACCCGACAGAATAATTACAGTCCACCAGGTTAGCTGGGTACGCGCATAACTGTAAGGTTTTTTTGTTTTCCGGGTACTTTCATCGAGAAGGATGCCGTGTTTCACATTTAAATAAAGTACAAGCGCGGTCAATGCTGTGAATACAAGCCAGAAAATTATCTTTGGATTCATATAATATGTTTTTATGCCTACTCTTTTGTGCGGATTTTCGGCAACTCCGTAAGTGAATTCTAACTGATGGTAATAAAATTAAGAAATTGATTTACGAGAGTCAATAGCACAAACGTGTCATTTTCATCGCTCTACTGATTATAAAATCGGTTTTTAATGAAAAAAGGGTGTTTGCACGAACAATTTTTCGAGGCTAATTCAATTAATTTGATGTTTGTAGTAAATTAGTGATTAATTTAGGGTTACCTAATTCGTATTTTTGGGATTAATATATATCAGGTATTTGAATCAGTTGAAGTTATTACTTATTCAATCAGTTTATTTCAAAATGGAGGACAGAAATAATTCGGTTGTTTTTACTGATAAGATTCATGAAGGAAACATGGATACTTCGAAGGATACGGTGGCTGTTTCTGCTGAAATGACTTCGCATGCCAAAGTATCGGATGATGATCCTGTGGAACTTTTTGATTGCTGTCTGGTTGATCATTCAGGGCGGCAGTTTGCCTGCGCTTACGATCATTGCCAACACCAGAGCAGTTGTTTTAAAACCGATCAGTTACAGGAAAAACTTATCTTCCACGAACTACGATTTCACCCCGAAGACAGAATGATTTGGTGCAAGGAATCTTTTCCTGATATTCTTAAGTTTATTGGCTCTGAAACGATTGTTGAATTCCCTGATTACCGGTTTATATTTAATCACAGGTATATCCGTAAAGATGGAAGCATTTCGCAGTTCATGCACGAAGGTTCGCTTACATTTACCAATGATATCTGGATGCCGATTCTGAACCTGAAAGTTTTTTTCGAAATAGCTGATATCAAGTCTGATGAAACCATTGTTCTCACATTATTCCGGTACGATGCCGACAATGGATATCAAAAAGTTTTCAGCAAAGAATACGGAGGAATTTGCAGCTCATTTTTATCGAAGCGTGAATTGGAGATTATCAAACTTTGTCATGAAGGCATGAGCAGCAAAATGATTGCAGAGAAGCTGAACCTGAGCATTCATACCGTTAAAAATCACAAGCGCAACAGTATGGAGAAAACTACCACCCATAACATCACCGAACTGATCCATTACTGTATTAAAAGCAACTGGATGTAATCCTTACTTTCACATCTCCACATCTTCACATCCCCACATTTTCACATCTCCACATCTCCACATCACGTTTTCTTTACCACCACTTTCCCTTTCCATTTTCCGCTGCGGTAATAGGCAAGCAGAATGAGCATCCCTATAAATGTTCCCATTGGTTCGGCCCACCAGATACCGTTTACCCCAATCAATCCGGAGATAAAAATTGCCGCCGGAATACGGACAATGTACAAGGCCGTAAAAGTTGCAATCATTGGGATAAGTGTGGCTCCGGCACCTCTCAGGAAACCGGTAAAACTGAACATGACTGAGAAAAGCAGATAAAACGATGATACAATCAGTAAATAATCCTGACCAATTTGGATTACTTCAGGATCGGTCGTAAACAGCGACATGATGTGTTTTCCAAACAAAATAATCAGCAAAGAAGCAATAATACAATAAATGGTAGAGAAAAGAAGCGTAGCTTTTAGTCCGGTTTTGGCGCGCTTTTCTTCGAAAGCCCCCAGGTTTTGCCCAACAAAGGCCGATAATGCCGAAGAAAAGGTGATGGCAGGCAGTTTGACAAACGAGTCGATACGCATTGCTGCCGAATATGCTGCAACTGCGTTTGTTCCAAAACCATTCACGATGCTCATGATGGCCATCATCCCGAAAGCAACAAGCGATTGTTGAAATCCTGTTGGTAGCCCAATTCGGATACAGCTTTTAAAAATATCGCGGTCGAAGATGTATTTCCGGAACGAAAGTTTAATGATCGGATGTTTTTTATTGAGGTAAATGACAGCGGTAAGGAATGCGCCACCTTCAGAAAGAATAGTTGCAAATGCAGCTCCCTGGATTCCCCATTTAAATACCACGACAAAAAGCAGATCGAGCAAAATGTTGTTCACAGTTGCGATAATCATGAAATACAGCGGAGTTTTTGAATCGCCCAATCCGCGCAAAATACTGCTGATACCGCTGAACCCGAAGAAAAAGAACATTCCAAGCAGGTAAATATTCAGGTAACTGAGCGCTTCGGGCATGATATCTTCAGGCAAACCCAGCAGAATGAATATATGTTCGCTGAAAACAATTCCAAGAATGGTGATCAGAATAGACGAACCGAGAAAGAAAATAAAAATGGTGTCGATGGTGCGTTTTACTTCGTCGATTTTTTTAGCGCCAAAATATTGTGAAATTACCGTCGACGCTCCTGAACCGACCCCAATCACCAGCGAGATAAGGGCAAAGATGATGGGGAACGAAGCTCCAACGGCGCCGAGCGCTTCTTTCCCAATATACCGGCCAACAATGATGCTGTCGATAATGTTGTAAAGGTTCTGAAATATATTTCCGAGCACCAGCGGAACGGAAAATTGCAGAATCAATTTCGCCTCTTTGCCAACTGTGAAGTCTTTCATTTAACTCTGATAAGCCTGCAAAACTCACGAATTAATTACTGAAATCAAAATTGGAACTGATGAGTTGGGTTTCGTGAAAATATGCAGCAAACTATTTGTTCTGTATAGAAAATAAAAACTGCTATTTTTGTTTTTCAAACAGGATAAATGATTCAGTTTTTATACTGCGTATAAGATTTGACGATGAAGAAAATACTTTTTGTTTGCCTCGGAAATATTTGCAGAAGCCCCAGCGCGGAGGCGGTTTTTAATGCAATGGTCGCGAAAGATGGGCTTGTGAAAGAGTTGCAATGTGATTCGGCTGGCACAGCAGCTTATCATGTTGGCGAGCGTGCTGATTACCGCATGAGACAGTTTGGGCTGAAAAGGGGATACAACCTGACAAGTATCTCCCGGGCATTTGATCCAAAAAGCGATTTCGACCAGTTCGATTACATTATTGGGATGGACAGGCAAAATGTACGCGATTTGCAGCGAATGGCCGGCAATGAAATCGACCGGAAGAAAATCCATCTGATGACTGATTTCTGCATCGGCAAAAAATACGACTCGGTTCCTGATCCGTATTATGGGGGAGATGCCGGTTTCGAGCTGGTTCTGGATATTCTGGAAGATGCCTGCGAAGGGTTGATCAGGAAACTTCAATAGTAGTGGTTTTTATTCACATCAAATGATCTGTCATTCAATGGTCATTTGTTTCACGTCATTAATTGTCATTGGCTTTTCCCTGAATTACAATAAATGACTCAATGACAATCAATGACTAATTCAAATTTTGGAACCTGAGACTTTCTACAAAGAACACTGCGACTGCGACTGACCACTTTCCTCCACTATCCAATCGCAGCATCCAGAATTCGTTCGACGTGTATTTTTGTGGTGTTAAGCAGTTCAATATCTTCAATGTCACTGCTTCTCATGATAAAAGGCAATTCTGTTCCTCCAAGTATCAGGCTGTCAATCTGGCCTTCATTGTACATCCGGTGGGCAATTGAAAGCAACCGGTTCTTGGTTTCAGGTAGAAACCGGCCTCTCACGAGCTCTTCCATATATACCTTATCGATGTATTTTCGTTCTTCGGGCATGGGAGTAATAATTTCCATGCCTGCCGCTTCAAATCCTGCCGGAAAAAAATCACTTTCCATGGTCGAAATCGTTCCAAATAAACCAAGCCGGCGAAGGCCTTTCGAATGTGCGTAAGCTATTGTTGAATCAACAATACTGACCATTTTAGTTTTCACCCGCTCAACAAGTGGGGCATAAACTATGTGGGGAGTGTTTGATGCTAAAAATATCACTTTGGCTCCAGCTTTTTCCAGAACAAAAATTTCTTCGGAAAGAAAATCAACCAATTCCTCCAATTGATTATTGGTAATCAAATCCATCATGTGGGTCATGTTGATGCTGTTGATAATGATGGAAGGATAGTCGCGTTTTCCTGTGCGCTCCTGAAAACGGGAAATGATCCGCTGGTAATAATCAACTGTTGATGCCGGGGCAATTCCCCCAATCATTCCGATGGTCTTGTAATGTTTTAACATACTTTAAACGGTATATATAGTGTCAGTTTGATTTTATTTTGATTGCCCGTTTGCATACCTATTTGGCATTTTGCGTTAGTCAGTTGTGGTCATTTATTGTCATTTATTTGCAACTTAATGACCACCAAATGACAATTGAATGACATTGGGTAATATTACGGATATCCATTATTTTCCTTTTTTCTGTTTCACCCTCCCGATCGTTTTACTTTGTAATTTTCGTTTTTCAGGATATCAATTACCTTGTTACAAAAATCACCCTGAACCAGGATTTCTCCATCCTTGGCCGAACCACCAACACCGCACTTTGTTTTCAGTATTTTTGCCAATGTTTTGAGGTCTTCTTCAGTTCCCACAAAACCTGTTATCAGCGTGGCTTTTTTGCCGTTTCGCTGCTTTTTGTCAAGTTGAACACGTAAATCCTGCTTGTTTGGCGGCAGTGTTTCCGATTCATCTCCGGCATTGTTTTCGTATTGAAAATCGGGGTTTGTTGAATATACCGTTCCCAGTCTTTCTTTCCAGTCGTTGGCCATCTTTCCTGAAATTTGTGTTCAAAGATAGCAGATTTATTCCTTCCATAGCACCTCTTCCCTGATACTTCCGGCACAATGATGAGGAATAGCCATGTTCAGGATTTCAAGTATGGTTGGAACCATGTCCTCACCCATAATTTTGGTGCTGACCTTTACTCTTTTTACCGAGCTGCCATGCATGATGAACGGGATGTTTGAATTGTCGTTGTAAATTGTCCGCTGAAATTTATAAACAGGTTGCCATCCGTCTTCGAGCTGGTAGAGCACATCGCCCGAGCGTTTAAAATTGAAGGAGTTTGCAATTACAGCCAGTTGTCCTTTGGCATAATCGCCCTGTGCAAACGACGACGACGGAAGGGCAATTTTTACACCCTCAAACTGATTGATGAAATTGGCCGTTTTGGTTTGAATATCTTCCGGCGAAATGTTCTTTTTTTCGAGCAACTCGCGGTTGAAATACAACTGCTGATCGCCTACAACTTCAATATAATCGCCTTGTCCGTAGGTGATATTCAGGAACGATTTTAGCAGTGCCACCGCGCTTTCGGGCGAGAACGTTCCGATTGGCATGTTGAATTCTTCTTTCAGATAATTGGCCGGATAGGTTGATGAGCAGGTCGATGTTAGAACTACCAGCGTGTTGCCTCTGCCAAACATTTTGTCCAGAAATTCCATCAGCGATGCAATATCCTGATCCAGTCGAAGGTAGGTGTCTTGCATTTCTACGGAAACCGGCCCGAATGAGCTGTTCTCGTAATCCATCGAAGTAAAGGTAACCGCGAGAAAATCAGGAAATTCATCAGATCCAAGTTTTTCTGCATGTATCAGGTTGACTGCAAAATCTTTTACAATCGTATTTCCGTGCGGGGTAGTTTTCAGAAATTTATAACTTATGGCCTTTTCTTTTATTTTTTTCAGATCGTAAGGGAAAGTGTTCCATTTGTCGTAGTAGCCTTTTTCGAGAACGTAGTTATCAGGCAGGCTTTCCTCGTAACTATTTATGGGCAAAAGTGTAGTCCAGTCGCGCTGTGTGTATATCTTGGCAAATCCTTTCTCGTTGAACTGGCGAACCCATTCAGGAAAAATATCTACATAGTATGAGCTCGAAATCATGTTGCCGTTTTGAGAGTCGAACCAATAAGCCCCATCAGCAGCATGTCCGGCCGAAAGTACTGCGCTGACATCGTTCATGGCCACACTGAAAACTTTCGATTTGTTGCGGGTATTGATTTTCATGAGATCGCCAATAGTAGGCGACAACAATTTTGCTGCCGAGCGTTCACCATCTTTCGAATCGCTTCCAACGGTGATGAAATAATCGTCGGCAATACAGTTGATTTCCTTCCTTTTCAGACGGTCGTACCAGCTATCGTTCACAATTCCGTGTGCCGCCGGATAAACGCCCGTAAAAAGCGTTGCCGTTCCGGTTGAAATTTTCTGAACATGCAAATCGAGATGGGCATTGCTGAAAACAGCTCCTTCATTCATCAATCGTTTAAAACCACCCGGTTGGAATTTATTCCAGTAGCGCGTAAGGTAATCGGTACGCATCTGATCGACCGAAAGCACCACCACCAGTCGGGGAATAATGGGCTCTGTGTTTTTATTGCTTTGAGCCTTAAGGGAATTTACTGATAGAAATGTCAGTAAAACTGAAACAATTAGAATATTTATTTTTGTCATTGTCGGTTTTATTTGGGTGGCAAAAGTATAAAAACAAAAACTTATCCCCAATTAATAACGAAAACGCAACATGAATAAGAAAAACTATTTCGTCTTGATTTTCTTCCTGTGTTTTTCCGTTTATAAGCCTGAAAATACCAGATAGGTTAGTCCTGAAAAATTGAGAATCGAAATACAAATTACTATATTTAGCGAAATGTTTAACACTCAGAAAAGATGATAAACGTTGCTAAGCAAATTGAATATTGGCAGAAAACTGCTGAAAGCGATGTTGAAACTGCTTCGATCCTTATTTCTTCCGGAAAATTAATTGAAGGTTTGTTTTTCTGTCATTTGTGTATCGAGAAGATTATTAAAGCTTTAGTTGTAAAATAAATTCAGGATATTCCCCCAAGATCACACGATTTATTTTATCTGATTAATCTTGCAAAACTTGATTTTACTGAACCTCAGTCGGAATTTATGCAGATACTAATGAAATACCAATTAGAGGGCAGATATCCGGAGCATTACCCCAGAATTCCTTCTGTTGAAAAGATTAATGAATATCTTTGTCAAACTAAAGATTTGTTCCAATGCTTCAAAATGATGCTATAAATATTGTACGTCAGTATATTACTAACCTAAATAAAGGGGGGATTAAAATTTATAAAGCCTTTTTGTTTGGTAGTTATGCGCGCAATCAGGCGACAGAAAACAGCGATATTGATGTGATGTTGATTTCGGAGGTTTTTGACACGGATGATGATTTAATCCTGTCTAAACCTTGGTCTCCAAAATTTAGAATTGATTTTCGCATTGAGCCAATAGCCATAGGGAAAATTCGTTTTATGACAGATGACTCATCCCCATTAATTGAAATTGTGAAGAAGGAGGGATTGGAAATAAATTAAGTTATGAGGAAAATCAATAAAATTTGATCTGTTGAAATAGCCTACCTTTTTCTATTTTCAAGATGTTATTCATTGGAACAGCACAAACAATCAATGACCACAAATGACTTAATGACCATCAATGACATCTTTTTCCGAAAGCTGCGACTGAACACTTTTCTATGCCGTTTTCCGGTATCTCCACACCGCCAAACTTAAAAAGGTGAATCCCAAAATACAAAGCGCCACAAACTCGTGGATCAGATCGCCGAAGTTTGATCCTTTGAGCACGACCATTCGCATGACCTTCATAAAGTGGAAAACCGGATTGGCTTCGTTAACGAGTTGAGCCCAATGCGGCATACTGTCAACCGGAGTGAAAATGCCACCCATCAGGATAAAAATCATCATGAAAAAATAAGTAACAAACATAACCTGCTGCTGGGTATCGGCAACGGTTGAAATAAGTAAGCCCAGACCCAGAATACCCAGTAGGTAAAGAATCCCGAATCCAAAGACCAGCCACAAACTGCCCACTATTGGCAGATTGAAAACCACTTTGGCAATCAGTAATCCGAACGATAAATCGAACAAAGCGATGACCACAAACGGGATTAGTTTCCCGGTTAAGAACTGAATTTTTTTGATCGGAGTCACATTGAGCTGTTCGATCGTACCCTGTTCTTTTTCCTTTACCAGGCTCATTCCGGAGAGAAACAAACCGATAAGCGTAACCAATATGGCCAAAACTCCCGGGGCCATGTACCATTTGTATTCGAGTTCGGAGTTGTACCAAAAACGCGATACTGTATTGATTTGAAATGGTGCGTTGAACTCTGGTAACCCTTTCCATTCGGCAATAATGTTTTTGTTGAAATCGCGGATGACCGATGCGGCATACGAATAGCCTAATTGTGCGGCTTGCCCGTCGATGGCATTCACGAGCAATTGCAAACTGGCTTTGTCGTCGCGGATTAAGTCCCGCTCAAATCCCCGCGGAATAACCAAAACCATTTCGTCGGCATTGCGCAAAAGTTCTTTTTCTCCATCTTCAGGATCGAACGAGGTATTGTTGATCGTGAAGAATGGCGAAGCTTCGAGTTTACCTGCCAGCTCGCGCGAAGTGGACGACAGATCTTTATCGACCAGAAAAATATCGACGTTTTTCAGGTCGTAAGTGGCAGCGAAAACCAGCACCAGCATTTGCAGTAGCGGAATCATTACGATCATCCGGAGCATTACTTTATTGCGCTTTACCTGAATAAACTCTTTTTGTATGACGTAAAATATTGTTTTCATCTTTTTTTATTCAAGCCGGATCTTAAAATTCTTAATGCTCAAGGCAATAAACACAAAGGTCATAAACATCAAAATCAAGGTTTCTTTCCAGACAAACAGGATTCCGGTGCCTTTGAGCATGATGTTTTTAATGATGACAATGAACCAACGTGGCGGCATGGCATGGCTGAGAATTCGCAACGGAAGTGGCATGTTTTCAATCGGGAACATAAATCCTGAAAGCAAAATAGTCGGGAGCATCAGCGCCAGTACAGAGATAAACATGGCTACCATTTGATTCGGTGCAATGGTCGAAATCAGGATTCCCAAACTAAGCGCCATCATAATAAACAGGAAACTTTCGGCCATCAGCAAAATGAAACTTCCTTTGATTGGAACACCAAAGAAAAATACTCCGATTAAAATGATGGTCAATGCGTTGATGAACGACAGAAGCAAATATGGAGTCACTTTTCCCAGCACAATCTGAATTGGTTTCAGCGGTGAGGCCAGCAGCACTTCCATGGTTCCCAGTTCTTTTTCTTTACTGATGGAAATGGAAGTCATCATTGCGGAAATCAGCATCAGAATCATAGCCATAATTCCAGGCACAAACATGTAAACGCTTTTTAATCCTTCGTTGTAGAGCATCCTCACTTCAGTTTTAATCTGATTGGGCAATTGCAGGTTCTGAAGTTTTTCTTTTTTCACATAGTCGCTGATAATTCCCGAAGCATAAGCGGTAAGTATTCGGGCGGTGTTGGGGTCGGAAGCATCGGCCAGCAATTGCACATCGGCTTTGCCGTCGCGTTCCAGATTTTTCTCAAATTCAGACCCGAAGGTGACCACCATTTTTACTTGTCCCTTCCGGAACACATCTTCCACGTCGTCGCCCGGCATCAGTTCTTCGCCCAAAACAAAATAGCCCGATGACACCAATTTCGAAGTAATTTCGCGGGTTGTATTGTCGTGCGACTGATCGAGAATCGCGATTCTCGAATTCTGAATATCAGTATTGATCACCTTCCCGAACAGCAGCAACTGTACAATGGGTAAAAGAAAAATAATCATCATCGTTCGCGGATCACGAAAGATGTGCAAAAATTCTTTTTTGAGAAATCCTATAAATTGTTTCATAACAGCCTCCCCCCTGCCCCTCCGCACGAGGGGTGATTGGATTCGCTTTTTTCAATATCATTTGTTCTATTTTTCATATCCGATAATTTTTATTGTTTGATGCTCCTTTTTTGTCCCCCTCCCTGTGGAGGGGGTCGGGGGAGGCTTTTATCTTGCAATCTTCAAAAAAACCTCGTCCATATTTTTTGCTGAATATTGTTTCTTCAGATTTTCGGGTGTATCGAGCGCTTCAATCCTGCCATTGTTCATGATAGAAACACGGTTACAATATTCGGCTTCGTCCATGTAGTGCGTGGTTACAAAAACTGTGATTCCCCGGTCGGCTGCCCCGTAAATCAGATCCCAGAACTTTCGCCGGGTAATCGGATCTACACCACCGGTTGGTTCGTCGAGAAAAACAATTTTCGGGTCGTGAAAAATGGCTACCGAAAAGGCCAGTTTTTGCTTCCATCCCAATGGCAGCGAGCCAATCAGCGAGTCTTTTGCAGATTCAAGCCCCAAGTCTTTCAGTAATTTTTCCTGTTTCACTTTTCTGGAGGCTGGCGGAATACCATAAATTCCGGAGAAAAACCGGATGTTTTCGGCAACAGTCAAATCTTCGTAAAGCGAGAACTTCTGGCTCATGTAACCGATGTTTCGTTTTACTTTTTCTGTCTCCCTGTAAATGTCGAAACCAGCCACTTTTGCTTCGCCGGAAGTAGGAGAGGAGAGCCCGCACAGGATCTTCATGGCAGTCGTTTTTCCGGCGCCGTTGGCTCCCAGAAACCCGAATATTTCGCCCTGGTACACGTCAAAATTCAGATGATCGTTGGCTACGAACGAACCGAATTTCTTAACCAGATTGCGTACAGTTATTACTTTTTCCATTTTCTTATAAGTGTTCAGTCCCAGTGTTCAGTCGCAAGTACTGCATTGTTCAAAATGATCCTTCTATTCATTGTCATTTTTGCATCCGAATTTTTCAGGATGGAGTGTCATGTAATTTAATAGTTTGCCAATTTCAATTGCTTCCTGTGTCATTTTTTCATGTTTTTCTTTTGACAGGTAATCACATGCAGTTGAAAAATCAAGCCATACAATTGTTTCGCTATTTTCAGCATCCGAATCGGTCAGTTTGCTTATAAAGTGTCTTACATACAGTCGTTTTCTGTAAGCTTCCGCAAGGTTTGCACAAACTGATCTTGATGATCTCCTGATCTGATCGGTCAAAGAATATTTTTCCTCTTTTGGGAAACTTTTTGAAACTTCATAAACTTCCATCGCTAGCGCGAAGGCTTTTTTGTAAACGATTAATTCTTTGAAATCCATATTTTAAAAATTTACTGATAACTCTGTTGTTTACTTTTAACTGAATACTGAGACTGACCACTGCGACTTTTTCTGACCACTGCGACTTTTTCTGACCACTATTTACCCTTCATGCAGCAGCTCCATAAACACATCCTCAATGGTTGGCTGAATGTCAAAGACCTCCAGATTTTCATGATCTTTTTTCATCAGGAAGTTTTCGAATTCAGTGGCTTCAACTTCGTCGTCTTTCCCGGTTACGTGGAGATATTGTCCGAAAGCGTAGGCCGAATCCGTTTTTTCATACGAGCGTAAATCCTGAATCAGGTGGTGCATCTGGTTCGACCGGATCGCATATAATTTCCGGGTATAACCATCAACCAAATTTCGGGGTGTATCAATATCCAGCACTTTCCCTTTCTGCATCAGGGCTACCCGGTTGCAAAGTGTCGCCTCATCCATGTAAGGTGTCGAAACCAGAATTGTTATTCCTTTCTGCTGAAGTTTTTTCAGCATCTCCCAGAATTCCTTGCGCGATACAGCATCAACTCCGGTGGTTGGTTCGTCCAAAATTAGGATTTCGGGTTTGTGAATCAGTGCGCACGATAAAGCCAGTTTTTGCTTCATTCCTCCTGAAAGTTTTCCAGCCAGGCGGTTCTTAAATGGCTCAATCTGAACGTAAATGTCACGGATCAGCTCGTAATTTTCGGCAACTGTAGTCTTAAAAACAGTCGCAAAAAAGTTCAGGTTTTCTTCCACCGTCAAGTCTTGGTACAACGAAAACCGTCCCGGCATGTAGCCGACCATATTTCGGATTTTCTTGTAGTCTTTCACCACATCAAAACCTCCCATTGTTGCCTCCCCTTTATCCTGAATAAGTAAAGTCATGAGGATTCGCATGAGAGTAGTTTTGCCTGCACCATCCGGGCCAATCAGGCCAAAGAGTTCGCCTTTCTGCACTTCAAGCGAAATGTCGCGAACTGCCTGAACCTCCTTATAGGATTTGCTGATATGTTGAATGCTGATGGCCTCCCCCAACCCCCTCCGAAGGAGGGGGCTTTCGGAACCGCTTATGATAATCTTGGTGGTCATTATTTGCATTTTAACATAAATGAATATGTGACTTTTGGGTTACGTCAAAAATCGTTAATCAATAATCTGTAATAAATCCAGTTGCGCCAGTTCCTCCCCTTTGGGGAGGTTAGGAGGGGCCGAACACCACTTCCCCCGGCATGCCGATTTTCAGGCTTCCATCGTTGGCTACCACTATTTTTACGGCATACATAAGTTTTACGCGTTCCTCTTTTGTTTGAATGATCTTCGGCGTGAATTCTGATTCCGACGAAATCCAGCTTATTTTTCCGGAGAAGGATTGCATTTCTTTGGCTCCTGAATCAATCAAAACTTCAACCTCGTTTCCTAATTTTACATTCGGTAATTGAGCTCCTGAAACGTAAACTTTCAGTTCCAGATTCGACAAATCAGCCATTTTAAGAACCGGTTTGCCGGGAGTTGCCAGTTCGCCGGTTTCGAGATAAGTTTCCAGAACAGTTCCTTTGGCAGGGCTTTTTATCATGCTTCTGGAAAGCTGTTCGTTGAACAGATCGAGCTGCCGTTTAACCACTTCCATTTCGCTGGCAATCAGCTGGAACTGTGTATTTGTAGCCAGAATCTGTTTGTCCAGTACATTCTGTTGTCCATTAATATCGTCCATCTGCTGCTGTGTTGCAGCCTTGTCGGCAAACATTTTGGAAATACGTTGCTGCGTAGTTTGAACGTTCTTCTTTTGCTCTTTCAGCACATTGATTTGAGCAGTTACATTTTGCTTTTTTGTTTCGCTGGCTACCAATTGAGCTTCGGTTTGCAGTTTTTTCAGGATAATTTCGGTGGTATCGATCTGGGCAATTAATTTCCCGGCTTCCAGTTGATCGCCTTGTTTAACTTCCATCGAAAGCAATTTTCCGGCAGTTTCTGAAGAAACAATGGTTTCAACCGCCTCAAAATTCCCGTAGGCGTCCGATTTTTTCTCGCCGTTTTTGCAGGCTCCAAGCATCAGGAGCGAAAGTGCAATGATTTGTAATTTTTTCATTGATATGTTTTTTGATTTACGATTTCTTCATTTACGATTTGCAATTTGGCTGCGCCATTAACCATTCATCATTCATTCAGGATTCTAACATTCAAGATTCTAATCTTCTCATTGATTTCCCCTGATGTTCCCCAACTTAATCCTTGCTTCTTTGAGCTGAATTTTATGTGTTTCAAGCATCAGTTTAGCGGTTGTTTCGGCATTTAAATCCTGAATGTAATCAGCTGTGGTAATCGCTCCGTTTTCAAGTTTCGATGCCGAGGTTTTGGTAATTCGTTCACGAACCAGAATTAATTCCTGATCAGTTTTCAGTAGTTCTGAGAGTTGACTGATTTGTTTGTTTTGCTGATCGGTTGCCAGATCGATGTTCCGTACAAAGTTTTCCTGCTTAGTCTGCACGATTTCCTGCTGAAGTTTCAACACTTTTTGTTGACGTGAGGTGTTTTTCCAGTCCAGCACGTTCCAGTTGAAACCCAGCCCAACCAGGTAATAGGTATCGAATTCATTGTTCAGCATATTCAGTCCGGGTTTCCAATAGCCAGCCTGTCCGAATCCGAAAAGTTTTGGATGGCGCATTCGTTTCAGTATTTCAGAATTGGCATTTAACAGATCATTTTGTTTGGCAAAAAGATCCAGCTCGGGACGCATCAGCGGTTTGTTCAACAGAATTGGTTCGGCAGTCAAAGCCAGGTTTTGCATCTGATTGCTTCCTTTTCCAGTCAGAATGGCCAATGCCGACAATACTGTTTCCCGATTGCTTTTTAGTTCAAGAACCAATTGATCAGTTTTGATCTGCTCTGCCAACAACTGATCGAGTTCGGAGGCCAAAACCATCCCATTTTTAACCGCCGATTCCACGATTTTCTGCCGTTCGGTCAATGTTTCAGTTTTCTTTTCAATGATTTTAAGGTTTTCCTGAATCAGGAAAGAAGTGAAATAAAACTGATTGACTTTTTCCTTTACCTGATACAATTCAACTTCAATCTGCGACTGATTGCCCGCATTTTCGGTTTCATTGATCAATTCTTTTGCCTTGCTCAATCCCCCATCCCAGATGGTTTGTTTCAGGTCGAGATAAATTTTGTACTGGTCTTTATCAGCAGTCGGGATGTTCATATTCGGAATTGAGATTCCTATTTTGGTCACATCCGATTGGTAGGTGGCTTGTCCATTCAAGGTAACTTGAGGTAAAAAAGACGTCGAATTGTTCTCATTTTTCAGGCCAAGTATCTGCTGGTAAATGCCGGATTGTTTTAAAACCGGATGGTTTTCCCGAGCCCATGTTTGGCATTGTTCCAAAGTCACCGCTTCCTGAGCTATCAGCAGATGGATAGGGAGAAGCAAAGCCAGAAGGAGGAGTTTAATTGTCTTCATTTGTTTTATTTGTCTGTTTCACAATTAGCTTGTTCATATTTTTAAACCACATAGGCACATAGGTCACATAGGTTTTTATTCTTGTTTTTTTTCTATGTGGTCTATGTGTCTATGTGATTTTCACGAATTACAATGGCATCGATCACGAACTTTTTAATTATTTCTGCTCGTTCAGCATAAAATGCTTCGAGTGCTTTCGGGTCATCTTTAAAAACCACAAAACTTAATATCGGTCTTGCCGCAAACGGGAAAATGCACATGGATAGAATATTGATCGCCAAATGCTGTGGTTTCATTTTGATGATTTCGCCACGATCCATTGCCAATTGAATGTGATCAAAAATAGCTTTAGGATTTAAGCCAAATTTGACAACGATCTTGAATAGTCCCGAAGGATCGCGGTTGAGTTCTTTCATCACAAAACCGGGAATGAAGGGATGTTTGATCAGTAAATCAATATAGGCATCAATAATCTGTTCGATTTTGGTTACGATAGGCCCATCGGTTTGTACAATCTGGGTGATTTTCGGAAAAGCATATTTGATGATCTCACCAAAAGTGGCTTCGAACAATCGTTCTTTCGATCTGAAATAGTAGTGTAACAAAGCTTTATTAATTCCGGCTTCGTCGGCAATTTCCTGCATCCGGGCGCCGTCCATTCCTTTGGTAACAAACACATTCTTTGCGGCTTCCAGAATTTTATCTTCGGTACTGTCTTTTTTTGTTTCCATTATCTAAAAAGTTTAACTGATTGATTAAATCATGCGGTCAAAAGTAAAATATGAAAATGAATTCACCAAATTATTTGACCAAAAAATTTAACCGGATGGTTAAATCTAATTTAATATTGATTTTGACATTTATTATTTAGCTCAATAATTTCATGTGAAAATAACGGTATTAATTAATTGATTATTAAGCGTTCACATGGAACTCACACGCCAGAAAGCATCCACTTTGAACATTTATTTTCATTCTATTTTTGTGCCGCCACCTTTGAAATTATTTCTGCGACATGTTCGTTTCATTCGAATAAAAAGAGGATGGAAGTGTCATATTAATGGCGAATTTGTAAATTTGTGAGATTAAATTAAGAAACAGATCATGGATAGAAATGATTTAATTGAAAACACGATGCTTAAAATCAGTCAATTGCCTGATTTTAAAATAAGGGAGATCAATGATTTTGCTGATTTCCTTTTGCAAAAAATTGATGATCAGATTCTTCAGGAAGGAATTCATGAATTGACGTCAAAATCAAAAGTGTTCAGTTATTTGAATGAAGAGGAAGATTTGTATTCGGTAAATGATCTTAAAGAAAGATACAAATGAGCAAAGGCGATATTGTTCTGATACCGTTTCCATTTTCTGATTTGTCAGGAGCAAAGAACAGACCTGCTATAATATTGATTGAAACTGATGATGATGTAACTGTTGCTTTTATTACGACTCAGCTCAAGTGGGAAAGCCAGTTTGATGTTCTATTGCAACCATCTGATTTTAACGGACTCAAAAAAGTCTCCTTAATTCGGTTAAACAAACTGGCAACAATCGATAAAGACTTAGTTGTTGGCCGATTAGGTTCTTTGGAAGAACCTTTAATGGAATTATTGGATAGAAATTTAATTCGAATATTTCGTTTGGATGAAATGAAAGAAAATCGAGGTGAGATGGATTTTAATTCATTGATATCATAACTATAAACAGCCAAAACTTCATACGTGCGTTCTATTCAAATTCTGAAATAATCTTTTTTTTTAGGAGAGTGATAACTTTGATTTTAACCCATTGTTCTTAACCGAAAAATGGTAAATTTGATCTGGTGTCAGTTTTAGGACTAACACTGAATGTTCAGTATATCTTACGAGTTCAGAATTAGAATAATAACCAAAAAATTTATTACCATGGCAAAAGGAGTAGATACCCGAAAGAACGAAAAAAAAGAGCCTACAAAAACTTTAAAGGAAAAAAGGCTGGAGAAGAAAACTAAAAAGGACAAGAAATAATGTCTGTTTTGCCTTTCCTCTATTTTTTATTATTTCGTTTAGCAAAGAGCCGGAGCCAAATCCAGCTCTTTGCTTTTTAGTAAAAGCACAACCTTTAAGATTTTTTTAAAATTAATGGTTATCTTTCAACTCCAATTCATAAACTAAAAAACCAAAAAACATCATGAATAAAATTTCAATAAAAACTGTTCTTTTCCTTGTTGCAGTTGCTTTTATAATGTCGTGCACCGCACCGAAACCCAAAAATGAAGGCTGGATTCAATTGTTTAACGGGAAGGATTTAAACGACTGGAACATCAAAATAACCGGGTTCCCATTAAATGAGAATTACAACAATACCTTCAGGGTTGAAGATAGCCTGCTGAAAGTGAGGTACGATCAGTATGACAAATTCGATGGACATTTTGGGCATATCTTTTACAAAACGCCATATTCACATTATAAAATCCGTGTAGAGTACCGCTTTGTTGGCGAACAGGTTGCGGAGGGTGCAGGTTGGGCATTTCGCAACAGCGGCATAATGATTCACGGTCAGAGTGCTGAAAGTATGGAAGTAAATCAGGACTTTCCGGTTTCCATTGAAGTTCAGCTTTTGGGCGGTAACGGAACCGATGAACGTTCGACCCTCAATTTATGTACTCCCGGTACCAATGTGGTTTTAAATGATTCACTTTGGACACAGCATTGCACCAATTCAAAATCGAAAACCTATCATGGCGACCAATGGGTTACTGTTGAGGTGGAAGTTCGGGGCGATTCAATAATAAAACACATCATTGATGGACAAACCGTTCTGGAATATACAAAACCACAGTTAGACGACCGTGACCTGAACTTTCAGAAACTGCTTCCGGCCGATAAAAATATATTGCTGAAGAAAGGTTCGATTTCACTTCAGGCCGAAAGCCACCCGGTTGATTTCAGGAAAGTTGAATTGCTGAATATGGGCGACGACTAAAGCCCCATCTCCTTCTCCAAAAGGGAAGGGAGTATTGGTACTGAAAATTCTGAGTGCTCCATAAGAAATGAAGGGTCATAGAATTGGTTACTTGCAAATTTTGAAGTCAAACAGAAATAGATGAAGGAGGCCTAATAAACAGGAGGAAACCATGGAAAGATACATTTGGTCGAAAGGAATTTTTAAGAATCAACTTGAAATCACTCATGGATCAAATCATATTGGTTCGATTGTTTGGGAAAGTCTTATTGGCTCGAAAGCTCATGGGATGATAAAGGGACGAAGGTTTATTCTGAGCCGTGAGTTCTTCCTTTCCAAACTGGAGATTTATGACGGCAACACCCAGGAACTTTTGGGAACCATCATGGTGAACCTTTTTAATCCGAAAAGCGATATCATTCTCAACGGGAAACGGTTTGAACTTGAAGTAAAGAATTTCTGGCAATCGCGCTGGTCATGGAAATTCAATGGCGATGAGTTAATTACTTACCAAAGCAACGAGTTGCTGTCGAAAGACAAAGGCACCATCGAAGTTTATACTGCATGTACCGAAGAAATTGAAATACTTTTGCTTCTGGGGCTGTTTGTACGCAATCAATTCATTTTATTTATGTTGCTGATTTTATTAGTGGTTATTCTGATTATCTTCTGATCTTTGGGTGACGAAGTAACAGCAACTTTGAAATAGTCTAAATAATAGATTAAATTTGCGCTGCATAAAAAAGGACTATTCAACGAATAATCATCAATTAAGGAAAAAAAGAATGAAACGAGATAAAATAGTGATTGGCATTTCACAGGGTGACATAAATGGGATTGGTTACGAAGTGATTATAAAAACATTGATGGAACCCCGTATCCTTGAAATGTGTATCCCCATTGTTTACGGATCGCCAAAGGTGGCTGCCTACCATAAAAAAGCGTTGAATATCGAGACTTTCAATTTCAATCATATCCGTACTGCCAGCGAAGCTGATTCCAGAAAAGCCAACATCATCAATTGCATCGACGACAACATTCGTGTTGAACTTGGTAAATCGAGCGAAATGGCTGGTGAAGCCTCCTACATGGCTTTGGAAAAAGCAGTTGAAGACCTTAAAAACGGAGATATTGATGCACTGATAACTGCGCCGATCAATAAAGACAATATACAATCAGAAAAATTTAGTTTTCCGGGTCATACCGAATATTTGGCAGAACGCTTCAATGCCCGTGATTTTGTAATGCTCATGGTAAGCGAATCAATGAAGATTGGTGTCGTTGCAGGTCATGTTCCAATTTCAGAAATTTCCTCGAAAATTACCAAGGGGGCAATTCTGAGTAAGTTGCGCATCATTAACCAATCGCTCGAAAAAGATTTTTTCATCAAACGTCCACGAATAGCAGTACTCGGGCTGAACCCACATGCCGGCGACAACGGTTTGCTCGGCAATGAAGAAAACGACGTCATTATTCCAGCCATCCAAAGAGCCAAAGACGAAGGCATTATTGCAATTGGCCCGTATCCTGCCGATGGTTTTTTCGGTTCCGGAGATTTTGTGAAATTTGATGCCATTTTGGCCATGTACCACGATCAGGGTTTGATTCCGTTTAAAATGGCAGCCTTCGAACGGGGAGTAAATTATACCGCCGGATTGCCGATTATCCGCACTTCGCCTGCACACGGCACGGCTTTTAACATTGCCGGTGAAGACAAAGCATCACCTGATTCATTCCGCGAGTCGTTGTACCTTGCCATTGATATTTTCAAGAACAGGGCACGTTACAAGGAAATTACAAAAAATCCATTGAAGAAATATGAAATCAATCAGGGTCAGGTTGACGAGTCGGTTGATTTTGAGGCGATAGAAGACGGAATTTAATACCTGATTATTGTATGTTCGAATATATCAAGGGAGCTGTTGCCACGCTGAAACCATCGCATATTATACTGGAGGCCAATTCGGTAGGCTACTTTATACATATTTCGCTCAATACCTATACACAGCTTCACGGCAACGAAACTGCAAAGCTTTATATCCATCAGGTAATTCGCGAAGATGCACACCTGTTGTATGGTTTCTTTGCTGAAACCGAAAGGGAACTTTTCAGAATGCTCATTTCGGTTAGCGGTATCGGATCAAATACAGCGATCATGATGTTTTCATCACTTTCTCCCGACGAAATCAGAAGCGCCATCCTCACTGAAAATGTCAATTTGTTGAAAAGTATCAAGGGGATTGGAATCAAAACCGCCCAACGTGTAATTATAGATTTAAAGGATAAAGTAGGAAAGTCGCCTGCCAGCGAACAAATTGTAGCATCGGCAGACAATACATTACGAAACGAAGCGTTATCTGCTTTAATAATGCTGGGGTTTGCAAAGAAGCCGGTTGAAAAAGAACTGGATAAAATTTTGACCGCAAATCCAAAACAGTCAGTTGAAAGTGTGATAAAACAAGCCTTGAAAAGCCTTTAATCAGAAAAAAAAAAGTTTTCGGAATTGAAAAAGTACTGCAGAAAAATACTTCTCGTATTCATTGTATCTTTTGTTTATGCTTTTGGCGGAAACCCCACGGAATCAAGAACAACAATCAGGAATTACAATGTATTTACTTTTCTTGATATTCAGGCTGATACTGTCAGGATTGATACCACGGGCGTGTTGCCATACCAGTTTAAAGATGAACCGGCTTTTGCATTTCCCGATAAAAAAGACAGCGCCAAACTGTTCCTGAGACGGCCCTCAAATATTCGTACTGAAATTGAATACGACCCGGTTACCGGCGAGTATATTTTTACCGAAAAGATTGGCGACCTCAATTTCAGGTTGCCAAAAACGATGTCGAGAAAAGAGTTTCAGAAATACGATTTTGACCAGTCGGTGCAAAATTACTGGCGAAACCAAACTAGGATCAAAGGTATCGAGGACAAAGGTGGTTTAATACCGCGGCTCACCATTGGCGGTGAAACTTTCAGTAAAATTTTCGGAAGCAATACCATCGACATCCGTCCGCAGGGATATGTGGAAGTTAGCTTTGGCTACCAGATGAATGCCACCGAAAACCCTGCTATTCCTGAACGTTTGCGCAAAGTTCCAACCTTCGATTTCGACCAGAAAATACAGATGAACGTGATGGGTAAAATAGGCGACCGCATGGAAATGCGCGTAAACTACAATACCGAAGCCACTTTCGAATACGAAAATAAAATGAACCTTGGCTACACCGGCGACGAGGATCAGATTATCAAAAAGATTGAAGCCGGAAATGTTTCGCTTCCGCTGAATGGATCACTTATCACGGGCGGATCCAATCTTTTCGGGGTAAAAACCGAAATGCAGTTTGGAAAGTTGAACCTGACCACCATTTTCTCGCAGCACAAGGGCGAAACGCAGGTGGTTGAGTCGGAAGGCGGAGCACAAAAGAAAACTTTTGAAATTGCAGCTTCCGATTACGATGCCAACCGTCACTTTTTTCTGGCTCAATATTTCCGCGACAGTTACAACGCTGCACTTCAAACCCTTCCAATTGTGCGTTCATCGGTTACCATCAATAAAATAGAAGTTTGGGTAACCAACAAATCGAGCAATTTTACTGAAGCCCGTAACATTCTTGCATTTATGGATTTGGGCGAACATGAAGGGAATAATCCAACCAATCCGAAAGGTAACATTTACAACGAAATCGGCGCTTTTCAAGAAAACTCCGGTTTTCAGTATCCGGAAACGGTCTATCCGTTCAACGATGCCAACGGCGTTTACCAGCAAATGATTACCACCTACTCGGCCATCAGGCAGTCTGACAATATCAACAAAACACTATCGCCGCTTGCTATTGATAAGTTTAGCGGAGGACAGGATTTCGAGAAAATTGAACAGGCGCGCTTGTTAAACGAGTCGGAATACACCATCAACCCAAATCTTGGTTACATTTCGCTGCGATCGTCGTTAAACACCGATGAAATACTGGCGGTTGCATACAATTATACTGCAAACGGGAAAATATATCAGGTGGGGGAATTTTCGACTGATGGGATAAAGGCGCCTGAAACACTTGTTCTGAAGTTGATCAAAGGCACCAATTTGTCGCCAAAACTTCCGACTTGGAAACTGATGATGAAAAACATTTATGATCTGAATGCCTATCAGTTGACCAAGGATGAGTTTGTACTCGACATCATGTACCAGAATGACCAAACCGGAACATATATCAATTATCTTCCTGAAGGCAGGCTCAATGGCCATATTTTGCTGAATGTTATGAACCTCGATAAACTGAATTCGCAACTTGACGTAATGCGCGACGGGGTGTTCGACTACGTGGAGGGCATCACTGTAAATTCATCTTCAGGTAAAATCATTTTCCCGGTGCTCGAACCTTTCGGAAAACACCTTGCCGATTCGATAATTGATCCTGCATTGATAAACAAATACGTTTATTCTACTCTGTACGATTCAACAAGAACCGTTGCCGGGCAAGATGCCGAACACAATAAATTCAAATTAAAGGGTTCATACAAAGGATCTTCAAGTTCCGAAATTATGGTTGGGTCGCAAAACCTGGCCCGTGGTTCGGTAAAGGTATCACAAGGTGGCCGCGCCCTTACCGAGAATATCGACTATACTGTTGACTATACTTCAGGAATTGTTAAAATCATCAATGCGGGATTGCTCGAGTCGGGTGCTCCACTTACGGTTTCGACCGAAAGCCAGGATTTGTTCAGTATGCAGCGGAAAACCATGCTCGGCGCCCATGCCAATTATGCTTTCAGCGACCGCTTTAATTTAGGGGCGACCGTTTTGCACATGCAAGAGCGGCCTTTGACACAGAAAGTGAACTACGGCGACGATCCCATCTCGAACACAATGCTTGGTTTAGATTTAGCATATTCAAATGAATCATTGTTGCTGACCAAACTGATTGACAAATTGCCTTTTTATTCCACCAAAGCGCCATCGTCCATTTCGTTTGACGGTGAAGTTGCCCAGCTGATCCCGGGGCATTCGAGGGTGATTAAAAAAAGCGGAACAGCTTACATCGACGATTTTGAGGCAACCAAAACATCCATCGATCTCAAAACACGTTCGGCATGGGTATTGGCCAGTACACCCCAAAAACAAGCGATGTTTCCTGAAGCCGAAACCGACGACGATCATATTTATGGCTTTAACCGTGCAAAACTGGCCTGGTACATCATCGATCCGCTTTTTCTGAGAAGCAGCCCGACCACGCCCGACCATATAAAAAACGATAAAAAACTCCAATCGAACCACCTGGTTCGCGAAGTTTACGAAAAGGAAATTTTCCCCGACAGGGAAACACCAGTTGGGCTTCCAACCAACATTCAGGTTTTCGACATGGCTTTTTATCCTCAGGAAAGAGGCCCGTATAATTATGACAGTGAGCAATCGCGCTTTTCACAGGGCGTAAATGCCGACGGAACATTACGCGATCCCGAATCACGGTGGGCCGGAATTATGCGCAGCATTCAAACCAGTGATTTTGAGGCAGCCAACATCGAATTTGTCGAGTTCTGGGTAATGGACCCTTTTGTAAACGACTCACTGGGAATTGCCACTGGAGGGGATTTGTATTTTAACCTCGGTGATGTTTCGGAAGATGTGTTGAAGGATTCAAGAAAGTCGTTCGAAAATGGGTTGCCAACTACTGCCACACTGGCCAATGTTGATACAACCCTTTGGGGCCGGGTTTCGACCCTGCAATCGCTGGTGAGGGAGTTTGACAATAATGTGACAAGCCGACAATTTCAGGATCTTGGATTTAATGGTATGAATGACAATGATGAAAGGACATTTCACCAGAGTTATCTGGAAACAATGAAAAATATCCTGAACCAGGATGCACTTGCAAAAGTGATGGCCGACCCTTCAGGCGATAATTACCATTATTACCGCGGTTCCGACTACGATCAGCAAAAGTTGGGGATTATGGAACGGTACAAAAATTTCAACGGACCACAGGGAAACTCGCCAACAGCAGAAATGTCACCCGAATCGTATCCGACATCTGCATCTACCCAACCCGACATTGAAGATATCAATGGCGACAATACCCTGAACGAATACGAACGCTACTATCAGTACAAAATAAGTATCCGGCGCGAAGACATGGTGATCGGTAAGAATTCGATTGCAGATATTCGGGAGGTAAAAGATTTAAAACTGAAGGACGGATCAGTTTCAAATGTAAAATGGTATCAGTTTAAAATTCCGGTAAAAAGCCCTGATGAAGCAATTGGTTCTATCAACGATTTTAAATCCATCCGGTTTATGAGGATGTTCATGAAAGGATTCTCTGAGCCAACAGTACTTCGTTTTGCCACACTCGATCTGGTGCGGGCCGACTGGCGTAAATACACAAAAGATGTTGACGGAAAACTTGGCGCTTTATCACCAAACACTCAATTCGACATTTCAGCAGTAAACATCGAAGAAAATGCAAGCCGCAAGCCGGTTAACTACGTGTTGCCTCCCGGTATCGAAAGGGTAATCGACCCGGCCAATCCGCAACTTCGCCAGCTGAACGAACAGTCGCTGCTGATGCGTGCCATCGATCTTGAAGAAGGCGAAGCGCGTGCTGCCTACAAAAACCTCAGCATGGATTTCCGTAATTACAAACGCCTTCAGATGGAAGTTCACGCCGAGGGTATTGCCGGTTCGCCGCTAAAAGACAACGATCTTTCAATGTTTGTTAGAATCGGTTCCGATTATTACAACAATTATTACGAATACGAAGTCCCACTGTCGCTTACCGTTCCCGGATTGTACAGCAGCGACAACGAAGCCGACCGTTATGCAGTTTGGCCCGATGCCAACCGGATCGATCTGAAGCTGGAAGCTTTCACCGAGATCAAACTGAAAAGAAATGAAGAACTTCGTCAGGCAGGTTCAAGCATCAGCATGACAAAGGAATTTATCATGAGTGAAGGAATCAGAACTATAAAAATCAAGGGAAATCCGAATTTGGGCAATGTTGAAGTGATGATGGTGGGTATTCGTTACAACGATATAGATGCCAATAACTACGGGCCGCGTTCGATCGAAATGTGGCTGAATGAATTGCGTTTGTCTGATTTTGAAGAAGGTGGCGGCTGGGCTGCTACTGGTCGTGTAACGGCGCGACTGGCCGATCTGGGTTCCGTAATTTTTGCGGGAAGGCATCGCAGTTCAGGGTTTGGAAGCATCGATCAGAAAGTGAACGAACGCGCCATGGACGACCTGACAGAAATTGACATTTCGGCCAACATCGAATTGGGCAAATTCTTTCCTGAAAAAGCGCAAGTCAGAATTCCGCTCTATTTAGGGTATTCCGAAAGTAAGAGCAATCCGAAATACAATCCGCTCGATCCGGATATTAAGATGAAGGATGCGCTGGATATGGCTGGCGGAAAAGCAGAACGTGATTCCATCAGGCAACTTGCACAGGATTTGGTAACCCGCAAAAGTTTCAACCTGACCAATGTGAAAATCGACAAAAGCAGTAAATCAGGAAAACCAAAGATTTACGACCCTACCAATTTCTCGGTTACTTATTCGTACAACGAGTTAATGCGAAGGAGTATCAATGTTGAGCAGAACCTGGATAAGAATTATCGTGGAATGTTCAGCTATAATTTTAATGCACGACCTGAAGCATTTGAACCTTTCAAGAAAACCAAGATTTTGAATGGCAAAGCATTACGTCTGGTCAAAGATTTCAACATTTATCCGTTGCCTTCGCAATTCTCTTTCCGCACCGATATGTGGAGGCGTTACAATGAAATTCAGCTCCGGAACATCGCCAATCCAAACATGATTATTCCCCGGACATTCAATAAAGATTTTATCTGGAACAGGTATTTTGATTTGCGTTACAATTTAACCAGAAGCCTTCAGTTCGATTTTTCCAATCAAAGTACCGCCAGAATTGATGAACCTGAGGGCCGGATCAACCGCAATGACGACGATTATCAGATGAAGAAGGATTCCATTCTTACCAACCTGTATAATCTTGGCCGACCTACTTTGTACAATCACATGTTGAATGTAACCTACATGGTTCCAATCAATAAATTGCCATTGCTCGACTGGACTTCACTTTCGTCAACTTACCGCGGTATGTATGACTGGCAGGCCGGTCCGGTTACCGACAAATCCATTGTTTTGGGTAACGTAATCGAAAATTCCCGCCAGATGCAGTTAAACGGTCAGCTCAATATGGTTACACTTTACAACAAAGTTGGATTTTTGAAAGTAGTTAACCAGAAATACGGAACAAGTTCGCGCCAGACACAGCGCATGCAAAGGCCACGCCCTGGTCAGCCAGCGCAACCACGGCAACAACCCGGAGCTGCAGCGGCAAAGGATGCACCCAAAGTGAAGGAAGTTCAATATACAGTTGACAATGTAAGGCTGAAAGCCAAAACGCCAAAGTCGATTTTCCATAAACTGAAAACACAGAATGTGGAGGTTATCGCAGTTGCGAAAGACGGTACCAATGTTGAGGGACAAATGACCATTATAAACGAAAACCGCGTAAGTTTTACTCCTGAAAAAAGTGTTGCCTCGGTAAGATTTATTGTAAAAGGGAAGGTGGAGCAGAACAAGGATTTAGGACTGAAAATTCTTCAGTACAGCGCCCGCGCTTTGATGAGTGTGCGCAGTATTTCGCTCAGCTATTCATCAACCGATGGAACGGTAATGCCTGGATTTATGCCTGTTCCACGCGTATTTGGTTCAGGAAATTACACTCCTGACGAGTCGATGTTCCGCAATGTCGGGCCATCTATTGCTCCCGGAATTCCTTTTCTGATGGGTTGGCAGGACAAGGATTTTGCGCTCAAAGCTGCTAAAAACGGATGGATTACCCGCGACACATCGCTCAATTCACCTTTTGTAATGTCGCGCAGCGAAACATTCAATATCCGCGCAAATGTTGAACCGTTTCCTGATTTGAGGATTGATGTAAATGCCAATCGCACTTACTCGGAACGTACTACCGAGTTTTACAACTATGATAGTTCGAGAGATGTGTTTGATCCGGTAAATAAATCGGTTCGTGGTAATTTCACCATGTCGATTAATACCATGAAAACTGCTTTCAGCAAAATGGGCAACAATTCAGATGCTCCGGCCTCCGAGGCATTTCAAAACTTAAAAGATTACCGTATTGTGATTGCCGAGCGTATTGCCGGCCAGCGTGTCGGAAATGATTTGGCGGGCTACAATCCCGGAGACAAGGATCCGTTAACAGGCTTTCCGGTCGGTTATGGACCAACTTCTCCACAGGTTATGGTTCCGGCATTTATTGCCGCCTACACCGGGCAAACTCCCGATAAGGTTGCGTTAAGTCCGTTCCCTTCCATCAAATACATGCGCCCAAACTGGAGGGTCACCTACGAAGGTATGGTTCAGCAATCAGAATTCCTGAAAAGGTACCTTAAAACGCTCAGCTTTAACCATGCCTACCGTTCGAGCTACAATGTCGGTTCATTTATTTCCAATCTCGATTACGACGAGAAATTGTATGGCGATGGATTTAGTTATGTGCGGAACACGCTTGGCGATTTTATTGGCCCGAACGACATTAATTCGGTCAGTATCTCAGAACAATTCAGCCCGCTGATCAATATGGACATCACCTGGATCAATGATTTTGAAACCCGTGTGGAACTTAAATCATCCAGAAACCTGGCGCTCAGCTTTGCCAATAACCAGATTACCGAAATTTTGAGCAACGAAATGGTGTTTGGACTTGGTTACCGTTTTACACGGATGGATTTAATTATCAAAACCAAAAAATCGCAAAAAGCTTATTCCAACGACTTGAATGTGAGAGCCGATTTATCATTCAGGAAAAATAAAACTGTTTTACGCAAGATTGTTGAACAAGACGAGCAGTTAACCGCCGGACAGGGTTCTGTTACTTTGAAAACCACCGCTGATTATATGTTGAGCGACCGGTTTCAGTTGAGACTTTATTTCGACAAAATTATAAATAATCCATACAAAGGTTCTTTCCCAACTTCGAATACCAATTTTGGGGTCAGCTTCCGGTTTACCTTGGCGCAATAATGCAATGGATTATTTTACCTCTTGAAATGCGTAAGTTGCAATAAAAACGATGATAAAATATAAAATTGAACACTCTCTGGATTCGCCTGAAAGGTCGATTGCGCATGGCGAAATCATCAAACAAAAATATTTTTTAAGGAAATTGTACCAGGAATGGTATTCAATATTTACCCAAGAAATAAAAAATCTCCCCGATGGCCTGCTGATTGAACTTGGTTCAGGCGGAGGTTTTTTGAAAGAAATAGCGCCCAAAGTAATTTGTACCGACATCATTGATTTGCCTTCGAACGACCTGACTTTTTCGGCATTGGAGATGCCTTTTAAAGATCATTCGGTGGGTGGAATATTCATGATTGACACCATGCACCATATTCCCGACAGCGAACAATTTTTAAAGGAAGCGAGTCGTGTTCTGCTGAAAGGTGGAAAAGTAATAATGATCGAACCTGCAAACAGCATCTGGGGGAGGTTTATTTACAAGAACTTTCATCACGAACCTTTTATTCCGGAAGGAGGCTGGACGATTCCATCAGCAGGACCACTTTCAGGAGCCAACGGAGCATTGCCATGGATTGTGTTTGTACGCGACAATGAAAAGTTTAAGGAGAAATTTCCCGGATTAAAAATTGAAAGTATCGAATACCTGAATCCTTTCACCTACCTTTTTAGCGGTGGAGTTTCGCGGCGACAATTACTTCCTGATTTCACCTATCCGGTGTTAAATTTTTTCGATAAATGGTTGCCCAAAATTTCAAAACAAATGTCAATGTTTATGGTCGTCAAAATATCCTGTTCTTAATAACAAGTACCATTTCACAAAATTTTAAACTTTCTTTCCTGAAAGCTTGTTATTGTCTTATAAATTGCATTTTTTTGCAACAGAAATTTAAAGACATGATTCAAAATACAAATACAATATGGCTTCCGTGGTGGGGTCTTCTTTCTAAAAAGTAAGAAGTAAGAGCCATATTGGTATTTTTAAACCATACAAAGGCCTGCTTCTTTTCGGAAAAGCAGGTTTTTTAATTTTAAACTGAGAATGATGATTACAATGAAAAATATTTGGTGGTGGCACAGAAACTTTTCGCAATACCGTGGAAGGAAGTAGCTATCATTGTAAAAAAATGAACAAAAAGGCGGCTTATCGGAACACGGTAAGCCGCTTTTTTTTAGCCTGAAGGGCAGATATTAGATATAAATGAACCACATAGACACATAGCACACATAGAGAAAGTGGATTAAAATGAAAATCTATGTGATCTATGTGCCTATGTGGTTAAAAATTGAAAAAACAAACAAAATATACAACATGAAAGACATCAACGTACAAGTCAGCGTAAAAAAGATCCTTGCCGATACCCTAACCCCGGTAAGTGTCTATCTGAAATTCAGGGATTTGTTCCCGAATTCGATTTTGCTCGAAAGTTCTGATTATCATGGACACGAGAATGCCTATTCGTTCATCTGCATCAAGCCAATGGCCTGCTTCACAGCCGATAGAAGCGAAATTACCATCGAATACAATGGCCGCGAAAAAGTAACTCAACCCGTTGGTCCTGAAAACAGGGTTGATAAGCAACTGGATGCTTTTTTCAAGTCCTTTAAATTGTCAGGAGAAACCGAAAACCTGCCGGCGAATGGCTTGTTTGGTTACATCAGCTACGATGCGGTGAAGTATTTCGAGAAGATCGAGATTACAGCCGAAGCCAAAGAAGCTTATTCTGTTCCGGAAGTGAAATACTGTTTCTACAAATACATTGTGGCAATCGATCATCACAAGGACATGATTTACCTGATCGAAAACCTGATGGAAGGCGAAATCAAAGAAATTGGCCAGATTGAATCGTTACTCAGAAACCTGACTTTTTCGCCAACACAATTTGATACTGTGGGAGCCGAAGTTTCGAACATCACCAACGAAGAGTATAAATACATGGTAAGTAAAGGAAAGGAACATTGTTTCCGTGGCGATGTTTTCCAGATCGTGCTTTCGCGCCAGTTTTCCCAACAATTCAAAGGCGACGAATTCAATGTTTACCGTGCTTTGCGCTCAGTCAACCCTTCGCCTTACCTTTTCTTTTTTGATTACGGAACGTATCGCATTTTCGGATCGAGCCCGGAAGCCGAGCTGCGCATAAAGAAAGACAGGGCAATTATCAATCCGATTGCAGGTACTTTTAAACGCTCCGGAAACGATGATGAAGACCGCATTTCAGCAGAGCGTTTGTGCGCCGATCCGAAAGAAAATGCAGAACATGTGATGCTGGTCGATCTGGCTCGCAACGATTTGAGCCGCAATGCCAGCGATGTGACTGTTGACAGTTACCGGCAGGTTCAGTACTTTTCGCATGTCATTCATCTGGTATCAGAAGTTTCAGGAAAATTACCCGAAAATACAAACATGATTACTGTTTTGGGCGATTCGTTTCCAGCCGGAACTTTATCGGGAGCGCCGAAACATCGTGCCATGCAACTGATTGACATCTACGAAAACCAGCGCCGCAGCTATTATGGCGGTTGTATCGGTTATCTGGGCTTCGATCAAACGCTGAACCATGCCATCATGATTCGGTCGTTCCTGAGTAAAGGGAATACGCTTTTTTATCAGGCAGGTGCCGGAATTGTGGCCGATTCGCAGGAAGAAAGCGAACTTCAGGAAGTAAATAACAAACTGGGCGCATTGAAAAAAGCGCTGGAGATTGCGAAAGAGATAGGCCTCCCCTAACCCCTCCGAAGGAGGGGGAGAAAAAGGAGCAAAGCCTCCTCCGCCCTCTTGATAAACCGGGATAAACTCTCCAAAAGAGGGGGGACAAAAATTGGCAACTAATAAGTAAGAACATAAACTGGCTCAATTAAATGAATAAAAAATACGACAATGAAAGAAATTTACAAAGATATTGAAAACAGCGAATCCAAGCTCCCCTCCTTCGGAGGGGTTGGGGGGGAGGCCTCCATTGTAGTCATAGATAATTACGATTCGTTCACTTACAATCTGGTGCATGCCATCAAGAAGATCTCCGGTTTGCCGGTAGATGTGTTCCGGAACGATCAGATTGCATTGGAAGACCTGGAAAAATACGATAAAATTGTACTGTCTCCAGGGCCCGGAATTCCCGAAGAAGCCGGATTGTTGCTTGACATCATCAGGAAATATGCATCTACCAAAAGTATTCTGGGCGTTTGCCTCGGGCATCAGGCAATTGGTGAAGCATTTGGCGGTACGCTGACCAACATGAACCGTGTTTTGCACGGCATTTCAACACCTGTTACCAAAACCGAAACCCACACAGCATTGTTTGAGGGATTACCGGAAACGTTTCAGGCTGGACGTTATCATTCGTGGATTGTCAACGAAGCTGACCTTCCGGAGTGTTTGCAGGTAACCGCCTACGACGATAAAGGTATGATCATGGCGATGAAACATACTGAATACAATGTTGAAGGCTTTCAGTTTCATCCCGAATCGGTGCTGACACCTTTGGGCGAAAAAATGATTGAGAACTGGCTGAAAAAAGAATAAGTCACAGTGTTCAATCGCAGTGTTCACTGACTAGCCAGCAACTGGCAGCGGCAACTTGGAACTTGGAATTTGAAACTTGGAACTTAATATGAAAGATACTTTAAATCACTTATTTGCAGGGAACCGCCTGAACAAATCGGAAGCTCATCAAATGCTGGTCAGCATTGCCGAAGGGCAGTATTCCGAAGCCGAAATTGCTTCTTTTCTGACTGTTTTCAGAATGCGCCGGATTACCGCGGAAGAGTTGTCAGGATTCCGTCAGGCTTTGCTCGAACTGTGCGTGGCGATTGACTTTTCTGAATACAACACGATTGATGTGGTTGGAACCGGAGGCGACGGAAAAAATACTTTTAATATTTCGACCCTGAGTACTTTTGTGCTGGCAGGAGCCGGAATGAAAGTAACCAAACATGGTAATTACGGATTGTCATCGGTTAGTGGATCGTCAAACATGTTCGAGTATTTTGGCTATCAGTTCAGCAAGGACGAAAGTAAATTGCGCCGCGAGCTGGAAGAAGTCGGGATCTGTTTTTTCCATGCCCCGTTGTTTCATCCGGCAATGAAAAGCGTTGCTCCAGTGCGCAGGGCTTTGAAAGTTAAAACGCTCTTCAATATGATGGGGCCGATTATCAATCCATCTTTTCCGAAGAACCAGTTGGTGGGCGTGTACGATCTGGACGTGATGGATCTTTATCACCAGGTTTTTCAGGAAAGCGGCCAGAATTACATCATCGTGAACAGTCTGGATGGCTACGACGAGATTTCGCTGACGGGAGATGCCCGTTTTGTATCAAACCTGACCGAAGATAGTTTGTCGCCTGCCGATTTTGGATTTGCTCAACTATCTCAAAAAGAACTTTACGGCGGTGAAACCGTTGAAGCAGCCGCCCGGATTTTCAAAAGCGTATTGGAAGGAACCGGAACCGAAGCTCAGCATAATGTGGTGATTGCCAATGCTGCGCTGGGTATTCACTGTATTTATCCTGAAAAATCGCTGATTGATTGCGTGGCCGAAGCATCCGAAGCTTTGAAAAGCAAAAAAGCGCTGGCTGCATTTAAGAAACTGATGGAAATGAACGGGAAGAAGTGATCAGTGTTCGGTCGCAGTTTGCAGAAAAGTCAAAAAAATAATAATCAATATCCAGCGCTGAAGCCTGGAACTTGGAATTTGAAACCTGAAACTTTAAATATGACAATACTTGACGAAATAAATAACCACAAGCGCACCGAAATTGCCGAGGCAAAAAGCAAGGTGTCGCTGGAACAATTGAAAGAATCTCCGTATTTTAAACGGAAGACTAACTCGCTGAAAGGTGCTTTGCTGGCCGATGGCGCCAGCGGCGTGATCGCCGAATTCAAGACGCAATCGCCTTCGAAAGGGCTGATTAACGGTGAAGCAGAGGCGTCAGAAGTGACCGCAGCTTATGTTGCTGCCGGAGCCACTGGATTATCTGTTCTTACCGACGACCGCTTTTTTGGCGGTTCATTCGAAGATCTGGCAAAAGCACGATGGGCAAATCCGCAAGCCCCAATTTTGCGCAAGGATTTTATGCTCGATCCTTACCAGATATACGAAGCCAAAGCCCACGGTGCTGATGTGATTTTGCTGATTGCCGAAAGCCTGAGCAAAAGTTTGCTGCTCGAACTGACCCAGACGGCCAAAGAAATCGGGCTGGAAGTGCTGGTAGAAGTTCACAGTGCCGAAGAATTGGAGAAGCTGAATCCACAAGTTGATCTGGTTGGAGTGAACAACCGCAACCTGAAAACATTCGAAGTGGATGTTCAAACATCAATTCTCCTGAGTGAACAGATTCCTGCCCAATTCGTGAAAATTTCGGAAAGTGGACTTTCTGATCCTGAAAGTATTGCCCAGCTACGTGCTGCGGGGTTCAAAGGTTTCCTGATTGGCGAAACTTTTATGAAAACCGAAGATCCGGGCAAAGCCTGTGCTGAATTTATTCAGAAACTATAACTATCATTCCGAGTGCGACTTTAAGTCGCGCCCGGAATGTTGCATCCGGAATAAAACAAATTACAATGAACGAACTGAAAATCAAAGTCTGCGGAATGCGCGATCCTGAAAATATTTCTGGAGTAGTTGCAGCATTGCCCGATTATCTGGGTTTCATATTTTACCCGAAAAGCAAACGGTTTGTCGGGTTGGAACCTTCTCCTGAAATGTTGGCAGAAATTCCCGATTCAGTAAAAAAGGTGGGTGTTTTTGTAGATGAATCTCCGGAAGAGGTATTTGAAATCAGCAAAAACTGGAAATTGGATGTAGTTCAATTGCATGGGCAGGAAACACCGGAATATTGCCTGCAAATCCGAAACTCCGGCATCATCGTTTTTAAAGCGTTTCCAGTCGATGAATCGTTTGACTTTGAGACATTGAGAAACTATTCAGGAGTATGCGATTACTTTTTATTTGACACCAAAGGTAATTTGCCAGGCGGTACCGGACAGAAATTTAACTGGCAGTTGCTGGAAAGTTACAAACTTGATGTGCCATTTTTTCTGAGTGGCGGGATTGGTCCCGATGATTTGAATACGATCAGAGATTTCAGCCATCCGCAGCTATTCGGAATTGATATCAACAGTGGATTCGAAATCAGCCCGGCATTGAAGGATGTTGAAAAAATGAAGAAATTTATTGCTGAGATTAGAAGTAAAGGAAATAAATTAAGAGACAAAACGAATATATAACGCAAGCCCAAATCTTTCCCCCTTGGGGGAATAAGAAGGGGGCTTTTAAATCAGTGATATGGATTATCAGGTAAATAAAAAAGGATATTACGGCGAGTTTGGCGGCGCCTACATTCCGGAGATGATGGTTCCAAACATCGAGGAACTTGAAAACCGATACATGGAAATTATCCAATCTTACGATTTTAAGCAGGAATTTGTAAGTCTGCTAAAAAACTATGCGGGCCGGCCATCGCCATTGTATTTTGCAAAACGGCTTTCAGAAAAATACCAAAGTAATATTTTCCTGAAACGGGAGGATTTAAACCATACCGGTTCGCACAAGATCAACAATACGATCGGACAGATTCTGGTTGCCAAAAAACTTGGGAAAACCCGCATTATTGCAGAAACCGGTGCAGGTCAGCATGGTTTGGCAACGGCCACTGTTTGCGCACTGATGGGGCTAAAATGCATTGTTTACATGGGCGCTGTGGATGTGGAACGTCAGGCGCCGAACGTAAAAAAAATGCGGATGCTGGGAGCCGAGGTGATTTCGGCAGTCAGCGGGAACCAAACCCTGAAAGACGCCACCAACGAAGCCATGCGCGACTGGATTAACAACCCCATTGATACCTTTTATATAATTGGTTCGGTGGTGGGACCGCATCCTTATCCCGATATGGTGGCTCGGTTTCAATCAGTTATTTCTGAAGAAATGCGCTGGCAGCTGGATGAGCAGGTTGGACGCGAAAATCCCGACCGGATAATTGCCTGCGTGGGCGGAGGAAGTAATGCCGCCGGAGCATTTTATCATTACCTCGATCAGGAAGGTGTTGAACTGATTGGCGTTGAAGCTGCCGGAAAAGGCATTGACACCAGTGAAACTGCCGCGACTATCACTTTGGGAACACCCGGAGTATTGCACAGTTCGCGTTCTTTCCTGATGCAAACCGACGATGGTCAGATTATCGAACCATATTCCATCTCAGCAGGTCTGGATTACCCGGGAATTGGACCGTTGCATGCGCATCTGTTTAAAACCGGACGGGCAAAATACCTTTGGGCAACCGATGCCGAAGTGTTGGATGCTGCATTGGAACTGACTCAATTGGAGGGAATTATCCCGGCTTTGGAATCGGCTCATGCATTGGCAGTTCTGCCCAAAATAAAGCTTTCTCCTGAAGAAATAACGGTGATCAATATTTCAGGACGAGGCGACAAAGACATGGAAACTTATTTAAAACATTTTGGATATTAAAAAGGGCTACTGGCTTCTGGGCACTTGCAACTGGCTTTTCCGCCAGTCACCAGTTGCCAGCCGCCAGTAGCTTTAAATTTAAAAAACTATGAATCGCATAAATAAACTATTTCAGAATAAACATGAACGGATACTTTCGGTCTATTTTACTGCCGGATATCCGAAGCTGGACGATACGGTTCCGGTGATTCAGGAACTGGTAAAAAACGGGGTTGACCTGATTGAAATCGGGATGCCGTTTTCAGATCCGGTAGCCGATGGGCCTGTAATTCAGGGCAGCAGTCTGGTTGCTTTGCAGAACGGAATGAGCGTGCATAAACTTTTCGATCAATTAAAAGATATCCGGCAATCGGTGGATATTCCGCTAATTCTGATGGGGTACATCAATCCGGTAATTCAGTTTGGTGTGGATGCTTTTTGCCAAAAATGCCGCGAGGTTGGCATCGATGGACTGATCATTCCCGATTTACCTTTGGCTGTTTACGAAGAAGAATACAAAGCCATTTTTGAAGTGAATAATTTGCACAATATTTTCCTGATCACACCACAAACTTCAGATGATCGACTTCGGAGAATTGATGAAGCTTCTTCAGGATTTATTTACATGGTTTCGAGCAATTCGACCACCGGAGCAAAAGAAGGTGTTACTGACTTTCAAAATGTTTATTTTGAGCGTATCAGTAAGTTCGGGTTAAAGAATCCCCGCCTGATCGGATTCGGGATTTCGAGTGCTGAAACTTTCCGAAATGCCTGTAATTATGCGCATGGAGCGATCATCGGCAGCGCCTTTGTAAAAGCCCTTGGCACCGATTTGCCGTTGAACGAAAAAGTTTCGCAGTTTGTTAAAACAATTGCAACCGAAGTGTAATTGTGTTGCTGTTTCTTTGCCTTCGATTCCAGAATAAAAGAATGTTTTCTAACAGTATTATGGAATATTTTTATTAGCGAATTGTTTATCAGTTGATTAATGAATATTGTGTGTTCTAATTTCTAATTTCTGAAAGTTAAACAGTGTTAATACTGTTTTTTGACATATTCTGACAGTCAAATATTCGTTAAGTTTAAAGAAGAAATAGAAACAATTAAAAAAACAAGACGATGCTAGAGTACGCAAAGGTTATTTTACCGAAAGTTAGTTTTAGCCGCGAGTTATTCCGGAAAGAATTGGCAAAATGCATTAATTGGGTAGGAGAATCGGATATTAATCAATTAAAAGACTGGTGTTTTGAGAATTTTATGGACATGTATCCTGATATTCTTACCGAGGCTTTTTCGATGAAAGCGGCATGATAAGCAAGGTGAAATAAAACTGTGATGGTGAAAAGTAAAGTTATTTCCCTGGTCAGGGAAGAGTAAAAAACACAAGGCCTCCGTAAATGGGGGCCTTTTTTAATAAATTCAGAATAAGCTGTTTACGATTTGTGATGATCACGTTTCAATAAATTTCCTAATTCTCTTCCAATTTTCTGTACCCGCTCAAATCCCTGGTTCAGTGTCTCTGAATTAATGTCGCTGTATTCACTGAATTTACTGTCGATGTGGTGCGTTCTTGGGTAAATAATTATTTTGCTGTTTTTCTGAAATTGTCTGTCAAGCCGCTCCTGAATGTCTTCCATGCAATTGTCGTAAGAAACTGACGATCTTCGTGCCGCAACATAGATGAGCATGTCTTCGGAGGTAACATACTTTTGTAACAGGTGCATGTCTGGTAAATTATATTCATCAGAGAAGCTGAAGCCGCATTTGTGTTTTCTGTGCCTGAAATATTCCTGAACGGCCATTTGGGTTGTTTGGTTGCAATAACAGAATATATTTGTGCTCAGCTCTTTGGCCAATGTATTTATTTTTGGCAACCAGATTTCGAAACCGGGTTCCAGTTCACCCAAAGGAGGAATAACCAGCACAATTTTTTTGTGCCCCACCAGAGAATGCTCAAAATGACAGATATAAACAGCTTTGCTGGTCCGTGAAATGATAGAAGCTGTTTTGGTTTCGATAAAACGTTCAATTAAACCGGTTTTTCGGGGCCAGCCAATCATGATGGTATCCGTCATTTCTTCGCGCGATGCACGGATGATCCCCCCGCAATGTTGTGATCGATGGTGGCAGTAATTTTTACCTTTGTCTCGTTGGCTACTGCCATTTTAACCAAATGTTCCAGGTTCTTTCTGGCTCTCACCAGATTCTTCTCTGCTTCCTCATCATTTGATACCACAGATAATATGGTAATTGGGTTAATTGATTTCTTATTCTTTACAAAAACTGCAAATTCAAGTAAGGTCTCCATGTTGTTCAAATTTGCAATTGGAATCATGATGTGCTCACTGTAATGTACCGGATATTCTATAACCGGCTCTTCTTTTTCTGATGTAATAATTAGTTTCGAAGCGTTTTCGGTTACAATGGTTGCACCCAAACGAGTAACCAGAATAAGAAGAATGGTTGCGTTCAGTGCATTTTCATCTATTATTCCGGCCTGAAAACCTACCAAAATAACTGCCAAAGTCGCCGCTGCATGTGAACTGCTTAATCCGAAAATCAGTTTTCGCTGATTGGCAGAATATCGAAAAATGATTTTTGTCGCGCTTGCAGCCAACCACTTGCCGGTTAGGGCGACGACCGACAAAGTAACTGCAATAATCACCGCGGAAGGTCCATTCAGGAGTACCTTTATATCCACCAGCATTCCGACACTTATCAGGAAAAAAGGTATAAATATAGATTGCCCGATGAATTCTATCCTATTCATAAGTGTTGATGAATAAGGAATTAGCCTGTTAAGCGCCAGACCAGCCACGAATGCTCCGATAATTGGTTCAATACCGGCAAGTTCTGCAAGAAAAGCTGCAAAAAAAACTACTGCAAGCACAAAAATATAATGCGATGTTTTTTCACTTTCCAGTTTCTGAAAAAACCATGCGGTAACTTTTGGAATAATCCAGAACATAATGCCTGAGAATACCGCCAGCGAGGCAATCAATTGAATCCAGAAGGCCAAGTTCAGTCCGCCGTTGTTAGAACTCATTATAACTGCAAGTAAAATAAGTACGGCAGTATCGGTTAGTATTGTACCTCCAACAGTTATGGCAACAGCTTCATTTTTTGAAATCCCGAATTTGCTCACAATCGGGTACGAAACCATGGTGTGGGTCGAAAACATGCTCGAGATAAGCAAGCTGGCAGTAAAACTATAATCGAGAAGGTAATAACAAACCGGAAATCCAATGGCCAATGGGATAATAAAGGTCAGGAATCCGAAGACAATACTCTTATTCTTATTTCGTTGAAATTCATTCAGATCGAGTTCAAGCCCGGCAATAAACATGATGTACAACAATCCGATGGTTGAAAACAGGGTGATGGTTGAATTTTGTTCGAGCATATTGATTCCGTGTGGTCCAATAACTACCCCTGAAATAATAAGGCCGATAATACCGGGAATTTTGAGCTTCAGGAGTAAAATGGGAGAAAGTAAAATAATAAGCAGAATGACGGCAAAAACCAATACCGGGTTTTAAAAAGGCCTTTCAAATTCGTGGGCTATCAGATCAAAAAAACAAAAACTACTTGTCATTCAGAAATGAATAATTAATTAAATTCTCCGAAAGATAGTTGTTTAAACGTATAAATATTGCTTGTACAGATGATTTTCACCTCTGCCATTCTAAGTCCAGAATGTTCATCAGAATAATTTCATGGTTCGCCTGTTAATATCTTATGAATAAGAACCCTACCGCCGAAGGAGTGATTATAAAAACAATCGCTATTTTCACGCGGTTTTAAAACAAACAAAAATTACTAAACTTAAACTTTAAAGGAGACCTGTAAATGGCAAGACGAATCATTGGTATTCACGAAAAGCTGCCCATTCTGGAAAGCTTACCACTTAGTTTTCAACATTTAACGGCCATGTTCGGAGCCACTATTCTGGTTCCGATTCTTTTGGGTGTTGACCCGGCCATCGCGTTATTAATGAATGGTATCGGGACTTTAATCTACAGTTGGGTGACCAAAGGCGGAATTCCTGCTTACCTGGGCTCAAGTTTCGCATTTATTGCACCTGCAATGCTGGTCATAAGCAGTTATGGCGGATTTAGTCATGCCCAGTCAGGATTTATCTTTTTTGGGTTATTCTTTATTGTTATTTCGTTTGTTGTAAAATATTGGGGCATACGGTGGATCGACGTTGTGATGCCGCCTGCTGTGATGGGCGCTGTGGTTGCCATTATCGGGCTCGAACTTGCCCCGGTTGCTGCACAAATGTCGGGACTTGCCCCTTGGCCAACAGCCGTAGGTCAAATAGTTCAGCCTTTTGTAATTGCTCCAAATGTGGTAATTGTTTCCATGTTTACACTAATTGTTGGAATGCTGGGATCGGTGCTTTTTAAAGGATTTATGCAGGTTATTCCGATACTTTTTGCAGTTATTGCCGGCTATGTGCTTGCGTTGTCGATGGGTATGGTTGATATTGAGAAAATCAGTAATGCCGAATGGTTTGCATTGCCACATTTCCAGACACCTGTTTTTGATATTAACGCAATCGTAATCATAGCTCCTGCTTGTATTGTGGTGCTTGCCGAGCATATCAGCCATCTGATTGTAACCGGAAAAATCACTGAATCTGATCTGATGGCAAAGCCCGGATTACACCGTTCGCTTCTGGGCGATGGTATTAGCAACGTATTGTCGGGTTTTGCAGGTTCGCCGCCAAACACCACTTATGGCGAAAATATTGGAGTGATGGCCATTACACGGGTTTATTCCGTTTGGGTGATTCGTGGCGCAGCCCTTTTAGCCATCGCGTTTTCTTTGATCGGGAAAGTTTCGGCAGCTATTCAGACAATTCCCGATGCAGTAATGGGCGGTATCACCATGCTTTTGTACGGAGTAATTGCAGTTCAGGGTTTCCGAATGTTTGTGTCGCAAAAGGTCGATTTCAGCAAGAACAGCAACATGGTACTTGGAGCCATTACATTTGTGATTGGCGTGAGCGGTGCAAGTATTAATATCGGTACAGTTCAGCTCAAAGGGATGGCTTTTGCCGCCATTTCCGGAGTGGTATTGTCGCTTTTTTTCTATTTGTTTGGCAAACTTGGAATAATGAACAAAGAAGAATAAGCAGAAAAAACTGGTAAGAAAAATAAATTTGGTATCCGCTCAATTACCTAATTGGTTTTTTGGGGTAGTCAATTGTTGTCATTAATGGTCATTAAGTTGTCATTTTAAAACAACTTAATGACCATTAATGACCATTATATGACTTTCAATGACATGAGGGAAATTTTACTGGACTTGAATAAGTCTTTTTATTTCGTTTCGTTTTAGTTTACCGGTCGTTGTCTCCGGAAATTTCTCCAAAAAGAAAATCGCTTTTGGACGCTCAAACGGTGTCAGGAGTATTTTTAATGTTTGATTAATCGGTTCAATGTCTGTTTGTTGGCCTTCTATCACCAAAACCAATCTTTCATTGAGCTTTTCATCTGGCAACGATGAAATTACAAATCGCCCTGAAATAGCCGTTTCCAGCTTTTTCTCAATTGTTTCAGGCCAATACTTCATTCCTCCTGAAATAATTACATCATCAACTCTTCCCAAAATTCCGAAACTGGTAGGCGATAGGATTTCGGCGATATCGTTGGTTTGAAGTGGTTCATTTAATTCAGGAACATGAATTTGCAAACAATCGTTTTCGTTGGTGTTAACTGAAATTCCGGGCAGACAATTGTAAATATCAGAACGTTTTTCTCCTGAAAGTTCGCGAATTGCAATGTGCGAGGCCGTTTCAGTCATTCCGTAGGTTGAAACCACGCGGCTTTTAAGTTGGCCGATTTGACTTTCCAAACTTGCTGAAATAGCTGATCCACCAATTAACAAATTACAAATGTTTTCGATTTTTTCTTTTCCTGAATGAGTTTCCAGCAGTTTAAAAACCTGATTGGGAACCATCGCTCCGAATTCAAAAATTTCGTTCTTTAAAATATCAAAATCGCCGGAAGGATCAACTGTAACCAAATCCATTTTTCCAACGATGGCGCGGACTACCATCATTTTTCCGGCAATGTACTGGCATGGCAAGTTGAGCAAAAGCCTGTCGCCTTTTTGTAATCCGAAATATTCGATGGTTCGTTCGGCATTTTTAATCATTACCGATTTTGGCAGTTCGATTTGCTTGGGTTCGCCTGTGCTTCCGGAAGTTTGTGTAAGTACAAAGTCTGAATTAGAAAACCATTCGTTCAGGAATAGAAACAGTTCTTTTTTCCACTCGGGAGCGTTTGGTTCTGCCGATTTTTCAAAGTGCAACCTTGAAATTTCCGCTGGAGAAAGTTTTATACCATTCAGAATAATATGGTCTGTTAATATCATGCTTCCTTAGTTATTAAAAATCATCATCGGACATTTCTTCTTCCATCAAATTCCCCAATTCCCACTTTTTCTCCGGTCGAAACCACAACTGGTCGCCATCAATTTGTAGCGGAGAATCAAAATTATTTGTAAAAAGCTGCCCGGTTCCCAGTCCTTGTTCCGTTTTTATATTTTGCTGAAAAGTCCATTGTGCAATGGCATTCAGTCCGATATTCGATTCAAGTGCCGAAGTGATCCACCAGCCAGCATTGTTTTTATTGGCAAGTTCTATCCATTTTTCGCAACCAGCCAAACCGCCATGCAAGCTGGGTTTCAAAATGAGGTAAGCTGGTCGGATTGTTTCGAGCAATTTCTGCATTTCTTTTCCTGAATTTATACCAATCAGTTCTTCGTCGAGCCCGATTGGGACAGGAGATTGGCGGCAAAGTTCAGCCATTTCGTTCCATCGTCCGGCTTCAATCGGTTGTTCGATGGAATGAATCTGCAAATCGGACAATCGGTTCAGGTTTTCGAGTGCAGTCTGGTAGGAATATGCGCCGTTGGCATCCACCCGAAGCGTAATCTCTTCGGACGAAAACTCTTTACGAATTTCCTTCAGTAAACTAAATTCTGTTTCAAAATCAATGGCGCCGATTTTCATCTTTATACAGCGGAAACCGGCATCCAGTTTGGTGCGGATCTGCTGCTTCATAAATTCTGGTGTTCCCATCCAAATCAGTCCGTTGATCGGAATTCCCTTTTCGCCGCGCGTAAAAGCTGATGGAAACAGTATTTGCTGGCCTGCGTTTTGAAGATCAAGCAAAGCAGTTTCGAGGCCAAAACGGATGGATGGCCAGCCTTGCAAATCTTCGGGAAGCTGGATGAAATAATCAATTTGCTCGCAAACCTGAAGCAATTTGGCGCTCATTTTCTTCGGACTTTCAATGCTCAGATCGGGCAGGGGAGCACATTCGCCGATTCCGGTGTTTGTTCCGTCGGTTAAAAAAATGAACCAAACATCGCGTGTTGTGTAAACTCCCCGCGAAGTGCCGGAAGCCTGTTTGAAATTGAGCGTATATTTTTTAAAATGGGCTTTCATTGTATTGCAATCAGAATTCCAATCCCAAACAGCAGAGTAAACAAAAGTGTAGCAATCGACAATTTCTTCAGAAACTGGTCGAGTTGGCGTGGCTCCTGAATCCGGTTTATTTTTATCAAATCGCTTATAAAAAGCGGCAAACTCAGTAAAAAAATCACCTGATAAACCGATTGAAACCGAAGTGCAACATACACTAAGGCTGTCAGCCAGCCAATTGCAATTAAACTGGTATGATAGTGTTTGCTTTTGGCACTTCCCATTCGAACTACAACCGTATTTTTACCTGAATTCCGATCGTTTTCAATGTCGCGCATGTTGTTTAAATTCAATACGCCTGTGCTGAAAAGACCGATACTAATGGCTGGTAGAAATATTTCAGGATTGAGTTGATGGGCATTCAGAAAATAGGTGCCAACTACCGGCAGAATTCCGAAGAAGAGAAATACTGCTACATCGCCCAAACCGGCATATCCATAAGGATTGCTTCCCGCAGTGTAGCGGTAGGCTGCTATCAGGGCTACTATTCCAAATGCCAGAAAAAGCAAAAATGTGGTCAGATCAAGACCTTTGGTACCTTCGGCAATCAGCCAGATTCCGGTGGCCAAACTCAGCACAATCAAAACCACCATTCCCACTTTCATTTGCTTTGGACTGATTTCTCCGCTTTGAACTGTGCGTTTTGGGCCAACGCGGTGCTGGTTGTCGGTGCCTTTTTGAGAATCGCCGTAGTCGTTGGCAAAGTTCGAGAAAATCTGGATAAACAATGCCGTAACAATGGCCAAAACGGTTACTTTGGTTTGGAATCCGCTGTCGAAATAAGACAATACTGCTCCCATCAAAATGCCCGACATGGCCAATGGCAATGTTCTCAAACGTGCCGCTTTAATCCAACTTTTTACTGATGCCATTTTTACGTCCTTATTTTTTAATGAAATACCGGGTTACCAGCCAGTTTTTGTACATTGGGTCGAGTACCAAAATGTTTCCTGCCATTATGTCGATAATCTCTTTATTTTCAAGTGCCTTTTTAATCCTTGCCACATTTGCCGATGATGCAAGCTGGTATTCGTCCAGTATGTTTTTCGAACTGAATTTTTCAACTCCATCAAGCAAAGCTTTTAAAAAATTTACCTGAGGTGTTGACAATTCTTCCGTTTTCGATTGAAAGAGCAAACTCAGTTGTGAAACAACTCCTTCGTGCGCGTCACGGACGATTTCTTCAGTACAATCATTCGTTGTTCGAAACCAGCTTTGTTGTGCAAGTTGCTGTACGTAATATGGGTGGCACTCAGCCAGATCCGCGATCAATGCAGCATTGTTCTCACCAATATGTTTCTGAGTATCTTCAAAACGGTTGCAAATAAATGGAATCCAACTTTTCCGATGTATCTTTTCAAGGAAAAGAATATCACCAAATTTATAGAAGGGCATTGATGAACTGGTAAATACATCCATCAGCATGTGCCGCTTGCTTCCGTACAAACAATAAGCAACATGCTGGTGTTTTTGCCAGTGGGACCGTAGCTTTTTCTGAAATGCCAATTGGTTTTCGAATGTTGTGATATTCTGAAATTCATCGATACAAATCACTAGTTTCCATCCTTTTTCCGTGGCAACTTTTTCCGCCATATCCAGAATGGCATCAGGGTGTTTCTTTACTTCTTCCCAGTCGAGACTTAACGACAATTCGTCCTGATTACCGGGACTGAATGAAAGCTTGGGTAGAAATGCGCCCATAAAACGTTTCGCATTTTCAAGTAGAACTTCCAGCTTTGATGCGGAAATCTTTAAAACTTCGCTTGCCAGCGCCAGGTAAAACTGTTCTTCTGTGCGAATATTGAATGCATCGAGAAAGCAAAAGTGCAGATTTTTGTCCGCCGACATTGCATCAAATGCAGCCTTTTGAACCAACGATGATTTTCCCCAACGGCGTGGCGAAATTAGAACCGTATTAACGAGTCCTGAAAAATTCCCGGTCAGTCGTTGTCTTTCCTTGTCTCTGTTTGTGAAATTTTGTTCAACAGCTAATTTTCCAAATATGAAAGGTGTTTCCATGTTGAAGATTTTCTACAAATATAGGTAACAAGTTTGTTAGTAACAACTTTGTTACTAACAAACTTGTTACATCATAAAAGCGTTGATATTAAGGGAATTTAGGGTACTTTTTAAAGTCAGGTTTGCGTTTTTCGAGAAATGCTTGTTTGCCTTCCTGTGCTTCTTCGGTCAGGTAATACAGCAAAGTTGCGTTTCCTGCAAATTCCTGAATACCGATTTGTCCGTCGAGTTCGGCGTTCAATCCAAGCTTCAGCATTCGCAATGCCAGCGGACTGTGTTCCTGCATTTGCTGAGCCCATGCAACGACTTCATCTTCCAGTTGATCGAATGGAACTACTTTGTTGACCAATCCCATCTCCAACGCTTCGGCGGCCGAGTATTGACGGCACATGAACCAGATTTCGCGTGCTTTCTTCTGCCCGACAATACTGGCCAGATAAGATGATCCCAACCCGGCATCAAAACTTCCCACCTTTGGGCCGGTCTGTCCGAAGATGGCATTTTCTGAAGCAATGCTGATGTCACAAACTACGTGCAGCACGTGCCCGCCACCAATGGCAAAGCCGTTTACCATCGCGATCACAGGTTTGGGCATCGAACGAATTTGCTTCTGAACTTCCAGAATGTTGAGGCGCGGAATTCCGTCTTTATCGATGTAACCGCCTTTGCCTTTCACTGTTTGGTCGCCACCGGCACAAAAAGCCTTGTCGCCTGCACCGGTTAAAACCACCACGTTAATGCGCTGATCTTCGCGGCAAATTTTAAGCGCGTCCGAAATTTCGTTCACTGTGGTTGGGCGAAACGCATTGCGGTAGCGTTCGCGGTTGATAGTTATTTTTCCAATCCCGTCGAAATAATCGAAGAAAATGTCTTCGTATTCACGGATTGTCTGCCATTGTCTTGTTGTACTCATGATATGTTGTTTTTATGTGTTTGTCAATGAATTATTGAACCCACTTTGGGGTTCAGCGCTTATCTTTTCTCATCATCCCCGCACTTCGTACGGGGTTATTCAGTTTAAACCACATTCGTGGTTTTTCCAAATCCCGAAGGGATTAAATTTGAATAACCGCGGGTGTAAACCCGTGGATTGTAAAACAAATAGCAACACAACCCTGAATGGGTTGAATTTCACTTCTTGAAGTTCCCTAATCTTTCCGGAACCCAGATTAGCGAGTCAATAGCTTCTTGTGAAGGAAAAAGTAATTTATCTTCAATTTGATTAACGAAGTCCTCTCCCAACTCATTTATAATTAAATCATACATAGATTGTCTTTCACTCGCAGGAATTGGAAAATAATAACCAAACTTCAGCATTTTCTGGATACTCCAGGCTGGGCATTCGATTTTCTTTCTTTTTAAATCGATCTTGGATACCAGTCCGTCCAGATTTTTCTCATCATGAGAGTCTGATTCCAGTCCAACAAGAAAGATATTCTCATATCGGTAAAGAGGTATTATTTTCATCGGTTCGATTTTATGGTCCAACTTATACAATTTAGAGCTCCATCTTCCATTACGATCTCGGTCATATCAACCTGGGCGATTCGATTATTCCGCGCATAATCCGGATAAAAAATCTTCATCTGTTCAAACGCTTGTTCATCCTCGTCAATATTGAGCTTTGGTAATAAAATCAAGTCTTTAGTTTGCAGAAAGTTGATGTATGCCCAATTTAAATCTTCATTTGGTTTTTTGACATTAAATTCTAGATACTCCCAATTTAGTCCATGTTCCTTCAATCGTCTTTCAATTGTTGAAGTTTTTTCAATCTTGTTGATCAGAACAGTTTTCTCATCAATAAACCGGAGCATTCCATCGGTATGTCCATAATCCTCAACTTTTGGCCAGGGAATTTAAATGACATGTTCAACTTCAAACAACTCTTCCAAATGCTTTACCAGTTTGGTTTTGTCGTACCAATATTGATTTTCTGTAACAATTTTATCTGTTAGAATAACACAGTTTTTCGACTTTATCACATTTCCGCCATCCAGAACAATATCTGTTTTTATGGTTTTTAGGTTGAGCCAATCGCAAACCATATCTGGGTAAGTTTTTATTTCCCGTCCTTCTTCTTCGTTATCGTCTTCTTTTGTTCCCTGCAAATAATCAGGATCATATCGGTATTCAACGAATTTGTCATCTGAAACCTGAATAGGCATATTATCCCTTGCCCAAATGTCTTTCGTCTTTTCGAGGAAATCGTATCTAACTTTAAACGAATCCAGAATTTTGGTGATCTCATTGCAAGTAGCAGCAAACTTCGAATCTGTTCTAAGAAGTTTGGAAAAGTAAACCTTGTTTGTTTGGTTGTCTGAAATCATAATACCTCGGAATCCTTTTTGATTAGTTCTTTAATTGTATTCTGAATTTTCAAATCATTAAAGTCTGTTAAGTAGCGATAATGCTTCTTGTGAAAATCAGGATACACTTCATTTGGAATGTGCCTAAAAGTCTTTAGAATATCACAGCTTCTTTCTGTAGTATCTTTTAATACTATATTACTTTCAGTATCAACTCTACTAAAAAATTCGAAAATCTTCCCAACTACTATTCTTGGGCCATTATAATATTCCCCTTCAACATAAATCCCTCTAATAAGAATTCCTCCATCAGAAGTTTCATCACCTTGAAAAGTAATATCCAATCCTTGATTATGAAATCGCCATTCTCCTAATTCCCTTCTATGCTTGTGAGTGTAATTATCTTGATGGACAGGATCAAAATAGTAAAATTCTATTTCCGTAAACCTAATTTCTTTACCATTGACGAATAGCGCTTTTTTAAGCAAAAGATCAGCTGCAATTCTATCAAAAGAGTCTTCAATATTTTCATTGTCAATATTCAAATTCATATCAATTGGTTTATAAATTAGTTTTCACCTTCATAAACAACTCCCTAAACACCCGTGTATTTACTTCAGCATCAGTAAAAACCTCCAGCAAAGCAACTTTTTGTTGTTCCGGTGAATAAAACTCCTTCAAAGCTTGAGTCAGTTCTTCTTCGTTTGAAGCGGAGAAATAATCCAATCCAAACGCTTTGGCCAACACTTCGGCTTTGTGGGTATTTTCAGCAAAGAAATGTTCGGAAAAAGCTGGAGAATCGGATGGTCCTTTGATCATGCTAAAAATGTTTCCGCCGCCATTGTGAATTACGATGATACGGAGATTGGCTCCGATGTATTTGTTCCAAAGCGCATTAGAGTCATAAAAGAAAGACAAATCGCCCAGGATAATGGTATTCAATTTATCCGATTCACTGGCAAAACCGACGGCAGTAGATAGGCAACCGTCAATTCCGGCAGTGCCTCGATTGCTGAAATACAGAGCGTTTTTAACCCGGTTGTGAATCAGCGCATATCGCACCGGTGAACTGTTGCCCAAATGAATGACTGAATTTTCAGGAATGTGATGCCCGATCAGTTCAAATGCTTTTAAGTCACTGAATTCGACACTTTCAACAAATTTATCGCGAAGTAGATTCACTTGGGTTTCCTTATTTTTCCAGTTTTGCAGATAAGTTTTGTGGCCAGGCTGAACGCGTTCAGAAAATTTGTCAAAGAGGTCAGCAGCATCCGCTTTTATAACTTTGGTCAACGATTGATAGGTGTCAAAATGTTCGCTGCCCAAACTCAAATGCCAATGTTCAGCCGGTTTGTTTTTCCGCAGAAACTGTTTGAGCGCTTTGGAAACAAACTGTCCGCCAAAACTGATCAGCAAATCGGGTTTGTACGATTCAATGTTTTCAACCAGAATGCCGGCCATCATCAGATCAATACTGTCGCAAAACTGTGAATCAGATAAATTCGATAAATGTTCGTGTAAAACCACCGCGCCGGTTTTTTCGACAAATTTTGCAAGACTGCCTTCAAGTGCAGGATTCGGGTTCAGTTGCCCGGCCAATATCAATATTTTTTGCGATTGACTGACTGTTTCTGCAAGTCGTACCAATTCACTTTCAGTAACTTTGTACTGAATATCAGTAAGTTCAATCACTTTTACTTCGGGCGAATCTTCCTGAACCAGTTTATGTAGCGGTTCTTCGAGTGGAATATTGATATGCACCGGAGCCGGATTGTCTGAGATTGCCAGGTTCAGACATTCGTTTATTTGTCGTGCGGCAAACCAAAGTTCTTTTCCGGTTTCGCCCAAAGGCAGACTCACGCCTTTTTTTGCGAAATTCTGATATATATTTTCCTGACGAATGCATTGACTTTCGGCCTGATCGATCCAGTAGTCGGGGCGATCGGCAGTGAGAACAATCAATGGGATATTCTGGTAAAAAGCTTCGGCAACAGCCGGTGTGTAATTCAGCGAAGCGGTTCCGGAGGTGCAGACAATTGCTACCGGTTTTTGTTTTGCCAATGCTAGTCCAATCGCAAAATAGGCGGCGCTGCGTTCGTCCACAATATTACGGCAGTTAAATTCAGGAATACCCGTGAATGTGTTTATCATCGGTGCATTACGCGATCCGGGAGAAATCACGATGTCGGTAATTCCTTTTTTCAGGAGCAATGCGGCTAGTTGTTCAATGTGTTTTTTATCGGATATCATTTTTTTAAATCTCTTTTCTGATGACAAATTCCATTCCGTCCGGGATGCGATTAAAGCTTTGTTCAGCTTTTTCTCACGGACGGTTTGCAAATCGTTATATTATCCCGGGGTGGCGTTCGTGCCTCACTAACCCCGGGTTATTGATATTCTGCCCTTTCAGGGCAATATCCTACTATTCAGCAATGTCCAAAACCTTCCCCCATTTTGGTGGAATTAGTAGGGGGCTTCTGTCTTAAGCTTTCCCCCATGGGGGAACGGGAAGGGGGCTTTCAGGATTAATTACCGTAAGCAAGGTTTTTGCCTTTTGATTGGTTTCCTCCCATTCATTTTCAGGAACTGACCGGGAAGTTATTCCGCCCCCGGCATACAGAATGAATTCATCATCAGTAATTTCCATACATCGTAAATTTACAAAAAGATTGACTTTTTGGTTCAGTTTCCAGGAACCCAAATATCCGGTATAATATTTTCGGTCGTGTTTTTCTTTTTCCCTGATAAATTCATCGGCCATATTTTTTGGCAATCCGCAAACCGCAGGAGTTGGGTGCAATTCGGCAACAAAATTCCCGAGGCAGTTTTCAATTTTTTCAGCCGGAAAAAAAAATGATGTTTTCAGATGGGCGACTTTGCCACTTTCCAAAGTTTCAGGACCAGTAGTTTTGTATTGATGAATGTCGAAATTGAAAAAAACATCCAACATGTACCGGGAAACAAATGCCTGTTCTTCAATGTCTTTTGTACTCCAGTAATACTCTTCGGTAACTTTTTTCCGAACCTGAGTTCCGGCAAGCGATACAGTCTCGAAATTTTTCCCGTTTGATTTTATCAGCACTTCAGGAGTAGCTCCCATCCAAATTCCGGCAGCTGGTAAATTTACAAGATAAGTGAAGGCGTTGGGTGTTTGGTCGTGTAACTGAAAAAATATGTCTGCAAGTGATTTTGAAGGCCTTTTAACTGGTATCTTTCTGGAAATAATTACTTTCGAAAGATCACCTTCGCGAATGGCGGATACCGTTTCTTCGATGGTGTGGATATATTCTTCCTTTGTGCATCCGTCACAATGTTCGTCAGCTTTGGCAGCTATACTAAAAGGCGCTATGTTGCTGAAATCAAGCTGATCGGATGAGTTAAAATCTTCAAGATAAATGGTGGGTTTCAGGAGAATAACCGGACATTTTTCGTTAATACGGTAAGGTGCAAATACAAATCCGGCCTCGCCGTTTAGCTGATCGAACCGATCGAACAGTTTAACATCAGATGCATTGCCGGCAACAATTCCGAGGCAGTTGTCCATTGGGTTGAACCAGCAGGCAAAAGCTATATTGTTTTCCAGAAGTTGATCGATTACCGAAGTTAATGGCAGGTTATTTTTCATTCCGTTTTACAATCATATTGGTCACTCTTCCGGTCGAAATCAGTTTTCCGGCGTCATTTTTTATTTCAACATTCCATACATGGGTTTGGTTTCCCGAATGCACGATTTCGGCGCGTGCATAAACTGTTCCTGAAGATGCTCCTCCGGTGTGATTGGCGCTGACCTGAATTCCGAGAACATCGAATTCACTGATGTCAACCGTCAGCATTGAGCCCAGTCCTGCAATTGTTTCGGCTAAAGCGAGATTGGCACCTCCGTGTAAAAGTCCGCCCGGGCGCGAGGTTCTCTCATCGACAGGCATTGTGGCTTCCACCCATCCTTCGCCCACAGCGGTAAACCGGATGCCGAGGTTTTCAACCATCGTATTTGCTGCAAATTTGTTGATCAACTCAATGGGAGTTGCCATGTTTAGTTTGGGAAATTCCATCAGGATAAAATTAAAAGTGTGAAATTAGAAAAATGCAGCAAAGCAGCCAATTTTATACAGAGAATTGACTTGGGATAGAAATTGTTTGAGCTGATTTAGTTGTTACGCAATTCGCGGCCGCCAATGGACATGTTTAATCCCGGGTTTTCTTTTTCTTCGGAAAGGAAATACAGCTTTGTTTCATGACTGCTCAAAATAGTTGAGATACGGGTGGCTTTTCCCAATCCGAGGCTGAATCCGGGTTCCCAGTAAAAAACCCAGGCTTCTTTTGTTCCGATTAAATCATAAACCGAGTAGGTTTCAGAAACCGATTGGTCGGAGTCATTTAGTACGAGAATTGCCCAGGCGTTTTCTTTTTTATACCTGCGAACTGCAACTTTGTTTTTTACATTGTTTCCCCAGAATGGCAAAATGGCACTTTGAGGGCGTTTGGACGGTTCAAGAAAATTCCAGATTTGTAATTTGTCACTTTCCATTATTTTAAAATTATCGGAAATACCGATAGCGCCACCCATAAATCCGTTCCAAAGGGCAAGGCTTTTTTGTTCATCCGTTGTAAACTCATTTTTATAGTCGCGCAGTATTACAACGTCGGGGTCGTTTTGCCAAAAAACATTGTTAAAGTATTGTGTATTGTAACTTTCCTGAAGGATGTGCCCGGTGGTTTCTTTTTCCCATTTCCAGCTTTGGTCGCGGTCGATCCTCACAGCATCAACAATTCCAATCAATGGAGAGAATGGTGTTTTGTTCGCGGTAATGAAGCTTCCGGCGCCAATTTCGTCCCTTATTATTTCCATTATTGCCCTGAAGACCTGAACCGATGATTTCCCTTTTTTTGATCGCTTAACTTCCGACGAATCCTTCAGACCCCATTCCAAATAGTCAACTTCAAAATAAGTAAAACCCATTTTTCGGAAATTTCTGAAAACTTTGCCAATGTAATTTTTTACATCTTCGTGGCTTCCGTCCAATGCATAAAGCTTACCATCATTGTCTTCGTCCATCACAATTGCAGTGCCTTCGTTGTCTTTTAATATCCAGTTCGGGTGGTTCCTGAAAGTTTTGCTTTTCTCGTGTACGGCAAACGGAGCAACATAAATTCCTGCACGGTAACGGCGCTGGAAAATCTGTCGGGCAGCATCTTCCATGGTTTTTGGCCATTTATCGTTTGTGTCGAGCCAATCGCCGGTAATGCAATAATCCGGTCCAATATGTACTGTTTGCAGCGGAACACGAGGATCCATTTCGTCGAGTATCTTTAACTGGTCGAGCAGGTATTGGTAGCTGAAAGAGGTGCGAAAATCCTGATAGGACGACCAGAAATAATTGGTGTCGGTGTCACGCCGTGCCTGATTTTCTTCTGAGATGCTCCAGGCAAGGTTCTGCATGGTTCCATAAGGCTGGTTCCCATAATAAATAAACAAATCGGGCATCTTGATGAATTCATCTTTGAGCGGTACGTTCTCCATTGCAAATCCAGATTCAAAAAAGACTGCTTCGTTCCCAAACCGGCTGTCGCCCAAACCCTTTCGTCGCGGACGGTTAAAAATGGAACTTCGCTGTATAAAATCACTTTGTTCATAAGCGCCAATCGACAAAGTATCGCCATTGTCAGCAATCAATCCTGTTATCAAAAAGCTGTCGTACGACCAAGCCTGTTCTTCAGGATATTCAGGATTGTTTCTGTTGGTTGATTGCCGGATATCGAATATTCCTGATTGTCCGCCTGTTCCCAATCCCTGCTTGAAAAATCGGGTGGCGCCGGTTAAATATCCTTCGCCCAGCGGATTAAACCAGGTAGGTCCGTATTTCATCCCGCTGAGTTCGGCGCCAATTGAAATGGTATTTGAATGGGTACGTAGATCAAGCATAACAAATCCGCCTGCGACTTCATAAATGATGCGCTTACCTTTTGGCGAATCGCCCATGAATGTATTGCGGGCAAAAATGCTCTGGCCGTTAATTGAAGGCCTGCAATTTGTCAGACGAATGGTTCCTGCAAAAATATCAAAAGTCCCGTCATCGTGTAAAATCCATTCGGGTTTTCCCAGAACAAAATCGAGATGGCTAAAATTGAGCGGTGGCGTAAATGCTTGTGCAAACCTTGGAAATGAGCAAAAACTTGCCCCAAGGCCGGCACTCATAAGTTTAAGAAATGCTCTTCTTTCAATAGAATTTTTACGCATATCTACGCTCAGGTTACAGATAGGTACTCCGTAAAATTAACAATATTTAACAGACATGGGCAATGATTTTACCCAAATAACTATAAAAAGTTTGAATCGACATTTTATCTGTTTACTTTAGTCATCCGATGAATTCGTAATTAGCTGATTACCTTGGTATAGATAATTAATCACTTTGTAAAAATAATCATCGGATGACATTTCGGCGTGGATTCATAGTTATCATTCTGATTGGTTTCTTAAAACCTCAATTTCCTGAATTGATTTTGGCTTGCTTTTTCCGAGTCGCCTGAATCCGTTTTCAATGGCTAAAAAGTCTTCTTCATTGCGAATACCTCCAAAATGCCTGAATTTTTCAATTTCATTCCAGTTGAGGAAATCTGCAAATCTGTTTTCCGATTTCCAAAGATCAATCAATTCAGGAATAAAATATATGCCAGGTTCGATGGTAAAAACATGGCCGGACAACAACTCTTTTGCCAGACGAAGTGATTTTAATCCGAATTGAGTACTTTTTTGTTCGCCGTTGTAACCCACCCAAACTTCGCCAAGGTCTTCCATGTCGTGAACATCGAGCCCAAGCATGTGACCGGTTCCGCAGGGAAAGAACAAAGCATGTGCTCCTTCGGCAACTGCCTCGTCTGTATCGCCTTTCATCAGCCCAAGTTCTTTCATTGATGCGGCAATCGACCGGCAGGCGGCCATGTGTACATCTAAAAACCTGACATTCGGAACAAGTCTGTCTATTGCCGCCTGTTGGGCTTTCAAAGTTGCCCCGTAAATTTCTTTTTGGATGTTTGTGAATTTCTTACTGACAGAAAAAGTGCTGGAAAGGTCGCCGGCATAATGCTCCTGAGTTTCGGCTCCTGCGTTGAGCAGGAATAAATCGCCTTCTTTGAGTATGTTGCGGTGCGAATGGTTGTGCAGGGTTTGTCCGTTAATGGTAGCGATAATTGGAAACGAGATATCGCAGTTTTGAGCCAGGGCAATTTCATAGACTTTGGCAGCAACCTGAGCTTCGGTCATCCCGGGACGGGCTGTTTTTATTGCGGCCAAATGCATATCCACCGAAAGATCCACCGCTTTTTCAATTTCAGCAATTTCAAGCGGCGACTTTATTTCACGCTGACTTATTACTGCTTTTACCAAATCAGATGAAGCATTTAAATTGATCTGATCGGGACGGATATTCATGAACCGCAACAGTTTTATTTTATTCTCGTGGCGGTATGGCGGCAAAAAATGGATCGTCTTTCGCGAAGCCTGTGCTTCTTTTAATATTGTATATAGTTTTACCAAAGGGAAAGTTTCTTCAATACCACTTTGCATCGCCAGTTCGGCAATGGTTGGCTGGGCGCCTCGCCATATTATATCATCAATGGTATAATCATCGCCAAAAATGATTTGCCGCTGATTGTCGATATCGATAATTGCTGCCAGTGAAGGGCAATCGATACCAAAATAATATAGGAATGAACTGTGCTGTCTGAAACGATAGTTGTTTTCAGTGAAATTTTTGGGACTTTCATCATTTCCCCAAAACAAGATTAATCCGGAGCCGATTTTATCGCAAAGTATTTTTCTTCTTTCAATATAAACTTCAGTTTGAAACATGCTTTTCAAGAATTGTTAGAAGCTATAAAGTTAGAAATATGATTTGAATTTCTGGTCGGGGTAACAAATTGGGGAATATTCAAGGTGTTGTTCTAGTCGAATTATGAAACTGAATCAGTTTTACCAAAATATTAAGTATTCAATTTAATCTGCACGATATAAACTTTATTTCAGAATAAAAGACATATTTGTATTTTATTAATTGATGCATTAACTATTACAGGATTGAATAAAACATTTGAATCATGAAGAATTTAGTTTGTCCAATATCAGATCAGCGGGTAAATGAACAGGTTACACGTTTTAATGCGTTTTTTGCTATTGTCGTAATTGTAAGTGCATTTGTGCTTAACTCGATATTTTTGCTTGTTTTTTTGATGGCCGATTTTTTCATCAGGGCTTTTACCGAAATGAAGTTCAGTCCGATAAGTTTCATGAGCTATTATTTGAGCAATGCCCTCAGCTTGCCTGTAAAGATGATAGACAAAGCGCCAAAGGTTTTTGCAGCCCGTCTTGGATTTTTAATGACCACCGTTATTGCTGTTTTGTTTATACTTGAACTTCAGCTTGCATCAGTCATTGTTGCCGGAATGCTGATTTTCTTTGCAAGCCTTGAATTTGCTTTTTCAATTTGTGCCGGATGTACGATTTATACCTATTTGATACTGCCCTTTTACAAAAAATAGGCAATCTTCAGAATATCCAATTCTGGGCAATCTTGGGATTTTTGCGGAACGGTACATTCAAGATGACCCCAATACTTCTTTGTTTAAGATGAGGTTGCTGGGTAAAAAATTGGTTGAAACGATTTTTGAAATCCATCAGTTCAACTTTCCATATAAAAATCCTTTTTTGCCAAAACAGGCCAGATATAAGCCAAAATGATGATGTGCAGAAAGTGGTAAAAGAGTGGGATGAGTTAATGGAAAAGGTAATTCGACTATTTGAATAAGTCGGAATGTGTGCCGGTTCCAATCAGGGTAATGGATTCTTCTTTGTTGTCTTTTTCCCATACCAATAGCCAATCAGGCTTAATGTGGGCTTCCCATGCACCCGTAAAATTACCTTTAAGCATATGTGGGTTATTTTTAGCTGGTAATGTTCCTTTTTCGGCTAATTCAATTAAAACATTATCAAGTAATTCCATTTTGTAATGGCGACTTTCGCAGAGTTTATAATTTTTTTTGAATTGATTGGTGAAAATGATTTGAAACATGTATGCTACGATTTAAGTTTTTCGAGTAAATCGGCTACATTTTTTGTACGGGTCACTTTCCCAGTTTTCGCTTCATTGATTGATTTAGCCAGTGATGCACTGGGTGTTTTTTCTTCGATGATTGTAACATAGCTTTGAGTTTTCAAAAACTCAATCATCTTTTTTGCACCTGTTGTTCTGTCATTAATTACTATTGTTGTCATTGCTTGAATTATTTTTCACAAATATAAAAAACCTACCTGAATTATAAAGCCTTTCAGTCTTACGGATATTTACAAATCAAAGTTGCCACCAGCCCTTTAGGCCAAAGCCTTTAGTGGCGGACTGATGGCGCGACTCCCCACCGACCTGCCCGCCGGAAAGGGCAGTGAGTTGTTCGCGTAAATATGAACTTTATTGTGAAAATAGCCCATAGAAAACCGATTAAGGTTGGCGGGTGGCGATGCCCGTCATTTAGTCAGGAATAATTATTTTCAGTTTTGTGCATAAAAAAGCCCCGGCATAAATGCCAGGGCTTTGTAGTAGCGGGAGCCGGACTCGAACCGACGGCCTTTGGGTTATGAGCCCAACGAGCTACCAACTGCTCCATCCCGCAATGTATCTTTAGATAAATGTATCGTCGTTTGTAAGAACTTCGCTTTGCTTCAGTTTCCTGTTCTAAGCGGCTGCAAATATAGACTATCAGTTTAAATATTCCTAATCCGATTTCAATTATTTTTTGTTGTTTCCTGAATTTGCTTCGTTAAAAAGTATTAATATGGGGTTGATCCGACTGGTTTTCTCCAAATCTTTCTAATTTTGGACTTCGAAAAAACAAAGAATGAACAGAAAAGAGCTGACCAAGAAAATATTTCAGATGCTGAAAGACCATTACCGGCTCATCATCTACAACGATTCTACGATTCAAACGGTCTGGAGCATTAAACTTACCCCGATAAAAGTGTTGACTTTGGGCAGTTTGGGAGCTATTTTATTGATTTTATTTACCACTGTTATTATTGCCTATACACCGTTGCGCGAAAATATTCCCGGATATCCCAGCGCTAAAACCCGGCAAATGATCATTCGCAATTATGTTTTGGTCGATTCTTTGGAAAATGAAATTATAACCAGGGATAAATACTTTGAGAAGCTGCGAACATTGTTTCTGGGAGAAGTGCCTGCTGAAGAATCATCAGTTTCAGAGACGGGTATAAAAGCCCATGAGGTTGAGTTCCGAAGTTTCAATGCTGATTCCGTATTTCAGGATAAATTGCTCGAAGAAAGACTCGGCTTATCGATTACAAAAAACTCGAAACGATTGCCAAGCATTGAAAACATCCATTTTTTTACACCACTTCGGGGAATGATCACCAATAAGTTTAATACAAAAACCGATCATTTGGCGATTGATATTGTTGGAACAGTTAATGCAAGAATTTCAAATGTGTTGGATGGAACGGTGATTTTTGCCGGCTGGACTATGGATACCGGTCATTCCATTTACATTCAGCACGAAAGCAACATTATTTCTGCCTACAAGCACAATGCCGAATTGTTGAAATCGGTGGGTGACAGGGTGAAGGCAGGCGAAGTAATCGCCATCATGGGCAACAGCGGCGAATTGACGACCGGACCACACCTGCATTTCGAACTTTGGCACAACGGTACAGCACTTGATCCGGAAACATACATTGATTTTTAATTAATTCTATGAAAAAACGCATTGCTATTTTGGGATCAACCGGATCAATTGGAACCCAAACTCTTGAAGTTATTTCGCAAAATCCCGATTCTTTTGAAGTTGAAGTTTTAACTGCAAACAACAATATTGATCTGCTGATTGCACAGGCAAAAATGTATCAGCCCAATGTGGTGGTAATTTCCAATTCATGCCATTACGACTTGCTTAAAGAAGCCCTGAAAGATGAACCGATAAAAGTTTATGCCGGCAGGGAAGCGCTTCAGCAGGTTGTTGAAATGGATACCATTGATTTGGTGGTTACGGCAATGGTTGGTTATTCAGGACTCATCCCAACCTGCAATGCCATCAAGGCCGGCAAGCACATTGCGTTGGCCAACAAGGAAACGATGGTGGTTGCAGGCGAAATTATCAACCAACTGGCCATCGAGCACAAAGTCAATATTTACCCGGTCGATTCTGAACATTCGGCCATCTTTCAATGTTTGGTAGGCGAGTTCAACAACGAAATCGAAAAAATATACCTGACAGCATCAGGCGGGCCATTCCGGGGTTATACTCCTGAACAGCTTGCCACCGTTACCAAAGCCGATGCGTTGAAACATCCGAATTGGGACATGGGCGCTAAAATAACCATCGACTCGGCATCAATGATGAACAAAGGTTTTGAAGTGATTGAAGCAAAATGGCTCTTTGGATTAAAACCGGAACAAATTGATGTGATCGTTCATCCGCAAAGCATTATTCATTCCATCGTTCAGTTTCGCGATGGATCAATGAAAGCCCAGATGGGACTTCCGGATATGAAATTACCCATTCAATATGCACTCAGTTTTCCCGAAAGGCTGGACTCAGGATTCAAGCGGTTCAGTTTTTTAGATTACCCGAAACTGACATTTGAACAGCCGAATACGAAAAATTTTCGTAATCTTGCACTCGCTTTTGAAGCATTAAATCAGGCAGGAAACATGCCTTGTATATTGAATGCAGCAAACGAAGTGGTAGTACAGGCTTTTCTTACCGACAGGGTCAGTTTTCTGGAAATGCCTGAAATTATTGAAAAAGCCATGGAAAAGGCAACATTTATTAAAAATCCGAACCTGGAAGATTACATTCAGACAGACAAGGAAACGCGTATATTAACATCTGCCATGGTTAAAAATCGGGCAATACAAAAGATTTAAAAACAGAAAAATTATTCGATGGAAGTAGTATTAATTAAAGGGGCACAGCTCATTCTAAGTTTATCTTTATTGGTTATTATACACGAATTCGGGCATTTTTTGTTCGCTCGAATTTTCAAAACCCGTGTCGAAAAATTTTACTTGTTTTTTGATCCATGGTTTTCGCTTTTCAAAGTTAAAAAGGGCGATACCGAATACGGAATTGGCTGGCTGCCGCTTGGCGGATACGTGAAAATTTCAGGAATGATTGATGAATCGATGGACAAAGAGGCAATGAAACTGCCACCGCAACCACATGAATTCCGTTCCAAAAAATCGTGGCAGCGTTTGCTTATAATGGTTGGCGGTGTTTTGATGAATTTCATCCTGGCATTCATTATTTACATAGGTATCCTTTATGCATGGGGCGAACAATACCTTCCGACAGAAAACGTAAAACATGGAATCATGGTGTATGAGGCTGGTCAACAAATCGGTTTGCAAAATGGCGATAAGATACTTTCGGTTGATCAGGTTTACATTGATAATTTCAGGAAAATCATACCAACTATTTTGCTTGAAGATGCCAAATCTATCCAGGTTTTACGTGACGGTCAGCAAATTGATGTTGAAATTTCGGATGAGGATGTGGCATTGCTGATTAAAAGCAGGGCAGTTTTCGATCCTCGTATGCCCTTTGGATTCAAAGCCGACAGAATTGCCAAAGACTCCCCGGCCAGCCTGGCAGGTTTGGAAAAAGGCGATGTATTTGTTGGTGTTGACAGTTTGCAGTTCGAATTTTATGACCAATTTACAGATTATCTCAAATCACATAAAGGACAGGAAGTTAACGTGGAGGTTGTGCGCAACAAGGTGCCAAAAACAATTCCTGTAACAGTGTCTGAAGAAGGCACTCTCGGATTTTATCCCGAATTTCTTGAAAGCGCCATCGGATTTCTTGAATTTAAAACCGTTAGCTACGGCCTTGTGGAATCCATTCCAGCAGGGTTCAACAAGGGAATTAGCACGATTAACGACTACCTGAAGCAGTTCAAGCTCATTTTCTCGCCTAAAACAAAAGCATATGAGAGTCTGGGCGGTTTTATTGCCATCGGAAATATTTTTCCGGGAGTTTGGGACTGGCATTCATTTTGGAACATGACCGCGTTTCTTTCTATCATTCTGGGTGTTATGAACCTGTTACCTATTCCTGCACTTGATGGCGGCCATGTAATGTTTCTGCTTTTTGAGATGATCACAGGCCGCAAACCGGGCGACAAATTTTTGGAGTATGCCCAGATTGTAGGAATGGTATTACTACTTTCACTCGTTATTTTTGCCAATGGCAACGATATATTTAAACTTTTCAAATAAAGAACTGAAGTTGTTATTTTTATTACTTTTGCAAAAACCATTTAAACTTTAATAGTATGAACTTATTAATTATTGCCGGTATTATTGGACCTCAGGAACTGATTATTGTATTGGTTGTAGTTGTCCTGATGTTTGGCGGAACCAAAATTCCTGAATTGATGAAAGGCCTTGGCAAAGGAATAAAGGAATTTAAGAACGCCTCAAAATCGGAGGAGGACGAAGCAAAAAAGGATGCTGAAAAAATTGAAAAATAATAAGTATGAAAATCCCGCACAGCGGGGTTTTTTTTTGCCTTTTAGCTTCATTGCAAATCAGGCTTTTGTATGTCTCTGATATTCTTTATTCTGGTAAGGTTTTTGAGGCAGCAGCCACACACAAAACATTATAGCCATGAAACGAATTATGCTGAAATTTTCTGCTTTGTTTTTTTTAACCTTCGTTTTATTTTCCTGCAACCTTGAAAAAGGCGCAAAAATGGAAACCATTACCGGTAAATCCAACGAAGTTGTAATTGTAATTGGCAAGGAAGTGTGGACTGGCAAGGTTGGATCGGCGATCCGGCAGTCACTCGCTCAGCCGCAGGCATCACTTCCGCAGGAAGAACCTATTTTTTCGCTGATAAATGTACCTCCTGAAGCATTTATAAATATTTTTAAGACAAGCCGCAATCTTATTACGGTTAAAATATCGCCAACGAACACCAATCCAAAAGTTGAATTTACCAATGATGTTTATGCCTACCCACAGGCGGTGGTAAATATTCAGGCAACTTCGTCCGAAAATTTCGAGGAGATGTTCAATGCGAACAGTGAAAAAATAATTGGATTTTTCCTGAAAGCCGAAAAGGATCGTTTAAAGAAAACTTATAAGGATGCGCATGATAAATCGGTTTACAATACCTTGCTAAAGGATTTTAATCTGAAACTTTATGTGCCCACAGGATTTAAAATTGTAAAGAAAGATTCGAATTTTGTCTGGATCAGATACGATACGCCCCTGATTACCCAAAACATTGTTCTGTATTCTTATCCGTATGATTCTGACAGTACTTTTACACCCGGATATCAGTTGGGCAAACGTAATCTGATGATGAAAGCCAATGTTGCAGGACCACTTCCGGGAAGTTACATGACCACCGAAATGGAAATTCCTATGGATTTCAATATTCTGAATTACAACGGGAATTATGCCTCTGAAATGCGTGGTTTGTGGAGGGTTGAGAAAGATTTCATGGGCGGTCCTTTTGTTAGTCTGGCGGTTTTGGATGCCAGCCGGCGTCGAATCGTTACAGTTGAAGGAAATGTTTATGCCCCGAAAAATTCCAAACGAAATTATTTACGACAAGTTGAGGCGATGATTTATTCGCTTGAATTTCCGGCACAGGCAATTAGTGACAAAATAACCAAACAACTCGAAAGCGGAAATTAGAAGAGTTCGAAGTATCTGGAGTGCCTAAAGTTTCGAAACAACTTTAGGCACTTCGCATTTCAGGCACTTCGAACTTCGTTATTAAAAGAAATCTTCGGAAGTATCAAGGTCTTGTTCAATGCTTTCCGGATCATTGCAGTTTAGGTTTACATTGAAATTGGCAGGCCGTATAAATACACTTTCATCAGTGTAAGGTAAACTCTTATCGGCGTAAACCTTTTTCATGTAATATCCCCAGATTGGGAGTGCCATGCTTGCTCCCTGTCCCGATTGCAGATCCTCGAAATGAATACTTCTCAACTCAGCGCCTGTCCACGAACCATTAACCAATTGCGGTGTGATTCCGATAAACCAGCCATCCGACTGATTTTGTGTTGTTCCGGTTTTAGCGGCAATCTGGCCTTTGAAGCCGCCATACTCAGGCTTCCAGCGCAATCTTCCTCCCGATCCGGCATCTACTACGCCGCGCATCAGTTCAATCATCAGGTAAGCTGTTTGCTCATCAATCGCATCATGTCTTTCGGGTCTGAATGTCGAAATCACATTTCCATGACGGTCTTCGATACGGGTTACGAAAATTGGTTGTGTATAAACGCCTTTGTTGGCAAATGAACTGTATGCGCCAACCATCTCGTAAAGTGTAATATCGGCAGTACCCAGAAACATTGCCGGAACCGGGTCAATCGGACTGTAAACGCCCATTTTCCTCATCACATCGGCCACCGCCTGCGGATTGAACTGTTTCATCACCCAGGCCGAAACCTGGTTTACCGAATGTGCCAGTCCCCATTTCAGGGTAACCATTTTGTCATCGAATTTTGTTTTTCCTGAATTTCTTGCCTCCCAAATACGTCCGTCAGACAAAATAAATTGTTGTTTCACATTTGGCACTTTGCTGCACGGCGAAAGTCCGTTCTGCATGGCCAGTGTGTATAAAAAGGGCTTTACCGTCGATCCAACCTGTCTTTTTCCGCCCTTAACCATATCGTACATAAAATGACGGTAATCTGGTCCGCCAACATAGGCTTTTACATGTCCGGTATTAATTTCCATCGACATAAAAGAAGAGCGGAAATAGCTGTAATAATATTTTATAGAGTCAAGCGGGGTCATGGTAGTATCGCGGTCGCCTTTGTAGGAAAACACTGACATTTCAACCGGTGTATCAAATATTGTTTTGATTTCGTCCCAGGATTTACCGGCTTGTTTTGCAATGTGGTATCGTTCAGTCTGTTTAATCGATTGTTCCAATATTTTTTCAATGGATTCACCGGTCATTGTATTTGAGAACGGCTTGTTTTTTAATTTTTTCAAATGCTTGTTAAAGGCAGGCTGTAAATTGTTTTTCAGGTGGGTGGTCACTGCTTCCTCTGCATACTTTTGCATACGCGAGTCGATGGTTGTAACAATACGGATACCGTCGCGGTATAAATTGTACGAAGAACCATCCAGTTTTTTGTTTTTATTGCACCATCCATACAATGGATTCATTTCCCATTCAACCGAGTCTTCCCTGAATTTTTGCATTTGCCAGGCGGCATAATCAGTTCGGACAGGTTTTCTTGCATTCATTGCAATACGCAGGTATTCCCTGAAATAAGGCGCCAGTCCGGTTTTGAAATCCACTTTGTGGTAGTCGAGTCCGAGCGGCAATGCTTTTGCCGAATCACGAACTGATTTCGATATATACCCGTATTTCTGCATTTGTGACAATACCACGTTCCGGCGTTGAAGTGTAAGTTCGGCGCGCCTTACAGGATTGTACAGGGAGGAGTTTTTTGCCATCCCGACCAGCATGGCAGCTTGTTCGAGCCGGAGCGAATCCGGGCTTGTATTAAAATAGATGGCTGCTGCCGATTTAATTCCTACAGCAAGGTTCAAAAAATCATATTTATTAAGGTACATCGTGAGGATTTCCTCTTTGGTGTAACTTTTTTCCAGTTTCACAGCAATTACCCATTCTTTAAATTTCCGTATAATAAGCTCAAATTTATTGTCGAGGACATCTCGTGGGAAAAGCATTTTGGCCAGTTGCTGGCTGATTGTACTACCTCCTCCTGATTTGCTGTCGGCAGTAAGTATGCCTTTAAATACCCTGAAAAGACCTCTGATATCGATTCCTGAATGTTCAAAAAACCTGACATCTTCGGTCGCGATAAGTGCATTCAGCAGTTGAGGACTAAATTCTTCATAGTTGACAAAAGTTCTGTTTTCCATGAAATATTTTCCCAGAATGACACTATCGGCAGAAACTACCTCGGAGGCCAGCAAACTTTCAGGATTTTCCAAATCTTCAAAAGTTGGCATGAAACCAAGCCAGCCTTGAGCAATCATGAAGAACAACAAAAAAACGGCTGCAACGCCTGAAGCAAATGTAATCCAAAATATTCGGATGTATTTTTTGAAGCTTGAAATATCTCTTTCCATTCAAAAATGATTTCGGTTTTAGCCGTCAAAGATAATGAAACCCTGCATAAATCCATTTGTTGGAATTTGATCACTAAAAGGAGTTCTTATAAATATGAATTTAAAGTTTATTGGATTTAATTTTGATCTTAGCGTTTCATTTTCTTTAATTTGCACAAAATTTCAAATTCAGTAAGAACAATAAAACGATATATGTACGAAAATCTGGTAATTGTAGAGTCACCTGCCAAAGCAAAAACGATAGAGAAATTTTTGGGGAAGGATTTTTTTGTTACCTCCAGCATGGGGCATATCAGGGATCTCGAGAAAAAGGATTTCGGAATTGACATTCAAAATGATTTCACTCCGAAATACGAAATATCATCTGATAAGAAAAAGATAGTTGCCGAACTCCGGAAACTTTCCAAAGAATCGAACATGGTTTGGCTGGCATCTGACGAGGACCGCGAGGGAGAAGCCATTTCGTGGCACCTGATGGAAACATTGGGCCTCAAACCTGAAAAGACCAAACGGATTGTTTTTCATGAGATTACGAAGGAAGCAATCCTGAAGGCTATTCAGAATCCGCGTCCACTCGACATTAATCTGGTGAATGCCCAGCAGGCCCGAAGGGTGCTCGACCGGATAGTAGGTTTTGAGGTTTCTCCGGTTTTGTGGAAAAAGGTAAAGCCATCGTTGTCAGCAGGACGTGTGCAATCGGTGGCTGTCCGGTTTATTGTTGAACGCGAGCGCGAGATTCACAACTTCACTTCCACTGCGGCATTCAGGGTTTCAGCCAGTTTTCTGGTTCCTGAAAATGATGGCAGAATTTCGGAATTGAAAGCTGACCTTAACAAGCGGTTTGATACAAAAGACGAAGCATATGCCTTTCTGGGAAAATGTAAAGAGGCTGAATTTCAGATTAGTGATGTAGTAAAAAAACCGGGAAGAAGGTCTCCGGCAGCACCATTTATTACTTCTACACTGCAACAGGAAGCCAGCCGCAAACTCGGATTTTCAGTTTCACAAACCATGAGTGTTGCCCAGAAATTGTACGAATCGGGAAAAATCACCTACATGCGTACCGATTCTGTAACTCTTTCGGACATGGCAATTGGCACTGCCAAACAGAAAATCATCAGTATGCTTGGCGAAAAGTACCATCAGTTCAGGCAATACAAAAATAAATCGAAAGGGGCACAGGAAGCGCATGAGGCGATCCGTCCGACCTACATCGACAATGAAGAAATTTCGGGAACCAATCAGGAGAAAAAATTGTACGACCTGATTTGGAAACGCACCATTGCCTCGCAAATGGCAGAAGCTGAACTCGAGAAAACCACCGTCACCATTGATATTTCAACTGTTCCTGAAAAATTTGTTGCTTCGGGAGAAGTTTTGATTTTTGACGGTTTTCTGGTGGTGTATATTGAATCGGACGATGAGGAAGATCAAAATGGCGGAACGAAAGGATTGTTGCCTCCCATGACTGTCAATCAGGTACTCCGGGCGGATAAAATTCATGCTACCGAACGATTTACACTGAAACCACCACGATATACCGAAGCCAGCCTGGTTAAAAAACTTGAAGAACAAGGTATAGGCAGACCATCTACTTATGCGCCCATTATCACAACGGTGCAAAACCGCGGATATGTTGTAAAGGAAGACCGGGCAGGAACCGAACGTCCGTTTACCGAACTCATTTTATCAGGAAAAAAAATTACTGAAAAAAATAAGAAAGAACAGACCGGCGCCGAAAAATCAAAATTATTTCCAACCGACATCGGAATGGTTGTGACAGATTTTTTGATGAAATACTTTGATCTGATCATGGACTATAATTTTACCGCCAAAGTTGAATTGGAATTTGACGAAATTGCTGAAGGACAATTGGTCTGGAATGAAATGATGCGCAGTTTTTATGATCCATTTCATGCAAAAGTTGAAGGAGCTTTGGCTGAAGCGGAACGTGCCAATGGAGTCCGGATATTGGGTATTGATCCAACTTCAGGAAGAGAATTGTCGGTTCGAATCGGGCGTTTTGGCCCGGTGGCTCAATTGGGCGAAGTAGTTGAAGGTGGCGAAAAACCGCTGTTTGCCAGTCTGCGTGCCGGTCAGCATTTGGAAACTTTAAGCATTGAAGAGGCACTCGAACTGTTCAAGTTGCCGCGAACCGTTGGTGAATATGAAGGGAAATCGGTAACGGTGGCCATTGGTCGGTTTGGTCCGTACGTGAGGCACAACAGTATTTTTGTTTCACTCGAAAAGGATGTTGACGATCCATACACTGTTGAACTGGACCGGGCAATTGAGTTGATTGAGGCAAAACGTGAAAAGGATAAAAATGCAGTTATTAAAGTATTCGATGAAAATCCGGAAGTCAGGCTTTTGAACGGAAGATGGGGGCCTTACATTTCGTTTAAGAAGAACAACTACAAAATCCCAAAATCCACTGATGCCACCAAGCTTACACTTGATGATTGTTTGCAGTTGATTGAAAAGCAACCCGCGGCTAAAAAAAGCCGGAAAAAATAAATTTTTCGGGCAGGTAATTTTATTGCTTGCCCGTTTTATTTAAAAGTGTATTTTCAAAGCCTTATAATTTATTTTTAAATGGACTTGCTGCATTATTTTAATCCTGTTGATTTCGAGAAGTTTGAATTTGCTGAGTGGGCCAATAATAAGCTTTCGTTGGGAACACTTCTTCAGAAGAACAGGGAAAAACTCAAGCTCGAAAAAGCCGAATTGGTTATTATTGGCGTTGAGGAGGATCGGAATTCGCTGGTTGCCGGAGCAGGAAAAGCCCCGGACGAAATTCGAAAGCACTTATATAACCTGAACAGAATAGGTCCGAGGTTGAAAATTCTCGATCTTGGCAACCTGAAAACAGGAAATAGTGTCAATGATTCGTACTTTGCATTGCGCGATATCTGCGAACATTTTCTTGAAAATAAACAAATACTTATCGTTTTGGGAGGAAGCCAGGATTTGACCTTCGGAATAACAAAAGCATTTGAAGGAAGGTTATTCAATCTGGTAACCCTTGATCCTAAACTGGATTTTCGTAAAGGGGTAAAAACCATCAATTCAGAAAATTACCTGAACCTTATTTTCGAGAAACAGAAAAATCTTTATTCATATACTGCATTGGGGTATCAGAATTATTTTGTTGATGCTACCGAACTCGATCAGTTCAACGATTTTTACTTCGATGTAAAACGACTTGGACAGGTTCGGTATGACCTGACATCAACCGAACCAATTCTGCGGAATGCGAATATTTTCAGCTTCGACCTGAATGCTGTCCGTTATCAGGATGCCCCCGGTCAATCATTCGCATCGCCCAACGGACTTTATTCTGAAGAAGCCTGCCAGATCGCCCGGTATGCCGGAACAAGCGATGGGTTAAATATTGCCGGATTTTTCAATTTAATTCCTGAAAGGGACTTGTCAGAAAGTTCGTCAAAGCTGATGGCACAGATAGTCTGGCATTTTCTGGATGGGTTTTTCAATCGCAAGCCGGAAGATCCGCTGGAGGATTCAGATAATTTTAATCAATTTATTGTTGATATGTCGGATGTTGACATGACACTGGTGTTTTTTCAGAGCAGAATATCAGGCCGGTGGTGGTTGGAAATTTCAGATGAAGAGAAAAAGAAGAAAGGGATGTATGTAATTCCTTGTGATGAAGAAGATTATAGCAAAGCATCACACGGTGAAATCCCTGACAGATGGTGGAAAAATATCCGAAAAATGCACAAAAGACAAAATAAATGATTTTAAAATACGTTCAGTGACTTTAGATAATATCTCTTTTTGTGAACTGTAAAAAATTAATGCTTTAGTTTACGCTATCAGGGCGAATTCAAGTCGCAACAGTGTTTTTATGAAAAAAATATTTTGCTTTTTATTTTTATATATAATAGCTATATTAGCCGCGATTGCTCAGCAAGATCCGCAGTTCACTTTTAACCGGATGACACAGTTATCGGTTAATCCGGGCTATGCTGGCAGTAGTGGAATGGTAAATGGCTTAATTTTAAATCGTTATCAGTGGGATGGCATTCCGGGAGCCCCAAAAACACTGTTGTTTAGTGTTGAATCCGGGACTGAATTATTTGGAATAAATAGTGGCGTTGGGCTGAATATTATCAGTGATGAGTTGGGATTTCAAAAAAATATTGCAGTTAGTTTCGATTATGCATACCGAAAGGTGACTAAATGGGGAAATTTGGGCATTGGTGCATCAGCCGGATTTTACAACATGGCAATAAATGGAGACTGGTATATTCCGGATGGCGATATGTTTGATCCGACTACTGATCCTGGAATTCCACAGAATGATGTTAGTCAATTGGCGTTTGATTTGGGCTTTGGCATATTTCTAAAATCAAACGATTATTATATTGGGGCGTCTGTTACACATTTAAACCAGGCCTCTATTGTTTTTTCAGATCAGGCCAGTACCTATTTAGCCAGACATTATTATCTGTCGGCAGGGTACAATATCAGTCTTTCTGATCCGTTATTTGAAATACGACCATCAGTTCTGTTTAAAACTGATATGGTTGCTTTTCAGGCAGATATTGCAGTTGATGTGGTTTACAAAGACAGATATTCTGCCGGATTAAATTATCGGATCAACGATGCAATTGGTGTTCTTTTAGGATTTGAATTGATAAACGGAATGCGAATTGGATATGCATACGATATAATGACATCTGCATTGTCAGGTTACGGAAACGGTTCGCATGAAATATTTATTGGATACAGTTTCGATTTGGGCAAAAACAGAAGTAAGAAATACAAGAGTGTGAGATTTTTATAAGGAAATTTAGAAGCAATATATAGCTGAAATATGAAAAAACTTTTTTCTATTGGGTTAGTTATTTTGATGGCCGCGACTTTAAATAGTTGCAGCAAATCAGGTAACGGTGAACTAACAGGGGTTAAGGGAAGAGGGAAATGGTTTGAACCTACTCCTTACGGAATGACTTTTGTGAAAAGAGGATCTTTTAATCTTGGTCCCAACGACCAGGATGTAACTTCTTCAAATACATCTTCAAAAACGGTTTCTGTTGATGCCTTTTGGATTGATGACACTGAGATCACCAACAACGAATACAGACAGTTTATTCAATGGGTGCGCGATTCAATTGCCAGAACATTGCTGTCGGATCAGTTTCCTGAATTTATGATTACTGAAGATCGGAAAGGAAATCCGGTTGATCCACCCCGTATCAATTGGGATGAAAAACTTGAATGGAACAATCCAGACTATTCAGAAGCGCTTGAGGAAATGTTTGTTCCTGAGAATGAACGTTTTTTCAAGAAAAGAGAAATCGATGCGCGTAAATTATTTTACGAATTCCATTGGATTGACCTTAAGCAAGCAGCACGAAGAATGAATATGTACAATTATGAAACTCAAAACTATAACGGTACAGTTATAAATGCCAAAGGCGAAGAAGAAGCCATTCAGAACCGTGCCTCTTTCATCTTGCGTGACCAGACTCCTATTTATCCTGACACCTTGTGCTGGATACGGGATTTTACTTTTTCTTACAATGAACCCTGGGCAACCCGATATTTCTGGCATCCGGGATTTGACGATTATCCGGTGGTTGGTGTTACCTGGAAACAAGCCAAGGCATTCTGTCATTGGAGAACCAAACTTTTGAATGATCTTCTTGCTTCAAGAAAGGAAGCTACCTTGCACGATTACCGTTTACCAAGCGAGGTTGAATGGGAATATGCTGCGAGAGGAGATAAACAATTATCAATGTTTCCGTGGGGAGGTTATTATACCCGTGAAAAAGACGGATCATTTATGGCCAACTTCAAACCTTTAAGGGGAAATTATGTAGAAGACGGTGGAATGGCGACCATGAAGGTTGGAAGTTATGGGCCAAATGATTTTGGAATTTACGATATGTCCGGCAATGTTGCTGAATGGACCAGTTCTGCTTACGATGAGGCTTCTTACCAATACATCAATGATTTTAATCCGAATTTCGAATACAATGCAAAACCCGATGATGCGCCTGCGATGAAACGAAAAGTTACACGTGGAGGATCGTGGAAAGATATTTCTGCCTATTTGCAGGTATCTACCAGAAGTTTTGAATACCAGGATACCACCAAATCATACATTGGTTTCCGTTGTGTTCGTTCTTCATTTGGAAATGAATTTTAATTACCACTTATAATACTGATCACATGAACGTTGGCGAAATTCTTAAGTCGAAAAAGTGGAAAATCCTAATGGGTTATGTATATGGCTGGGGTGCTGCGCTTGTACTTGTTGGAGCATTATTTAAACTTCAGCACTGGAACCATTCCGGAATTATGCTTACCATCGGATTGCTAACCGAAGCTTTCATATTCTTCATTTCTTCGTTCGAACCACCGATGGAACAACCCGAATGGTCAAGGGTCTATCCTGAACTTCAGGATGATTACGAATTAGTGGAAACAGGTGAAGATGCCAAATCTTCTTTAAAATCAAACATCGATTCTTTACTCGGAAGCACAAATATTACACCTGAACTCTTAACAAAAATAGGGAAGAGCCTGATCGATTTGTCAAACACTGCATCAGGAATTAGCGATATCTCCTCGGCAACACTGGCTACCGACGTTTATGTAAAAAATCTCAACTCCGCTTCCGAATCTATGATTGCATTCTCGGATGTAAATACGCAGGCAAATGCAACACTGAGTAACTCTATTGGCGAATTGGTTGGTACATATAGCAATACTGCCAGTAAAATTTCAAAGACCGGTGAAGGGATGCTCAACAAACTGAATGAATCGAGTGATAAATTTACCCGCCAGATCGACGAATCAGGAAATAAACTGGTTGAATCCTATCACAAGCTTTCAGGATCAATTGAGAAAGGGTTCAAAGAATTGGATCAAAACTCAGCCAATTATGTCGATAATCTTCAGCGCTTGAATAAAAATATTGAATCGCTGAATGGTAATTACGAAAAACAGTTAAAAGGAACAAGCGATCAAATTCAGGCATCGAGCAAGTTCTTTGAAGATTTGAATCAAATGAACCAGATTATTGCTTCGTCAGCTCAGGAAATGAAAAAATACAAAGAAAATGCTGAAAAATTGAATTCTCATCTTGATGCCCTCAATTCAATTTATGGAAATATGCTTGGGGCTATGAATTATAAGAAGAAGTAACTAATAGAGCCACTACTATGTCGAGCAAGAATTGCCCGGAATCAACGAGGCAAAAAATGATAAATATGATGTATCTGGTGCTGACGGCGATGTTGGCACTAAATGTGGCATCCGAGGTGCTTGAATCATTTCGGGTTGTGGACGCCAGTTTAACCCAGACACTAAATATTGTTTCCCAAAAAAATAATCAGATATACAGTTCATTTGATGCTGCTTACATTGAAAATCCCACCAAAGTAAAGGAATGGAAAGATAAGTCGGATCAGGTGAGGGAGAAATCAAAAGCATTGATTGAAAAAATACAGGATTTAAAACAGGAATTGGTACTTGCTTCAGGCGGCGTAGTTGTAAAAGATGCCGGCCCTGACTTTATTCTGTCTCCGGAAGAGCCTATAATGGTAAGTAATAGCGGAGATACAATTTTGATAAAGAAGGAAGATGACCTGAATACTCCTTCAGAAATAATGATAAACAAGAAGAAAGGCACTGACTTAAAAAACACTATCATTGAATACCGTGATTTTTTGTCTTCATATCTTGAGGAAGGCACACCTATTTATGAAAATATCGTAAAACAATTGGATACTTCCGACCCTAAAATAAATTTGAAGGAAGGTGGGGAGAAAAAGACCTGGGAAATATTACATTTCGAAAGCAAACCATTGATTGCAGTGGTTACCCTGCTCTCAAAAATGCAGATTGATATTCAGAATGCTGAAACAAATATTATTTCAATGCTCTATGGCCAGATTGATGCAGCATCTTTTAAATTCAACCGGTTGGGTGCCAGGATACTTGCTACATCGACTTATGTACTCGAAGGCGATCAGTTTGAAGCTGAAATATTTCTGGCTGCAGAAGATACCACACAGCAACCTGAAATATTTGTCGGCAACACCAAACTTACAATGCGTGATGGTAAAGGCGTTTACAAAGCCACCGCTTCGCAGGTTGGTACTTTTCAGTGGGGGGGATTAATAAAATACAGAACTCCTGAAGGAAATATAAATACTTACCCTTTCAAGGGCGAATATCAGGTGGGAAGGCCAAGTGTAACAATTTCGCCTACCAAAATGAATGTACTTTATATGGGAATACCCAATCCGATAAAAGTTTCAGTTCCAGGCGTGGCTTCTCAGAATCTTTCAGTTTCTATTTCCAACGGGCGCATTGAAAAGTCTGGCGAAGATTATTTGGCATATCCTTCGAAGGTGGACGTTCAGGGCAAGAATACTTCGATCTCGGTTACTGCAGATATGAATGGAGAAAAACGTCCGATGGGTTCCATGGTTTATAGGGTAAAAGAAGTTCCGCCTCCGGTGGCAACCATTGGTGGTTTGAACGGTGGTACACTTAAAAAAGAGGATTTGCTGGCAGAAGATGGAATATTTGCTGAATTAAAAGACTTTGACTTTGATTTGAAATTTAGGGTCACACAATTTGATATTTCTTTTACCGGAACTTATGTGAAAACTGCTTCTTCCAAATCAAACAGATTCACAGAAGAGCAAAGGACATTTTTAAACAATTTAACGCAAGGAAGTACTATATACATTGATAATATTGTAGCAAAAGGTGATGATGGAACTACACGGCCATTGTCTCCGATTGGTTTTAAAATAAGATAGTTATGAAAAGATATTTGGTATTATTTGGATTATTGGTTGGATTGTTGGGGTCAATTGCCCTAGAAACAAAAGCACAGATAATTGACGGTGCGTATGTACGGACTGATGCATATAAACGCAAACCAACGCCTCTTCCTTATGTGAGAGAAGCAGATGTTATGTGGTCAAAAAAGGTTTGGCGTATTATTGATCTTCGTGAAAAGATGAACCAACCCTTGTATTTCCCGACCAAAGAAGTGGATGGAAGGCGCAGTTTGGTAAACCTTTTTATTGAAGGAATAAAGGATGGCAAAATTACTGCCTACGATGCCAAAAATGATGATGAATTCAAGGTTCCGATGACTTTTGAACAAGTAAAAGAAGCATTTGGAGCAACTACCCGAACCCGAAAAGTTAGGGACGTTGATACCGGCGAATTGGTTGACCGGGTTGTGGCCGGTGAAGTCCGTTCAGAAGAAATCAAACAATTTATGCTGAAAGAAGAATGGTATTTCGACAAGCAATCATCTACATTGAACGTTAGGGTTATTGGTATTTGTCCAATCCAGGAATTTTACCGCGACGATGATACCAACCAGGAAGACGTGCAACGTCGTCAGGTATTCTGGATTTACTATCCTGAAGCCCGTGAACTTTTGGCTGCCAACGAAGTATTTAATTCACAGAACACCGCGCGGAACTCTTCATACGACGATATCTTCCTGAAAAGGAGATTCAATTCCTACATCGTTAAAGAAGCCAATATTTATAACAATCGCGATATCAGTCAATATCTTGTTGGAAAAAATGCGATGCTTGAAAGTAAACGGATTGAAAAGGCGATTTTCGATTACGAACAAAACCTTTGGGAATACTAATTTATTGAATGTATAAAATTCTGTTCATAGGTTTGTTTATGCTCGCTCTTCTTGGCTCATGCAAGAGGTTTGGTTCAGGCGAGCTTTCAGGCGCACTGAACAGAAAACCCTATTATGAACCCATTCCCTACGGAATGAATTTCATTAAACAGGGAAGCATAAATATCGGGCCTTCCGATCAGGAAGTCGATCATGCCAATACACCTGTGAAAACTATTTCGGTATCCTCGTTCTGGATGGACGAAACTGAAATTACAAATAATGAATACCGTCAATTCGTATATTGGGTAAGAGATTCAATTGCCCGTCAGTTATTATCCGAATCAATTCCTGAATTTTTAATTACAGAAGGCCGCAAAGGCGATATTCTTGAAACTCCCAGACTAAACTGGCAGGAACCCATTGAATGGAAAAATGCGGATTATCAGGCGTCCCTTGAAGAAATGTACATTCCTGAAACCGAAAGATTCTTCAATAAGAAAGAAATTGATGCCCGGAAACTGCGTTTTGAATACTACTGGATTGACTACAAACAGGCTGCAAAGCGCGCAAACAGCTATAATTACGAGACCCAGAGTTATGGCGGAAGTGTGGTGGATGCAACCGGGAAGGAAGGACCTGTCCAGAACCGTTCATCATTTATTATGAGCGAAAGCACCCCGGTTTATCCTGATACTTTGGTTTGGGTACGGGATTTTACTTTTTCATACAACGAACCATTGACCGGAAAGTATTTTTCGCATGTTGCATACGATCAGTATCCGGTGGTAGGCGTAACCTGGGCACAGGCAAAAGCTTTTTGTGTTTGGAGAACGCAACAATTGAATGCTTATCAGGACATGGTTAAAATGGCTACTGTTATGGATTACCGCTTGCCTACTGAAGTGGAATGGGAATATGCAGCACGTGGAAATCATCAAATGACAATGTTTCCCTGGGGAAGTTATTACACACGCGATCAGGAAGGTAACTTTCTTGCCAACTTCAAACCCATGCGGGGAAATTATGTATCCGATAATCAGAACAGTGTAACAACGACCAAAGTAGCCAACTTCATCCCAAATTCATTCGGATTATATGATATGGCAGGCAATGTGGCAGAGTGGACATCAAATGCATACGATGAATCAAGCTATGAGTTGATGTCTGATTTTAGTCCCGATTTTCAGTACAATGCAAAACCTGACGATTCGCCTGCGATGAAACGAAAAGTTATTCGCGGGGGTTCCTGGAAAGACATCGCATATTACGTTCAGGCTTCAACCAGAAGTTACGAATACCAGGATTCAGCTAAATCATACATTGGATTCCGTTGTGTCAGAAGTACTTTCAAGCCTGATTATTGGGAATAATACTTTCTCAGGAATAAAAAAGGAGATTCCGTTTCCCGAAATCTCCCTCCTTCAAATATCATCTTTCAGGTTAAACAAAATTCTCTCCTTTATTCATCCTGACATCGTTTACAAACTGACGGATTTGCAGTTCGTCTTCTTTTTTACAAACCAGCAATATTCCTTCAGATTCCACCACAATGTATCCGTCCAATCCGTGTAAAACAACGAGTTTATCCTTAGGCATATTTACAATACAGTTGGTCGAATTGTAAAGCATCACATCTTTTCCTGAAACTACATTGCCCTCAGTATCTTTATTACTGCTTTCATACAATGATACCCATGTCCCCAAATCACTCCAGCCGAAATCAGAACAAAGCACATAAACATTGTCTGCCTTTTCCATTATTCCGTAATCAATGGAGATATTCTGGCACTCTGAATAGGTTTTGTTAAGAAATGGAATCTCGTTGGCAGTTCCATAAAGTTTGTGACCTTTTTTAAACAATTCGGAAACAGAACTGAGGTGCTTTTCAAAAGCATTCAGGATAGAACTTAGCGACCAGATAAATATGCCTGAATTCCAGAAAAATTCTCCACTTTCCAGAAATATTTTGGCCAGATCGAGATCGGGCTTTTCAGTAAAGGTTTTTACTTTGTGCAGGTTTTCTGCTACGTTTACTATCGAACTGCTTTCAATCTGAATGTATCCATAACCTGTTTCCGGGCGGTTGGGGGTGATGCCAAGGGTAAGTAAGACATCATTATTTTTTGCAAATTCAAGTCCTATTTTTACTTGTTCCAGAAATTCGTCTTCCTGCTGAATATGATGATCGGAAGGAGCCACAATGATAATTGCATCAGGATTAACTGTTTGTATTTTGTAGCATGCATAAGCAACACATGGGGCAGTATTTCTCCGAAGTGGTTCCAGAAGGATCTGATCTTCCCGAAGTTCAGGCAATTGTTTAACCACAAGATCTTTGTAATCTGTGCTGGTAACCACATAAAAATTTTCGTCTGGACATATTCTTTTATACCTGTCGTATGTTTGCTGAATGAAAGTACGGCCTGTTCCCAAAATATCGAGGAATTGTTTGGGCATGTTTGTCGTGCTCAATGGCCAAAACCGGCTTCCTATACCGCCTGCCATTATTACGCAATAATTGTTATTCATGCTGTAAGTGTTTTATAGTGAGTTGTTTGAAAAGCAGTACTTATCTTCGAAAATTCAATTTATAGCTGAAAATAAGCGCTCTGAAACTTTTATGAAGATAATGAGTTTAAAATTAAAACCATTGAAAAAATTACTGCTTTTGGAATATTTGTACCTTTAGCAAAACTTCTTTTTGGGTAATTTAGTGCCTAAGTATTTATTGACTGTATGAAGTTTATTATTTTACGAAAGCAAGAAATAGAATGAATATTTTTAATCAAACAGGAAGATATTTTGCGCTGATGCTGAAGGTTTTCAGCAGGCCTGAACGGCACAGCATATATTTACGGCAAACCTTTAATGAGATTGAAAATCTGGGAGTTAAGTCGGTTGGCATTGTGGCTGTTATCTCCGTTTTTATGGGTGGAATCATGACTTTGCAGGTTGCCTACAACATGACAAACCCGCTTTTGCCAAATACGCTTATTGGGTTGGGAAACCGTGATTCCCTGATCCTTGAATTTTCATCAACGATCATGGCATTGATTATGGCCGGGAAAATAGGTTCAAATATCACTTCTGAAATAGGAAGCATGAAGGTGACTGAACAAATTGATTCTTTGGAAATTATGGGTGTAAATTCAGCAAGTTATCTGATTATGCCAAAAATAATTGCTGTAGTTTTAATGTTCCCGTTTCTGTACATTTTGAGTGTCTTTTTTGGTATAATTGGCGGTTTGATTGTTGGCCCTGCCGTGGGAGCAGTTTCGGTTGCAGATTACATCAATGGTATTCAGTATGCGTTTATTCCCTACTACGTCACATTTTCACTGATTAAATGTCTGGTCTATGGTTTTTTAATTGCATCAATAGCCGCCTTCTTCGGTTACACTGTTGAGGGTGGGGCTTTCGATGTTGGAGCTGCCAGTACCCGTGCAGTGGTGAATACAAGTATTATGATTCTGGTTTGGGATTTGATTTTAACTCAGTTGCTTTTATGATCGAAATAAAAAACATATACAAGTCGTTTGAGCAGAACGATGTACTAAAAGATATATCGAAGGTTTTTAATAAAGGTGAAACCAACCTGATTATAGGACGAAGCGGATCGGGCAAAACAGTTTTGTTGAAATCGATCGTTGGTTTGCTTGATGTTGACCGCGGTCAGATATTTTATGACGACCGTGACTTTACCAAAATGAATCACAATGCGCGCAAAAAACTCAGACAGGAAATGGGCATGGTATTTCAGGGAGGAGCCCTGTTTGATTCGCTGACTGTTGAAGAAAATATCCGGTTTCCACTCGATATGTTTTCAGAACTTTCGGCTGCGGAGAAACAAAAACAGGTTGATTTCTGCCTCGATCGCGTTAATTTGGTAGATGCAAATAAATTGTACCCATCCGAAATTTCCGGCGGAATGCAGAAACGGGTAGCCATTGCCCGCGCCATTGTGATGAACCCGAAATACTTGTTCTGCGACGAACCAAATTCCGGCCTCGACCCCGAAACCTCTATGGTAATCGACGAACTCATCCATTCAATTACCGTTGACCTGCAAATCACCACCATCATCAACACCCACGATATGAACTCGGTAATGGAAATTGGTGACAACATTCTCTTCATCTCCGAAGGCGAAATGTGCTGGGAAGGCAACCGAAAGGACATCCTACACACCGGCAACCAAAAACTTCAGGAATTCGTGTTTGCGAATAAGCAGTATCAGCGGATCAGGGATGAGAGGATCGAAGGAAAATAATCCTCTTCCTATCCTTTTGGCACCAGTGTTACCACCGGGATAATCATCTCTTCGAGTGAAATGCCTCCGTGCTGAAACGTATTCCGGAAATACTGCGCATAATAATTATAGTTGTTCGGATAGGCAAAGAAGTCGGTATTCGATGCGAAAATATACGAAGTGCTCACGTTCCGGGAAGGCAGGTGAATGGTAGCCGGATTTTTTACCTCGAAAATAGCCTTTGACTTGTAATTGAGGTTGCGACCCAGTTTGTAGCGCAGATTGGTATTTGTTTCGCGGTCGCCAAGCACTTTTTGTGCATTATCGACACGAATGGTGCCATGATCGGTTGTAAGTACCACCTTGACTTTGTTTTCGGCCAGCAGTTTTATCAAATCCAGCAGCGACGAGTGGTTAAACCAGCTCAGGGTAAGTGAGCGGTAAGCTGCTTCATCGCCGGCAAGTTCTTTTATCATGTCCATTTCGGTGCGGGCGTGCGAAATCATGTCAACAAAATTAAAGACCATTACCGACAAGTCGCTTTGGAGTATGCTTCCCAAATAGTCGGTCATTTTTTTATCGCCTTTTACATTGGAGATCTTTTCAAAAAACAGCTTGTAATTTTTTCCCAGCCGTGCCAGTTGTGTCTGCAATAATTCCTGTTCAAAACGGTTTTTATGTCCTTCGTTGTCATCGTCATCCCAAAATTCAGGATATCGTTTTTCTATTTCAGCAGGCATCAATCCAGCGAACATTGCATTCCGGGCGTACATGGTGGCTGTTGGCAGAATGCTGCAATAAAGTTCCTCATCTTCAATGTTGTAATAGTTGGTCAGTACGGTGGCCAAAACCTTGTACTGATCGTAACGGAGATTGTCGATAACAAGCACAAAAACCTTGTTGCCACTGTCAACCTGCGGGATAATCTTCTTTTTGAAGATATCAACTGAGAGCAAAGGACGGTCGGTGTTTTTATCATTGAACCACGACACATAATTGTTGCGGATATATTTGGCAAACGAATTGTTTGCTTCCCCTTTTTGCATTTTCAGAACCTCGTCCATTGCTGAATCTTCAGAAGAACTTAGTTCCAGCTCCCAAAAGACAAGCTTTTTATATACTTCAACCCATTCTTCAAAAGAAAGGCGGTCGCTTATTTGCATCCCGATTTTCGAAAACTGGCTTTGATAGGCAGAAGTGGTTTGCTGAGTGACCAAACGCCGATGATCAACATTCTTTTTAATTGAAAGCAAAATCTGCTTCGGATTAACGGGTTTTATCAGGTAATCTGCCATCTTCGAGCCAATGGCTTCGTCCATGATGTCCTCTTCTTCGCTTTTGGTAATCATCACCACCGGCACATTTGGATCGATTGTTTTAATTTCGTTCAATGTTTGCAGGCCGCTCAATCCGGGCATGTTTTCATCCAGAAAAATAATATCGAAATAATTTGTTTTTACCAGTTCAATGGCATCGGTTCCGTTGTTTGCTGTAACTACTTCAAAACCTTTCTCCTGAAGAAAAATGATGTGCGCGCGCAATGAATCAATTTCGTCGTCTGTCCAAAGTATTTTTGTTTTCTTCATATTGTTTATTTCAGGTAGAACTGTTTGTAGAATTCCATGTAAGTTAAAATGTTTTTGCTCTGTAAAAATATCGGTTCGTTTTCAGGACTAATGATAAAATTACGGTAGTTGGCATTTTCCAACGGCCCGTAAACCTGCTGATCGCTTGCAATTGCACGCAGATAATCAAGGGCTGATTGTTTTGAAGCCAATCCTTCCACCTTTATAATAATCCTGAAATCGTCGAGCATTGGGCTGGAAACCCTCAAATTTGGCTGCGGATAATTCTTGTTGTTGAACTGCTTAACAGATTCAATAAGCCTTTCAGGATTAATTTCTTCTTTGGGAACAATCAGGAAGAATGATTGTGTTCCCTGAATATTTTGTTTGTATGGCCCGTTGTAAGCAGGTAATTGCTTATTTTGGGCGCTTGCATCCGTTTCAGTTCCAATGTATTTTGTCTTGAAAAAGTCCAGGTAATCGTTGATTCTCCGTGTCTCAGTAAGTTTTTTCAGGTTGGCATCGGTAATAATAAAATTTCGGTAGCCCAAAGTGTCGAGACTGCGGAACAATTTACGGTTTGCCACTGCTTTTGTGAAGTAACCGATTGCTTCGTTCTTGGTTTTAAATGAATGTACAATCATCACCTTATTTTCAGCCATTTGTTTCTCTTCAATAGTGAGTCCGGCCTGACGGTATTCGTCGCGGTTGTGTGCTGCAAATGCCGCAATAACCGGTTTGAGGTTAAATCCGGGTGCATTTACTGCAATCACATAATTCTGAAGTCCGGTTTCTTCATTGGAATACAAATCACTTCCGGAGCCTGAAGAAGAGATGGTTACAAACGATCCTCTCTCTTTCAGCAATTCTTCTTCTGCCTGGGCTTTTGCCATTAATTCTTCAGGTTCAGGCAAAATCTCGTCGGTGAAATCGCTGGAAATGAACTTGCTGTAATTCAGGACGAAAAATTTCAGGTATTCAACGTAATCCTTGTCGGAGGTGATTTCGCGGAAGTTGGTTGAAGAAGCCACAAAGTTGATGTATTTGATATTTTTGAGTACTTCAAAAACTTCCCGCTTTTTGATGATCGACCTGAAATAAATCAGGCCTTGTTCTTTGTCGTTGAGTGAGCGGATGAGCAACAGCGAAGTGTTGTTGTTCAGTGTTTGTGTTTCAATATCGAAATCGAATTTTGTATAATGGTCGATGTTGTAATTGGCGATGTCGAATTTCAGGCGGTTAAGGTCGATGTTGGCATTTCGTGGATATGCAATCACAAAATAATGCAACAAATCTTCGTCGTACGAGAATTTACCTTCGAACTCGTCGGTACCTCTTTTATTTCCGGGCAGTAATTCGTTGTTTTGGATTTGGTCGTTCAGGTATCCGATATCTACCAGGTTTTGGTAATTGGCCAATGTGCTGTCCTGAATTAATTTCAGGATTTGCTCGGCCAAAGGCTTTGGTTCTGCTTTCGGATAAGTGGCGATGTATTCGTTCAGTAATTTGCTGAAACCTTCCCAGTTTGTCTGAGTACCGTTGTCAACCATTTTTATGAATTGTATCTTCGGTATCAGCGCACTGTCGGGCTGCATGGTCATAATCTGATCTGCAGTATTTCCGGCTTGGGTATATTGACCGTTCTTGAATTCCAGAAATGCCTTTTGGTACAACCTGTTAACACTGTCGGCTTTCGCTTCGAGCTCGATAAAGTAATTCGGGTTCAGCAAATATTTGGCATATTTTGAATCGGGATATTGGGCAATGATCAGATTTTTATAGTATTCGGATCTTTCCTGATTTGCCATTTTATTGTACAAATCCCACAATTCAAAATAGGACGAAAGCGTGAAAATATTGTCAGGATAACGTCTGTTCAAGTCCTCGAATGACTCGGAAGAACGCGGAAAATCAGAAAAATCGATTTTGAAAATTCGTCCGGCATTGAAAAGCGCATTTCTGATGTTGTTGTGCGAAACATTCATCAGCGAATCGTTCACCGGCAAATTCTGTGTATAGTATTCGCGGCTTTTTACATCCGTGACTTTTTTTACCTGTGCACCATCGGCCATCAGCGAATCTTCTTCGGCTTCCGCCATTTGATCTTCGATCACACTTCGTTTGTCGGCTCTGCGCCAGCCGTCTTCGAGTTTGCGTTTTCCCCAAAGTCGCTCAAATTCCACTTTTCCGTAGGCAACAGTCGTTGGGCTGTAAAAGTACCATCCGGCGCCTTCCTGTTGCTGGCTCAGGCCAAATCGACTTTCGTTCTGCCTGAAATAACTCCGGTCCATCAGCTGAGCCGCTTCGTCCTTTTTGTCTTTGGCTTCTTTCTCGGCAGCTTCCATGATCCATTTATCGATCAGCTTATTTCTTGAAGGTTCGTCCATTAATGCAATGCGCTGCAAACTGTCTTCGCGTTCAACAGTGTAAATGTTGTCAGTAAGTCGGGTAAGGCTTCGGTGACGATTTTCTATTTCAGGATAATTCGGATATTGATCATCGATCACCACCATCGCGCTGTCGTAATAGCTCTGCGAGTTTTTGTAGTTCAGGTCGTCAAAATATATTTGCGCAAGGGTGAGGCACGAGAGAGCGCGCTGGTACATATTGGTTGAACTCAGCGATGCCGATTTTATGTATTCTTCAATCGCAAGATCCCGTTTTCCTTCTTTCATTGAAATATTGCCTATCGCAAAATAAATCTGATCACGGAATTCGAGGTTCTTTTTGTCGCGAAGCATTTTCCGAAGTTCTTTTTTCAACTTTTCAGCATCGCCGGTTCCGGTAAAAGTGCCGGCAGCGCTGATGCGCGCGTTGAAAGCCATTGTGTATGGCGGGTTCATCCGGGTAACTTCCCTGAAGGTTTCGGAGGCTTTTTCGGTATTGCCGGTTTCTTGGTACCATTGGGCCAAAATGTATTTGTAACGAAGCCGGTCCTCCTTTTTGTCAGCTTGTTTTACTGCGATCGACAGGAAAGGAATTCCTTCGGTGTACAAAAGTTGTTTGGCATAGTAATCAGAGGTAACTGCAGCCAGTTCACCGTCAAGTTTCCGGGGAAAGCTTTCGTCCATTTGCAGCAACTGGATCAATTCATAAGCCTCAACATAGCGTTCCAGTTCATTATAACAACGAATCAGCCAGATATTAGCAACATGTTTGTTCGGATCGTCTTCGAATTTTCGCACCACGTAAGAGAAATTCTCGATGGCTGCTGCAAAATTGTGCTGGTAGTAATAGGCTTTTCCCATCAGAATATAGGCATCATCTACCCAATTATTGAATTCTTCCTGACTGGCAAATTTGATGTAGGATTTACTCCTGTTTTTTCTGCGTTTTGGTTTTTTTGTGATCGAGTGCGACTGTATTAGTTTCGAACCTTTCAGCACTGCATTGTCCATATCGCCTGTTGCAGCTGTGGCCGTGGTTGGGTTGCTCGATTTGTAGATTGGCAAAACCTTCGAAAAATCATCTTCCACCGATTTGTTGACCTTTTCAACACCGGCACGAAGGCTTTCCCTTCCGTTGAAATATACATTGTAATGGGCAGTAACATTGTTATAGGCACGCGATACAACTGTATTTTTTTCAGTTGAACAACCTGCCAGAATTAACAACACCACAACAAAAAATATGCGATATGAAAACCGTTTTCCCAATAGCTGAGTTTTGAATGACTTTAGAATAAACTGCCAATTCGGAATAATATTGTATAAAACTCCTTAGAATATGCAGGTTTCCTCTGTCAAAAATGCATTTATTTTAATGCCTGCAATATTACAAACTTTCGCTGAAACGAACGTATTGTATATTGCTTTTCCTGATTTTGAGTTTTACCTGTTAACTTCTTATACGACTGTTTAATTTCCATAGTAAAAGAATCGGCATTTATGCGCAAGGTGTGAATCATGTAACATTTTTTACAAGTTATGTAACAAATAGATCAATGATTCATCTTAACTTTGTGCAGTTAACACATTAACAATCCATGCACGAGAATCCAAAACCCTATAAATTCGGCATTTCACTTAGTGGAGGCGGAGCCAGGGGCATTGTTCACATTGGGGTGCTCGAAGCCCTTCATAAATATGGTATCCGACCCGAAATTATTTCAGGAGCAAGTGCAGGAGCGCTGGTGGGCGTTTTTTATGCCGCTGGCATGGAACCCTTGCAGATTTTGGAATTGGTGAAGGCCAACAAAATGGTGAAGATGTTCAAATGGCAAATGCCCTCAAACGGATTGATTGACATCAAGAAGGTTTTGTCGCTCCTCGAAATGAACATTGAAAAGGATGATTTTGCAAGCCTCAAAAAACCATTTTATTGCTCTGTCGTAAACCTCAACAGTGGTCATTCAGAAATTAAGCATGAAGGCAAACTGTTTCAATGGGTATTGGCTTCAGCGTCGATTCCGATTATATTCGAGCCGCAGGTAATCGACGGAAATTCATACGTCGATGGTGGCTTGCTCAACAATCTGCCGGTTGACTGTATTCGAAATCAATGCCGGATACTGATTGGTGTGCATGTGAACCACAACGGTACACAGGAGAATATTTCAGGAATAAAAGCAGTTGCAGAAAGGACTTTCCGTTTGGCAATGAGCCAGAATGTAAGGGAAAGCCTAACCAAATGCGATTTCGTGATCGACCCGCCTGAAACAAGAAAATTCAATACGTTCGACTTTAAGAAAGCCGATGAGCTCTTTAAGATTGGATTCGAGGAAACAGAAAAAAGGATACTTGAAATGTTCGATTCAATTGATTTGAACCAGATTATTCAGGAAACCAGCCGCAAGGCATAAAGGATATTTTAAAACCGTTTTTTAACACTTTAAATTTTGATACAAATGAAAAAGTTACTATTTATTTTGTCAGTTGTTGTGCTTACTTCATGTGGTCAGCACAAAAAGGAGGTTGCACGCATGCAAGCCGTACAAGATAGCATTGCACAATTGGCTGTGCAAAAAGACGCTTCAATTCTGGAGTTATTGGGCGATATGAACGAAATACAAGCAAACCTGGACTCAATTAAAACCCTTGAAAAAATCGTTTCCGTTCAAACTTCATCAGGTGGAGAGTTAAAATCGGTTGCCAAAAAACGCATCGCCGAAGACATTGCACAGATCAATAGCCTGCTTCAGAAAAATAAAGAACTGGTGAAAAACCTTCAGGCAAAACTCCGCGCATCGAACACCAGAATTGCTGAAGTCGAAAAAATGATGGAGCTGCTGAACAAACAAATGGGTGACAAAGATTCAGAAATTGCCGTTTTGAAAATGGAGCTTAACAATCTGAATGTTAATGTTGCCGGGCTGAAAGAAGAAATAGAGGTGATAACAGCAGAAAGCGAACAAACCATTATGGAAAAAAATCAGGCCATTGAAGCGCAGGTAATTGCAATGAACACTGCCTATTATGCCTTCGGAACAAAAAAGGAACTGGAAGAAAAGAATGTAATTGAAAAAGAAGGTGGCTTTTTGGGACTTGGAAAGACCCTCAAAATGAAGAAGGATTTTAACCGCGATTATTTCATGAGAATTGATATCCGCGAGTTTAACCAGTTACCGTTGAATACAAAGAAAGCCAAAGTGGTTACTTTCCATCCTGCCGAAACATACCATCTGACAGGAGAAAAAACTGTTGAAAGTCTGGTAATCGATCAACCGTCAGAATTCTGGAAAGCATCGAAATACCTGCTGATTGTAGTTGAATAATTTATCGAAAACTATAAAAACTATTAACCCGATAAATCCGAAATCAAAAGAGGCTCCGTTCTAGAAGCCTCTTTTGATTTTTAATCTACAACCAATTTTCCTGAATATTCTGTTGATGTAGAAGAAGTATGCCTGTAAAAATAGATTCTGTTTTTAAAACCGGTTAATTTAATTTTACCAGTAGAACCTTTGAATTGTTCGGTTTTAACCAAAGTGCCATTTTGGTTGTAAATCCTAACTTCATGTGTTCCGGAATCATCATTCAATTGAAAAGTGACCACATTGCGGGCTGGATTGGGGAAAACCTGCAATCCTGCGTGGTTTTTAAGGTTTTGGACACCGGTAATTACCAGTTTTTCGCCCCATTCCGTTTCTCCCTTTTTATAATAAACCAGTTTTCGCTCTTCCGAGTCGCCTGCATAACCGCGGCATTGGTAATACGGCCCGCCGAGACCATCAATATAACGCTTCTCTGGCAGGCAACCCTCACCAGCAATAGTACTCCAACAATCTCCGTTGCCTGAATATACATAGAGTTCATTCATTGCGGAGGGTTGAATCTTCGTCCGAAATTCATCGTTGCGCATATGCATCTGTTGCGCAGAATTGCCTTGGAAGATCGGCTCACCGGGCAATTTGTCGAATCCAGGGTTGGCCAATACCACCGAACGCACCGTGTCGTTGAAAGTTTCCAAAGTAGTTTTGTCGGTGTAAACGGTTTTAATGCTTTGTTTGCGGGCGTACCGGTAAACAATGGAGTCGGCATGGTTGGTACGCTCAAGGTATTTATAAATGCACCGGCTGTAGTATTCGCGAACGGGGAGGAAAAAATTGGGATCGCCAATGTTGTGCTCCTGCACATGCAATTCGTCGCCCGGATTAAAGCCGTTCACATCGAACCACGTCAGATTTTGTAGGCCGACTTTGTGATTGGTAAGCCCGGCCAGCGTATAACTCATTGGCATATCATGGGGAGACCTGACAAAAATATCGGGGTAGAGATAAAAGTTGAGTGTTTCGACAAAGCCATACATTTTGCTGATTTTTACCTTTAGTTTGTTCAACGCATGGTCAACCATGTTCCCCTGTTGGTCAAGCAGCCGGAAGGCAATTGTTTTTACAGAGTCGCTTATGCCCAGAACAGTTCCCAACTCAGCAGCCTGCACACGGGCCTCCACCCTAAAGGTGTCGGCACGTTGAAAGGCAATCCACGTTTCGTTTAGCAGAGCCTGGGTTTTTAAGGTTATTGTATCGCCATCTCTGTTGAAAAACAGGTTGGTGCCGTCGGGTTTTATGACCACTTTTTCACCGATCCACGAAGCTTTGTAAGGAGAAATGCAACCTGCCGATACTTCCTGAATGGTAGCAAATGGGTACAAAATGGTGTCAGCGGCTGCTACTTTCACCGAATCGACCCTCAGGCCATTAATTCCTAAAGAATTTTTGAAAAGCACTGTCTGGTTGGCATAGACTGTTTGATAATCGTGTGCCACGGTTTTTAATGCGACGATGGCCAAAAGCAAAAAGAATATGTAGCGGGTTTTCATGAGAAAATAATTTGTTTGAACTGGGATTCCCTCTCTTTTTGAAAGAGAAAATCCCTTTGCTATTAGGAATAACCTAATATACCAAAATTTTCCCGGTTTGGATTTCACCTTTGTCTGATTCAAAGCGATAGAGGTAAATGCCGGTTGAAGGCAGACAAAATTGGGTAACAGATTGATTGACAACTTGCCCTAAAATCAGTTTCCCTTTGATATCAAAAACAAATAGTTTACCTGCTTTGGCTTCAGTAAGCTGTATTTGCAGCATTTCGTGGTTGTTGGTAAAAACCTGAACCAGATTTGGTTGTTGTTGAAATTGTTGAACTCCGGTGCTCAAATAGCAGTTGTTGATTTTCGGATCAGCATAAATTAAGCTTTCACCCGAATAAAAACAAAGCAACGCTGGAAAACACCAGGCATCACCAGTAGCGAATAACCTTGGGTATTCCAACCCAAACTTAAGCGATCCAATTCCTTCAACAAAGACATCATTTATTGAATAACCCCCCAGTTCACTATTATAATAACTAAATACTGTGACATACTGGGCAATCCGTTCTTTCTGATCAGGCCATAGCAAGGTTTTTATAGAGTCGATTCGGATATAATATTGTGTAATTACATCTCCCCTTTCAAACAACTGCATAATCATGGTATCGCCCTTCTTTAAAGTGAAGTTGAATTGCAAAATCTCTTCGGTTTTATTGGCCAAAAATACCTTACCTGCTTCCTCCCTGATATACGATTTCATGCTTTCTTTTGCACACAGTGAATCGGCACAGCTTACCAATTTTTTGTACTGCTTTTCATTCATCAATGTATCGCCTTCAGAATGAAGAAAGGAGGTTGACCACTTGTCGTAAGGATTCAAAGGACTTTCGTTCACGCAATGTGTTCCAATGTTCCATTTGAGCGAAGCATCCAGAATAGAGACATTTTCACCCTGTGGAAAACAAGTAGAAAAGCGGAGGTTATGGTATATCAATTGATCGTTTTCAGAATAGCACACCAAGTTTAATGCTGAACCGGTTGTATAAAAACTGCCTAAGCCTTCCAATACGCCCCAGATACTGCCAATGCCTTCAATCCATTGGGGACCACCATCAGGATCAAAAAAATAGATTTGTTTTCGTGGTACTGTTGAGCTTCCAAATGTTGCATTGATTACTTTGGTGACCTTAATGTATGATTGCCCGTCACCTGTCAAAATGCTATCGCCCTTTTCAAGGCTAAAGTCATAGAGCAGCATATCCTTCTCCGTATATTCATTGAAAATAAAGACTTTTCGCGTTGTTGGTTCTTCGCGGATACATCCATCCAAAGTCCATTGAGAATGCAGGGCATCATCCGATTTCATGATCTTTTTATATCCCAGTCCATTTATGGTCGTGTCGCCCATGAATTTGATGAAATAACTGCTGTAATTACTCCTATGCATGGTTCCTATACTTGTATTGCTCCACAATTTGCCATTCTGTAGTAGGGTTTGACCCTGACAGTGGAGTAAAAACAGCATAAATAAGAACATTACGTCTGCTTTTTTCATGATTATGGGCATGTTATACTAATACCAGTTTCAATTAATAAACTTGCGCCGGATTGAATCTCAAATCCAGCTTCCAAGAGGACTTCATTACTGCAAAGAAAAACAATATTTGAATTATTGTTAATAATACAATTTACATTTAATGAGTTTATTGTTTTATAAGTACTATTTGCAGAATTAAGAGTACCGCTAACTGTTTGTGTCAGCATACATGCAGTAGCAGAAGTATTCATTCTGTTGGTATAAGACCATATTTGACTTGCACCCTGAGTTAAATTAGTATAATCGCGTATCTGAGAACCATTACCCGGATTCTGAATATAAACATCATCATTACTTAAACCATATCCAACGACAGTATGTCCTCCAGAACCATCAGAATTAAAAAGATGCATCACAATAGGACGATTATTTTGCAAATCACTCTGCACTTGAGCTAAAGAAAGAGGATTCCATATAAATGAATTACTTATGGACCAATGATTAATGATCGCTTGGTTCGAACTTATGTACCCTGAATTACAACATCCTACAAAAGGATTTACACAACAATCAACTGTTCCAAATCTATTTGGATCATTTTGTCGTGCCACTTCTAATACATCACATAATTGAACATTATTACCATAATAAACAATAACCATTTGATCTGACATAGCCCAACACCATTGACCACAACCCGTTATATCGTTGCGATATGGAACATCCAATATTTGTGCTTTAATATCAGAGAAACTAAGACACAAGCTTATGATCATAACTAACTTGAAAAATATACTTTTATAATTCATGTTTAAGTTTTTTATTTTTTATCTTTAAAATTTCAACGATTTCAGTTGATGAATATTTATCCTTGTTCTCTAAATTATTAGATCCACACTGATTTATAGGTCGAAATGCCCAAAAGTTCAAATTATTATTTGCATCACTTGTAACAATACAATATACATTTAACGCGTAATCAATAAATAGAGCCTTCGATTTAATATTTTTCATATGTTTACAATTTTCAAAATCATCCATATCAGATGCAAGTACGGGTAAGCCGAACCCAATAGCTTTATAACCATCATTTGTTAATTCAATATCTACAAAGCATCTGTATTTATTATTTATAATCAATGGTAATGACCATGTATTTATAGGTTCAAATAAATTCGTTTTGCTCGTATCGGAAAATGAATAATCTCGAAAATTATAATTTTGGAATGAGTCCCCTACCAAGACCTCTCCGAATTCTTCCCTCGTGTTAAATCCGAAATCCTTTTCTTTACCAATTGGAATCTTATTTAGATACTTTTCTATCCCTACCTGAACAGCATTGCGAAATAATATGGAATCCGATCGTCCAATATTCTGTGAGAATGCTATGTTATGAAACATAGATCCCCATAATACTAATATTATGTATTTCATATCTATTTTTATTTCGTTAAAATCATCCTCTTTGTATCCACTTCCTTGCCGTCAATAACAAGCGCGTAGAGGTACATTCCCGGTTGAAAGCTATTTCCGTTAATAGGTAAAGTTTGTTTCCCTTTTCCGTTTATACTATATTGTTGCAATTGGGCACCATTCATGTTGTAAATATACAAAACTGAAGTACCAGATCCATCAGGAATATAACAACCAATTTTGGTTTCGTTGCTAAATGGGTTGGGGATGTTCTGGTCTAACCGGGCTTTGTTTTCAGTTAAATCATTGGTTGTTCCTGATGTTATCGAAGCGCTTTTCATGCTTGCATCTTTGTTACAGCAGTTATTCTCAATTGTTTCTACCCTTTCCTGTAGCTCTTTTATGGCTTCAACCAGTATGGGGATCAGCCCAATGTAATCAATATTCAAATAGCCTTCTTTATCCTGATCCACTAATTCCGGGTAAACTTCCATTAATTCCTGTGCAATAAAGCCGTACCTGTCAGTCGAAGTAATAGAATCCTGTAAAGACATTTCTGCAATGGCAGTTTGATATTTAACCTGATCTTTTATCTCATCAAGGTTATATTCAGATGGCTTTGATTTTTTCATTTTATATGAAACACCCTCCAATTTCAGCAATTTTTCAATCGAGCTACTAATCGGCTTTATATCCGTTTTAAACCTTTCATCGGAAGAAATCCGAAGAGTTCCATAAGTTGCAATGTCCCCATTTACGTCCAGTTGGTATGAAGGGGTACCATCGTTAATACCTACATATCCTGTGTTATCTTGTATGAATAATTTATAATTACCGCCATACATGGCTGGATTTGGCCATGGAATCCCAAAGTTTAAGCCACCATTATAATGTTCTATTCCCCATTGTCCACGGAGTGGGTATTGTCCCCCTGCATTATTCCCAAATGTTAGTGATTGATCTCCCAAATAGTCAACTTGCAAAAAACCTTCACTTGTGACCTTAACCTGTCCTAAAGTTGTTAAGCTAAACAGAAATACAACGATAAAAATAAAAGATAATTTTTTCATGGTTTTCATATATTATAGTTTTGAATTAAAATTTCTTCACGTTCTAAAAGAATTAACTTTGTTGCTACGTGTTTTGCAACAGAAGGCCGACCCGTTTTTTAAAGATGGAAGGGCTCCAACTTTTTTGGCCACACCGGCGGGCCGTGCCTGTCAGGTTTTCGAAACATGGCAGGGAGATGTAACCCGGTGCGGCCTTTTAAACAAATTTGTTTAGGGGCATAGCTGGTTGGTTTTTTTTGTTGATTGAGCTAATTTAACAAGTCCTTTGCAGATAAAAAAATATATTTCACCCCCCCCCATTTTTTTTAAATTGTATATATCAGTATGTCAGTAACATAACAAGATGTGTTACTTGACATGCAATAATTTCAGACTTCCTGACCCCATCCTGATAACTACATGAAAATAAATTAGATCGTAAATGGGTTGTCGTAAATCAAACTGTCGTAAATTTGGTAAAAAGATATCCATATGCAAATGCAACTGCCCATATTCCCAGAA
>JAUYMU010000006.1 GCA_030698405.1 Bacteroidota bacterium
GTCAACGGTTGAAGGGGAAATGTGACACATGGGCTTTAGCCCAATGCACTGTGGCTAAAGCCTTTCACCGTGGTCTCCAATCTGTCCGTCAGCTGAAGCTGACGGCAAAGGATAGCTTGGGTAAACAAGCGGATACTCATAAAAAAGAATTCAATAATGGTTAGGTAGAAGGTGTACGTAAAAGTGGAAATCAAAAGTAGCCCGGTGAGTGTCACTGCAGATGTAAATTTTAGCAGATTACTGCTTTTATGAAAAGATTTTATCAAGTGGTATCCCGATAACCCCCAAAGTGTAAGGTATAAAGCAAAGTATATAAATCCACCAGTCAACCAACAATATAAGAATTCATTGTAAGGTTGTCTGATATAACCAGCAGTAAGGATTTCTTCACGGGATACATCTTTTTTCCCCAGATACTTGCTCTGGTAAAGATTATATTCCTTTTCAAAGCTGGATAGCCCAAATCCGGTAAACGGTTTTTCTTTGATCATATCAACCGAAACCTTCCAAATCAACATTCTGCTGACGTTTGAATCTTTTTTTTGTACATTAACGAATACGAAAACCGAAATAAGCCCGACAATAAGTGCGAAAATCAGTAATAGCTTTTTTAGATTCCATTTGGGAATACTGCGAATGGCGTAAGTGATAATTGCAAAAAATGACAAGACAATTGCACTCCTACATTTACTTAAAACTATAACTATGATAAACAGTAAAGAATAAATCAGGTATAGGTACTTATTTCGCGATGATGTGTAAAACCTATAGAAAGATAGTGGAATGAGTATGGCTAAAAAAATTGCAACTACATTTGGATTAGCGAAAGTACCATTTATGGAGTGAACGGAATCTGGAGAAAAACTAAATAGTTTTAGAGTCTCCGCTAAAACAAAAAGAACCTCAATTATTCCTAAAATAAGAAAGACATCAATAAATTGGGCTACCTTCCCTTCTTGTTTTCCTAAATTTTTAAAGAATAAAAAAACAATGGCACCTGCTACAACTCTCGACATTATTTGTAAATCGAAGTATTGCCCAAATATCAATTGATTTATAACGACATAGAGTACAATGGCCAAAATAGTAATATCGAGTGTCGAAAGTTTGATAAAATGGTCGGGCTGTTTAAAAGCTGTTATAGTTAATGCAAAACCAATAATGGCGGCAATTATGCCATAAATATATATCTTGTTGTGTTGGTCATCATATGAATGGTATATAGGGATTAGCATAGGTAATAGTAGTAATACAATATACATTTGGACAGGTGGTCGATTGATATTCATATTGTTTAAGGATTGTCGGGGCAACATATACTTATGATTAATTAATAATCCTTTTTAATAGATAGTTAAATATAGGCAATAAATGAAAGAAAAAGAAGTGATTTTCTGGAAAAAACTATCCATTGTCTTTAATATTGAAACCCATATTTTTTTAAAAATCTGCCAGTTTTTTTAAAGATGTTTTATCTTTGCCGCATTCATTTTCCTGTTGTTTGCATTAAAATTTTACAAATTAATATTCAAAAATGATTCTATTTTTTAAAACTCCGCAAAAAACTTTAATTGCAGTAAACTCAGTTAGTTCAATCAATCCTGAGGATATTGAAAAACTAATTTGGCTGTTCGGAGAAGCTGAAAAGCTTGACGACGAAGTTTTAAACGGATGGTTCGTTGGACCACGCAAAGAAATGCTGACTCCATGGAGTACCAATGCAGTGGAAATCACGCAGAACATGGGAATTCAGGGAATTGTGCGAATTGAGGAATACATTCAGGTGGCTGATCAAACGGCAGGTTTCGACCCGATGTTGAAAGCCTTGTATCAGAACCTTGATCAAACGATATTTACAATCAATAAAAAACCCGATCCGATTCTTGAAATTGGTGATATTGCGACTTACAACGATCAGGAAGGTTTGGCGCTGAGTCAGGATGAAATTGACTACCTGAATTCCGTATCCGAAAAATTAGGCCGTAAGTTGACTGATGGTGAGGTGTTTGGCTTTTCGCAGGTTAATTCGGAGCATTGCCGCCACAAAATTTTCAATGGAACGTTTATCATCGATGGGGTAGAGCAGGAAATGTCGCTTTTCCAGCTCATAAAAAAAACATCGCAGGAAAATCCAAATTTGATTATTTCAGCATACAAGGATAATTGCTCGTTTGTGCAGGGGCCTGTTGTTGAACAATTTGCTCCCAAAACTCAGGATAAACCTGACTTTTTTGAGGTTACGGATGTGGAAATGGTGCTTTCGCTGAAAGCCGAAACGCACAATTTTCCGACTACTGTTGAGCCTTTCAACGGTGCAGCAACCGGAACCGGCGGAGAAATTCGCGACCGTATTGCCGGTGGAAAAGGCAGTTTGCCCATTGCCGGGACTGCTGTTTATATGACTTCCTATCCGCGAAATAAAACTGCAAGCCCCCTAAATCCCCCGAAGGGGGACTTAAACATTCAGGGTTCCGGAAATTCAGATGAAGACATGGGGTTTAAAGCCTTCCGCCAACTGGCGGAGAGGTTTGGAGGGGCTCGGTGGGAAAATGCGGTTCCTGAACGTGACTGGTTGTATCAGACCCCGGAAGAAATTCTGATTAAAGCATCGAACGGAGCCAGCGACTTCGGGAATAAATTCGGACAACCGATTATTACCGGTTCGGTGGTGACTTTCGAGCATTTTGAAAATGAGCGGAAATACGGGTTTGACAAAGTAATAATGCTTGCCGGTGGTATTGGTTTCGCAGCGAAAAAAGACAGTCTGAAAGACGAACCAACCAAAGGCGATAAAGTGGTGCTTTTGGGTGGCGACAATTACCGAATCGGAATGGGTGGGGGAGCAGTTTCGTCGGTAGCTACCGGTGAGTTCGAAAATCACATCGAGCTGAATGCCGTTCAACGCGCCAATCCTGAAATGCAGAAACGTGTTTACAATGCCATACGTGCATTGAGCGAGTCGTCTGAAAACCCTATCATAACAGTACACGACCACGGCGCTGGCGGTCACTTAAATTGTTTATCGGAATTGGTTGAAGCTACCGGTGGAAAAATTGATACATCGAAATTGCCCGTTGGCGACCCAACGCTTTCGCAAAAGGAAATCATTGGCAACGAGTCGCAGGAGCGAATGGGGCTGGTAATGCACGAAAAAGATGTGCCACTGCTGCAACGTATTGCCGACCGCGAACGTGCCCCAATGTATGTAATTGGAGAGGCTACCGGCGATATGCAGTTTACCTTCGAAAACTCGAAAACCGGCGAAAAACCAATCGACTGGCAGCTTTCGTACATGTTTGGCAAGCCGCCAAAAACTGTGTTGACCGACACTACCCGAAATGAAAAATTTGCTGATCTGGAATATGATCAGAATAAAATAGAAGATTACCTCGAAGATGTTTTGCAGCTCGAAGCTGTTGCCTGCAAAGACTGGCTGACCAACAAAGTTGACCGCTCGGTTACCGGCCGTATTGCCAAACAACAGTGTGCCGGACAATTGCAGCTTCCGCTGAACAATGTGGGCGTAATTACACTCGATTATCAGGGAGAAAAAGGATTGGCAACTACCATTGGACACGCACCAGTTGCAGCCATGGTTGACGCCGAGGCCGGATCGGTTTTGTCGATTGCAGAATCGTTGACAAATCTGGTTTTTGCTCCATTATCAGATCAGTTAAAAGGTGTTTCGCTGAGCGCCAACTGGATGTGGCCTGCAAAAAATGATGGCGAAAATGCCCGTATTTACAAAGCAGTAAAGGCCGCCAGCGATTTCGCCTGTGAACTCGGGATCAATATTCCGACCGGAAAAGATTCGATGTCGATGACCCAGAAATACAAGGATGGTGTGGTTTATTCACCCGGAACGGTGATTATTTCAGCTTCCGCAGAAGTTTCGGATGTAAAAAAAGTGGTAGAACCGGTTTTGATTAATGATCCGAATTCATCGATTTATTTTGTCGATTTCTCGAAAATGAATCGTTGTTTGGGCGGAAGCGCTTTCTCTCAGATCATCAATAAACTGGGCAATGAAGCACCTTCGGTTGCCGATTCAAAATATTTCGCTGCAGCATTCAATGCGATTCAGGATTGCATTGAAGAAAAAAATATCTTGGCCGGACACGATATTTCTTCAGGAGGTTTAATTACCACGCTTTTGGAAATGTGTTTTGCTGACAATTATTCAGGAATGATGCTTGACTTGAGCGGAATTGGCGAAACTGACAGTGTGAAAGTACTGTTTAGCGAAAACCCTGGATTGGTTGTTCAGGTAGCTGATGTTGATGCTTTTGAAGGCAAATTGAATGCCGCCGGAGTTGGATTTATATTGATTGGAAAACCTTCAGGAAACCGCGCATTTACAGTAAAAAATGGCGTTGATGAATTTAATTTCGATCTGGATTCCCTACGCGAATTGTGGTTCAAATCATCGTATTTGCTCGATCGCAAACAATCAGGAGAAAAACTGGCACTGGAACGCTACCAGAATTACAAGAAAAACGAACTGAAATACGATTTCAAAGGTTTCACCGGAAAAGCTGCTGATTTGGGCATTTACCTGAAACGCCGCCAGCCAAGTGGAATCAAAGCTGCCATCATCCGTGAAAAGGGTGTGAATGGCGACCGCGAAATGGCTTACATGATGTACCTTGCCGGAATGGACGTGAAAGACGTGCACATGACCGACCTGATTGCCGGACGGGAAACTTTGGAAGATGTGAACATGATTGTGTTTGTTGGTGGTTTCTCCAATTCGGATGTTTTGGGTTCGGCCAAAGGTTGGGCCGGCGCTTTTAAATACAACGATGCCGCCAAGCTGGCGCTCGATAATTTCTACAAGCGTGAAGATACGCTTAGTCTGGGTGTTTGCAATGGCTGTCAGTTAATGGTTGAACTTGGATTGGTTTATCCTGAACGCTCTGAAAAACCAAAAATGCTGCACAACGAATCGCATAAATTCGAATCGGGATTTGTAAATGTGGAGATTCAACCTAACAATTCGGTGATGTTGCAGTCGATGGAAGGAATGAAACTGGGCGTTTGGGTGGCTCACGGCGAAGGAAAATTCAGTCTGCCACAGCCCGAATCGGCATACCGGATTCCGATGAAATATTCCAATCCTGCTTATCCCGGAAATCCGAATGGTTCCGATTACAATGTGGCTTCTCTTTGTTCCGAAGATGGCCGTCATTTGGTAATGATGCCGCATCTCGAACGCGCCTTCAAACCCTGGCACTGGCCATACTATCCAACTAACCGTAAATTCGATGAGGTTGCTCCGTGGATGGAAGCTTTTGTGAATGCTAAAAAGTGGATTGCAGAGAAAACGAAATAGAAACCGGAAACGGTTGAATGCGATAGAAAATGGCGAAGGCAGTTGAAAATTAGATTTCAGCTGCCTTTTTCTTTTTCTTTTTTTGCCTGAGCCTTTGCCTTTGCCTTATTTACTTTTCTACTCCTTTTTCCTGAAACGTATTTCTACCGAAGTACCTTCGTTTTCGATACTTTTTACCTGAATATCAGCATGGTGCAGCTCAATAATTTCAGACTTCCTGACCCCATCCTGATAACTACATGAAAATAAATTAGATCGTAAATGGGTTGTCGTAAATCAAACTGTCGTAAATTTGGTAAAAAGATATCCATATGCAAATGCAACTGCCCATATTCCCAGAA
>JAUYMU010000017.1 GCA_030698405.1 Bacteroidota bacterium
AAGATGGTGATCAACAAAGAGGCATTCAACCCATGTGCCATAGAAGATTATCAGCAAAAATATAAAGAAAAGAAAATCAATCAACTAAAGAAGAAAATAGCCCTTCTTGAAGCTGCTTGAAAAACAAGTTACATAAGAGAACGAAGTCCTCAAAAAATAATCACTCCTGCAGATTATGCCGACACAATGATGGGTACTGCTCATTCCCGCTGGATGATTGCACCCGGCCCGTGGATGCCTTTCAGCATGGTAAAACTAAGTCCCGACAATCAAAACGGAGGCTGGCAGGCAGGTTACGATCCTATTTTCGAAACCATCGGTGGTTTTAGCCACATCCACGAATGGACCATGGCAGGACTTTCGATGATGCCGACCAACGGAAAATTGAAAACTCAGGTCGGCGACGAGAAAAAACCGGACGAAGGTTACCGGTCACGATTAAACAAAGAGACCGAAGACGCGCCGATAGGCTATTACAAAGCCGACTTAACTGATTATGGAATTACGGCCGAACTTACAGCCACCACCCGATGCAGCTTTCAGCGATACACTTTTCCGAAGGACAAGGAAGGATCGCGCGTGCTGATTGATTTACAGAATCCTGCCGAATACGGTTATAAACTAGAGGAAGTTCAGATTAAAAAGGTGAATGATTACCGTGTTGAAGGATTCAGCAAGCAACTTTCGCCCAACACATGGTCTGGCGGAGTATCACAGGAATACATTGTTCATTTTGTGGTTGAATTCGATCAGCCAATCAAAAATTTTGGTGTCTGGACAGAAGATGGGATTCTGGATAAAATCGAAATTCTTCAGCTGAAGAACTGTAAAGATGCAGGCGCTTTTGCCGAATTTGACACCCAAGAAAATACAGTTGTTCAGGTTCGAACCGGAATTTCTTATGTCAGTATAAAAAATGCAGCACTAAATCTGGAAACAGAAGTAAGACAACCATTTGGATGGGATTTTCAAGCCGTGAGGCAAAACAATCTCAATACCTGGAACGATTTGTTTGGGCGCGTTAAAATATCCAGTAACGACCGCCGCGAAAAGATGCGTTTTTACTCCAATATGTACCGGGCTTTGTGCAGCCGCAATATTTTCAGCGATGTGGACGGAAAATGGGTGGATGCCGACGAGAAAATCAGGCAACTTCCTGATCCAAATTCTCCGGCGCTGGGTTGTGATGCATTCTGGAACACTTTCTGGAATCTCAACCAATTTTGGAATCTGCTTACTCCTGAATGGAGCAATCGCTGGGTGAATTCGCAACTGGCCATGTACGATGCGGGAGGCTGGCTGGCCAAAGGACCTGCCGGGATGGAATATATTCCGGTAATGGTAGCCGAACACGAAATTCCGCTGATTGTGGGAGCTTACCAAATGGGAATACGCGATTTTAATGTTGAAAAAGCTTTTGAAGCTGTTAAAAAGATGCAGACTACGCCGGCCCAAAAAGTTGGCGGCGGTTTTGCCGGAAACCGTGATTTGGTGCCTTACCTGAAATACCATTTTGTACCAATGGACAAAGGCCGGTTTTCCAATTCTCTGGAATATAGCTACGACGACTGGACTGTCAGTCAGTTTGCCAAAGCCCTGGGAAAAGAAGCAGACCATCAGGAATTTAAAAAGCGTGGAGAATACTGGAGGAATGTAATTGATCCTGAAACTGGTTATGCCCGTCTGAAAACGTCCGACGGAAATTGGGCGCCCGATTTTGATGCCTACAAGTCGGGGGCAAACCACCACTATGTAGAAGGGAATGCCTGGCAACTCACTTTTTTTGTTCCGCAGGATGTTCCTGAACTGGCCGAAATGATTGGTAAGGACCGCTTTATTGAGCGACTCGACTGGGGTTTCGAGGAAAGCAACAAACTTCGGTTCAATGCTCCAAACGATCAATACTGGGATTATCCTGTCATACAGGGAAATCAGCAGTCGATGCATTTTGCATTTCTCTTCAATTGGGTCGATCGCCCTTGGTTAACCCAAAAATGGAGCCGCGCCATTGTTGACCGTTATTACGGTTATGGTCTGGCCAATGCCTATTTGGGCGATGAAGATCAGGGACAAATGAGTGCCTGGTTCATTATGGCCTCTCTTGGATTGTTTCAAACAGACGGTGGTTGCCGGGTGGATCCTGTGTATGAAATTGCCAGCCCACTGTATCCAAAAGTTGAAATTAACCTTGGGCAACGTTTTGGCCGTGGCGAAAAGTTTATTATTGAAGCCAAAAATGCTTCACGATTAAATAAATTTGTGCAAAATGCCACGCTAAATGGTCAGCCTTTGCAATCATTCTTTTTTCCTGCAAGTGAGCTGTTAAAAAGTGGCTCTTTGGTGCTCGAAATGGGGCCTGAACCTAACAAGGAGTGGGGAATCCAGAACGAAAAGTAGAATTTGCAGATAGTGACGAATTATAATCCCGACAACATTAATGATGTCAAAACAAAATAACCTATGACGATAAATCGGAAAAACAGATCAATCAACACATTGTCATTCATCCTTCTAATACTTTTGGCTGCATGCAGTTCTCCCGTAAAAACCACTTTTGATGCAACAGCCTGGGTCGATCCGCAGATAGGATCTGTTCATGGTCGCTGGTTTTTTTACACGCCGGCCTCGCTTCCGTTCGGAATGGCCAAGTTGGCGCCCCACACCAATGCCTATGGAAGTATGGGCAGTTGGGGGCCTTGCGGTTACGACGACCGGCATACATCGATTGAAGGATTTGGCCATTTTCATGAATTCCAGATTGGGGGACTCGTATTTATGCCAACTGTTGGCGAATTGAAAACAGTTCCGGGTACGCTCGAAAATCCGGACAAAGGTTACCGTTCGCGATTCGACAAGGAAAACGAACACGCTGAACCCGGTTATTATTCGGTAATCCTGAAGGACTATAATATTACAGCAGAGTTGACTGCTACCGAACGGGTAGGCTTTCACCGATATACTTTTCCTGAAACCAAACAAGCGCGCCTGATACTCGACATTGGCCACAAACAGGGCGAAAGCAGCGATGTAACTGATGCTTTTGCTGAAGTGGTGAACGGAAATGAAGTGGAAGGCTATATTGAAACCTATCCGGAATACGCAAAATTCAGCGATCCGGGGAAACGGGTAAAAATGTATTTCGTTGCCCGAATGAACAAACAGCCCATCGAAACCGGAGCATTTGTCGATTCCATCCATCAGGCCGGCGTTTCAGAAACAAAAGGTATTGGCAATGGTTTGTTCCTGAATTTTGAGATGAAAAAAGAGGAGGTGCTGGAAATTGCCACCGGGCTGAGCTATACATCCATCGAAAATGCAAGAAAAAACCTCTTGGCCGAATCAAAGGGGAAAACGTTTGATGAAGTCAGAACTTCAGCAAAAGAAGCCTGGAACGAAAAACTTGGGAGGATTGTTGTGGAAGATGAGGACAGTTTAAACAAGGTGAAATTCTATACCGGATTGTATCATGCCCTTCTCGGACGTGGAATCTCCAACGATGTAAACGGACAGTATCCTATGGTTGACAACGGTATCGGACAAATTCCGCTCGATGAAAAGGGAGTTCCAAAATACCATCATTACAACACCGACGGCATCTGGGGCGGGTTCTGGAACTTAAGTCAGCTTTGGGCCTTGGCCTATCCCGATTATTTAAGCGAATACGTTCAATCGAACATTGATTTCTACAAAAATAGTGGTTGGTTGCACGATGGACAGGCTGCCGGGGTTTATACCAATGGCGTACAAACTAATTTTCAGGGATTGCTCATTGCCGCTGCTTATAACTCCGGAATCCGTGATTTTGAAGTTGAAACCGGTTACGAAGCTGCCCGGAAGAATGAACTGGAATACCATGGCCGCGATCTTGGAAACGGGAAATACGACCTGAATTATTTTGTAAAAAATGGTTATGTTCCTTATAAAGATACGGTGATATCAAATGGTTGGGTTTTCAATTTCGGAACTTCGCACACGCTGGAATACACATTCAGTTCGTATGCTGTTGCTCAAATGGCCAAAGCGCTCGGTCACGAGGACGATTACGCAAAGCTGATGAAACAGGCTACTTATTACCGGAATATTTTTGATCCTGAAACAAAATACATCCGTCCCAAAAATGAAGATGGCACTTTCATTAAGAATTTCGATCCGATGAAGGCCTGGGATGGTTTTCAGGAAGGAAACGCTTTTCAATACACCTGGTATGTTCCGCACGATGTGGATGGACTTATCGGTTTGATGGGAAAAGATGAATTTAACCGGCGTTTGGACGAGATGTTTATCAACGCTGAAAAGAGCCAATTTGGCGGCGGATCGGATGAAATCCATAGTTTCTCCGGAATCGACAAACAATACAACCACGGAAATCAGCCTTGTCTGCACGATTCATGGCTCTTTAATTACAGCAGTCAGCCGTGGCAAACCCAAAAATGGACACGTGCCATCTGCGATGAGTTTTACGGAACTGAGCCGCTGCGTGGATACGGCGTTGGCCAAGACGAAGATCAGGGGCAGTTGGGAGCCTGGTTTGTAATGGCCGCCATTGGAATCTTTGACGTTCAGGGTCATTCCAATGTGAATCCGACTTTCCAGTTTGGAAGTCCGCTGTTTGATAAAGTAACGATTAAACTCGATCCTAAATATTATTCAGGAAAAGAACTGGTGATTGAAACCAAAAACAATTTGAAAGAAAATAGCTATGTTCAGTCAGCTTTATTCAACAACGGGAAGTTAGAAAACTGCTGGATCGACCGTAAAAAACTGACCGACGGAGGCACACTGGTTTTCGAAATGGGTGCACTGCCAAATACAAATTGGGGAATAATTAACGCACCACCATCAATGAGTAGGGAAAAATAAACCACTAAACAGAATTAAAATGAAACGAAAATTATCTATTTGTCTTTTACTGGCCATTACTTTTGGCTGTTCTGCCCCGGTAAAAAATAAAGCCGACAAGGAATTGGCTGCCAAAATCATGAACGATGAATATTTTGCTTTTACCAAACAAAAGGCGCTTGAAATAATTAAAACCGGTTTTAATGCCGGCGATGGCTACCGCGAAGTGTGGATTCGCGACTACAACACCTTTATCGAACTGGCCGGACAGGTTTATCCGAAGGAAGAACTGAAAGAAAATCTTTTGGTCTTTTTCAGGATGCAGGGAGAGGACGGAAATATTATTGATGGTTTTACACCTGCTGAAAAAATTGGCAAAGGAGAAACTGATTTCTCGTATTCGGAGCTGGAACCGCGCTATGCAGGACATAAAAATACGGTAGAAACCGATCAGGAATCGTCCTTGGTTCAGTCAGTGTACAAATACATTAAAATAACGGGTGACAGTTCCATTTTGAATGAACAAATAGGAGATAAAACCGTGGCTGTGCGCCTGACGGACGCCATGGATTTTTTAATGAATCACCGGTACAATCAGCAATATGGATTGATTATTGGCGCAACAACTGCCGACTGGGGCGATGTGCAGCCCGAACATGGCTGGGGTGTGGATCTGGACGAAAATACCCATCCGGCCATTGATATATACGACAATGCCATGTTTATTATCGCCCTGAACAATATGATTGAAATCCTTCCGGCGACAAAAGAAAAGTGGGGAAAAGTAAGAAACGACATTGCCGAAAACAGCCGGAAACACCTTTGGGACAGTCAGAATAAAAAGTTCATTCCTCACATCTATTTGGAAAAAGGATCTCCGTTTCCGGACGATTTTGATGAAAACCAGATTTACTATTTCGGCGGAACAGCGATTGCCATTGAGGCAGGTTTGCTGAGTAAAGACGAAATCAAAATATCGCTGGACGAAATGATCAACCGGGTTAAACAGGCCGGGGCTGCATCCATCGGACTCACGCTTTATCCTCCTTATCCTGAAGGATATTTTGCCAATAAAATCATGAATCCGGTTTACAGCTATCAAAATGGGGGCGACTGGACCTGGTTTGGCGGTCGCATGATTCAGGAATTGATAAAAAACGGTTTTGTACAGGAAGCATACGAACAGGTTCAACCCATGGTAAAGAGGGTAAAAGACAACGATGGCTTTTACGAATGGTATTCAATTGACAACAAGCCAAGAGGCTCCGGAACTTTCAGGGGCGAAGCAGGTGTTTTGTTTCAGGCCATTTCGATGTTTGAATCGTGGAGTAAACCCGTAACGTTTAAATAATCATCTAAACCAACATAAAATGAAAATCTTATTATTTGGCTTTTTAATCTGTTTTTCAATTCATTCTTTTGCCCAAAATCCATCACCAGTTGATTCCGTCAACACCTTGATGGGCTCCGATTCGGAGTTTAAACTCTCAAGCGGTAACACCTATCCGGCCATTGCGTTGCCATGGGGAATGAATTTCTGGACACCACAAACCGCCAAAATGGGCGACGGTTGGGTGTATGCATACGATGCCTACAAAATTCAGGGCTTCAAGCAAACACATCAGCCCAGTCCGTGGATCAACGATTACGGCCAGTTTTCGCTTTTCCCTTCGACCGGAGAATTGAAAATTGCAGGAGAAGAACGTGCAAGCTGGTTTTCGCACAAAGCTGAAACTGCCAAACCTCATTATTACAGTGTTTACCTGGCCGATTACGATGTAACTACTGAAATTACACCTACTGAGCGGGCAGCCATTTTTCGTTTTACTTTTCCTGAAAACGAAAAATCGTGGGTATTGGTCGATGCTTTCGACAGGGGTTCGTACATCAAAATTATTCCTGAAGAAAATAAAATCATCGGTTTCACAACCAGAAACAGCGGCGGCGTTCCCGAGAATTTTAAAAATTATTTTGTGGTGGTTTTCGACAAGTCATTTGCTGAAAGTCAGGTATGGAGCGGTAAAGAAATCGTGTCAGGAAAGTCTGAACTTCAGGATATACACGTAGGCGCTGCCATTCGCTTTGTGACAAAAAAAGGTGAAAAGGTTCATGCAAGAGTTGCCTCTTCATTCATTAGTTTCGATCAGGCTGAACTGAATCTGAAAGAATTGGGAAAAGACAACTTCGATCAGGTTTGCCAAAAGGGGAAAGAGATATGGAACAAAGAACTGTCGCGTATTTCAGTGGAAGGCGGAACGACCGATCAAATCAGGACTTTTTATTCGTGTTTGTACCGAACATTGTTGTTTCCACGGAAGTTCTTCGAGTTCGATAAAGATGGTAAAATGGTACATTACAGTCCTTATAACGGACAGGTTTTGCCGGGAGCAATGTTTACCGACAACGGATTCTGGGACACATTCCGCGCTGTTTTTCCATTCTTTAACCTGATGTATCCCGCACTGAACGCACAGATTCAGGAAGGTTTGGTAAATACTTACAAGGAAAGCGGTTTTCTTCCTGAATGGGCAAGCCCGGGACACCGCGATTGTATGATCGGCTCCAACTCGGCCACCATTGTGGCAGATGCCTACCTGAAAGGCGCCCGCGGCTACGACATCAATACGCTTTATGAAGCCGTGATTAAAAACAGCAAAACGGAAGGTCCTTTGTCTTCGGTTGGGCGGAAAGGTGTTGATTATTACAACAAGTTGGGATACGTTCCTTACGATGTGAAGATCAACGAAAATGCCGCCCGGACCCTCGAATATGCTTTTGCCGACTGGACGATCTGGAAACTGGCCAAAGAGTTGAAACGTCCTCAGGCCGAAATTGATTTGTTTGCCAAACGCGCAATGAATTACCGGAATGTGTTCGATAAGGAAACCAAACTGATGCGTGGTAAAAACGAAGACGGTTCATTCCAGAAACCGTTCAATCCGTTTAAATGGGGCGATGCATTTACCGAAGGAAACAGCTGGCATTACACATGGTCGGTTTTTCACGATGTGCAGGGATTGGTTGATCTGATGGGAGGAAGGAAGGAATTTGTTTCGATGCTCGACTCTGTTTTTGTTGTTCCACCAATTTTTGATGAATCGTATTACGGACAGGTGATTCACGAAATACGCGAAATGCAGATCATGAATATGGGCAATTATGCGCACGGCAACCAGCCCATTCAGCACATGATTTACCTGTACAATTACGCCGGTGAGCCCTGGAAAACACAAAAATGGGTGCGCGAGGTGATGGATCGCATGTATCTGCCAACGCCAGACGGCTATTGCGGCGATGAGGACAACGGCCAAACTTCAGCATGGTACGTTTTCTCGGCTATGGGATTCTATCCGGTTACTCCCGGAAGCGACGAATATGTTTTGGGCGCACCTTTGTTCAAAAAAATTACGGTGAAACTCGAAAACGGGAAGGAATTAATTCTGAACGCTCCTGAAAATAGTTCTGAAAACAAATACATTCAATCGGTGACTTTAGATGGGAAACCATACAGCAAAAACTGGCTGAGCCATCGTGAACTGATGAAAGGTGCTACCATCAATTTTAAGATGATTGCAACTCCCGATCTGAAAAGAGGTATTAATGAGGCCGATTTTCCATATTCGTTTTCGAATGAGAAGCGGTAACTAGTTCGGTTCCGCACCCATCGTAAATTCGAGTGTTCCGCCATCCATAATTTCCTGATGGGTAATGAATGAACGATCCAGTTTTTGTCCGTTTAGTTTAACTTCCTGAATGTATTTATTTTCGACCGATGCAAGCGGGGCTTTCATGGTAAAGAATTTTCCCTGGGCTATTTCAATTTTAGCTTCCTGAACCAGTGGTGAGCCAAACTGATATTTTAATTCTGCCGGATTCACCGGATAAAAGCCCATTGCGCTGAAAATATACCATGCCGACATTTGTCCGCAATCTTCGTTTCCGCAAATTCCTTCGGGGGTAGCGGTGTACATTTCGGTCTGAATCCGGCGGTTCAGTTCCTGCGTGCGATATGGCCTTCCGGCGTAATTAAAAAGGAAAGTGGTGTGATGCCCTGGTTCGTTTCCGTGGGCATAAGCGCCAATTAATCCTGAAATATCGTTCGAAGCCTCTTCGCCTTTTACTCCTTCTTCAACATTAAACAACTGTTCGAGCTTATCGGCAAAAGGTTCTTTTCCTCCAAGCAATTCAATCAAACCTTCCACATTTTGCGGAACCAGCCACAAATATTGCCATGCGTTTCCCTCGGTATAATCGCTGCCTTCATGTTTCGAGAAAGCCGGATCAAATGGAGTTGTCCACGCTCCGTTGCTCAGTTTTCCGCGCATAAAACCGGTTTCCTTGTCGAAATACTGTTTGAAACTTTCGGCGCGTTTGAAGAAATAAGCAGCGTCTTCGGTTTTGCCCAGCTTCTGCGCAACGGCAGCCACACACCAGTCGTCAATGGCCACTTCGAGCGATTTGGCAACCGACTGCTGAATTTTATCGGCAGGCATGTATCCTAATTTATCGTACAATCCCATTCCGTCGCGGTCGTGCATCGAAGTAACTTTCATTGCTTCAAAAGCCAGTTCATGGTCAAAATCGCCGATGCCTTTCAGTATTGCTTCAGCAATTACCGGGATGGAATGATTGCCAACCATACAGAAAGTTTCATTTCCTTGCAGTTCCCAAACGGGCAGCAATCCTGTTTGGCGGTAATGATCGAGCATTGACTTTACCATGTCGTTCACGCGCGGTTGCTGGGTTAGAGTAAATAATGGGTGTAATGCGCGGTAAGTATCCCACAACGAAAAAACTGTATATCGGTTGTATCCGCTTGCATTTTGCACATCGCCTTTGGTTCCTTTGAATTCGCCGTTTGTGTCTGAAAATAAGGCTGGTGCAACCATTGTGTGATACAGTGACGTATAAAAAATGGTTTTCTGAACCGAATCGTTCGACTGAATTTTGATTTTCGAAAGTTCTTTTTCCCAGGCGTCGGATGCGGCTTGTGCAGTGGCTTCAAAATCCCAGCCCGGCAATGACGAATCGAGGTTTGCCAGTGCATTTTCGATGCTGACGGATGAAACGCCAACTTTGGCCATCACCTGTTTTTCATTGAATTTCAGCAGGCCAACAGTACGGCCTTCGCCGCCAACATTGGTAATTTCTGACTTCGAAATGGGTTGCGAAAAGCGAACAGCAAAAAATACATGCTGATCGGCTGCCCAGCCTTTCGATAAACGTGATCCGGTAACCAGCAAACTATCAACGATATTCAGGGTAGTTTGGTATGGTTTGTCCCAGTTAATTGCAAAACCGAGATTGATCAGCAGATTGTTTTCGCCTCCTTCAGGAAAAGAATAACGGTGCAAGCCCGCTCTTTCTGTTACCGTAAATTCAGCTTTTATGCCATTGTTTTTTAGTGTTACAGCATAATAACCAGGCTTTGCTGTTTCCTGATCGTGGCTGTATTTTCCGGCGTAACGGGTAACAAAATCAGCATTTTTTTCGCCTTCCTGAAATGTCACTTCCGAAGTTACCGGTAAAAATGAAATATCGGCCAAATCGCCGATTCCGGTTCCGCTCAGGTGGAGGTGACTGAAACCTGCCACAACACTGTCGGAATAATGATAACCCGAGCACCAGTCCCAGCCTTGAGTGCCGTTATCGGGGCTCAATTGTATTTGTCCGAACGGATAAGCGGCCCCGGGAAAAGTGTGTCCATGATAGCCGGTTCCGATAAACGGATCGACGAAATCTGTCAAACGATCCTCCTGAATTGAGTTGGTTGAAGTTCCGGTGCAGGCTGCCAAAAGCAATAATGCTCCGGAAATGGTGTAAATAAACTTGTTCATTTGTTGGTTTTAAGTGATGGTGCAAAAGTAATCAAATCATCAGATTCAACTTGCACTGATTGCACAGATGATGGCTCTTTTGATCAATATCTTCCACATACGTGCTCGACCTCATCACACAATCGGGATTTTTGCAGTGTATCAATCCAAAAGTATGGCCGAGTTCGTGGATAACTTCCTTCCGGATTCGATCGACAAAGATTTGTCCGTTGGCTTTGATTCCGTAGCGTTCATTGTTCAGCCTGTAAACAGAGGCGATGCCAGCGCGCCCGTTTAAAAAGGCCTGTCCGAAAATATAGGTAAGAATGGGGATAAAAAGGTCAACATTAAATATTCCGAGTATTTTAACCCTGTCGGAAGCAAACCGGAAATCAATTTCCTTTATCAGCTTGTTTCCATCGTATTGCCTTCGGGCCGAATCATAAAATTCACTTAAATCCAAATGTCCATCCTGAATTTTTACCGGAAGTGAAAACTCTCGTTCTACGTCATTCACGACCATTTCAAGAAGTTCTTTCTCGAAATATCCAAATGAAATTAACGTGATGTTATCAAGATTCATTCACAATCAGTTTAATAGAAGCCAGATTGGTTCCTGATTAATTGGCAGGTTTTAAATCGTATTTCTTTATTTTGTTGTAGAGCGTTACTCTGTCAACTTTCAGGGCTTTGGCCGAAACCGAAATGTTCCAGTTGTATTTGCTGAGAATTTGAAAAATGTGGTTTTTTTCGAGGTCGTCAAGGCTTTCAAAAGTGGTATTGACGACCGTTTTTCCCAATGGAAGATCTTTAAGGCTGATTTTTTTACCGTTTCCAACTACAATTGCGCGCTCGATCATGTTTTCAAGTTCGCGTATATTGCCCGGAAACGGGAATTCTTCCAGACGTTTTAATGCTCCTGAATCGATGGAAATAAGCGGTCTGTTCATTGACATGCAGTACTTTTTGATAAAGTAATCAACAAGTAACGGAATGTCCTCAATCCGCTCGCGCAGTGGCGGAACATTGATATTTACCACGTTTAGCCTGTAAAAAAGGTCTTCGCGAAAAATCCCTTTTTCCACCATGCTTTTCAAATCTCTGTTGGTGGCACAAATTACCCGGAAATCAGAAGATATTTCCTTGTTGCCGCCAACGCGCACAAAACTCTTGCTTTCGAGTACCCGCAGCAATTCAACCTGCATTTTTTGTGAAATCGTAGCAATTTCATCCAGAAAAATGGTGCCGCTGTCGGCCATTTCAAACCGTCCTTTGCGATTGTAAACAGCTCCGGTAAAAGCGCCTTTTTCGTGTCCGAAAAGTTCGCTTTCCAGCAAACTTTCGCTTAACGCGCCGCAATGTACGCTTACCATCGGGAAAAATTTGCGGGGCGAATTTGCATGGATGGCCCTGGCTACCAGCTCTTTTCCTGTTCCACTTTCGCCTGTTATTATTACTGAAGCATTTGACTGGGCAACACTTTCAATTTCTTTGAGCACTTTCTGCATCGCTTCGCTGTTGCCAATCAAATCTTCCACGTTTTCCAGCGAAACTACTTTTTCCTTCAGGATTTCATTTTCTTCAAGCAAAGAAATTTGATTTGACGCGTTTCTGATGAGGTGGGAGAGATCGTCGGGATCGAAAGGTTTTGTCACATAATCGAATGCGCCGTCTTTCAATGCCTGAACTGCTGTGTCAACAGTTGCAAATGCGGTCATCATGATAACGATGGATTCTTTTCGCAGCGATTTTATTCGCTTTAGCATTTCAAGGCCATCCATTCCGGGCATTTTAATATCGGCCAAAATGATATCAAAATTGTCGGATTCAAGCATCGACAATGCTTTCTTCGCATTTTCGGCACATTCAACGCGGTATCCGTCTTCAATAAACCAGTTGAACAATGAGTCTCTAACCGATTCTTCATCATCGACGATTAGTATGGATATTTTTTTTGCCATAGTATTTTTTCCTTAAGTCCGTATCAGGGGTAAAGTTATTGAAATTGTTGTTTCTTTTCCGCGTATCGACTTTACATCAGTTTTCCCTTTGTGACTTTGAACAATGCCGTGAACAACGGCAAGACCCAATCCAATGCCGCTTTCTTTCTCCTTGGTTGAAAAGAAAGGTTCGAAAATGTGCGGAATGTCCTCTTCCGCAATTCCAACTCCATTATCAGTAATTTCTATCCTGATGTGTTCCTCGTCCGGATTCAGTGTTCTGAAAATTACTTCGCCGTTTTCTGCAACAGCTTCGGAAGCATTCACAAGTATAGCCACGCAAACTTGTTTAATCTGGTTCGGGCTGCAACTGATCAGATCTGTTTTTGCGCCAAAATCAGACAAAAAGCCAATGTTTGCGACTTTCATCGGATGAGACATTAATTCAAATGTTTCAAGCAGAATTTCGTGAAGGTGCCTTGGCTGAAAATTATTCTGATCTTTCCGTGAAAAATCCAGTAAGCTATTTACAATCTCACCACAGCGTTTTGTTTCATTCTCAATAAGTTTCAAATGCCTCAGCATCGGTTCTTTCTTTGTTGGCGCAAAATCCTGATTGTTTAACTGCTTGTAAATTAATTTTGTGTAAATCAGAATTCCGGATAACGGATTGTTGATCTCGTGTGCTACCGACAATGATAATTTTCCCAGAGAGGCAATTCTTTCAATGTTTATCAGCTCGTTTTGGGCCTGTCCCAATTCTTCCGACTTTTTCTGAACTTTGTATTCGAGTTGCTGCGACCAGTTTTGAAGTTCGTTTGTGGCGGTTTGCAGGTTGTCAAGCATCTTATTAAAAGCGAACGAAACCATTCGCATGTCGGAAAGTTGATTGGGTTTTATTTCCAGACGGGTGTTTTTGTCGCCTTGTGCAACAGCTTCGCTTGCGGTAATAAGCTCATTTAAAGGATCTTTAATCTTTTTATTCGTAAATAGTATTAAAAATATCAGGAGCAAAAAAGTCATCAAAGCTGCCAGCAATGTATAATCGGTTGTCGATTTTTTAAGCGCATTATCAAGTCTTTCAAGTGGCATTTTAATGATGAGTGAGCCAAGTACCTTATCTTCAGGACTGTGTGCATGGCATGAACTGGTTGAGCAGGATTTGTTGTTTAGAATTGGTGATTTGATTAACAAATGCCTGCTATTCGTATTTGTATTTGGATTCATAATGCACTCACTGTCAGCATTAATTATCCGGTGCGATTTTTCATTGGCAGAAAACATGGTGCCGAAATCCTTGTGGCAACTAATGCAGTCGGGGTCGCCATGATCGTCGGTATCGTTCGAAATTGAGGTATAAACAAGGTAGTTGTTGTTGTCGTACATATTAACATCATCAATTCCGGTCATGGTATTGATAATGTCAAGTGTTGCCTGAAGGGAAGTCCGGTCGTTTTCGAGCATGGAACGATACAAAGCACCCTCAACGAGGTAGCCGATATTATTACCATTTTCACTAATCACCGATTTCATGTACTCCTCGTTTACCGATCGGAATATGATACCGAAAGATACAAACAGGAAAACCGACGAAATGGTGATGATGAATACTACCCGTCCGTATATTGAAGAACGGAATTTCACATATCCCTTTATTAACGGACTTCCCAGGCTATTTTCACCAGTTATTTTTTTGAACCAACTCATCGCAGTTACCTTAATTTAGTTTTTGAATGCTAAATTAGTCTCAAAACTTTAATTCAGGTTCAACTATTCAAATTTGTTTCACTTCTTCGGAAACAATTGTTCTTTTTGCATAAAACTTTGGTACTCAAAAAATCTTTCTGGAACTCTTCCCATATTTCATTTGGAAGTTCAGAAAGCGGTTGATCAATCAATTCGCCGCCATCCTGCAATAGTATGCTTTCCTGCATTGGTGAATATTTTCCCAATGAAGTGGCCAAGAAATCCTTAAACCTTTCCAGTTCCTGTGTTGCCCAGGATGTTGCATCTTCGGCAATGTAATATGAATTGGTGTCGGCAATCCAGCTTGTAGGCTTAATTTCGTACAACCAGCCTTTTCCGTATGAATCTTCGTTTAACAGTTCTGGAGATTTAGCCAGTTCTGAATTTATCGTCCTAATCTCTCCTGAAATTGGGGAGTAAATCTTTAAAATTTTGCCCTGTTGGTTAATTTCTGCCAGTAAGTCGCCTTTTTTTACTTTCTCGCCAGCATATTTAAGGCTGTTGAAATTTACTTTGCCGGTAATATGCAGCAACAAATCATCGAGACCAACCTTCGCGACTCCAGTCATTTCAAGATGTGTCCAGGTGTGAAATCTGCTGAAGAGAATACCCTGAGGAATTTTTAAAGAGTTGGATGTGAGAATTCCTAAGGACTTTTGAAGTTGTTTTTTAGGCTTCACCTCTCTGTTTAATATTAGCCAGAAAGGAATAAGGATTACAAAAAACACAGCGATTGCCAAATATTCAATCCCTTTTGTTTCGAAAATGTTGATGTAAGTAAATCCGTCCATAGTTTTATTTTTTTATGCTGTCTTCAAAAATGGTTTCGTGACAGCTGGTTTGTTTTTATTTTTTTTCTTTCACCCTTCGACAGGCTCAGGGAGCAATAGTCGATGCGCTCCCTGAGCCTGTCGAAGGGAGTTTAATCACTATTTATTTTTTTTTCTTTCAAGGGGGAAAAGTCACTGAGAACTGGCATACGACGGATAACCCATCTGAAAATCCAGATTTCAGTAAAAATAACTGCAAGCGTAACAACAATTTCCATCCACGATGGAACATAGGGTACTGCGGCATCCCATCTGAAACCAATTACGGTAACATTAAGCCTGTTAACGATTATGCCAAGCATTGTCAAAATAGCTGCGATCCGAATCAGCAGAACATCTCCGGTGCGGTAACTGTAAAAAAACAGCATCATCGGAACAAGCACAAAACCCAGCATCTCAACCAAAAACCAGTAACCCATCGGGGTATTTAAATAAACCCAGTTCTTTCCGTGAATAAATACAAGGAAATGTAAACAGAAGTAGGCAAACATGGCTACCGCACATATTTTTGACAAACCGTGGATGATTCCATGTTGGGCTTTTTTATTTTTGTCACTGATTTTGTTGAAAAATACTTTGTGACTAATCGCACCTTCGAAAATGACCATCGATAATCCTGCAAAGACACTGGATACCAAAAATAAAATTGGAATAAATTCGGAATACCACAGCGGATGAATTTTGTCTTTCGCCATCAGATAGAGCGCGCCCAAACCTGATTGGTGCAGTGTTGACAAGGTTATTCCGAAGATTACAGCTCCGATGGACATTCCTGAAAGTATTTTATGTGCACGTCTGGATCCGATCCATTCAGCAATGGCAGGTGAAAATTCGATCAGAAGGGCAAGCATATAAAGTACAAAATGCCATGCCACCAGAAACAGTACCGAACTGGTTCCGAAACTATTGCCAATCATCGGGTTAATTACATTCCACGGGCGACCTAAGTCGAGCAGCAAAGCTCCGGTGTAAAATGCGTAGGCAAGAAAGCCGTTCAGTACAGTTACCCTCACAATGGAATGATATTTTTTCATGTTCAGGATATATACCATAAATGTGACCACATATGCGCCTCCGGCAAATGCAACTCCGGTAACCACGTCAAAACCAATCCACAAACCCCACGGAACGTCCTGAGTTAAATTTGTAATTGAGCCCAGACCTTTCCAAAACCGAATCACAATCAGGAAAAAGCCCAAAAGAATGATGGGTATTGAAATAATATTAAATGGGGTTAGCCATTTTCCTTTCGGTTTTAATTCACTGACTAAAAATCGCCAGTTAATTTTGCGTTCATTTTCCCTGACAATAGGATAGGCCTGGTTAATCATGGTCTTCTTCTTTAGTTTGGTTATTTTTAGTTGCAGCGTAAATTCCAAGCAGGAGTGGTGGCAGAAGTAAATCAACAGAAGGAACGGTGTAGAGGAATCCCTTTGTAAGCTCCGGATAGGAAGAGTTTTGAAGTTTGGTATTTAATCCCAATTCATTAAACGGAACAGGTGAAAGGTATAACCAACCGGTACCACCTGCTGTGTCTTCCCCATAAATCTGACTGATGTAATCGTTTGGGTTTTCTGCGATTCGTTGCCTGGCTTCGGCTATAAGTTCCCTGCGTGTTCCAAAAATAATGGCATCACCGCAGGTTTCGGCACAAACCGGTATTTCACCATTTTTAATTCGGTCGTAACACATGTCACATTTCTGAATTTTTGGATTTGCACTATGAAATTCAAATTTCGGAACATCAAACGGGCACGAAACCATGCAATACCGGCATCCCATGCATTTTTCTTCTCTCCATATAACCGGTCCTTCTTTTGTTTTTAGCATGGCCTCTGTCAAACAAGCCGCGGCACAGGCCGGTTCGTTGCAATGCATACACTGGTTTTTTACGAATGCTTCGCCTTTTGTTGTTTCGAATTTACTGATGACGCTGCGTTGCGATTCACTGGTATCCCTTTTTACTCCAGCTACCAGTTCTCCCTGAGGTTCGGGCAGATCATGCGCTTTTGCGCAGGCTTTTTCACAAGCTCTGCACCCGATGCAACGAGTTGAATCATAAAGCATTCCATAAAATTCGATTTCACTACTTTCTGGAGTCGATGCTCCAAAACTCTTACCCACAGCGAGGGAAATCCCAATAAGTCCGGCTGTTTTGAAAAAGATTCGCCTATCGATACTCATAATTTTAGTTGTTTATGGTTGTTAGAGAGTATTCTAAAAATCAATTATTTGGAGGTGTCAATAAATTTTGTCTGAAAATCTTCCCATACTTCCGGTTCAAGATCGGCCAGAACATTGTCAGTAAGTTCGCCTCCATCCTGAAGTGTGATGTGTGCGTAAGCCAAACTGTTTATCCTTGCTGAGGCTGCAAAAAAGTCTTTGAGTCGGGTAAATTCATTTTGTAACCATTCGCGGTAATTTTCGCCCATTATCATGAACTGAATTTCCCTTAACCAGTTTTTTGGTTCAATCAGATAGATCCAACCTTTTGAAAAGGGAGAAGAATTGATCATTGAAGTATCAGAAATGAGTTTTTGGTTTTGTTCTACGATAATGCCCGAAATGGGGGAGTAGATATTTAATTGTTTGCCATCACGAACAATGGTAAGGATCTTTTCACCCTTTCGTACCATTTCACCGGGTTCTTTCATGATGATGCGATTGAGTGTTCCGGTAACATGTTGCATGAAATCGTCGAGGCCAACTTTCACATTTCCATCTTTTTCCATAAATGCCCAGGTGTGTGTTTTGTCGAAATAGAGACCCTTGGGAGCAGTCACCAAATGTTCATTAAATGCCTTGACGGAATTGTCATGTTCATTTACTGCGATCTGATTTCTGTTTTTCCGGTATCCGACAACAGCAGTTATTATTGATGCGGCAACAACAAAACCCAAAAGAATTAGCATCCAGGTTTTTGAAGTAAAAGGTTCGTCTGTTTGAGCTTCCGTAACATTCGTTCCTATTAAGGCATCAATGTTCGAATGTATTTCGACACTGGCCAGATCGCTGTATCCGTTTTTATTCAGAAATTGCTGCCCATCGGCAAGTATCCATGTTAAAAATGCAACAGTATTCTCATCTGTTGGTTTGGCGGATGAGGCTGCGTAAATACTTCCGCATAAATCATGTGGATATTTTCCGATCCAAACGCCGCGGGTGAAATCGCTCAGGTTTTCGTAAATATTTTCAAAATTATCAATCCGGCCATTTTTGTTTTTATCTATCGGAAGTAGCTTAATTCCCTCAATTGTATTATTGGTCGAAGCATCACGAACGTCAGTCAGTTTGCAAAATCCAATGGCATAAATATCCTTCTGAACAGCCAAAATAAGTTCTGCAGCGTTTGCAACCAGAACTCCATTTATTGCTTCTGAATTTGTTTTGCTGAAATTTGCAAGGTTCGTTTTTACTGATTCGTTGTTAATAACAAAGTAATTGATGCGTGCATTCTTTCCGCCATCAATCATGGTTTCCCAATTCTGCATTTCGGGATTACCTAAAAGTTGTGCAAACTCTTCTGCTGAAATGCCCTGGCGATAGATTTCGTTCAGCATTGGATTTTTCGCGTTGACGACCGATACGATCGCATCGCGGCCAATTACCATTTTCCATGCTGTTTCGCCAATTTCTTCAGTAATAAAGCTGAGATCGTTGCCGGTGGTGGTTTGATTATCAGTCATGTTGCTTACAGCAATTTTCATGTCTGGATTTAACCTGCCATATTCAATAGCCCAATTGGTTGCGAGGTTGTTCAATTCCGGAGAGCTCAAAATATTTAATGTATTCTCTGCGGAAGTTTTGGTTTGAACTCCTGTTTGGTTGTCGGTTTGTTCATTGCCCATACTTGTTTTGCAAAAGAATAGAAGCGACAACCCGATGATTAATACTGAAATGTTTTTCATGATATTGACATTTAAAAGTGTTCTTGAAATTTGGCCATTGATTCAGATCATTGAAAAATCTGCAATCATATTTTGGGCAATTCAACAACAATGCCAAATATAAAATAGCTATGTAAGTGTCAGTATATCAAATGAATGAAAAGAAAGTGAGTGAAAAACAAACAAGAAGAGGTGTTGAATAAATATACAGTGTGTTTGCATTGTTTTCGTAAGAGTTAGATAATCAATAGTATAAGTTAATTGATTAATTAATATACACTGTTGAATAATGCATCATTAGCTTTTTTAATCTACTGAAAATAAAAGGTATATGATACAGCATGGTTTTAATGGATCTCAATTGCGAAATGAAGCTTGAGGACAAATCTTCGGAATAAAAAAATGGAAGACAAATTTCTTTATCTCCCATAATGATCCTGAAATATCAAATTAACCAGTGCTTTCTAATTGCTTTCTCAAATCTGTTCAAGACCGTGGTGATGCGTCCATCTGAATTTATTGTCATCAAAATCGGTAGCAAAAATCACATCTTTCAATAGTGCATCAGTCCTCTCGCGGCCATTTTCAAAAGAATAATATTTTGATTTAATTTCTATCTCTTTATAAATTGGTTCGAGCGCTAATATTCCAGTAAAAGTAAAAAGTCCAAGTTCATTATCAACGCCTTCACGTTTTGACTTTATTCGTACAATCTCGTAGATCGAACTTTGGTTAATCCATTCATAATCCATCCCACACCAATCAAAGCGGAAATCTGTAACCTGCCTGCCACTTTTGTCAATGTAGCCCCATTTCCCATTTCGTTCCACCGATATATATGTATCGTCTAACCACCCTTCATCAATACTATCAAAAAAATCAGTAAGGTTATTGCCGTAGAAATCCATTAATGCATATTTTCTATCACCATACGTTTTTGTCGGATCGTCAACCACAAAGGAAACACCATTGTCAAAGGGGTTATTTGTAATGATGCAAGAGTTATCAATGTGGAAATCATACTTCCTGACAAGCCTACCTCTAAAATCAAAAATATAATTCTCGTGACAAAGCCAATCGCCAGGATCGACAAAGTTGATTATACTGGGGTCAAAGCCTAGATTTTCAAGTTCTGACATTTCTTCGTTGTCATCGTAAATATCATCTTGGTCGCCGTACATACTCTTTATTTTTACTCAATGACCTCTGCTTCTTCCTTTCCGCTTAGGTTTTATCTAATTTTCTTCCACAATCGTTTTCTCTTCCTCACTCAACTTATACAACCTATAAACCATCCGATCAATCTCTTTGTCAGTTGCATCAATTTGTTGTTTGATGGCAAGTGCTTTATTCGATTCCTGCATGAAGTATTCTTCCCATTCAGCTTTTTGCGTTAGTGTGAGTTTTACTTTGCTTTTTTCAAGCTCTTTTAAAAACTCTTTAAATGATATTTGAAACCAATTTTCAAGTTTGGCTGTGAGCTTTTCTAAATTGTATTCGCGCTGTATGTTGCGGATAAATTTCGAGCAAAGGGTTTGCAGGTCAGCAGTTAATCGGGCACGGTGTGTTGCATATTGCGCAAGCGTGGCTGTCTGTTCTTCGTTTGCTTGCGCAACAGGAAAATGCTCGAAATAAACTTTTCGGATTTCACGAGTGCCGCCTATTAATTCAGGACAATTGTGCCAAATCCAAAGCTTTGCCAATGAAGAATTAAATACGGCAGTGAGGAAAAGTAAAGAAATAGAATCATCTTGCACTGTTAGGATAAAGCTTTTATCATTACCCAACATTCCACTTTCGTCGTACATGAATGGAAAAACCGAAGTCATGTTGGGATAGATGATTTTTGGTTTTGAAAATTCATTGTGATAGCCAATGCTGTCTTGTGTTTCAAACCATTTGCCGCTTGTCTTTTTGCGAGCACCATTGTCGCCGGTTTGTTTCAATCGGTCATATCCAAATGAAAGCAAATGTTCTTTGATGGCTGGATAATTCTCAATATCCAGTTTTAGTGACGGAAATGTGCAAATCAGATATTCATAACCAGTTATTCCATAAGCGGAAATATCCCTGCCACGCACCATTGGTCTGATGAGTTCAGCGCTTTTGGCATCGGCAGACACTAACTTTTGCCGTGTTTCTTCATCAATATAAAAAGCTTCGTTGTAACCTGTAAGTATTCCCCTGTATGTGTTTATTGGCAAATCCTTCAGTTCCATACCCATTAATTTCATCTGCTCCAGCTTTTGGGTATCGTTGTATGGTTGAATGCTCCATTCGCATTCGCCAAATTTGGAAGTGGGATAGTCATATAAATTACTTTTTACCTCTGTCATAAAATCGCCATGATAGGTTTTCTGGTTGAGCGACAAGACTTTTGCGTTTGTGCTTGGTTCACTTTTTTGCGTAACGAAAATGCAGACAATTGTTGCAGCTCCCTGGAAGAATTGGATGTCGCCAAAGTTCAATATCTGACGCAAACCAGTTTTCGACAGAAACTTCCGAAGTGGTTTGCCATACGCCACCAACATCCATTTGTTGGGCATAATAAACGATTGAATGCCGCCATTCTTTAGTAATTTATAACCGCGTTCGGTAAAAAGACAATACAGGTCGGCTCCCTTGTCGAATGTTTCGTAACCGCAATTTTTGAGCTTCTCACTCATTTCTCCCATGCTTTGGAGCTGAACGTAAGGCGGATTTCCAATCACCACATCGAAACCACCTTTATTGAACCCATAAATGGAGTCGTGTTCTGAAACAGTATCTAACTTTTCGGCATATTCAAAAACTTTTTTTGAGAGTTCAGCAGCTTCCTTCGACAATGCCAAGGCCTGCTCTGCTTTTGATTGCGCTTCGAGCGATTTCTCTTTGATCAGTTTAAGGTAGTCTGGTGTTTTGTCCTTGGGAACTTCAATCAGTGGCGTTTCTATTTCTTTTCGACCAAATACTTGTGGAAATTCGCGTTCCCAATCAAAGGCTTTTTCGCCAGCAACCGCCGGATCGCTAATCAACGAGTTGCCGCATTTAATGTTGTTATTCAGGTCGTTCAGCTTGCGGTTGGGTTGTGCCGTACGCAACCACAACGAAAGTTTGGCAATCTCAACACTCTCTTCGTTCAAATCGACACCAAAGAGGTTGTTTTCCAGAATGCTTTTTTCAATGTCGCTAAAAATGATCGGAACACCCAATAGTTTGGCTTGTAATTCGTCGATGTAGCGGTGCTCGTTAATTAAAAAGTCGAGCGCCTGATTCAGAAAAGCCCCCGAACCACAAGCCGGGTCGCAAATGGAGAGTTGCAACAACCAATTTTGATAGGTTTTCAGTTTTTCGAGCAGCGCCTGTTTGGTTTTTAATTGCCGCTTTTTGTCAGTGGCATATTCTTCTTCGATAATCTGAAGTTCGGCTTTCTTTTCGATGCAAAGTTTTCCAACGGTGTTTTCAACAATGTATTTGGTAATGTATTTCGGTGTGTAAAATACCCCGTCTTTTTTGCGTCTGGTCTTTGTTTTGTCAATTTCCACTCCGGCCAATTGCGCATTGATCTCGTCGAGTTCGTTCAGCGAGTTCTCAAAAATATGCCCGAGAATATTGACATCTACCTCGCTGACAAAATCGTATTCCGAAAGTTTATAGCTGTGTTTGAATAACAATTCATCGTCAATGAGGATTGCGTCAAGCACCTCGTCGGGTTTAAACAAACCACCATTGTATGCAAACACATCATACCTTTTCCCTTTGTACCCTGTGTTCAGGTATTCAAAATATTTTTTGAAGCGTTGGTAAAGTGGTATTTCAACATCCCGTTCCTGTAAGTCTCTCCAGTCGTTTAAGATTAAACGTACTGAATTTGGCGGCAGCAAATGGCGATCTTCGGCAAAAAACAGGAAAAGAAAGCGGTCTAACAATTTTTGAGATTTCTTGAATAGCGTAAGCGAATCGTATTGCGGATTGAGGGAAACAAGATTTTGGTGCAATTCGCGTTTAAAGAGCGAATAATCCTGATACAATTTTCTGGTAATGACATCTTCTTGGCTCAAAGATTCCTCTTTTACCTTTTTCGGAATTCCCTTTTCAATCGACTCGAAGGCCAGACACAAATAGAGAATTTGAAAATCGGTTTTCGACAAGGTAAACAGGTTGAATTCAATGTGTTCAATGGCGTTGTCGATGTAAAACCGCAGCTTTTCAAAATTAGAAGTGATTACATACACACAAACTGGCTGATTGTTTTTGTAACCAAAAGCCTGCGATTCAATTTTGCTTAAATCGGTGGTGTTGGTTCCCTTTAGCTCGATAACCGCTTTTACGCTTTCGTTTATGATGATTGCTCCATCTGCTTTTTTGCTGTCTTTGATATTTTTGTATTCGGTGGTGAGGTTAAAGCCGGGTGTTGGGTTGAGTTTGTAACCCAATATTTTTACAAACAACTCACGGAGGAAACCTTCCTGATATTGTTCTTCTTTGCTGTTTCTAATGTTTTCCTGAATGTCAGTGTTTCCGAAATAGGTTTTAAACTCCTGATACTTCTCATTGAGTAACTCAGAACTGAGCTGTTTCAGATATTTCTGTTCTACGGTTTTTTGGAAAAGCGCCATTGGTAGTTAGATTTTCTTTAATGATCAAACTTACATAAAAAACGGAAGACTGCGAGAGCAAAATTAAAGCTTTTTGATAGCCTTTGGATTGAGCGTTGGCATAGGAGAATAATCACGCAATAAAATGAAAAACCCGAAGGGTTGGAATTTTCATACCAACCTTTCGGGTTTAATGCCACCTGGCAAATTTCAAATATCTATAATTTTGTCTGGCCTGCCTATTGGTTGCTACCGTGTACCCACAAATAATAAGGAAATACTAATACAGAACAAAAAACAATGGAACGCGAATTAAATATGATCTAGCGGATTAAAGCTGATTAAAATCCCGACAAGTCGGGATGATTTTTAAAGAAACGCTTATAAATATCAAACATCCATTATCCCATTTTTCTTTTTTTGTATCCATTCCAATTTATTGGAATATAAATCCGCTTTCCATCCGCTGAACCCGCGTAAATCCGCGTTCTATTATTTTTTCTATTATCCGGTTATGATCTATTTCGCCGGAATATTCTTCAGTGTTTCCACCAGGAAATCCCAGAATTTGCTGACTGATTCGATGTTTACTTTTTCATCCGGAGAGTGCGGGAAACGAATGGTTGGACCAAACGAAATCATGTCCCAATTTGGATAAGTTCCGCCCAGAATACCACATTCCAAACCGGCATGAATGGCTTTTATTTCAGGAATGCGACCGAATTTGGAGTTGTAAACCTGTTGCATGGTTTTCAGAATTGGAGAATCCATGTTGGGTTTCCATCCCGGATAACCACCTTTCAGTGTGACTTTGGCGCCTGCAAGCGTAAATACAGAATCCATCCGCGAACCCAGTTCTGCCCTTGCTGTATCGACCGAACTGCGCATCAGACATGAAACTTCAACGATTTTTGCGGCGTTGTCAGATTTTACAATGGCCAGATTGGTGGATGTTTCAACCAGTCCGGGCATACTGTCACTCATGCGGATTACTCCGTTCGGACAGGCAACAATGGCATGGGTTAAGTTGATCTGGGTTTTTTCATCGATGAGTGTCGCTGGCATTTCGATTTTCGAAAGCTCGATTTTCAGCGTTGGTTCGGTTGCTGACAGTTCGCGTTTGATGATGGTGGTAAGTCCTGCGATCTGGCCAACCAGTTTGTCGGCTTTTTCGTACGGAACGGTAACGACTCCAAACGCTTCACGCGGAATTGCATTGCGCAGGTTTCCGCCATTGATGGACGCCAAACGCACTCCGCATGTTTTGTGAGTTTCCTTCAGCAAACGGAAGAAAATTTTGTTGGCATTTCCGCGCCCCAATGGAATATCCAAACCCGAGTGACCACCTTTAAGTCCGGTAACATTCAGGCGGAAACTGATGGAATCGGCCGGAACCGGAACTTCAGTAAATTTAAACTGAACGATGGCATCTTCACCGCCTGCGCAACCAACATACAATTCGCCTTCATCTTCCGAATCCATGTTAATGAGGATTTCACCCTTCAGGATACCTGATTTTAGATTGTTGGCTCCGTCCATGCCGGTTTCTTCGGTAGCGGTAAACAATCCTTCGATTGGCCCATGCGCCAGATCTTTCGAGGCAAGTACGGCCATTGCAGCGGCAACTCCAATTCCATTGTCTGATCCAAGCGTTGTTCCGTTTGCTCTGACCCATTCACCATCGATGATGGTTTCAATCGGATCTTTCGCAAAATCATGGTCTTTGTCGCTGTTCTTTTGCGGAACCATGTCGAGATGACCCTGAAGAATTACTCCTTTGCGTTTTTCCATTCCGGCAGTTGCGGGTTTGCGAATGATCACATTTCCGGCTTCATCCTGAATTGTTTCCAACCCGAGACCTTTTCCAAAGTCGGCAATAAACTTGCGAACTTGCTCTTCGTGGTGCGAAGGCCGCGGAATACGCGTCAATTCATAAAAGTTTTCCCATATTTCAACGGGACTTAATTTTGAGATTTCGTTGCTCATATATTTGTTTTTAAAATGAAATTCGGTTTAAAATTCAGTTCCTAAAAGTACAATTAATCCGGGTAGTTTGTTTCATAAATGGAACAATAAAAAACCTGCATCCGCTATAACGAATGCAGGTTCTCTTTTATTTCAGATCAGATATTTGAATTCGGTTTAAACCTCGGGGTGCTGGCCTATACCATTTTTGGTGTTTTTTTATTTGGCAATTCCAAACCGTAACCGTGCTTGGCATCCACTTTTCGAAGATACAATGCCAGTAAAATTGCAGCAACACCAAATCCGGCAAAAATCAGTTCAGGAACCAGATAATTGTAGGCAGCACCTGGAATTTGGGCGGCAATTTGTTCGGCCACACCAGGGTTTGATTTTGTAATTGACCAGCCAATTAAGCCGGGAACCAGCATTAGCCCAATGTTCTGAATCCAGAAAATACATCCGAAGGCAGTTCCGAGATAACGATCTTCAATAATTTTTGGCAGTGAAGGCCACATCGAAGCAGGAACCAGTGAAAAGGCTGTTCCTAAGATGACAATCGTTCCGAATGCAAGTAAATATGAAAAGTTTTCGTTGGGAACCAGTGCAAAAATTAAGTGTGACGCAACCAGCAAAATAGCGCCATACAACATTAATGATGCGCCTTTCCCTTTTAGATCGAGGAACAATCCGATGAACGGAGTCAAAATCATTGCTCCGATCGGGAAAAATGAAAATAAGTTTGAAGCTTCGGTAATTGGAATATTTAGCTTCGAAGAAAGCATGTCGGTTGCAAATTTCTGGAAAGGGAAAATTGCTGAATAGAACAAAACGCAAAGTCCGGCAATGGCTATAAAGCCTGGATTTGTGAAAATTTTGGCAAGATCGCTGATCCTGAATTCATCTTCAGGAGCGAGCTTCCCATCGTCGCCAAGTTGTTTGTCTAATTTCACATCCATAAAAACATAAATCAAAGAGGTGAGGAGTCCGATACACAGAAAAGCCAGCCCCATGAATACTGAATTGGCTGGATTCCATTGTGCAGGATTTTCAGAATTGGCAAAAATCGGCGATAAGCGGAAAACAGCAAAAACTCCAAGTCGTGCAACAGCCATTTCGAGACCCATTGCAAGGGCCATTTCTTTACCCCTGAACCATTTAACGATCGTTTTTGAAACGGTAATCCCAGCCATTTCGACCCCAATGCCAAAAATTGCAAATCCGCAATAAGCAACCAGTGCAGTGGTTGGCAATTCCCATCCAAAAACGGAGGATACAGAAGCGACATCGATGTATTTCAGGGCTGCAAACTTAATTGCTGCACCAGCTACCATGGTGATGGTCGATAACATCAGGGTAAAACGAATACCCATTTTATCGAGAATAATTCCTGAAAGTATCAGAAACCCGACAAATACGTTTAAAAAGAATTCCGATCCGCCTAAATAACCAAAAACTTCAGGCGACCAATTAAAGTTTGTCAACATCATTTTTTGTAGCGGCGCCACCACATCTACAAAGAAATAAGCGAAAAACATGGTTGCCGAAATCAGAATCAATGCCATCCATCTGGCAATTGGTGAATCGTGTAAAGTTTGTTTTAACTGTTGCATAAAAAAGAGTTATTAATTTATTTTATGAGTTGGTTTTTTTAGAAGCCCCTAAATTAAGAAAATATACCTCTTTCAAACGATGATTTAAATTGGATAAAAAAAATCCCGAAAGACATGCTTCCGGGATTACTTTTATCCGATTATTCTCGTTCAACCGATGACTTGAAATAAGCCAGCAGTGTTTATTTATTTTCAGTAATACTTTTTACAGCTCCGGTAGTTGGGAAAAATTCCATTTTGTAAGTTCCGTCGAGCAAATCTTCAGGAATAGGGGCAATTGTACCGAATTGTGCAATTGGTGCGCGTGCTCCGGCCAGTTGGGTAGCGCCATCCATAATCCTGATTTCCGACATTCCCGGCATACGGTAATACAATCCGCTTTTCCCGGCATTTGGATTTTCGGAGGTGCTCAAACTGCTTTGTTTGGCAGCCAGATTTTCAGCCTTCGTAACATCAATGACGATGGGCCGGCCTGATAAATCTGATTTTGGCAATACGCCGCGTTCTTCACTGTACCTGAAGATTACTTCGCCTTTAACTGTTTTTTGTCCGGGAACGAAGTCGAAACTGAACTCGTGAGATTGTTTCGTCGATTTTCCGACAAACAATGCCACATAGTTTTCTTCCATTTTGCCCAGTTCTTCAGTCATAACTTCAAAAGATTTTCCGTCGGGAAGCGGCTCGTCATCGGCATTTGTCAAAAGGCTGAATCGGGAGTTGCGAAGGTTGAAAATGGTTTCGGCAGCTTCGGCTGCTTTTTGTTCCTGACTTTTGGAAACCATTTTTACCCTTTTTGTTGAATCGATGGGCGAATAGAAGCTCCAGATTGACAAATCAGTATATTTAACCGGTTTGTCGGGGTTTTTCATCAGGAATGAACTGGTTTGAATGGCAGGTTCCTGATATTTTATTGCCGAATTAATTCCTGCCAGAATTCCTGATTCGGTTTGGCTTATCAATTGAGCCGCCTGTCCCATGGCTTTGCGAACCTGATCAGGATCGGGTTCGCTGAATACTTCGATTTTTATTTCATCCAAATTCCAGCGATCAGCATCTGTTGATGAAACATTGTCGATGCCCAGCATTTTTTGTGCATAGTTTGAAAACGGTCCGTGAACGTATCGTTCCCTGGTTGCTTTCACATACACACGTATGCCTGTTTGCGGCAGTGCATATACAACTCCTTCTGCCGGACCTGTTACCGTTCCGGAAGCTGATTTTCTCTTGTCGTCTTTTTGTGCAGTCGTGATTGAAACTACAAAAAGCGTAAGTACCAATGTTAATATTGAAAGTTTCATATTTCTATAATTTAATTGTTTTCGTTTCTCTGATAATTAAATTGGGTGATGACATGGCATTATTGTCCAATCGGTTTTAATCCACTTTTTTTAATCCGTGAATCAATGTACTTTTTAAACTCCTCAAATGTCATGTTTTGAGTTTCAACGCTAATTTTATCACGTATTTCACGCATCATTTTCACGGCATCAAATGATTTTTCTTTTTTAGTATTCATAATTCAAAAGATCTTTAGGACTGCGTATTTCAATCATCGGGTATCCAAGTCTGTAATTGACAGAATTATACCCTTTAATCCTGTCCAGATTTACAATGTGTCTGAAATTCCAACTTGCCAGAACATCAACTCTGCTAATTGTGGCAAGAGCAATATGTCTGCAATCTTCAAGGCTTGATTTGCCGACAACTCCCTCAGCAATGTACTTATCTGCAAGTTTAATGGCCTCTTCTGTTAATTGAACACGTTCAAACTTATCCGCTGTATATTGATAAAGCAACTCGCGAACATTTTTTGGGCGCTCCGCTTAGTTCAAGATCAAGTAAGTCTGAAACAACAAATACGATTTCATTATTTTCAAGTCTTTTGAAAAGGCCCTGAGTCGCTTCACTAAATTCTTCATCAAAGTATCCACCAACAACTGATGTGTCTATGTATATTCTTTGTTTCATATTATGTAATCATCTTTGCAAAGGTACAAAGTTTATCAAATGATTTGAAATCCTTAAAATATGGGAGTTCTTCTGTTCTCATCATTTAAGTTGATTCTATAACATCAAAATAGCCAAAATATTATTCAAGCTGAATAAAAGCTGCACCCAACTGTTCAATTATGTCTCCGGCGATCATTGCCTGCTGGCTAAATTTTTCAGCCGCAAGATCTCCTGCCAGCCCATGCAGATAGGCTCCGATGAGTGCGGCATCTTCAGGAGAATAACTTTGAGCAAGTAATCCAAGGATGATTCCTGTAAGCACGTCGCCACTTCCACCGGTTGCCATTCCAGGGTTTCCGGTACTGTTGAAATACACCTCCCCATTCGGGAAAGTGATGCAGGTATGTGCTCCCTTTAAAACCACAATTACTTTGTAACTTGCCGAAAACTGAAGTTGCAATTGCATTCGCTCAAATGAATTGACAGATGATCCGGCCAACCGTTCAAATTCTTTGGGATGTGGCGTTAATATTGAGTTTTCAGGAATCAGATGATACCAATCCTGATTTTCGGCAAGCATATTCAAAGCGTCGGCATCAATTACAATTCTTTTCAGTTGTTCCTGAAGTAGCTTTTTGAATGCGAGTTGCGATTCTGGTGTTTTGTCGAGTCCCGGGCCAATTCCAACTGCTGAAAATGTCTTCAGATCGGGAAATTCACTGAAAATAAATTTGGAATGATCGATGGAAGTCATTGCTTCGGGAACTGAATTCTGGATAATTTCGTAACCCAGGCGCGGAACATGACAGGTTAACAAACCAACTCCTGAACGCAGGCAAGCTTTTGACGACAGCACAGCAGCGCCCATTTTCCCATAACTTCCGGCAATAAGCAAAGCATGTCCGAATGTTCCTTTGTGCGAAAACTTATCGCGTTTTTTTATTTTTCCTGAAATGAATTCTTTGGTCAGGTAGAAATAATTGCTTTCTGTTTGGCTGATGGCCGCAGCAGATAATCCGATGGGCAGCACTTCCCACTCTCCGGTAAACTGATAGCTTTCAGGAAAAAAGAAACTGATTTTTGGGAACTGAAAGGTGAGGGTGTGGTTTGCCTTTATGACAGCTGATAAATTGTTGTTCGAATTGTCTTCACCGAAAAGTCCACCGGGAATATCTATTGAAATAACTGTTGCACCCGAAAGGTTTATTTTCCGTACAATTTTCTCAGCCAATCCATCCAGCGGTTTATTTAATCCTGAACCAAACAATCCATCAATAACAATTACTTCTGAAGGAATTTCAGGAATTGTCTCTTCAGAATCTATTTTTTTCAGGAGTACTTTATTTTGCTCTTCCAAGCGCTTTAGGTTGAGGGCCGGATCGCCTTTTGGTTCGCGACCAAAAGTGGATAGAAAAACGGTACAATTATAACCTGCCAATGCCAGCATCCGGGCAACGGCCAGTGCATCGCCTCCATTGTTCCCGGGACCGGCGAAAAACCAGAGTGGACTATCGTGATCAATGTGTTGTGAAATCCACCATGCAACCTTATCCGAAGCCCTTTCCATCAAGTCGATAGATGAAATGGGTTCGAGTTTCATGGTCAACTGGTCAATTTCTGATATTTGCGAACAAGTGAATAGTTTCATGATTTAAATTTTCCCTAAAGTTACGAATTCCAAAATTTTAACGTTTGTGTTTGTTTGCGAAATAAAAAATATCCGATAATTTTCATTTTTAATGTGCTTGTCAATTATTTTTATCAGCTACTGACATTAGTCAAATTTTATTCCTTAAAAACTTCGTTATATTTGCCACTATTGCAAAAACTTAGATTATACAATCTATTCATTCATTTAAAAAATTTGAAATATGATTAAAGGACACCCGAAAGGACTTATTGCAGCGGCATTGGCTAACATGGGCGAACGCTTTGGTTTTTATACTATGATGGCGATTTTGGTTTTGTTTTTAATGGCTAAATTTAATTTAACAGGAACTGAAGCCGGCGCTTTGTATTCGATTTTTTATGGCTCTATTTATATTTTGGCGTTGGTGGGTGGTTTAATCGCCGACAAACTAAGAAATTATAAAGGGACCATTATAGTCGGTCTGATTATTATGGCAGTTGGTTATACATTGCTAGCGATACCAATGCTAATTACAACCAAATATATTGCATTGGCTGCCTTGTTGGTTATTGCATTTGGTAATGGTTTATTCAAAGGTAATTTGCAAGCCCTTGTAGGCCAGATGTACGATAATGATGAGTTTCGTAATAAAAGAGATTCCGGGTTCCAGATCTTTTATATGTTTATTAATATAGGCGCAATGTTTGCTCCTTTCCTGGCTAGCTGGGTAAGAAATACCTTTGTTAAGATGCAGGGATATGCGTATAATGCCGAATTGCCGGGTTTGTGTCATCAATACCTTGATGGAAAAATGTCGGAAGAAGTTACTTCGGGTAAGTTCTCGGTATTAGCTAAAACCGTATCCGATGGGGTTATTCCGAATAATTTGTCTGACTTTGCAACCAGTTACTTAGATGCTTTCAATACAGGATTTCACTATGCATTTTTAACTGCGGTAGTTGCAATGGCAATTTCGCTGGTTGTTTTTCTGATATCAAAAAATACTTTGCCAACTCCAAAAGCAAAAGTAAAAACTGTATCGAATCTGACTGCTGATCAAATCAAACAAGACGCACATGAAATCAAACAGCGGATTTACGCCTTACTGGCTGTATTTGGTATCGTAATTTTCTTCTGGTTCTCATTTCATCAAAATGGCTTAACGCTTACCATGTTTGCCAAAGATTACACCCTACTTGGGGGTATTTTCGGTTCAGCTGAAATTTTCCAGTCTGTCAATCCATTCTTAGTTGTATTCCTCACTCCCTTGATTATTTTCATATTTAGCTTTCTGGAAAAAAGAGGTATTGTACCATCAACTCCTAAAAAGATTGGTATAGGTATGGGTATTGCAGCCCTGGCTTTTATTGTAATGGCTTTGGGTTCGATGGGCTTACCGGTTTTGAGTGAAGTGGAAGCGCAGGGTGGTCTTGATGCATCGTTAAAAGTTACTCCTTGGTTATTGTTTACAACTTACTTTATTTTAACCGTTGCCGAATTGTTTATTTCACCTCTTGGAATTTCTTTCGTTTCAAAAGTTGCTCCGGCACATATGCAAGGTTTAATGCAGGGAGGTTGGTTAACTGCCACAGCAGTTGGGAATTTTTCTTTATTCCTGGGAGCAATGATGTATGACAATATATCAATTTCAATCACCTGGGGTGTTTTTGCTCTTGTTTGTTTGCTATCAATGTTAATCATGCTGGCGATGGTAAAATGGCTCGAACGCGTTGCCAAATAGTATATATTCTGCAATAATCTATTTTCTGAGCGACTTCGGTCGCTCTTTTTTTTTGTACGATATGTATTTTCGCTGTACAGTTTGAAGAAAGGGTATCAGCGCCTGAATAAATTAGGAACAGAATTACCTCAAAACATTATTCCATGATGGTTTTTAGGATTCTTGTATAAAGTATAAACATACTACCGATTAAAGTTATAATTTTGAAAGACCTCTTTGAACTTTTCGGATTTGGTTCTGTAAATTGTAAGATATGATCAATCAATTTGTTCGCATGCGGTTAAATCTATTGATTGCAATCATGGCAATTGTAAGTTCATGTACGATTCAACCAGCCAAAAAAGATTTGCCGCCAAATTTCCAACCTTTCTTTGAAGAATATGGTGTTCAGGGCTGCTTCCTGCTGTACGACCTGAAAAACGATCTCTACCAGATTTATAATTCCCATCGCTGCGAGGAAGGTTTTCTTCCGGCTTCGACGTTTAAAATTCTGAATGCCTTGATTGCTCTCGAAACCGGGGTTGTAACCGATGAAAACACAGTGATTCCATGGGATGGAGAAGTCCGTTCTGTAGAAGAATGGAACAAAGACCATACTTTGGCATCTGCAATTCAATATTCTGCAGTTCCTTATTTTCAGGAAGTAGCGCGGCGCATTGGACCTGAACGAATGAAAGAATACATTGATGATTCAGATTTCGGACGAATGGACATTTCCCCGGAAACCATTGATCGTTTCTGGCTTTGGGGAGATTCGCGGATTACTCCATGGGAGCAAATGAATTTCATTATTCACTTCTTCAACAATCAATTGCCATTTTCACTTGAAAATATCGATCTTGTTAAAAAACTAATTATCCTGAAGCAAACCGACAAATGGATTTTCCGCGGAAAAACAGGCATGACTGTTCAGGATGGAAAAAACATTGGTTGGCTGGTTGGCTACCACGAGGAAAACGGAAATGTCTGGCTGTATGTTTGCAATGTTGAATCAGGCCAGGAAAACTCAGCAAAGTTCAGAGAAAGCCGCCGCGGAATAACCGAAAAGGTATTCAAATCAATGGGTCTGATGGAGGAATAGGCAGGACTTATTCTTCATAAAAGTATTAGGCGACTAACCCTGCGTCAATTTTCAGAACGTAGCCAAGTTTTTGCATGTAATTATTACAATCATCCCAAAATAACCCGAATTCTTTTACATCAGCTAAGCCAAGTCTGGCAAGTATATCCCGAACAACTTCCGGATCCTCACCCTGTATGTCGCCTTCCATAAATGCGTTTTCTGCCCAATTTACCAAATCATGTAGTGTGGTTTTATTTTGTAAATAATTCAGCAAATTTACAGCTAATTGTTGTTTCGTTATTATCATGGTTTCTCAATTTTTAAATGTCCACTATCAATAGGATATTTCTCATGAACCTCTACAAGTAACTCATTTTCATTGTAAATTTCTTGACGAAATGAAATTGTTATTTCATTTTGGTCAACAATTTTAACGTATCGCGCCTTCCATCCCATACGACCTTCTATTTCAAACCAATAAAGTCTTGATCCATTCGGCAGATCTTCATAATTTGGAAATTTTTTTCGTTTTCCTGTCTTTTGCTGATGTCCAAGGTGTTTTGTTTAATTCAAAGCAAATTTAAGAATTCTTATCCAATAATGATTACCGAAAAATTTCTGTCTTTCTAACTTATACATTGTCTTTTCCTATCTTTTCACTTCGACAAGCGCTCCATCAATAATCTGTACAACAACATCTTCGTCGAGTAAAGTAGTAATGTCGCCCAAATTGGACGCATCGCCTTCGGCCACTTTCCGGAGTATGCGGCGCATAATTTTTCCTGAACGGGTTTTTGGCAATCCCGGAACAAGTTGAATAAGATCAGGACGGGCAAAAGGTCCGATTAAATTGGTAACTGCCATTTTTATACTTTTCCTGATTCCTTCTTCGCCTCCGGTTGAAAGTTCGCCACAAACCACAAAAGCATAGATTCCCTGACCTTTTATCGGATGCGGATAGCCTACGACTGCCGATTCATTGACCAAAGGATGCGAGTTGATGGCATTTTCAATTTCAGCAGTTCCAAGCCGGTGACCCGAAACATTGATCACATCGTCAACACGTCCAAGGATGCGGTAATAACCATCTTCGTCGCGCTGTGCACCGTCACCGGTAAAATAAAGATTCTTATACGTTGAGAAATAAGTTTGCCTGAAACGTTCATGGTCTCCCCAAATGGTTCTGGCCATTCCGGGCCATGGAAATTTGATGCAAAGGTTTCCTTTCACACTGTTGCCGGATTGTTCTTTTCCTTCTCCATCTACTATAATGGGTTGAACTCCGGGCAACGGCAAGGTTGCAAACGATGGTTTTGTCGGGATAATTCCGGGTATTGGACTGATCATTATGCCACCGGTTTCGGTTTGCCACCAGGTATCTACAATTGGGCAGCGGTTTCGGCCAATGTGGTCGTGGTACCAGTGCCATGCTTCTTCGTTAATAGGTTCACCCACTGTTCCCAAAACTTTTAACGACGACAAATCTTTATCATTGATATGTTCCATTCCGAGTGCCAGTAATGACCGGATAGCGGTTGGCGCAGTGTAAAACTGATTGACTTTGTGTTTATCAACTATATCCCAAAAACGTCCGGCATCCGGCCAGGTTGGAACGCCTTCAAACATCAGCGTTTGAGCGCCATTCAGGAGCGGACCGTAAACAATGTACGAGTGACCGGTAACCCAGCCAATATCGGCAGTGCAGAAATAAACATCCCCGGCATTGTACTGAAATACATTCATAAAAGTGTAGGCAGTGTAAACCATGTACCCGGCAACTGTATGCACAATACCTTTGGGTTTGCCTGTCGATCCTGAAGTATAGAGGATGAAAAGGTTGTCTTCGGCGTCCATTTCTTCAGCAGCGCAAACATCTGATTGTCCTTCGATGGCATTGTGCCACCAAATGTCGCGTCCATCTACCATGTTAACTTTAGAATTGGTTCGCTGAAAAACTACAACTTTCTCAACACAGTCGCATGACTCCAAAGCTTCATCAACAATTTTCTTGAGAGGTGTAATTTTTTCACCCCGGAAGCCACCATCAGCGGTTAATACTACTTTCGTTTCGGCATCGATAATACGATCGGCCAGCGAAGCTGCTGAAAAACCTGCGAAAACCACTGAATGAACAGCGCCAATGCGGGCACAGGCGAGCATGGCAATGGTTAGTTCAGGAACCATCGGCATGTAAATAGCCACCCGATCGCCTTTTTGTACCCCAAGCCCTTTTAGTGCGTTGGCAAATTTATTGACTTCCTTGTGTAATTCGTTGTATGACAACGTTCTGGTTTGCTCTTCCGGATTGTTGGGTTCCCAAATAATTGCAGGTTGGTTCCCGATAGTGTAAAGATTACGTTCAAATATGTTTTCGGTAATGTTTAGCTTTCCACCTAAAAACCATTTTACTGAAGGACCTTCAAAATCCCACTCCAGAACTTTGTCGCAGCGTTTATGCCAGTAAAAACTTCCGGCAATTTCGGCCCAAAAGGCTTCCGGATTGACAAGGCTTTTTTGATACTCGTGAATGTAACCTCCTAAACTGTGAATTTTTGGTACCATTGTTATTTCAATTAGGTTTAATAAAAGATCGTTTTGTTGGATTTATCAAATTAGGAAACAAGTAAAATGGATTTTAGTTGACAAACAGCAGGTTGTATTTTTCACGACTTGTTGGATCAGCTACTTTGCAGGTATCCTTGTTTTACACAATCCCCAGTTGGGTAATGCAAGAAATGTGTGAAGTCCTTCAAGGTTAATGGGAGCCGGATTTTCCAGCGTCCGGCATTCTTTCTGCGACTTAGGAAAGTCGCAGTCCCTTGGGAACCGGACTTTCCTAAGTCCGGCACTTTTAGCCTTGAATAATCTTAAGTTTTCTTTGCGACTTAGGAAAGTCGCAGTCATGGAAATTTGATGTCTCTATTTTTTCTTAACTTTAGCAAATAGCATAAGGAAAATGAGACCAAGAAAGGAATATTACCACCGCAAACTTCCACATTTTCAGCAACCCGGCCAGTGGTATTCAATAACATTTACGCTCGTTGGCGCAATGCCAAAAGGTGCAATGGACAAGTATTCTTTAGATCTCGAAATTGCTAAAAACCGTGTTCAGGAACTGGGGCTTTACCAGGTTAGCGGTTTTGAAGCAGCATGTTTCCAGATTCCGGAAATCGGAAATAAAGGATTATCTTCGTCGCGGGAGTCGGACTTTCCAAAGTCCGACAAAAACTTCGACTTTGGAAAGTCGAAGTCCCAACTCGCACAAGCTCAGAAAGACTATCAAATTGCCCTGCGCAAATACCGTTTTGCTTACGACAAGAACCTTCACAACTCAACAGAGCCAACTATTCTGCTTATCAAAGAAAATAATAGAATACTAATTGAAAATGCGCTTTTATTTTGGGAAGGCAAACGATTGACTAACCATGCATGGTGTATCATGTCGAATCATGTTCATTGGGTACTTTCGGTTTCAGAGAAAGATGAAAATGGGAAACCTGTTTTTCTGGAAGATATTTTACATTCGGTGAAGCTTTTTACTGCCCGTAGAATTAATGATAATGAAGGCAAATCTGGACAATTCTGGGAACACGAAAGTTTTGATACAACCATAAGGAATGAGACACATTTCGCTAATGTGGTTAATTATGTAATAAATAATCCCGTTTCAGCAGGTTTGGTATCCGATTGGAGAGATTGGCCGGGGACGCGTGTTTTTGGGGACGTTGGTATTTCATGACTCCAAAAGCAAAAATATCCAGGAGATGGATTTTCTGCATACCATGTCCGGCATTCTTTCTGCGACTTAGGAAAGTCGCAGTCCCTTGGGAACCGGACTTTCCTAAGTCCGGTATTTCTAACCTTGATAAAGTTAAAGTTTCTTTCTGCGACTTGGGAAAGTCGCAGTCCCGGAAAGTCGCAGTCCGGGAAAATGTTTTATTTCCCCGGAGTTGTAAATCCTGCATCTTTGTCATCGATGACCAAAATCCAGTCGTTGCCGCGTCCACCTTTTTCAGGCCTGAATTCCTGAATTCCTTTATTGGCAATCTCTTTCAGTTTGGTTGCTTCACCGGTTTTGGGATTAAACCACCAAAGTACCGACTCTGACCATCCCAGTTTTTCGAGGTTTATGCTGGCTCCCCAACCTGTTGGGATGTAAACAAATGCATAGCTTTTGCCTTTGGTAGCCACAATGTAATCGGTTTCAGGCATGTATTCGTTGGTTATTAATTCCTGAAATGGAATTCGTTCCGTCATCGGGCGGCTTTCCATCAGGCGGCGCATATTGAGCATGTCAAAGGCTCCGGGCAAATCCAGATCATCGTACCAGGTATGACGGGCAAAACCAACAGGTTTTCTTTCAGGAGTGAGCATTTGCCAGATGGCGTGGCATCCGTAGGTATGGCCAAAACCTCCGGAGAACAGATTCCAGTAGGCTGCCTGACGAACATCGGCATCGTCGAACCAGCCCAGAATCTCGGGCTTCCAGTCGTGCGGATGATCTTCGTAGCGTGGTTCTCCATCAAAGGTTGGTTTTGTTGGCTGAAGCTGGTAATCCGGAAGTAGTAATTTTTTATAGGCAGCATACGAACGTTCGCCGTGCCCGGTTTGCAACATGTTAAAATCGAGCCAGTCCTGATTGTGAAACCATTTTGAGGAGCTGTTTCCACCCATTGGGTGAAAAGTCATCAGGTGATTTTTATCCACCGATTTAATTCCGTTGGCCAGTGCATTCCAAATTTCGAGGTTGGCACCGCCACCTTGCCGGTCGCCACCGTTTATCCATATGATGTTCGGAAAATCTTTGTAGCGGGTTCCAATCCATTTACCGAATTGAAACGCATTCTCTTTATTGAAAATTACTGGTCCGACTCCCCATTGTTTGTCAACTTTGTCGCCCCAGGTGGGAAGCAGACCGATAAACATGCCTTTCTCTTCGGCCTTTTTGATCACCCAATCCACATGAGCAAAATACTTTTCATTGGGTTTCGTCAGGTCGTTGTTAATCAAAGGTTTTTCACCTTCCATATTGGGTGTATTCAGTCCGTCGAGTTCGGCCAAAGCTACTGCCTGAATAACAGTAAATCCCTTCTCACGGCGGTTTTCGAGGTATTTTTCTGAATCTTTCTTATCAAGCCGGTGAAATAATTCCCAACCAGTATCAGCGAGATAGAAGAACTTTGCACCGTTTTCAAATTCGAGGAATCGTTTGTTGTCCGAAACTTTTAACTTCCCGTTTTTGAAGTCAACCGATGGGCCTTGCCATTTAGTTTCCTGAGCTTGAGATAATGACCAGATTCCGAAGAAGGCAATAAGTAGTAAAATTCGATTCATGATTAGTTTTAGTTTAGTCGGTTTTAAGATTTCGATGTTCTAAAATTAAGAAAATATATTTATCCGATCATTTTCAGTTTTATTTAGTGTCTTTAAGAAAACTACCTATTTTTTCGAAATGTGTACATAATTACTCATAATAGGCTGACTTTTTCGGTTACCACCAATACATTTTTAAGCCTATTGATTAGTTGCCGTAATTTTCGCCACCTAAATTTGA
>JAUYMU010000024.1 GCA_030698405.1 Bacteroidota bacterium
TGACTTCCGACAAGCTACTGGCAAGCGTTTCAGAATCCTTTGCAAATACTCCTATCTCTGAAAAATTAGTTATACTTTTGTTGTGTTGCATATTTCTCATATTTTACGACTTTTGTTTGTAATCACTTCAAATATAGTGACTTATGTCGAAATATGCAACTTTTTTAGTAAATTTAATTCATTAAATATCAGATATTTAACGTTATTTAATAATAATATGCAAATGCTGATTATCAAGCATTTAGATCCTCCGAAATGTTAGTGAAACAACACATCTACAATGGCAAAAAAAATAAAACAGGCAAGCGAAGGTTTTAATGAAATATTACTTTACACCACGCCCAATGGCAATGTAAAGGTTGAAATTTATTTGCAAAACGAAACAATCTGGCTTACTCAGCAAAAAATAGCCGATTTGTTTGGTGTAGATAGAACGGTTGTAACCAAGCACATTGGCAATATTTTCAAGTCAGGAGAATTAAACGAGCATTTGGTATGTGCAAATTTTGCACATACCACTCAACACGGCGCAATTAAAGGAAAGACTCAGGAATCAATTATAAAATTTTACAATCTCGATGCAATTATTTCAGTGGGTTATCGCGTAAACAGCAGTCAGGCAACAGCTTTTCGTATATGGGCTACCGAGCGGTTGAAAGAGTACATTATCAAAGGTTTTACAATGGATGATGAACGGCTGAAAAACCCGAACAACATTTTTGGTAAAGATTATTTTGAGGAACAACTTGCCCGCATTCGTGATATCAGAAGCAGCGAAAGGCGTTAGGCAACAGCATCGGGTATCGCGGCGAAGAAAATCAATAAAGTATTTTTACTAAATTTGACACATGAAACATCTGACTTTAAATATACCGGATAGTTTAAATCTCAATGAGACAGATACTAAGAGATTTTTAGCAGCAAAGATGTATGAAATTGGGAAGCTTTCTTTGGGACAGGCAGCTTCTCTTGCTGGATTATCAAAAATCGCGTTTTCTGAGATATTAGCTGACTACAATGTTTCATTAATAAATTATCCATACTCTGATATTTCAAGAGATGCAGCTCAATTCTGAGATTATTATTTCCGATACAAGTTGCCTGATACTTCTTCACAAGATTGATGAGTTAGAACTACTTGATAAGTTGGGCAAAAATGTTTTTATTACCCAGATTATAGCACGCGAGTTTGGACAAAAATTACCTGATTGGATCAAAGTAAAGGAACCTTCTGACAAGCATTATCAAAAGTTGCTTGAGATGGATTTAGATGAGGGCGAGGCAAGTGCAATTGCTTTGTCTTTCGAGATTGCTAATTCAATACTGATATTAGACGATCTTAAAGGAAGAAAAATCGCTGACAAACTAAATCTAAGATATTCAGGCACATTCGGATTAATTCTAAGAGCAAAACAAGTAGGAATTTTAGAGAGTGTTAAACCAATACTTGATAAAATTAGAAAAACTAATTTCAGATTTAGTGAAAAAATATTTGATTCAATATTAGAACAATCTGGTGAGTAGTTTGCAGTTGAAAAGTATGTTCTTCGTGGGAAATTTCTCGGGAAAACCCATTCTGTATTTATTACAGCGTCTTCTCGATTATCTGATATATCAGGAACTTACAGCAAGTAGTCAGGCAAAACAATCAGATGTTGATGCTCTTGCAAAAGAGGTAAACAAAAATTGGTGGGATAACAATAAACATAGATTCATCACCGAATGAACGAAATGTTAGGAAACAATTAGGATAGAAATATTGAAGCCTAAAGCCAATCAACTTTTAAAGGATTTGGCAGATTTGAACACCTGATTAGAATTCAATCCAAATCATCGTTTAAAGAAGTCCTTGAAAAGACTCGTCGAAATGCTGAATATGCTCCTGCTTGACGATATCACGGCTGAAGTTGAAGAATAAGGCAAGGTCGATTTAGAGGGGAAGACCAGGATCATTAAATCCAATCATTGAAAAATGGGTTAATCCGGAACCTACGATATTGAAATTTAGTACTTTTGGAAAAAGAAAAGTTATGACTGTATCTGATTTAAAACTGAAAATATTCCGGCAAATTGATTCTTTGGAGAAGAACCGCTTGGAAGAATTCTATGGGGTTTTGGTAAATTTCATCAATGAAAAAAGAGATGTTGGTGATTGGGAAAAACTGACAGAGGAACAGAAACAAGGAATTACAGATGCTATTGAAGAAATAGATTCAGGAAAAGGAATTCCTCATGAAGAAGTGATGGCCAACATCCGCAAGAAATACACCAATGCCTAAACTTATCGTTTGGTCGCCTTTATCTGAAAAGGATTTAGAATCCATTATTGGATACCTTCATTCAAATTGGGATGATAAAGTTGTACATGAGTTTGTTGAAATCACAGATAAACTTGTCAATCAGATTTCCATAAATCCCAAACAATTTCCAATAATCCATAGTAGAAAAAAGGCTAGAAAATGTGTCATCACAATGCATAACACTTTGTTTTACCGCGACAGGAAAGAATACATTGACATTTTAAGAATATACGATACAAGGCAAGATCCTAAAAAAATCAGATTTTAACTATTCCCCAACTCCCTCCAAAATCTCTTTCGCCCGCTTTACACTTTTTACTTTTTCGAAGGTGAGTGATAGTTTGTTGTTGCCTTCTTTCATGCGGCAAATTTGGGGATGGGTTTGCACGAATTGCAGTACTTTGCCAAATACCGGCGATTGATAATAAACCGATTGCGGTTTGGAAATAAACTGGCAAACCATTTTGTGGTGCTTCAGGATGATTTTCTCCATTCCCAATTCAACGGCTACACGGCGGAGGCGCACCACTTCAATCAGTTCAATACTTTCCGGAGGCAATTTGCCAAAGCGGTCGGCCAGACCGGCTTCGAACTGCACCAAAGCTTCTTCGGTTTCTATATTGTCGAGTTCGCGGTAAAGCAACATGCGTTCCGAAATACTCTGAATGTAACTATCCGGAAACAGCAATTGCATATCGGTATCAATCTGGCAATCGCTGCCAAATTTCAGCTTCAGGAATGCCTGCGATGAATCTTCTTTTTCGTCCTTGAAAAGCTCTTTAAAATCGGTTTGTTTCAGCTCCTGAATGGCTTCGTTCAAGATTCGGTGATAGGTTTCGAAACCAATGTCGGCAATAAACCCGCTCTGTTCGGCACCCAAAAGGTTTCCGGCGCCGCGAATGTCTAAATCCTGCATGGCAATGTTGAAACCGCTTCCCAGTTCCGAAAACTCTTCGATGGCCCGCAAACGGCGGCGTGCTTCAGGAGTAAGCGTTGAAAGCGGAGGAGCCAGCAGGTAACAGAACGCTTTTTTGTTGGAGCGCCCTACCCGACCACGCAATTGGTGCAAATCGCTCAGTCCGAAGTTTTCTGCATGATTGATGATAATGGTATTTGCATTCGGAATGTCGAGACCCGATTCGATGATGGTCGTGGCAATCAGCACATCGAATTCGCCGTTGATAAAATCCATCATCAGCTTTTCAAGTTTCGGTCCGTCCATTTGCCCGTGACCAACCACCGTGCGAACTCCCGGTACCAATTTGCGGATCACTGTTTCAACTTCGTAAATGTTCGACACCCGGTTGTGTATAAAAAATACCTGCCCTTCACGTGCCATTTCATATTGAATCGCCTCCCGGATAATTTCCTCGCTGAATCCATGCAATTCAGTAGCAATCGGATACCGGTTGGGCGGCGGCGTTTGTATGATCGACAAATCGCGGGCGCCCATCATCGAAAATTGCAGCGTTCGCGGAATCGGTGTGGCTGTCAGCGTGAGCGTGTCCACATTCAGCTTCATTTGTTTCAGCTTTTCTTTCACCGAAACACCGAATTTCTGTTCCTCATCCACAATTAGCAAACCCAGATCTTTAAAGGCAACTTCCTTGCTGACCAGCTTGTGCGTGCCGATCAGTATATCCACTTTTCCGGCTTTGGTTTCGGCCAAAACCTGTTTCACGTCAGCAGGTTTCCGCAGACGACTAATGTATTCAACCTTTGCCGGAAATTCTGCAAGCCTATCGGTAAAAGTTCTGAAATGCTGAAGCGCCAAAATGGTAGTTGGAACCAGCACTGCAACCTGTTTGCTGTCGGCCACCGCTTTAAACGCAGCGCGAATGGCAATTTCGGTTTTCCCGAAACCCACGTCACCGCAAACAAGCCGATCCATCGGTATCTCCTTTTCCATATCTTCCTTCACGGCAATGGTCGATTTCATCTGGTCGGGCGTGTCTTCGTAAATAAACGAAGCTTCCAGTTCGGTCTGAAGGTACGAATCGGGCGAAAAAGCAAAACCACGCTCCTGACGGCGGGCTGCGTAAAGCTCAATCAATTCTTTGGCGATGTCTTTCACCTTCAGCTTGGTGCGGTCCTTCAGCTTTTGCCAAACGCCGCTTCCCAGTTTGCTGATGTTCGGCTCGGTTCCTTCCTTTCCCTTGAATTTCGAGATGCGGTGCAGGTTGTGAATACTTACCAGCAGCACATCGTTGTCTTTGTAACTTAGCCGGATTGCCTCCTGAAGTTTACCGTCAACCTCGGTTTTAACCAAACCCATAAATTTTCCGATTCCGTGATCGACATGCACCACGTAATCGCCCTGATGCAGTTTGTTCAGCTCTTTAAAAGTGATGCTGTCGCGTTCGGCTTTGCGCGTTTTGATCTCGAAGCGGTGGTAACGTTCAAAAATCTGATGATCGGTATAACAGCAAATTTTCAGGTCGCGGTCGATGAATCCTTCGTGCAGGGTAAAATTTACCGGCCTGAATTTTACTTCCAGACCTTTGTCATCAAAAATTGCCTGCAAGCGGTCGGTTTGCGACACATTGGTAGATAGAATATAATTGGTGAAACCGAAATTCTGATAGTCGATCAGGTTTTCGGCCAGCATGTCAAAGTTTTTGTTGAAAACAGGTTGACGTCCGGTTTGAAAAGTGACGGTTTTTGAATTGCTGAAAAAATGTTTCTGGCCAAATCCGGCACAGGTAAAACGCTTAATTTCTTTTGAAAATGTTTTTCCTGAAAGTAACCTGGTAAACCATTTCTTTCGGTCCTCTTCCGTTTCGGCCTTTTCGATGGTTTGGCTGAAATTGTATTCCATCTGATCGGCAATCAGTTGAACATCATTCAGTAGAAAAATAGCATTCTCCGGAATGAAATCAAGGAAACTGATGCGTTCCTCGTCTTTCAGATCTTCCTGAATGTTTGGAATGATGCTGATGCGCGTATGTGGTTCTTTCGACATTTGGTTGTCGATGTTGAAACTGCGGATTGAATCCACCTCATCGCCAAAAAAGTCGATGCGATACGGATCTTCGTTCGAAAATGAATAGATATCCACAATTCCTCCGCGAATGGAATACTGGCCGGGCTCATAAACGAAATCAACCCGCTCGAAACCGTATTCAAAAAGCACTTCGTTCACAAATTCAAGCGACAATTTATCGCCTTTCGACACCTGAAAAGTATTGGCAGCCAGCCCTTCTCCCGAAATTACTTTTTCGACCAAAGCTTCAGGATAAGTGACTATGACCAATTGTTTTCCGTCTTTTAACTTATTGAGAACCTCAGTTCGGAGAATTATATTTTCCTGCTCAATGGTTTCGTAATGCACCGACCGTTTGTACGACGACGGAAAAAACAAAGCTTCCACTTCGGATGCAAGCGTATTCAGGTCGTCGTAAAAATAGGCGGCTTCTTCCCTGTCGTTCAGGCAAATAACAAATGTTTTAGGTATTTCTTCTGAAAGTAAACATGCCAGAATGCTTCGCGATGAGCCAACAAGTCCCTGCAAGTGAACCTTTTCACCCGGGGTATTCAGTAATACGCACAATTCGCCAAGCAAATCATGCTTCCTGAAAAGCTTCCTAAAATCCTTCCGCTCCAAAATCAAAATATAATTAGGGTGCAAATGTAGAAATTAAAAGCCCCATCCCCAACCCTTCCCCAAAATTGGGAAGGGAGCACGCCAATACAAATTCTGCACGTTGTCAAAATATAAAGCAGCAGCGCCTCAAAATATTTGTAGAAATTTAGTCAGTGAGTTTTCAAAAAAGTGCAGCGCAACGACATGTAAATCTGAGAATCTATGTTTTCAGACATTCCATCTCTTTTGTATAAATAGAATCCTTTCTTGATGTTTTACGCTTGATGTTTTAAAGCAATTTTTTGTACGGAATTTTCTTTGATTCACTACCATGTATAAATTTACTTGCATTCTATACTACGAGCCGCTGACCACAAACGCACTAAATCTAATGTGCCAGATTGCAAATAAAACCATAAACAAATGCAGCTATAATATTGATAACTAATGCAAATAATCCCGAAATTAAAATTGCAAAAATTGGTTTTCTTTTAATCCACTTCATTATTCGATAAAATAATTTTACATTTAATTTTTGCAACTCATTTTCTATATTTTCTAAAAACCCAACTGGACAAGCTACAGTAAAGTTAGCTTTACTATGTGCACTAATCTTTGGTTTTATTAAAGTAACCATTACATCACTTTTATATTTCATAAAATCAAAAATACATCTCTGAGAATCGGGATGTATTAATGCTTTCTCTTGTTCTGGAATTCTATTCTTATTATTAAGATAAATTAAACAAAAAGGATAAATAAATCTTAAAATAAAGTTCTCTAAAGGGATTTCACTCATTCTGAGATCGTCTTCAAACCCGAAAAAAGAAATTATAAATGATTTATCAGTAATTCTTTGAGTAAACCAATCTCCATCTAATTTTCTGTCCGTAATTCCAATAATCAGGTCACAAGGAATTACATTGTTTTCAAGTATTCCAGAAATTAAGATATTTGAGAGATGTATTCCGTCAAAACCTAAATGGCTTAAATTACTTAAATTTGAGAATAACAAGGCTTCTTTGTCTATTTTAAAAAGTATGGAATTCCATTTAGATAAATACCTACAATCTACTTTTTCTATTGGAATTCCAATTAAAACAATTTTTATGTTAATTTTTTCCATATTGAAGTTTTTCAAGCATTGCATTATACATCTCAATAACCTTTAACAGTTTCCCTTAAATATTTTCTAAACCTCGAAGAACTACCTCTTTTTCGTTATTTCTAATTATCATCATATGGCGACCAAACCATAGATTCTACAAATAAATATTAGGAAAAGAATTTTTTATTTTTAAATTTTATTTTTTATTTTGAGCTAAATGTACCATTAGCATATGTTGCAACTTGGTCTTCAAACCCATCAGGATATTCCTTTGTTGGTAGAACATGTATTTTCCAATTATTTTTATCAATTGGCGTTACTATAATATTTTCAACTGGAATTCCAATCCAACTGGCTTTTAAATAGGATCTCAACCCTTCAGCGGTATTTTCAAACTCAGGTTTACTTTCACTGCCTCCACTAGGTCGTTGTTGCGATGGTTGTTGTTGAGTAGATTGAATTTCAGGATTGGTTTTACCTTTGGTAAAATAAATATTTCCCCAAAATCCTATTGCTTCAAAATCTCTAAAGTGAAATTTGCTGAATATCAAAAAATCATTACGATCAACAGATGGATCTTTCAATACCTCTATTGAGGTCCCGAGTATTGATTCAAATATAGAACCCAGCCCATTCTGTTGTATATCATTGCTAACTTTTGCATAATATTTACTGGCAACTTCATTCATGAAATCTTCTTTTGTTGGATTTTTTGAATAAGAAAATAACAGCAATAATAAAACTACTGAAACCATTAAAGCTTGATAGCCCCAATTCGATTTATGGTAAATAATTTTTGTTTTTAACTCTTTCTTTTTTGTTTTAGATTGGATTTCATCAGTTTCAATATTCTTTGAAATTTCTACTTTTTCACCACAACTCGAACAAAATTTCGATGTGTCAGACAATTGATTACCACACTTTTGACAATATTTCATGATGCTGATTTTAAGTTAGGCTTGAAGTATTTTTACAATGTTAATTCTAATTCAAATCTAACAAAAATACCTGTTTTTCAATTCTTTCACTCAAAAACATTTTCCCAAATCCATCACATCACTTAAAATAGGGATTTCATCTCTCTTTGTAAAGGTGAAATTCTTAATCCGTGGAATAGCTGTTGATATACTGTCCGACATTTTGTAATTTTCAAATTCTTTAAATGACGGTTTTAAACATCATTATTATGGGTAAAAATTCAGAAAAACACCACGCGAAACATGAAGGGAAAGATTCTAAACATGTTGAACCTGAAAAGAAAGATCATAAACTGATCAGTGACAAAAGATATGAGAAAGAGCTTGAAATGCTTGAATATGAGTTAGTCAAACTTCAGGAGTGGGTAAAACTTAAACATATAAAAGTGGCTGTTTTGTTTGAAGGCAGGGATGCAGCGGGCAAAGGTGGAGTAATCAAACGGATCACCGGACCACTTAATCCGCGAATTTGCCGGATAGCTGCTCTTGGCACTCCAACCGAAAAAGAAAAGTCGGAATGGTATTTTCAGCGGTATGCAAGGCATCTTCCATCGGCCGGCGAAATTGTTTTGTTCGACCGGAGCTGGTACAACCGCGCCGGAGTTGAACATGTGATGGGATTTTGTACCGAAGAAGAATACCAGGAATTTTTCAGAAGCTGCCCCGAATTTGAGAAGATGTTAATGCGTTCAGGAATTATCCTGATCAAATACTGGTTTTCGGTATCTGACGAAGAGCAGGAAATTCGTTTTCAGGAAAGATTAAAAGATCCGATGAAAAGATGGAAGCTAAGCCCAATGGATGTTTCATCGCGTGAAAAGTGGGTTGAATACTCCAAAGCGAAGGATGAAATGTTTAAGCAAACGGATCTTGAAGAATCACCCTGGTACGTGGTTCCGTCCGACAACCAAAAGCTGGCACGGTTAAATTGTATCAGCCACCTGCTGAGCCTTATTCCATACGAAGAAGTTCCCTATGATCTGATCGTTTTACCGCCGCGAAAAGAACATCCGGCATACGTCAGGCCACCCATTTCTGATCAGACTTTTGTACCTGACAGATATAGCCATAAAAATGTGGATCCGGAGGCAGATTCAGAATAAAGAGGATTGTTTAATCACAATAATGAATCGTCAATAGTAAAAATCTTCAATGGCAAAATTTCTAAACGACCGAAAAAAAGCTTCAGGAGGAATACCTGGTTCACTCATTCATTTGGGAGTAAAAAAAATTGACCGCCCCAAGATTCTGCTAATGCATTATACCAATGACGAATTGGTAGAGACAGAACCTGAAAACCTGGAAGATTGCAAATCACTCATTGCTGAAAACTCGGTGACCTGGATCAACATCGATGGCTTGCACGACGAGGAAATGATGCGAAAATTGGGCGAACAGTTCAATATTCATGGTCTGTTGCTAGAAGATATGCTCGACACAGGCCAGCGCCCTAAATTTGCTGAAACAGACGAACTGCTGGTGATCATTTTAAAGGCGCTTGATTACGATGATAAAACCCAGAAGCTCAGTTCTGAACAAATTTCTATGATTCTGGACGATACCTACCTCATTACGCTTCAGGAGCGAACGGGCGACCAGTTTGACCATATTCGCGAACGAATTAGAAAAGGCAACGGCAGAGTCAGAAGAAAAAGTACCGATTACCTTACCTATGTTTTGCTTGACACAATTGTTGATAATTACCTGATTACTATAGAAATACTTGGGGATATTATTGAAAAAATGGAACCCCGAATTTTTATTCCCAAACAAAAAGGGCTGATGCAGGAAATATACAGGCACAAAACCGAAATTAATTTTCTGCGGAAAAACATCCGGCCGGTAAAAGAAATTGTACTCCACCTGATTGAAAATGAATCGGGTTTTATTGCCGAAGATAACCTGAAATACTTTCGCGACCTGAACGATCTGGTTGTACAGGCTACTGAAACCATCGAAATTTATCAGGTTATGCTAAACGACCAAATGATGATTTATCATGCCACCTTGGACAGCAGAGCCAATGAAATTATGAAAGTACTGACTGTTTTCTCCGCTTTCTTTATCCCATTAACTTTTTTAGCAGGCGTCTATGGCATGAATTTCGAACATTTTCCTGAACTGAAATTTAAATTCGGATACCTGTATTTCTGGATCATTTCATTCCTGATCACCTTCAGTTTACTTGTTTATTTCAGAAAGAGAAAATGGTTTTAACGATTGAAGGGCTTCAGAATTTAGTCACCGATTGTTTTTAAACATCCCAAATAAATTTCAGCCAAAGTTGCTGTGAATACTGAAATACCTACATTTGGTTGCTAACAATAAAACCAAACCTATGCCAGCAATTTCCCCTGACCAAGCTTCCACACGGTTGCTTTCTCTTGATTTCTTTCGCGGATTAACAATGTTTCTGCTGATTGCAGAAGGAACCGGACTTTGGTGGACATTGGTTCAGGATCCAATTCAAGGTACTTTTCTTGAACATTTTTTCATTCAGTTTGAGCACCATCCGTGGCATGGGCTACGATTCTGGGATCTGATACAGCCATTTTTCATGTTTATTGTTGGGATTGCGATGCCATTTTCCTACAGAAACCGCGTTTCGAAAGGTGAATCCCATGGAACAATTACACGTCACATTATACAGCGGTCGTTCATCCTGCTGGCATTTGGCGTTGGGCTGCACTGCGGATACAACAAAAAACTTGTTTGGGAACTTTGGAATGTGCTGTCACAACTCGCGGTTACCATTCCGATTGCATATTTCCTGATGAAATATCCGGCAAAAGTGCAATTGGCCGTTTCGGTTTTTCTGCTGCTGATAACCGATTTATTGTACCGGAATTTCCCGGTAGAAGGGTACAATCAGCTCTGGGTAATCGACAAAAATTTCGGAAGCTGGATGGACATGGTTTTAATGGGCAAAATCAACAATGGCGGGGGTTGGGTTGCAATTAACTGCCTGCCAACTGCAGCCCATACCATTTGGGGCGTGTTGGCCGGACAACTTTTAATTAAGGATATTAGCCAAAACATTAAATTTAAAACCCTCCTGATTGCCGGCGCCATTGCCCTCGTAATAGGATTTGGGCTCGATTGGACTGGAATTACACCAATTATAAAACGAATTGCAACCGCTTCATTTGTTTTTGCATCCGGAGGTTGGGCGCTCATCGGCCTCGCACTTAGCTACTGGCTGATCGATATCAAAGGATATAAAAACTGGATTTTCATATTTACAGTAGTTGGCACCAATTCCATTTTTATTTATGTGTTTTCCCAGACGGTTGGAGGTCAGTGGTTGAATAAATTCATAGCCATATTCTCAAAGGGAATACTTCAGTGGACCGGAGTGTCAGATTTTATATTGAATTTATTTACCTGTCTGGTGATTCTTGCTGCCGAATGGGGTCTCTGTTATTGGCTGTTCAAAAGGAAAATATTCTTTAAAATTTAAACCATTCATTTTCAGGCCGAACCGGCTTTTTGAGAATTTATTTCTGCTAATAATTGTTAATTTTTACTGGTAAATGAAACAATGAAAGTTTGCTTACCGTAATCACAATTGACTTTGCAGATTATTTTCTATTTTTGGACTTATTTGGGTTGATTGGTTTTTGGTACAAAAAGCAAAGTTCGTAAGGTAATTTTAGTTGTTTGTTTAGTGAAAAGCGGTGGCTAAACCACCGCTTTTCACTTTTTAAAAATTATAAGCTTCCAATACTATTTGTAAAGCTTCGCCCGGAGCAACAGTCAGGTTTGTAACTTCATATTCCAGCTTCAATACAGGCTGGTTTTTTATTTCTTCTGAATTTCCTTCAACTTCGATCATGGCTTGCAATTGGTCATACCAATTTTATATCTTTTTAATTTTTTAACAAAAGTGTTGCTGCATTTAAAAAATAAATACAATATCTTTGTTCCGTTTAAAAACCGGGATAATCTATAAAACGATGAATTTTCCTCCAGAAAAATATTCTTCTGAAAGCGACATGAATCTCGTGGAGCAAAAAAACAACTCACAAAAACGCAAGATTATCAAGCATCTGTTTCTTTATGGAGCGATGACGAACACCGATTTGGGCAGGTATGTAAAACTTAGTACTCCCAAAATTATCAGTCTGCTGAATGAATTAAAGAATGAAGGAATGATTGAGGAACTCGGACAGGGAAATTCGAGTGGTGGGAGGCGGCCCAACTTGTATGGCAACAAGGAAGACGCCTTTTACATTGTAGGTATTTCAATCAATATTTACCAAACTTCCGTAGCTATTTTCAACGCGAAAAACCAAAAAATTACCGGCGACCATATTCTTCCACTCACCATTACCCACGGAATCTCCATCGTTGATCCGATCGTTCAGTTTACCGAAAATATCATTCAGGAAAAGCAAATTGCAAGGGAAAAAATATTGGGCATCGGCCTCGAAATGCCCGGTCTGGTTGATTCTGAAACTGGTATCAACAAAACTTATTTGGTATCCAACCGACCAGTTGCTGAAGTTTTCAGGAAAAAATTCGGGATGGAAGTTCTGATTGAAAATGATGCCAAAACACGCGCTTTTGCTGAGCTTCGCTTTGGAGCCGCCCAATTAAAACGCAATGTGCTCACGGTTCACCTCGATTGGGGAATTGGGCTGGGCATCATTGTAAACGGCAAACTGTACAAAGGTCGCGACGGATTTGCCGGTGAATTCGGTCATTTGCCGATGGTTGACAATGGAATTTTATGCAAATGCGGTAAAACAGGTTGTCTCGAAACAATTGCTTCAGGAACGGCGATTGTCCGCATGGCAAAAGAAGGGTTGAAAGAAAAACGATCGTCGTTGCTTGGCAAGCTGGTTGACGAAAATCCGGAAAAGATTGATATCATAAATGTTGTTCGGGCAGCCAATATGGGCGATCAGTTTTCGATTTCGATGTTGGCCAATGTCGGGCAATGGCTCGGAAAAGGAATGGCCTACCTCATCCAGATTTTTAATCCGGAATCAATCATTCTGGGCGGCCAGATTTCAGAAGCCAGCCAGTTTATTCTTCCACCCATTCAGCAGGCGATTCATATTTTCTGTAATCCTGAATTGGGCAATGAAATTGAAATCAAAGTATCGGAACTTGGCAGTCAGGCTGGCATACAAGGTGTTGCAGCGTTATTGCTCGAACGGGTACTAGATAAAAAATAAGACAATAACATCTAAAAATTCATACAAATGATTACAAATCAGTTTAGCCAGGTTGAAAAAATCTTTCTGAAACAAGCAGGAATTGACCAAATAACCACCAAAATGCCTTACATTACAGTTGAGAACTTTCCGAAATTGGGAATGTTGGCTTCCCTGCGCTTTCTCGAATGGATCAATGAAAATCCAAATGGGGTAATCAGCCTTCCTACCGGAAAAACCTCGGAATATTTTCTGAAATACACGCATTTTTTTCTTGAAAACTGGGACAACAAAAAGGGTCAGGAATTGCTGGGTTCTTATGGACTTTCAGGAGTAAAAAAACCCGATCTGCGCGGACTTCAGTTTGTACAGACGGATGAATTTTACCCGATTTCGTCGAAACAGCACAACAGTTTCTGTAACTATGTAGAGAATTATTACATCAATGGTTTCGGACTCGACCCGAAAAAGGCATTGCTGATCAATTCAGATCAAATTATTTTGGCTGAAGGCAAAACATACAACGAAGTATTTCCAAACCTGATTCTTGATTTGTCGCTTCGTTACCGCGATGCCAAATCACCGGTCGAAAAGCTTCAGCAAAAATCAATTCTTCTGATCGACGATTGGTGCTCGGCTTATGAACAACAAATTCGTGAAAAAGACGGAATCGGTTTTTGGCTTGGCAGCATCGGGCCTGATGGACATATCGCATTCAACACCAGAGGTTCCGATCATTTTTCGACCACCCGGTTAACAGCCACCAACTTCGAAACACAGGCAGTGGCAGCAGGTGATTTGGGCGGCATCGAAGTTTCGCGCAACCGGCTGGTTATTACCATCGGGCTCGAAACCATCACCTACAATCCTGATGCAGTGGCCATTGTTTTTGCCGCCGGCGAAGCAAAAGCCGATGTGATAAAAGATGCGCTCGAAAATGAACCATCCAATCAATACCCCGGAAGTTGCCTGCATAAACTGCCCAACAGCCGCTTTTACCTGACCACCGGTGCAGCCGTAAAACTTACCGACAGCGTTGATAAATATTACCAAACCGGCGAATGGACACATCAGAAAACGGAACGTGCCATCATCGACCTTTGCCCGAAAATCAACAAGTTCGGACACCGAATTACTGTGGAAGACCTGAAGGCAGACAGATATTGCAGTCTGATCCCGAACCTGGACGAAAATACAGTTCAATCGGTAATTGATTCCGTAACAGCGAAATTCAACAAAGGAATGGAACGTGAATCAAACCAGGTTTTTTATCATACAGGTCCACACCACGACGATATTATGCTTGGAATTATGCCTCACACCAACCGGCAATTGCGCGACGCCAGCAACAAGTTCCATTTTTCGGTACTGACTTCAGGATTTACTGCTGTAATAAACCAGTATGTAATAGATTTACTGACTGATACGCTCAACCTGATCAGCGATGGTAAAATACAGATGGTAAAATTCCCTGATTTCTTTGAAGAAGGATATAAATACAAATGGGACAAAGACATTTACCATTACCTCGACAGTGTGGCTGCCAACGATTCTGCAGAGCAACGCCGCGGGGTTTGTCACCGTCTGGTACGTTCGGTTGTTGAGATTTGGAAGGTAAAAAGCGAGGAACAACTGATAATGACCATCATCAAAATTCTGGATAATTTACGCAACAGTTACGACGGAGGTAAAAATCCACCTGAAATTCAGAAGTTGAAGGGAATGCTTCGCGAAATGGAAGAAGAGCTGGTCTGGGCACATTTCGGTGTTCCGGTTGAAAGTGTTCATCATTTGCGCCTGGGATTTTACAAAGGCGATACTTTTACCGAACAGCCCGATGCAAACCGCGATGTGCAGCCTATTCTTGAAGAATTCAGGAAATACAAACCAACTGTAATCAGTCTGGCAATGGATCCTGAAGGAAGTGGACCGGATACGCATTACAAAGTTCTGAAAGCCATCGCCGCAGCTGTAAAAGAATGGCGGAAAGAAGAAGATTTATCGAAACTGAGGGTGATAGGTTACCGAAATGTTTGGTTCCGCTACCATCCGGCAGATACTGAGGTGATTGTTCCGGTTTCGCTCAACGCGCTTGCAATTCTCGACACATCATTCACGCAATGTTATTTGAGCCAGGTAAATGCATCGTTTCCAAGTTATCAGCTCGACGGAAAATTCAGCCAGCTTACCCAAAGGGTTTGGGTTGAACAACTCAAGCAAATTCAGTTGCTGCTGGGTAAAAACTTCTTTTATCAGCACGAAAAACCGCTGGTAAGGGCAACCCACGGATTGGTTTATTTCAGGGAACTGAGTGTTGACCAATTCCTGCAACAAGCCGACGAGCTCGAAAAATCGATGGAAGGCGTTGGAATTTAGAGAACGTAAAAAAGCCTGTCTATTACAGACAGGCTTTTAACTAACCAAACCATAAACCCCTTAAAACCAAATCTTTAATTCCTGACAAATATCTGGTAGCCCCATTTGTCAAGTTTTACGGTCGTACCTTTTTTTAGGTTTTTCGTTTCTCCTGAAAAATATTCCTGATAATCGCCAGCTTGCGGCAGTTGAATTGTTGCCTCAACCGGTTCTGCTGATAAATTGAAGATGGCCAAAACCTGATTGTTGTCTTTTTCGCGGATAAAAGCAAGCACGTTTTGTGGAGCCGAGGTTTCAACAAATACCTTTGGCGCTCCTGCCGCTCCGTTCCAAAGGGCTGCATTGCTCTTTTTCAGGCTGATAAGCGATTGATAATATTTCTGCATTTCCATATTGTTCCAATTGATGGTATCTTTTTCAAAAAACAGTAAACGCTTGCTTAAACCGGCTTCCTGTCCGCTGTAAAGCAACGGAATACCTTCGATGGTAAAAGTTAGCGCGGCAAAAGTTTTAACAGCCTCGCCCATGCGTTCGTATTCGGTTCCCTGCCAGCTGTTTTCGTCGTGGTTGGTAATAAACTGCATTGGGAATGAACCGGGAGCATATCTGCTAACCGAATCCATGTAATATTTCTGAATATCGGCAGCAGTTTTCTTGCCTTGTGCAACCTCATTCAAAATGTGGTGCAATTTCCAGGCGTAATTCGATTCGAATGCCTTTTCCAGTAATTCCGGATGATCTTCGTCTTCTGCCAGCATGTAAACCGGTTTAATCGAGTCGAGCGAAGCTGTTGCTGCTTCCCAGAAATCCTGCGGAACGCCCCAGGCCACATCGCAGCGGAATCCGTCGATGTTGGTTTCGCGAACCCAAAAATCCATCGCGTCAATCATGGCGCGACGCATCGGTTGCGAATCAAAGTTCAGATCGGCAATATCCGACCAATCAGGATTTGGCGGAATGATATTGCCCAGCGAATCCATTGTGTACCATTCCGGATGATCGGTAATCCACTGATTATCCCATCCGGTGTGGTTGGCAACCCAGTCGATAATCACTTTGAAACCCATTTCGTGTGCTTTGTTTACCAAAGCTTTAAAATCGTCTATCGTTCCAAATTCAGGATTGATTCCCTTGTAATCTTTCACGGCGTAATACGAACCCAAACTCCCTTTGCGGTTTTTCTCCGAAATCGGATGAATCGGCATGATCCACAGAATATCAACTCCAAGTTCTTTCAGGCGTGGAAGGTGAGTTTCGAAAGCCTTGAAAGTTCCTTCGGGCGTATATTGGCGAATATTCACTTCGTAAAGCACCGAATTTTTCGTCCACTCCGGAATGCCGGTGGTTACTGTAGCGGTTTTTACTGCAGGCTGGCACGCGAAAATCGCCAAAGCCAGCAAAGGCAGGATAAGCAATTGTGTTAATTTTCTCATTTTTATGGTTTTAAATATTTTCGGAACTGTATCCTAATTTTCTATTGTAAAAATAGTCGCGATGAATCGCGCCTGTTAAATCCAAACTCCAGAGTCGCGATGAATCGCGCCTGTTAAATCCAAACTCAAAAGTCCCGATGAATCGCGCCTCTACTTTCCCTATTTCAGTTCAATAATCATGGCCGACATAGCAGGTACTTTCAGGTTTTTCAGGTCGGTAATCGTTGTTCCTGAAATGATTTCTTTTCCTGAAACAGAATTGTCCATTATCTCGCTGAAACGGCTGGTATCCAAACTCTTTTCTGACGTATTTTTATTCAGCACAACCATCACTTTTCCGAATTGGTTGTAGCGGAAATACACATAAACGCCATCTTCAGGAGCAAAATGTTTTAGTTTTCCTGAATGAATTACCTCACTGGTTTTTCGCCAGTTAAGTATTTTGCTGAAAAAATCCTGCGCCTGCCTTTGCTGTGTGGTCAAACCTGCGCCGGTAAATGCATTCACCTGATCGCCAGCCCATCCTCCCGGAAAATCGGAGCGGATAACGCCGTGTTCTTCGGTTCCCGGATTCGACATCAGTATTTCTGTTCCGTAGAAAATCTGCGGAATACCTCGGGTGGTGGCATAATAAGCAATGCTCATTTTCAACAAATCGTAATTTTCGCCCAGTTGGGTGTAAATGCGCGACATGTCGTGGTTATCAGGAAAAATAACCAGTTTATCCGGATCGGCGTATAAAAAGTCGTTGGCCAGTGATTCGTATATGGTTAACAGTCCGCCTCCCCAGGTTTCAGGATTCTTCAAGCCCTGCACAACAGCGTTGTTCAGCGGAAAATCCATTAATCCCGGAAGGTAAGAAACATAGCCGTCCTGGTTGATTTTACCTTTTTGCCAGTAAGATACGACCGCCGGATTGGTTGTCCATTCCTCGCCAACAATGTAAAAATCTGGGTATTCGTCCATTATTCGTTTTGTCCAGTCGGCCATCGCCAATTTATCGGGATACGGATAAGTGTCCATTCTAATTCCGTCCAATCCCAAATATTCAGTCCACCAAATGCTGTTCTGAATCAGGTAGTTTGACACGAATGGATTGCGCTGGTTCAGGTCGGGCATCGATGGCACAAACCAACCGTCGGCCATCAACCGTTTATCTGATTCCGAAGCGTACGGATCCTGATTTACAGTCCGCCGGTGACTGGTAATTTTGTATTCAGGATAATAATTGAGCCAATCAGCCGAGGGCATATCGTCCATCCACCAATGTTCTGAACCGATGTGGTTGAAAATCATATCCATCATCAGTTTCATTCCTTTTTGATGTACCGCTTTCCCAAGTTCGCGGTATTCTTCGTTGGTCCCGTAGCGTGAATCAACTTTGTAAAAATCGGTGGTGGAATAGCCGTGGTACGAAACCTGTGTCATGTTATTTTCGAGCACCGGATTGAGCCAAACGGAGGTGAAACCAAGCTTCGACAGGTAATCGAGACTATTTTTTATTCCCTGAATGTCGCCTCCGTGGCGGCCATTCATGTGGGTACGATTGGGTAGTTCTTTCATTCCGGCAACCGCATCATTGGCCGGATTTCCATTTACAAAACGATCGGGAGTTATCAAATAAATCACATCCGAACCGTCGAAACCCTTGCGACTGGCCGAATTTGGTTCGCGGTTTTTCAATTCGTAATTGTACGAAACCACTTCCTTTTTGCTTTTCCTGAATTGAATTGGAAAACTTCCGGCTTTGGCTTCCGGAGAAATGGTTAAATCGATAAAAACGTAATTGGGATTTTCCTGACGACTGATGGTTTTGATCTTTACGCCGGGATAATTCAGGGTGATTTCCGTTGCAGCAATTTCCTGCCCGTGAACCATTAACTGAACTGTTGGATTTTTCATGCCTACCCACCAAAATGTGGGTTCAACGCGGTCAACATTCAACGCAAAAGTGGTAATGCTGAATGCGATAATGATAATAAATAGATATAGCTTTTTCATGTATTTATTGTTTTTACCACATAGACACATAGGTCACATAGTTTTTTCCCTCTATGTGTTCTATGTGCCTATGTGGTTATTGTTTTATCAATAGTTCTTTCTTTGCCAACAAATGGTACGATTGTCCGTGAACCACCAAATCGATGTTCACCTTTGAGTGATTGATAACCATGAATTGCTTTTTGTCCATCTTAAATTCCAGTTGCGCTTCGCGGAAATTCAGGCGGAAAGAATACGAGTTCCAGCCTTCAGGAATAAAAGGGGTAAAATTTAACTGGCCATTTCGTACGCGCATACCGCCAAAACCCTGCACAAAAGCCATCCACGTTCCGCCCATGCTGGTGATGTGAAGCCCGTCGCAGGTGTCGTTGTTGTAATCGTCCAAATCGAGGCGGGCAGTGCGTAAATACATTTCGTATGCTTTCTCCTGACGACCCAAACTGGCTGCCAGAATTGAATGGATACAGCTCGAAAGTGACGATTCGTGCACCGTGAGCGGTTCGTAAAAATCGAAATGCCGCTCCAGACTTTCCTTGTCGAATTCGTCTTCGAACCAGAATATACTTTGCAATGTATCGGCCTGTTTGATGTAGGGCGAACGCAAAATCCGATCCCACGACCATTTCTGGTTGATGGGCCGGTCTTCAGGTTTTAACTGACTTACCGGAATCAGTTCCTTATCGAGAAAACCATCTTGCTGAAGGTAGATTTTCCGGTTAAAATCGTAGGGAAAATACATGTCTTTTATGATCTTCTTCCAGCGCGAAGTTTCTTTCAGCTCTTTCAGTTTGAGTTTTTTCACCAGATCTTCGAATAAAAGCGGGTGCTCTTTCTTCAAATAATCAATGGCTTCGAGCGTATATTTTAAAGTCCAAACCGCCATGTAGTTGGTGTGAAAATTATTGTTCACATTGTTCTCGTACTCATTTGGCCCGGTAACGCCCAGCATCACGAATTTCTTTTTCTCTTCCGACCAGTTGATGCGCTGGCTCCAGAAACGCGACAAGGCAAGCAACACCTCGAAACCATAAGGAGCGAGATAATCCTGGTCGCCGGAATAATTGATATAATTGTAAATGGCATAAGCAATTGCGCCGTTGCGGTGAATTTCCTCGAAGGTAATTTCCCACTCGTTGTGGCATTCTTCACCGTTGATGGTCACCATCGGGTAAAGTGCCGCACCATCAGAAAATCCAAGCTTTTCAGCATTTTCAATGGCTTTTGGCAAATGTTTGTATCGGTACAAAAGCAGGTTTTTCGATACCATTTGCGGAGAAGTGCCGAGTTCAAAAGGCAAGCAATAAGCTTCGGTATCCCAATAAGTTACGCCGCCGTATTTTTCGCCGGTAAAACCTTTTGGACCGATGTTCAGGCGCTCGTCGTCGCCCAGATAAGTTTGGTTGAGCTGGAAAATATTGAACCTGATTCCCTGCTGGGCCGCCACATCGCCTTCAATGCGGATGTCGCTCGTTTCCCAACGCTTTTTCCATGCTTTTTCCTGACGGATAAATAACTTTTCGAATCCAGCTTCAGTGGCCTTTTTAATTTCTTTTTCAGTAACATCCTGAAGTTTATTTGCCGGATGATAAAGTGTAGAAACAATGGCAGCATATTTTTCGATGCAAATTTCATCACCCTCATTTACTTCAACCTGAAATTCCGAAGCAATGTATTTTTCCTTCTGAATGGGTGAAAGTACAGGTTCAATCAGTGTTCCGTTCAGCCATGTTTTGAAATTCATTCCGGTACAAACCTGAAAAGCTGTTTTTTTGGTTTCCATGCATACAAAACCGACAGAACCATTTATTTGGGTGGCTTTTGCGATCCAGAAATTTTCATCGTAATTCGAATCTTCGTTCACCACATTTCCGTCGATGTAGGGGGTAAGGGTAATTTTTCCTGAAAAATTCAAGGCTTTTATGGTGTAGCGAATGGCGCCAATTTCCTGATCGGCAATGCTCAAAAATCGTTTGGCATTTACTTCAACCTGTTTTCCTGATGAAAGCTTGGCCACAAAATGTCGCGAAAGCAAACCGGAATTCATGTCCAGATCGCGGTAAAATGAAATGATTTCAGCTTTGGCCAAATCCAACTCTTCGCCATCAACCGTAACGTTGATACCGATCCAGTTGGTAGCATTCAGGATTTTGGCAAAATATTCGGGATAGCCGTTTTTCCACCAGCCAACACGGGTTTTGTCGGGATAATAAACACCAGCCACATAACTTCCCTGAAGGGTGTCGCCGCTGTATTTTTCTTCGAAGTTGGCCCGCTGCCCGCTCCGTCCGTTGCCAATACTCAGCAAACTTTCAGTAATGCGGTTTGCTTCGGGATGGAATCCTTCTTCTATTATTTTCCACTCATCGTGTATGATGTAGTTTTTCATATATTATAAGTTCAACAAGTTATTAATAACCACATAGGCACATAGGTCACATAGATTTGGTTTATTTTTCTATTGTGTTCTATGTGCCTATGTGGTTTTCAATTGTACTTTCTCCTAATGCACCTTTTAATTTTCTTACAGTAAATCCGTCAAAACCGGGAATTACAAAATCTGCCAGGCCGAGGGTTTCGGGGTCGCCAATTCCGACACAGCGCATTCCGGCATTCCGGGCGGCTTCGATTCCGGCAATAGCATCTTCGAAAACCACACAGCTTTCAGGCAAGACACCCAGACATTCAGCACCTTTCAAAAATACTTCAGGATTGGGTTTGGCTGTGGTAATGGAATTTCCATCAACCACCGCATCAAACACAACTGAAAGTTGAATCCGGTTCAAAATCATCGGTGAGTTTTTACTGGCCGAACCGAGTGCAATTTTTATCCCGTTGTTTTTTAATTCCTGAAGGAATTCAGGCACTCCGGGAAGAATTTCTTCAGGGGTCATTTCCTCGATGTAAGTCACATAGAGCGTGTTCTTCTTTTCGGCCATCGCCAGTTTTTCAGGCTCCGAAAATTGCAATCTGCCAATTTCGAGCAGAATTTCGAGCGATGACATTCGGCTAACGCCCTTTAATCGTTCATTGTCTTCAAGGGTAAACTCAAACCCGAGTTCTTCGGCCAAGGCTTTCCAGGCAATGAAATGGTACTTGGCGGTATCAACAATCACCCCATCGAGGTCAAAAATGCAAGCAGTTATTTTTATCATGCAATATTTTTAAGTTCATTTATCTTAACTCACCCCGTCGCATCTGCGATGCTTTGCCCCTCTTCTATGTTGTAATTCAAATTTTCGGAGCATTATTTTTGAAATATTTTTTGTGCTAATTTATAAATAATTTATTTACAGCATATTATATTTGTTCTTGTAAAAAGGAAGAGGACGTAGGCTCTGCTGGGGAGCAACCTGCCAGCAATACTTTTTACGGATACACTGTATGGAGGAAGGTTTTCGGACCTTCCTTTTATTCATACAGGAATCCAAATATGGCTAAAACAAACCCAATGTTTGATGACCTACGACGATAAATATCTCTTAAAAACAACCTTCTATCAGTAGACAAATTAATGCTACATTTCCCTGTTTCAGTTTCCAAAAGTAAAGTGCCGCATTCTCTAAAAGCAGACCAGGCTGCAAGAGGGGCATAGCGGTCACTTTGATATAATGATTGTTTTTAAGAGTTCATTTGACAACACCTGACACATAATCTTTTTTATTTTTGAGTACAAAATATATTCGGTTTAGCATTTTTCGTGCAATTCGCACAATCGCTTTATTTGCTTCCATTCTTTTAATATAGCCAAGATAACTCATCATCATTGCCGGATCATGCCTTACTGCAATCCACGAATTTTCGATTAATAAGCTACGCAGTATGTTGTTCCCACGAAAGGTCATTTCTCCATTGTTTGCTTTTTCACCTGATGAATGATAATTGGGAACTAATCCCACAAAACCTGCAAAGGAATCTGTGTTCCTGAACCGTTCAATTGTTTCAATTTCCGTTAACAAAGTAATTGCTGTTATTAGCGCGATTCCCGGGATGGTTCGCAACAACGCAACATTTTCAGCATATCTTTCACTACGCGACAACAACCGAATTTTGCGCAGCACTTCCAAAAGAAGCATCCTTTGGTGTGCGACCTCTTGCAATAATATTTTCAGTGCTTGTGTGCCTGATTCATGTTGCAATGAAACCTCATTGAGCCATTTCATGAAACGGTTAGACCAATGGGAGCCAGACTTTTCAAATTCTGGAGGATAAGCAATTCCGTAGAAATACAAGAACGATTTTATACGTTGTTTGAATCGTACCTGATCTTTGACCAAAGTTGAACGCATTCGTACCAATGACCTATCACCCAATGTTTCTATACTGGGAACATAAATCCCTTTCAAGTCGCCAGAACGCAAGGATCGGGCAAGTTTCCGGCTATCGGTCGGATCATCCTTTTGCAATTGTTCCTTTTGGGAGGTAGGAACATCTGCCGGATTAATGACGATGTTATTTATTCCCATTTCCTTCAGTTTGTAATGTGTCCAAAATCCACTAAAGCCAGCTTCATATACAGAATTGTAATCGCCACCAGGAAAATTACGTCTTAAGTAGTTGCACAATATTTCTGTGCTGCTTGGCTGAGTAAAGGTCTTGTGCATTAGTTCTTCAGTCATTATTGTTACTGTCCAACTTTTCAAATGTACATCAATACCGACAAAAATATTTTGTCCTTTGAAATCTAATCCCGTCTTTTGTGTTTGCATAAGTCTTTGAGTTTTATTGGTTAATCCTAAAATCAAAAATAATACTATTATGGCTTATACTTTCATCTAAGCTCAATTACAAACATAGGGACTCTTCAAGAAGAGAGGGGGGAAGGCCGCCTGCGGACTTCGGGGTGAGTTATTAAAAACACGATATTAAATTAGTTCAATTTCGTAATTCAATTCTGTCTGAAATATTTTTCCTTCTGCTTTCCTTTTGCCTTTTTACTTCGAATCAACATCATCAACAAACAACACACTTACAGCGGCAATCAGCAAGGATACGCCACCCAAAACGAGGGCGTAAATTGCATGTCCGCCAAACAATGATTTGGTAAAAAATCCGAGGATACTGGCTGCGAAGATTTGCGGGATCACAATGAAGAAATTGAAAATTCCCATGTATGTTCCCATTTTCTGCGCGGGCAATGAGCCGGTTAAAATCGCATAGGGCATCGATAAAATACTTGCCCAGGCAATTCCAACGCCTACCATCGAAACCAGTAATAAATTCGGATCTTTGATCACATAGAATGACATCAGCCCAACTCCGCCGATTACCAGCGAAATTGCGTGTGCCATTTTCCGGCTGGTCGCTTTGGCCAGAACCGGAAGGATAAAGGCCATGACTGCGGCAAACCCATTGTAGATCGCGAATAAAAATCCGACCCAGTTGGCCCCTTTGTTATACAATTCGGTGGTGGTATCGCTGGTTCCGTAGATGTGACTGGTTACAGCCGAGGTTGAATAAATCCACATTGCAAATAACGCGAACCATGAAAAGAACTGGACAACGGCCAATTGCTTCATGGCTTTGGGCATGTTCATTAAATCGGTCATCACTTCAACCAAACCGTTCCGGGTAAGTCCCTGTCGGGTATTCCAGCCGGTGATCAGCAAAATGATTCCGAAAACTGCCAGACCAACAGAAATCACATACAGTTCCTTTTCCCATCCCTGTAAAAAAATCAGGTAACTAAACCCGGTTCCAAACAGTAACCAAATAAAACCCTGCCTGAAAAAGCTTTTCAGCAGTTCAACCGGAGAGCGGTAAACGAACCTTGAAAGACCCTGACTTTGAATGTTCTCTTCCTCAAATTCTTTCAATTCATCGGGAGAATATTCTTTGGTACGGAAAACGGTCCACAAAACGGCCAGCAAGAATACTGCTCCACCCAGATAAAAAGCATACCTGACGGAAGGAGGAATTTTCTCACCCGCTTCGGCCACATTGGCTACACCCATCCATTCGCTTAAAATGTAAGGCAAGCCTGAAGCTATAACTGCTCCCAAACCTATAAAGAAACTCTGCATGGCAAATCCGCGTGTTCGCTGCTGACTTGGCAGCATGTCGCCCACAAATGCACGAAACGGTTCCATCGAAATATTGATGGAAGCATCCATGATCCAGAGCATTCCGGCGGCAATCCACAACGAAGGTGAATTGGGCATCACCAGCAATGCCAGCGAAGCCAGAATGGCGCCAAGCAGAAAGAACGGACGACGCCGACCGAAACGACCCCATGTTTTATCGCTCAAATGACCGATAATCGGTTGCATTATCAAACCGGTTACCGGAGCAGCGATCCAAAGAATGGGGATGTCGTCAACGTTGGCGCCAAGCGTTTCGAAAATACGGCTGACATTGGCATTTTGCAGCGCAAAGCCAAACTGTATGCCCAAAAAGCCAAAACTCATGTTCCAGATTTGCCAAAAACTTAATTCGGGTTTCTTCTTCATTGGTTTTTAATTTAGATTCAAGACACAAGATAACAGATACAAGACACCAAACAGAAAATAATTCAGGATTCTGAAAGATTTGTCAAGTGAGCAAATTACACTTTAGCTTTTGGAATTGCAGTTCCTAAATAACCAAATACCAAAAGGCATTCTCAAATGTTTGGGATTAATAACAGTTTGCCCCGGGGATTCCCGGAAAAACCTTGTGAAGTCGTAAAATGGAATTACAAAAAACGGAATTAACTGCGCAAATATAACGAAGGATTTTTGTAATATCCAAATCGGTGAAGCCTTCAAAAGCCTTATTGGTAGGGCGAAATAGGCAGTTCTTAGAGAAAAAACCGCATTGCAAACGTTTGCAGCCAAGGACAAAATATTCTTAAAAAAGGGTGATTTTTTTTAATCGGAGAAAACACACCCTTTATAAAATATTCCTACAGCTTGCACAACGTTAAGCTAATGTTGCATTTTTGTAACATACAAATTTGTATGTTACAATTTTATATGCTATATTTGTATTAAAACTTAAACATAATGAAAGAGGCTCCATTTGTATTTGGAAAACTGGCGACTCAAGTTGATTTTACAGATCGTGAAAAAGAAGCATCCCAACTTGCTTCAAATTTCAGGTCATTGGTAAATACAATTATCGTATCGCCCCGGCAATGAGGTAAAACATCGCTGGTTGACCGTGTGTCGGAATTGCTAAACAGAGAAGAACCTGATTTGAAGATTTGCCACATCGACTTATAGAATATCAGAACAGAAGAAGGTTTTCTCAATCTGTTTACAGCCAACTTACTACATTCACTAAAGCAGATGAATATTGACAATTAACATTATTTAACAAACGGGGGGGGTAACCTTTATGTTGTTTTCAGGATTAATAGTAGAATATAGTTATTAATCTGTAGGATATAAAATATCCTAAACTGAAAAGCTATCCAGCAATCGTTTTAATAAAATTTCAATTCAACATTGAAATAAAAAAAATCACCATGGTAATTAAATTTGAATCAAATGTAAATGCAACGATCTCTTATTTGAAATTGCTAAAAGTAAAAGTTAACAATTCAACTGTAGATGATACATTGCAAAACCACCCTGATTGGCCAAGTTTGCTTTGCATTAGCGATTCGTTAAATACGTGGAATGTTCCAAATGCTGCTGGTAAAATTGAGGTAACAGAAATTGACCAACTACCTACACCCTTTATGGCTTACACCAACAATGTTGAAAATTCGTTGGAAATTGTCACTGAAGTTTCCGAAAAAGAAATTATAGTATACTCAGCAAAGCAGAATAAGCAAATTATAGAGAGTAAAGAATCATTTTTGAAAAGGTGGAAAGGAATTTATTTAATAGCAGAAAAAATCGAAAAATCGGGTGAAAAAGATTTTGAATTAAACAAAAATAAGGCATTTGTCAGAAGCCTTATCCCTATTTCTTTATTTATTTTGCTGACGATTATCTCCTTTATATTCTTAATCCGAAATTTAGGTTCATCAAAAATCGAAAGTGATTTCCTAATCTACCTCCAATATGTCATTTTAATGATTGGAGTTTTTGTAACCACTCTTTTGTTGTGGTACGAAATAGACAGAGACAATCCTTTGTTACACAAGGTATGCACAGGGATTGCAAAAGGAAATTGTGATGCCATTCTTAGTAGTAAACAATCCAAAGTGTTAAGTTGGCTTAGTTGGAGCGAAGTGGGTTTTTTCTATTTCGCAGTTGGATTAATTACTTTATTGTTTGCTACCCCTTTGAATAATTCCATATCAATAATCGGATATTTGAATATCTTAGCTTTACCCTACACTATTTTTTCTATTTATTATCAGTCAGTTGTAGCAAAGCAATGGTGTGTGCTTTGTCTTTCAGTCCAAGCTTTATTAGTATTGGGAGGCATTAATATTATTGTTAATAGATTATTGCTACCGATATTACAAATTCCAATAGATTTCCTCTTTAAAAGTATATTGTTCTACTTATTACCTGTAATTGGCTGGTATGCCATAAAACCGTATTTACTCCGACTACAAGAAGCCAAAAACACGAAGAGAGAATATCTGCGCATAAAGTTCAATTCGGAAATTTTTGAAACACTGCTAAAAAAACAAAAGCAAATTACTTTTCCAACAGATGGAATTGGTATTGATTTCGGGAATCCAGAAGCAACCAATACTCTTGTAAAAGTTTGTAATCCATATTGTGGACCTTGTAGCAAAGCACATCCTAAGATAGAAAAGTTATTAGAAGAAATACCAAACTTAAAAGTAAAAGTGATATTTACTACACCCAATGACCCTAATCACGATGCTTTTAAACCAATTAATTATTTATTGGCAATTAGGGATCAAAATAAAAGCGATGAAATAATTAAACATGCAATGGACGATTGGTATTTGGCTGAAAAAAAAGATTACGAACGTTTTGCATCTAAATATCCTATAAATGGAAAGTTGGAAAAACAAGGTAATAAGATTAATGCAATGTTTAAATGGTGTAACAATATGGAAATAAATTTTACACCTACTATTTTTATTAACGGTTATCAATTACCCGAACCTTATAACATTGAAGATTTACAATATTTCCTTTTAGAATAGTTTTATTTAAAAGCAAATAACAGAAAAATTCAATGATAAGTATTGTGCACGGTGCTTATAGTTGCCATTGAATTAAATAAACGGTAAAGTTTGCAACTGCTGTACCATAAATTTCTAAATTGTATAAAAAAATGGAAAAAATCAAAATGAGCCTTGCAAACATTCAAGGCAAACTAAGTAGAGTTGAAATGAGAAACATAATGGCTGGTAGTGGAACAAGCACGTGCCCATTGAGTTGTGGGAGTAAATGTGTTTCAAATAGTTCAAGCTATACTTGTCAGTGCTATCATGCGGGAACAAGTAATGAATATTGTGGAAAACATTAAATGATTATCAATCTTTTGGGGGTTAGCACTATGCTAATCCCCAAATTAAAGATGGTTCTATAACATTTTTTAAAGGTGACAATTTTTCAATATTTGATCAGGCTAATGAGGTTAAGATCAGTGTGATTAGATTTCTGCTTTTCTGTAGATTAAATGTTATTCAAATGATATTTTTCAAATCTTAAAATTAAATAATATGTATAAATATTATTGCGCTCTATTAATTTTGCTGATTAATTTGCCTGTTGAGGTTAAATGTCAAAACAAATCAAAAATATTCGAACTCGATGGAAAGATTAATTCAAACACTGGTATAGTAGTTTTATTACCAATTGGAGAAGAAATTTATTATCCTAATCAAAAGGGATTTTATGAAACCAAGGTAATGAATAAGCAATTTACAATTTCTGAATCGTGTTTGTACCCTTATGCTTTTAAAATCGGACTAAAGATTAATTCTGAATGGGTTTACATTTCAGATGTCTTTTGGGTTGATCCTGGAAATCAAAAACTAACTTGTAATATTGACTCAAGCAGAGAAGTTCCAATTCTTAGCAATATGACAATGAAAGAATTAACAGGTACTTATGCTAGTTCATTTAATGCTGCCGAATTCAATAGTACAGGACACGATAGCGATTCGATTTTATTGAATTATACTAAGGCAAATCCTAATTCTTTTGTGAGCTTATGGAAACTAATATATGAGTTTTCTGGTAATGGCTATGAGTCAATATATGATTCAATATATGCACAATTTTCGACAACAATTAAAAATACATATACTGGAAAAGTATTGGCAAAGAAACTGAATGCAGCAAGAATTGTAAGAATCGGTAGTATTTTTCCCGATTTAAATCTTTCGGATTCGAAAAACCAGAAAGTTCTTACACTTACGAATAGTCATAATAAATTTACCTTAATTGAATTCTGGAATATCCACTGTGGACCCTGCATTAAACAATTCGACGCATTAAAAAATTTGTATTCTACCTATAATGCCAAAGGCTTTTCTATAATTGGAATCTCGAATGACAAAATAGAATCAATAAATGCTTGGAAGAATTTAATAAAAAAACACCAACTCCCATGGAAACAATTTCTGGATTTCAATGGTAAAGAGTGTGCGAATTTGAGCATTTATGTATTGCCATCAAATTACTTGTTAAATGAAGAGGGTGAAATTATTGCAAAAAACATTAGTACAAATGATCTGTCTTCATTTTTAAAAATGAATTTGAAATAAATATAATTTATTCTCGTCAAAAATAATTGAGATTGAATTATTACAGCTCATTCAATCATTAACTTCTCAAATAAATTAGTTACCCTATGAATAAAAAAAAAATCGCCATTCTTACCTGTTGGTATGGTTCGTATCCTTGGTATTTCCCTTATTTTATTCATTCATGTGAACATAATTCGACCGTGGACTTTATAATTGTAACTGAAAACCGCGAACTAATTCCCAACAAACCGAATAATGTAAAAATCATTCATAAAACGTTAGATGAATTAAAAACAATCTTTTCTGAGAAATTAGGATTTTCAGTAAGAATTGATTATCCGTATAAGCTTTGTGATTTTAAGCCGGCGTATGGTTTTTTATTCCATGAAATATTACAAAAGTATGATTTTTGGGGTATGGGTGATGTTGATGTTGTTTATGGTGATATTCGTTCATTTATGACTGAAGAATTACTTAACGAATTTGATGTTATAAGCAGTAGGCATGATTATATAACAGGTTCATTTTGTTTGTTCAAAAATATCGAATTCATTAATAAACTTTTCAAGCAAAGCAAAGACTACAAAATGGTCTTTAGCAAAAAAAACAATTATTGCTTTGATGAATGCAACTATTTATTTGAACATTTGACTAATGGAAGCTCAATATTTGATTTTCCTGACAATATTCAAAGTATGACATACGTGGTAAAAAAAATGGAATCAGAGGGAAGATTGAAAGCATTTTTTGATTTTATTATCGTTGAAGGTAACCCTGGCAATATCAAATGGGAGAATGGGAAAATTTATTATAAAAATTTATATGAAGCCATGTTTTATCACTTAATATTATTTAAAGAAGTATGTAAAAAGAGAACAATACCAAACAGGAAATCAAACACATTGTATTTTACTCCGACAAGAATATTTACCAAACAACCTTGATGACTTTCCCACACTACACCCAATACGATGCCATGGATTGTGGTCCTACATGCCTACGCATGGTAGCCGCACACTATGGTCGTATCTATTCGCTTGAAAACTTAAGGGAAAAGTCCCATATCACGAGGGAAGGAACCTCGATGTTGGGAATTAGCGAAGCCGCCGAGAATATTGGGTTTCGCACTACTGGTGTTAAGATTTCGTTTGAAGGTTTAATGGAAGCTCCTTTGCCATGTATTGTCCATTGGAATCAATATCACTTTGTTGTAGTTTACAACATCAAAACCAAAAAAGGAAAAGAAATAGTTTATATTGCCGACCCTGCAGGAGGGAAATATAAATATACGAAAGATGAATTTTGCCGTTGCTGGATAAGTACCAAAGATGAAAGTGTCGAAGTGGGAATTGCTTTGTTGTTGGAACCTTCGCCCGATTTTTATGAACAGGAAGATGAGAAAGTAACCCGCAAAGGGTTTTCCTTCCTTTTCACTTATTTAAGACCTTATAAAGGTCTGGTTTTTCAACTTTTCATGGGCCTTCTCTTTGGCAGTTTATTACAATTGATATTACCTTTCCTTACACAATCAATTGTTGATTTCGGTATCAGTGGACAGAATATCGGGTTTATCTATTTGGTATTGATCGCACAATTAATGCTTACATTCAGCAGTTCCGCCGTAGAGTTTATCCGGGGTTGGATATTGTTGCATTTAAGTACAAGGGTTAATATCGCCCTTATCCTCGATTTCCTGATTAAAATGATGCGTCTTCCCATGGGCTATTTCGATACGAAAATGGTGGGTGATATTTTGCAGCGTATTAACGATCATAGCCGAATTCAAAACTACTTGACTAATTCTAGTCTAAGCATTCTCTTCTCTATTTTTAATATTATTATTTTTAGCATCGTACTTTTCCTTTATAATTTCATGATATTCGCTATATTCTTTATAGGAAGCGTAATGTATTTTGCATGGGTGTCGTTATTTATGAAACATCGGGCTGAATTGGATCATAAAAACTTTGCACAACAATCCGCCAACCAGAGCAATGTGATACAATTGGTAACCGGTATGCAGGAAATAAAACTCATTGGCTGCGAACAACAAAAACGTTGGGAATGGGAACGTATTCAGGCAAAGTTGTTTCGGTTGCGTATCAAAGGGATGGCATTGGCTCAATATCAGGATTCCGGTGCAATTCTGATTAATCAAACAAAGAATATAATTATCACAGCATTAGTAGCTAAATTTGTTATCGAAGGGCAAATGACCCTAGGTATGATGCTTGCGGTGCAATACATTTTAGGTCAATTGAATGGTCCGATCGATCAGATTATCTCATTCTTTCGGGAAACACAGGATGCACAACTGAGTATCGAACGTCTGAATGAAGTACACGGTAAAGATGACGAAGAATCGAAAGACGAAGCACATATCCATGAGATACCAACCAGTAAAGACCTTACGCTCCAAAATGTCACCTTTGGGTATGATGTCACATCGATAGGCGAACCGGTAATAAGAGGAATTCATTTGACAATTCCTTCGGGTAAACAAACGGCGATAGTAGGCACAAGCGGTAGTGGCAAGACCACGCTTATAAAGTTGCTACTTGAATTTTATCCTTTACAAAAAGGAGATATTCTATTGGGAGAAAACAACCTGAAAAACTACAGCGTAAGGGAATGGCGAAAAAAATGCGGAGTGGTGATGCAGGATGGATTTATCTTTTCTGATAGTATCGCAAAGAATATCGCACCCGGTGTTGAGTCTATCAATAAGGAGCGATTACTAAATGCTGTAATTACTGCCAATATCCGAGAGTTTATAGAATCCTTGCCATTGTCGTACAATACAAAAATTGGTGGAGAAGGTCATGGATTGAGCCAGGGACAAAAACAGCGTATATTAATTGCCAGGGCTGTTTATAAAGATCCGGCATTTGTTTTTCTGGATGAAGCAACAAATGCATTGGATACTAATAATGAACGTGTGATTATGGATAATCTAAAATATTTTTTCAAAGGGCGCACTTCGGTGGTTATTGCCCACCGATTGAGTACGGTCAAGAATGCCGACCAGATAGTAGTTCTTGAAAAAGGTGAAATTGTAGAAATAGGAACCCATCAGGAACTAACCAAGAAACAAGGGGCATATTATCGGTTGGTAAAGAATCAACTTGAATTGTGAAAATCCCCCTAATCCCCCAGATGATTTAAAGAATGATTGAACAATGGAAAATAATAATAATAAAGACGAAACTAACTCTATAAGCATACCCTTCCGGGATGTTGGTGGGGCTTCTCCTATCGAATTGTCCAGCGACGAAGTGCAGGAGATATTGTCACGTCCTCCTCACTCACTTGTCCGGTATGGAATATCTATTATTTGTGGGGTTCTTTTTGTATTATTTATCGGTAGTTTCTTTTTTCGTTATCCTGATATTGTGCAGGGTGATATTGTCATAACTACTGAAAATCCACCTGTTTGGCTTATTGCAAAATCGACAGGGAAAATCAAAGAATTGTTATGCTCCGATAAGCAGATGGTCAATCAGGGAGATTTCCTTGCTGTGATTGATAATTCTGCTTCAACTTCGGATGTTCAAACTATGAAACGTTTGCTCTTTACTGTTCTTATTTCAGATTCGAGTTTTTATATCCAGAAAGAGTTGATAGTTCAATCATATGAATTGGGAGAAATTCAGTCGAATTTTTCGACTTTCACAAAAGCGGCGATGAACTACGACAATTTTTTAACTTTGAACCTTATTAATCAGGAGAAAACCTCGCTGCAGAAGCAGATATTAGATCGTAGTATTTATTCATCTAACCTTCAAAAACAGTTAGAGTTGAAGAAAAAGGAGTTTAAGATTTCAAAATCGCCTTACGAGAGAGATAAATTATTGTTTGAGCGAAAGGTTATTTCCGAATCTTCCATGGAAACTACCGAACTATCCTATCTGAATAAACAGCAAGAACTCCAACAACTTCAGACTTCAATATCATTAGAAGATGTAGAATCTTTACAAATGAAAGAATCGGTCAATAAACTCTCTTTACAATATTTGCAGGAAAAAAATCAATTGTTTTCAGAATTGAAATCTGCTCATCGCGAATTGATTGCAGCAATTGAAAAATGGCAACAAACTTATTTATTGATTGCTCTCCAAACAGGAATCGTTACTTTCAATACATTTTGGAAAAAAAATCAATTTATTAATTCCGGTGATAAAATTTTTGCCATAATATCACATAATCCCGGGCAATTGATCGGCAAGATAAAGGTTCCTTTATCCGGTTCAGGAAAAGTTCAAATAGGACAGTTGGTTAATATTAAGGTCGCGAAGTATCCGTATTTGGAATTTGGTGTCTTGCAAGGTAAAACCAGAAATATATCGCTGGTTGCGAATAATGAGTTTTATACCGTGGAAGTTGATTTTTCCGAAGGTCTGCGTACAACTATAAACAAAGAACTTGAATTTACAGGTGAACTCAATGGAACAGCAGAAATAATAACAGATAATCGCAGCTTGTTTGAACGTATTATAACTCCAATTAATTACTTGGCAAAAAAATTCTTTAAATAAATAAAATTGAAAATAAGGTAAACTTGAGTCAAATCTACCTATTGGGATCGTTATTTATTTTTACCCATACAACAGTGATTATTAATGTAATATTTTGTAATTCAGTTCACAATTGAATCAATACATTTATAAGTAATTTACTATGACCGAAACCAGCGATTCCATAAAACCATGGGTCAGAAGCTTATTGATTCTTCTACCCTTTTTGGTTATTGTCGGTCTTTTTCAAATGGTTGGCTATATTTTTTTAGGACTCGATCCAACCAACTTTCAATTACAGGAAAGCCCGGTTCAGGAAACAGTTGGTGCATTGTTTACTCTTGGAGCAACTATTGTAACTGTCGGAATCTTTCGCCGTTTTATCGATCAGGAGAGTTTCCAGAGTATGGGTTTTACCCGAACGTATATAGAAGGGAATCTGTTGCCGGCCTTGGATTAGGCGCTATAATAATGACGACCGGATTTACCACATTAGTCTTTCTTCATGAAATACAGTGGTTGGGAACAAACGTGGATACCAGTAATATCCTGCTGGGTACCTGTTTATTCGTCTTTGTTGCCTTTTCAGAAGAGTTACTTTTACGAGGTTATGTACTGAATAACCTGATGAAGTCAATGAATCACCTAATTGTTTTGGCGGTTATGTTTTCATTGATACATATTTTCAAAAACAATTTCTCCTGGATTGGCTTTTGGAACATTTTTCTTGCCGGAATCCTTCTCGGGTTGCCCTACATTTATACCAAAAGCCTTTGGTTGCCAATAGCTTTGCATTTCAGCTGGAACTTTTTTCAGGGAATAGTTTTTGGGTTTAACGTAAGTGGGCACGTAACCTATTCAATTTTTACCCAAACGCGAACGGCTGATACAATCTGGAACGGTGGAAAGTTTGGCTTCGAAGGTTCTGTTCTTTCGCTTGTATTTCAGATAGTTGCAATACTTGCACTTTGGTGGTATTACAGTAAGAAGTCAGAACAATACCAACTCGCTTGTGTACCGGTAACCGACCAACCATTGGTTGAGAATCAGGTGGATTAATAAAACCGGATATCCAAAACCATCATTTTACCTTGCTCTCTGGATATGCACAAAAGCTAGCCGTCGCTAATGCTGATTTGCAATCACCATTTTTAGGTTCTGGATTTGTAATCCAGCCGTACCAATGATTATTTGAGCTAAGCAGGGCTAATTGAAATTCTTTTTTTAGGATAAATGTGGATTACAGATGCTAAGTAAAAGGTTCCGATTGTAAATCGACACCAGCCGGAGACTGCGTACTTTTTGCAAATGGTATATATTTGTATATCTTTGGTCGGTTAAAAATTGCTAAATGAAGTATTCCGAGTTTCACAGAAAGATTATACGAAACGGGTGGAAGTTCAGCCATGCTGAAGGCAGCCATTATTTTTATACAAAAGACGGAATTCTTTCAGAACCCGTACCTTACCACGGTAGCAAAGAGTTGTACGAACCTCTAAGGAAAAAAATTGCAAAAAGCATGGGGCTTAAATAGCCTACTAAAAAAATACGACGATGGAAAAATTAATCATTGAAATTGGGGCAAGCCCGAATCACTTTGGCGGTTTTGCCACCAATGTTGATGGCGTGTATGGAGCCGGTAACACACTTGATGAGTGTAAAGCTGACATATTGGAAGGGTTACGTTTGCTGATTAACAACCGCGAGAAAAGCCAGGCCCCGGTTCCCGAATGGCTGATTAACGGCGAATACGAAATTGAATACCGGTACGACGTTCAAAGCATCCTGAATTATTACGCCAATGTATTCACAAAACCCGCGCTCGAACGCCTGACTGGTATCAACCAAAAGCAACTCCACCATTACGCTACTGGTCTTAAAAAGCCCCGCGAACCACAACGAAAAAAAATAGAGCTGGCTTTGCACCGTCTGGGCAGCGAACTACTGTCCGTTCGTTTCAGCTAACGCCAGCCATACAAAGAACAAAAAGCCGGGAATTTGCCCGGCTTTTGCGTTTATAAACTCTCCTTCTGTTTGGATAATCAGTTTCAATCAAATTATACTTTCTGCAAATAAAATATACGATTTAGGTTATATTATGACATAATTCGTATATTTACCATGTTTTTGCAATAATCCGAAGAACATGGAAGAAATCTCACAAAACAAGAAATACCTCGATATCATTCAGGCGGCGCGCACTTTGTTTTGGAAACACGGTTTTAAACGGGTGTCGATTGAGGAGATTTGCCGCGAAGCCAAAACCAGCAAAATGACTTTTTATAAGTTTTTTGCCAATAAACTGGAGCTAGCCAAAGCTGTATTCGACTTTGTAGTAGATGATTCGGTGGCAACCTTTAAAACAGTTTTGCACGAAACAATCTCTGCATCGGAGTTGATTGGCCAAATGCTGCAAATGAAAAAAGAGGGAATTCACGAAATCAGTAAAGAGTTCATCTCCGATTTTTACACCAACCCCGAATTGGGATTAAAAGATTACATCGAAGAAAAAACCCGAACAGTTTGGGCGGAAATGATCGGTGATTTCAAACTGGCGCAAGAGCGTGGAATATTGCGCAAAGACCTGAATATCGAATTCTTCGTCTATTTCACACAGAAATTCTGCGACTTGCTGAATGATCCGTATCTAAACAAAATCTATCCAAATCCACAGGATTTGATTATGGAACTGACTCGTTTTTCGGCTTACGGAATTTCGCCCCACGAATAATGATATGAATTCATTCAGGTACATATTATTGGTATTCAGCGTTGTTCTGGTTCAAAACCTGAACGCACAAAACCTTGAATTTAAAGGACAGGCATCGGCGTGGGCCAACTTCAACCCGAACAACGAATTGCAACTTTGGGGAGGTGCGCGCTACATTCCACAATTTAATTTGAAGTTTGGAGAACCATCGAAAAGTCTGTTCGATTTTGAAGCCTCGGCCAATCTGAACGGAACTTTGGGCATCCTTCCTTTCGATTCACTTTACTCAAAAGTAAGCATCAAACCATACCGTTTATGGGCACGCTATTCCACTGAACAGTTGGAAATCAGGGCTGGATTGCAGAAAATCAACTTTGGTTCCGCCTCGATGATCCGCCCGCTCATGTGGTTCGATCAACTCGATCCGCGCGACCCGTTGCAATTGACCGATGGCGTTTGGGGAGTTTTGGGACGTTACTATTTCCTGAACAATGCCAACCTTTGGCTGTGGGCGCTCTACGGAAACGAAAATCCTAAAACCTGGGAGATCGGCAACACGAGTCAGCGACAGCCCGAATTTGGTGGTCGATTCCAAATGCCTGTCCCCAAAGGTGAAATGGGGATTTCGTACCATCACCGCTTATCCGACACGAATAGTCTGGATACATTGGTGACCTTAAACGATCTTATTCCTGAAGACCGCATCGGTCTGGATGGTAAATGGGACGTGGGCGTTGGGCTTTGGTTCGAAGCAGTCTGGCTGAATAAATCGAAAAACGTGGGCGATTTCACCAATCAGACATCACTTAGTGTTGGAACCGATTACACTTTTGGAATAGGTAACGGACTGAATGTCATTTATGAACAGTTGCTGTTTGCTTACGATGAAAAACCTTTCCGCATCAACAATCCGTTTATTTTTTCCACACTTTCGCTCAACTATCCGCTTAGCCTGAACGACAACCTGAGTGCGATGGTTTATTACGACTGGAACAACAAAGGGGTTTATAACATCGTCACCTGGAACCATCAGTTCAGGAATATTACGCTTTATTGCATGGGTTTCAGCAACCCCAAAACATATCGCATACCATTAACGGCCAACGATATCAATCTGTTTGCAGGTACGGGAATACAGGTAATGTTGGTCATTAATCACTAAAATATTCTGTTTATGGAAAACATTATTCAAATCAATCAGCTCATCAAAAGGTTTCCCATCGGAAAAGGTGAGTTTACCGCACTCAAGGGAATTAATCTGACCTTTGGAACCGGCGAATTTGCCGGACTTATTGGCCCCAGTGGCTCCGGAAAAACCACGCTGCTCAACATCATCGGATCACTCGATATGCCTACTGAAGGAGAGGCTATTGTGCTCGGAAAACCGATCAGCAAGTTGAGCGCAAAAGAGTCGGCCAAACTGCGCAAAGAGAGTCTGGGGTTTATTTTCCAGAGCTACAATTTGTTACAGGTACACACGGTTTTCGAAAATGTTGAATTCCCATTGTTACTGCTCGATTACACCACTTCGGAGCGCAAAAAAATGGTGATGGATGCACTGGAATGGGTGGGCCTGACCGACAAAGTAAAATCGAAGCCACCACAACTTTCAGGAGGCGAATGCCAGCGTGTTGCCATTGCCCGTGCCATGGTGAAAAAGCCCTCGTTGGTGCTGGCCGATGAGCCTACCGCGAACCTCGATGCAGCGAACTCGCACAACATCTTGCAAACCATGCTGAACCTTAACCGCGAGCTGAAAACCACCTTCATTTTTGCTACCCACGATGAAAAAGTCATCGGTTACCTGAAAAGGAAAATATTCCTGAAAGACGGATTGGTCGATCACGAAGAATGGATAAAAAAGTAAAATCGTGCAAGTATGAAAATAGCTTTTAAATTGGCTTTCCGAAACCTGATAGGCGCCGGGTTACGCACATGGTTGAATGTGATCGTGTTGTCGTTTTCCTTCGTGGTCATTATCTGGATGAAGGGAATTCTGGTGGGCTGGGACCATCAGGCCAAAAACGATATGGAACAGTGGGAGATTGGTAAAGGCCAGTTCTGGCACAACCAGTACGATCCGTACGATGGATTTACGATTACCGACAGCCATGCCCCAATTCCCAGTGAGTTTAAGCCTGAAATTGAAAAGGGAGAAATGGTGCCCATGCTTTTTGCACAGGGAACTATTTACCCACAGGGAAGAATGCAACCGGCTATGATCAAAGGGATTCCGGCCAGTCAAACTTTACTGAAAATACCAACACACAAACTCGATTCGGTGACCGACGCCATTCCTGCTATTATTGGCGAAGTGATGGCCCGTTCGAGCCACCTTGAAAAAGGAAGCCGCATTGTTTTGCGCTGGCGCGACAGCAAAGGTACCTTCGATGCAACTGAAATTGAGATTGTTGATATTTTTTCAACCACCGTACCCACCATTGATGTGGCACAGGTATGGATCAACCTCGAAACCATGCAGGAGAAACTATTGCTTCCTGAACAGGCCACGCTTTTCAGCTTTGCCAATCCTGAAGAAAACCGTTCCGAAGTTGGTGACTTCAGGCTAAAAACTAAAAAAGACCTTACAGCAGAAATTGACGCCATGATTGAAACCAAAAATAAAGGGCAATCGGTTTTCTATATTATTCTATTGCTGCTGGCGATGCTGGCGATTTTCGACACCCAGATTTTGTCTATTTTCCGAAGACAAAAAGAGATTGGAACATATGTGGCCCTGGGTTATACCCGACAACAAGTGGTGACCTTGTTTACTGTTGAAGGGGCGATGCACGCAGTATTGGCTGCGGCTCTGGCTGCTGTTTACGGAGTTCCGTTTTTTATCTGGCAAGCGCGAGTCGGCTTCACCGTTCCAATGGATACGAGCGAATTTGGGATGGCCATTGCGCCAACCATGTACCCGATTTACAGCATGGGACTGATACTCTCAACGACCATAATTGTGCTTTTGACCACTTCGGTGGTAAGTTACTGGCCGGCACGCCGCATCGCGAAAATGAACCCAACTGAAGCTTTAAGGGGGAAAATACAATGATAAAATTTCTATTGAAAGGATTGTTGCGGGATAAAAGGCGCAGCCTGATGCCCATCCTCATCGTTGCGGTGGGCGTGGCTATGAGTGTTTTTCTTCATGCCTACATTACCGGTTTGATGAACGATTCTATTGAGATGAATGCCAAATTGAGTTTTGGGCATGTGAAGGTGGTAACCAAATCGTTTGCCGAAAACATCAGCCAAATGCCGACAGATCTGGCGCTGCTCGAAACCACCGCATTGAAAGAAAAACTTAGCAAGGAATTTCCTGAAGTTGCCTGGGTGGAACGAATCCAGTTTGGCGGTTTGATTGACGCACCCGATGAAAACGGCGAAACCAAATCTCAAGGACCTGCCATTGGAATTGGCATTGATCTACTTTCAGCTCCGACAGGTCGGGGGGGCGAAACAGAGCGAATGGGAATGGCGAAATCGCTGGTGCGTGGCCGTTTGCCTGAAAATAAAGGCGAAATATTGCTAAGCGAACTCTTTTCTCAAAAGTTGGGCGTAAATCCGGGAGACAAGATTACGCTAATTGGTTCGACCATGAACGGTGCTATGAGCTACTATAATTTTTTCCTGGCCGGAACGCTTTCATTTGGTGTTCAGGTAATGGACAAGGGAACCATTGTTGCTGATATTGAAGATGTTCGCCTGGCGCTCGACATGGAAGATGCTGCCACTGAAATCACTGGATTTTTCGGTTCAGGCTACTTTTCGGCTGATCTGGCCGCAGATGTAAAAGAAAAGTTCGTATCGAATTTCCCTAATCCTGAAAATGATGAATACTCCCCGGTGATGTTATCGCTCAAAGATCAGGGAAGTATGGGGCAGTTTGTTGATTTGTCGAACACGATGGGCGCGATTATTACCTTTGTATTTATGCTGGCCATGTCGCTGGTTTTGTGGAATGCCGGATTGCTCGGAGGAATAAGGCGTTACGGCGAATTTGGCATCCGGCTGGCCATGGGCGAAGAGAAAAAGCATGTCTATCGAACTTTGGTTTACGAATCGGTAATGATTGGCATTGCCGGATCTGTTGTTGGAACCGCATTCGGACTGTTCTTTGCCTGGCTGTTGCAAACTTATGGCCTGAATCTGGGCGATTCGATGAAAGGTTCGTCGATGATGATGCCAACCATTATTCGGGCACGCATCACACCGGTTGATTTTTACATCGGTTTCCTGCCCGGAATTGTATCGACTGTAATTGGCGCGATGCTTGCCGGAGTTGGCATTTATAAACGAAAAACCTCACAATTATTTAAAGAGTTAGAGGCATAAAATTGATATAAAAAATAACCACATAGGCACATAGAACACATAAAAAATAAACTATGTGACCTATGTGCCTATGTGGTTCACAAAAAAAAGAAAATGAAAACAATCATCGCATTCATCTTGACTATTATCACATTGACTGGTTTCAGCACTCCCGATGCCAACGAAATCCTAAGAAAAGTGGACAAGAACCTATCGTCGGATAACCGGGTGATGGAATCGTCGATAACCATACAAGGGAAACGTGGTGCGCGAACCATTACCTCAAAAACCTACGCGATGGGCGACAAAAAATCGTTTACCGAGTACCTTTCTCCTGCCCGTGAACAGGGAACCAAAATGCTGAAACTCGAAAACCAGCTCTGGATTTACTCACCATCGACCGACCGCATCATCCAGATTTCGGGTCACCTGTTGCGCCAGTCTGTGATGGGCTCCGACCTTTCATACGAAGACATGATGGACGACCGCAAACTCACCGACATTTACGATGCGAAAGTGCTTTCCGAAGAAGAGTTGGACGGTCGCAAAACCTACCTGATTGAACTTACCGCCAAAGTAACTGATGTTGCCTACCACTCGCAAAAGATGTGGGTGGATGCCGAGCGTTTCGTTCCACTGAAACAGGAAATGTATGCCAAAAGCGGTCAATTGCTCAAACGTTTGGAAATGAAAGATGTCATTCAGGTAAAAGGCCGGTGGTTCCCAACGACAATGATTTACAAAGACATGCTGAAAGACGGCGATGGCACGGAATTCAAAATCAGCAAAATTGAGTTCAATGTAGAAATTCCGGAATATATTTTCAGCAAGGCAGCATTGAAAAAGTGACAGATCTATTCCCTCACCGAACTGCCCCGCACAATCAAATCTGCTGTTAAAACTTTCACTTCAGGAATGTATTCTGATTCGTTTGAAAGAATTCGCTGGAAAAGCATCTCGGCAGCAGTCGTGCCCATTTCGTAACCATGCTGATCGACCGAAGTCAGGTTGGGATCGGTAATTCCGGAGAAACGGCCATCACTGAAACCAACAATAGATACGTCATCGGGTACTTTGTATCCTTTTTTCTGAAAAGTCTGCATGGCGCCAATGGCAGTCAGGTCGTTTACTGCAAAAATTCCGTCTGGAACAATCCCGGCATCAATCAATTCAACTACGGCATTTCGTGCTTTTTCAAAGTCGTCGGCTTCAATAATCAGGCGATTGTCAATGGGCAACCCGGCTTCTGCCAGGGCATTCAAATATCCCTGAAGGCGATCACGTCCGATAACCAGATTTTGCGGCCCTGCAAAATGGGCAATCCGTTTACGTCCGGTCTCAATCATGTGGCGCGTTGCTTTGTAGGATGCTTCCATATCGTCAATTACCACCTGGTCGGCATTGACTTCCGAAGTAATGCGGTCAAAAAAAACGAGCGGTATCCCACCTTCCTGAAGGTCGGTCAGATGGTCGAACACATTTGTCTCTTTTGAGATTGATACCAGGATTCCATCAACCCGGTGCGAAAGCAATGTCCGTGCATTGGCCACTTCACGGTCGTAACTTTCGTTCGATTGACAAATAATTACTGTAAAACCTTTTTGTGAAGCCACATCGTCAATCCCACTGATAACAGAAGAGAAGAAATAATGGACGATTTCGGGAATCATCACTCCAATGGTATTGCTCCGGCTGTTTTTTAAACTGAGGGCAACCGCGTTTGGACGGTACTTTAATTTGCTGGCCAAATCGTTCACGGCCTTTTTTGTGTCAACATTTATATCCGGATGATCTTTCAGCGCCCTTGATACTGTTGAAGGGGAGATCCCCAGAATTCGCGCTATATCCTTGATTGTAATTTGATTGCTACGCATATTTCCGGTTATAAACAATAGTTTGGGTTCATAAAGTTGGTCGATATTTGAGTTGCTCAAATTATCAAAAATTCCTGATAAAACAGCTGTGATTCATACCTACCAGCAACTACCTGTTTTATAACATTTTGTATGCAAACGACTTCGCAATCGTTTGCAACAAACCAATTGTAACATTTTTTAACTAAATCTTAACAGTTTATATACTTTGGTCCCGGAATTAATATTTATGAAGTCAAAAAACGGACAACAATTAAAGGAATTAACTAAAAAAACAAATCAATGAGTTTAAACAGCGATTCAGGGCATAAAATATTTGTAACTTAGATTCCTAATAGGGATCAAAAACGGGCAAAGCAGTAGCTGCGGACAATATTTTTTTGCCCACCAACTTAACCTGCCATGTTGTTTTTACATTTGACCTCCTTTGAT
>JAUYMU010000031.1 GCA_030698405.1 Bacteroidota bacterium
TGTCGCGGTGTTCCACCGTTAGCGGGAATTACAAAAATCTGGCGGCTTCCGGAGTATTCGCCCGAAAAGGCAATCCATTGTCCGTCAGGCGAAATCTTCGGAAAAAGTTCCAGTCCCGGGTGGGAAGTCAGTCGGCGGGCCTCGCCACCATTTGACTCAACCGACCAGATATCGCCGGCATACACAAAGGCAATCAGGTTTTTATTGATGTCCGGATAACGCATCAGGCGTGCTTCGTTCTGAGCAATAGAACTCAAAGATAAAGTCAATCCAAAAATGATTGACACGATGAAGGTTGTAGTGAATCTTCGCATTAATGAATCGATTTAAATGTTTTTGAAAATGATTTGTATGGGAAAAATTTCCGAAGTAAATATTCAGCTTTTTTTGATGATAAAACACAACGAAACTCAGGAAAATATTAGTTCCTGAATTGCGGATTCGGCATTGGCTCCGTTTTTTTTAAAATGGATATCCGTAATATTTAGCCAATGACCACAACTGACTGGCGCAAAATGCCAAATAGGTATGCAAACGGACAATCAAATTTTTTAAAAGCCTAAACTATAGCCTATCCCAACAATGTTTATACTTTCTTTTTTATTCAAAGTGCCTGCCGGTTCTATGTAGTCCTGAAGTCTGTAAAACAGTCCTATCTCATTCTTCTTGTTAATTGAATAAGCCAATCCGGTGGTATATCTAATTTTGTCAAGATCATTAAAGATTAGGTCGTGAAAGGCTTCCGCAGAAACGAACGGAGTGAATTTACTGCCTTTAATATTGTAGTCAACTTTTGCCCGATACCTGAAATACGACTTTTTACTATCGGAGGTTTGATCGAAATCTGATCCGTTGGTGTAACGTACCCGAAATTTGAAATCGAAACGTTTCAGTTCAAATCCAGATCTTGCATCAAAAGCAAACCGGTTTGATGGCTCCCATTCGTAAATTTGTCTTTTCTCCCTGTAATTATATTCATTTTCATACCGGTAATAGCCTGCCAATGTGAGATATTTGTGGAGTTTGTATGACAATCCGCCTTCGAGAATGTAGGTATCCATTTCGAATCCTCCGTGAAGCCGCAATTCAGGATTAAATTCAACTTTCAGATTTTTAACAATCTTTTTGCTGAATTCGAGTTCAAACCACGTGGAAGGTCCGTTTTGCGCAAATGTTGAAGTTGTAAAAAAGATGGTTAGTATAAATAGAAATATCCTGGTCTTTTGCATCACCACAGTTTTTTAGTGCCGTTTACATCGAAGAAAATATAGATAATTGCCACATCACGCAGAAAGTCAATGCGTTCTACTTCAATGCGTTTGATGTCTATGCCAGTACGGGCAACCAGGTCGGCCATTAATTCATCTTTTCTGTCGGCATGCATGTTTTCAATTTTCTCATATACAATGCGCTGCGAAATTTCCTGCCTGAGGTTCAGTATTTTTTCAAGAATATACAAACCAACCATGACAAGCAAGTTGGTCGTGATCAATTCGGCGTAACTGATTTTTTTATTGGCGAGTGCATTGATTACTGAAACTGCAATTACAACAAACAAATAGGTCATTTCTTTAATCGGAATCGCATCTGTCCGATACCTGATAATTCCAAAAATGGCGAATAATCCGAGTGCAAAACCAAGTTCAATTTTTACACTTTCCAGAAGGAAGCACAACAGAAATATAACGATACTGATGGCTATGTAGGTGAAATAAAAGTCTTTGCGTTTGCTGGATTTGGCATACAAGCCAACAACAATGAAGACAGTAACCAGTAAATTAAGGCCAAACCTGACAAGAAGTTCGATATAGTCTTCGGTATTAATCAGTTTGATCCCCAAAAATTTCAATTCATCAAAGGATTGGGCGGCTTGTAGCAGAATAAGTGAAAGTTGCATGTTTAAAAGTTTAATTGAGGTATTCTTTTTTTAACCTGATTAATAATGGTTTGAATTTATTTTTTTTAATGTTGTCTTCAAGAAGCGAGCGGCCAATGCAATATTTGCTGAAGCCTTGCCTTCTCACTTTTTTACTTCTCAAAACCTGGTTGATCAATGCCGATTTGTTGTTTTTGTTTTGTTTTATTTCGATAATAACCAGATCATTGATGATAATTTCCTTTTCCTCATTTTTAAATCCGGGGAGAGTGTCGATGGTTACCCGAACAGTAAACGCGTTGTCAACCAGTGTAATACGGTTAAAAAAACTCAATATTTTCGGTTGTAGTTCTGAACCGGAATAAGGAGATGAATTTTCCAGGAAACCGAATTCATTGCTTTTAAAATCAGTATTGAAGTCAGTTCTTTTAATCCGCTTTTTGAGAGTTCTCCCTTTGTTGTTTTTAAACTTTATTTCCAGAAAATTATCTTCAGAAACAACATATTGGCGAACCCTGATTTTAAAACGGTTACGTTTACCATTTTGGTGGTTAATGTACATCCGGTCATCGGCAGTATCGAAATAGGTGGTGTCGTATGGAAAAATTGATTCGCCTTTAATTTCGAGGATCGAATAATCATTTTTCAACGCATCCAGAATATCAGGTAATTGACTTCGGTGAAGGCAGAATTTGCTGTCTGTACGATCCATGAGTTTAACCTGATCTAAATCGGCCAGTGTCACTCTTTTAAAGGATTCTAATGTTTTTTGAATTAAGATCATTGTTTAAATAAAGTTCTGCGAAACTAATCTATTTTTTCATGCTGATTGTAATAAATACGTAACAAGAATGTAACATTTCTGTCATTTTTAGAGAAATGATGTACCGTTGATGAATTACTTTTTTCGTAATCCTGATAAAAATTGATCCGCTATATCCTTTTGATTATGAAAATGTCACCAATTTTTCGACCCGTAAAAGTACCTAAGAATGCGGCATTTTGTGTGTCATGAATGATTTTCTTTAGGTTGTATAAAACAAATTACTATATTTGCCATCGCAAAAAAGGATACGGGTGTAGCTCAGTTGGTAGAGCACTGGTCTCCAAAACCAGGTGTCGGGCGTTCGAGTCGCTCCTCCCGTGCAAAAGCTGCTCTTTCGGGCGGCTTTTTTGTTTTAAGGAAAGTCTTTGGTAACTTCAAACCCAAATAATGATCAGCTATGACTGTCGATCTTTTTATACCCTGTTTTATCGATCAGATTTATCCTGATACGGCCTTCAATACAGTAAAATTGCTGCGTAAAGCCGGTCTGGAAGTGAATTACAACCCAGAACAAACCTGTTGCGGACAGCCAGCCTTTAACAGCGGCTACTGGGACGAAACCAAAACGCTGGCGAAGAAATTCATCCGCGATTTTCCGAATGAAAGGCATATCGTCAGTCCGTCAGCCTCTTGCACCGGTTTTATCAAAAATTATTATCCCGATCTGTTTAAAACGGGTCAGGCAGGATTTGAAGATTACCAACGACTCAAACGAAATATTTTTGAGCTGACCGATTATCTTGTCAACCATCTGCACTTCACTGATTTTGGAGCTGAGTTTCCGCACAAAGTATGTTACCACGATGCCTGTACGGCTTTGCGCGAATACGGAATCCGCGAGGAACCACGCCTGTTGCTCTCGAAAGTGAAAGGCCTTGAACTGGTTGAAATGGAAGATACCGAAACCTGCTGCGGCTTTGGAGGAACTTTCGCGGCAAAATTCACCGCTATTTCGACTGCAATGACTGAACAGAAAGTTGAAAATGCACTGAAAACCGGTGCTGAATACATCATCTCCACCGAATCGTCGTGCATTATGAACCTTGAAGCATACATACTGAAAAACAATTTGCCCATTAAACCGATCCACATTGCCGATATTCTGGCATCGGGATGGGAATAAAACAGACACCAGATTCAGGTTGTGAGGTCGTATTCAACCAAATAAATCTATGATGACAAAAAGAATAACTTTAATAGGACTTGGAGGAGTTGGCGGATATTTTGGCTTCAAATTAGCCAAACTGATTGAAAACGATCCTAACTATGAAATTACTTTTGTAACCAGAGGAGAAACCTACGACATTGTAAAAAGCAATGGATTGACTCTACTTTCTTCTGAACATCCCCAATCAACGATTAGACCTGATAAAATAACAGAAAATATTTCTGCCACAGAACCAGCAGATTTGATTTTGATTTGTGTAAAAGAATACGATTTAGAGAGTGTTTGCAATCAGCTAAAAAGCAAAATAACTGACAACACTATTTTAGTTGCTTTAATGAATGGAGCAGACATTTATGCGAGAATAAGAAAAATTATTTCTTCAGGAACACTTTTACCTGCTTGCGTTTATATTGCATCACACATCAAAGAAAAAGGAATTGTAGAACACAAAGGCAACACGGGAAAAATAATCATCGGGAAAGACCCTGAAAATAAAAATGCAAATATCGGTTGGGTAATTGAACTCTTCAAAAACAGTGGCGCTGACATAACATTCAAAGAAGATAGTTCTGCTGAAATTTGGACAAAGTTCTTATTCATTGCAAGTTTTGGATTGGTTACGGCAAGATACAATAAATCAATTGGTCAGGTATGCGAAGAAGGTTTGCTAAAGCAAAGAGCAACAAATATTATGAAGGAAATAAAATCAATAACTGCGAAAATGAATGTTGATATTGATTCTGAAATTATTAAAAAAACCTTTGAAAAAGCTGCTACCTTTCCATACAATACTCCAACTTCATTGCAATTAGACGTAAATTCTAAAAAGGAAAACAACGAGTTAGAACTGTTTGCAGGAGCAATAATACATTATGGGATTCAGTTGGGCATTGACACAGGAGAGACTCAAAAGATATACAATGAAATAAAACTGATGAACTAAATTAACAGGAAAGCTAACACATAAAAGACGTTGAACATTAAACTTTAAACTGCTGTAATGACTGAAATAGGAAAAATAAATCACCTGTACGTGGTGAAAGAGGTGGATTTTGGTATTTACCTCGATGGTGGCGATTTGGGCGAAATTCTGATGCCAAAACGCTATGTTCCGGAAGGAACTCAGCCGGAAGATACGATCGATGCGTTTATCTATCTCGATTCGGAAGACCGGCTGGTAGCCACGACCGAAAAACCACTGGCAATGGTCGAGGAGTTTGCCTTGCTCGAAGTGGTTGCGGTAACTCCCGTTGGCGCTTTCCTAAACTGGGGATTACCGAAAGATTTGTTTGTTCCTTTCCGCGAGCAGCGTCAACCAATGGAAGAGGGCAAAAAGTACCTGGTTTATGTGTATGTAGATACCAATACCAAACGTATCGCTGCATCTTCAAAAATTGAAAATTACCTTGACAATATCCCGGTTGATTATGATGTTGATGAGGAAGTTGACCTGATTATTGTAAATGAATCCGATTTGGGCTACAACGCGATTATTGACAATAGCCACTTTGGAATTATTTTTAAAAACGAGGTTTTCCAGCCACTCAATCCGGGCGATAAAATTCAGGGGTTCATCAAGAAAATAAGGACTGATGGCAAAATTGACCTTTGTCTGGTAAAGTCAGGATACGAAAAAATCAGCGAATTTGCCGACCGCATCATTGCAGAACTTCAGAAACACGAAGGTTTTCTACCATTGACCGACAAAAGTTCTCCTGAAGAAATCTATAAGTTGTTCAAATTCAGTAAGAAAAACTTTAAAGCAGCCATTGGCACATTGTACAAAAAGAGAATAATTGCGCTGGAAGAAAATGGAATCAGGCTGCTGGTTTCAGAATAAATCAATCAAATAGCATACTCAGCAGGTGACTTTAAGTCACCTGCTGAGTCTGACAACAATCAAAATATCCAACGCCCAATATTCAATAACCAATATCCAAATTCAAGGCAAACTTGAAACCTGGAACTTGAAACTTGGAACTACTCAACATGAAAGTTTGCATTGCTGAAAAACCCAGTGTAGCCAAAGAACTGGCACAGATAATTGGCGCCAATGGTCGTCGGGACGGCTATTTCGAAGGCAACGGATACCAGGTTACCTGGACATTCGGGCATCTGTGCACCCTGAAGGAACCCAACGATTATACCAATCTCTGGAAATCATGGAGCCTGCATCATTTGCCAATGATTCCGGCTAAATTTGGAATTAAAGTTATTGAGAACGATGGCGTAAAAAAGCAATTCGCAATCATCGAAAAACTGATGTCAACTGCCGAAGAGGTGATAAACTGCGGTGATGCGGGCCAGGAAGGGGAATTGATTCAGCGATGGGTGATGTCGAAAGCAAAATGTACCGCTCCGGTTAAACGTTTGTGGATTTCGTCGCTTACCGAAGAAGCCATTCGCGAAGGTTTTAATCATTTGCAGCCCGGTGAAAAGTTCGATAATCTATATGCCGCCGGAAGTGCGCGTGCTATTGGCGACTGGCTGCTGGGGATGAATGCGACCCGCTTATATACCCTGAAATATGGACAGAACAAACAGGTTCTTTCAATCGGAAGGGTGCAAACGCCGACACTTGCACTAATTGTGAACCGCCAGAAAGAAATTGATGCATTCAAACCTGAACCATATTTCGAAATCAAAACCATTTATCGCGAAACTACTTTTTCAGCTGCTTCCGGTCGGTTTCAGAACCGCGAGGATGCCGCGCAGGTGCTGGAAGAAATCAGCCATTTCGATCTGGAAATCGGCAAAATTGAAACTAAAAACAGCATTGAACAACCATTGCGCCTGTTCGACCTTACTTCGCTTCAGGTGGATTGCAACCGGAAATACGGCATGAGTGCAGAAGAAACGCTGCGAACAATTCAATCGCTTTACGAAAAAAAACTGACTACTTATCCGCGCGTCGATACCACTTATCTTTCCGAAGATATTTACCCCAAAGTTCCGGGCATCCTGAAACAGTTAAAAGGCTACGAAACGCTTACAGAACCGCTGCTTCAGGGAAAACCGATCCGCAAAACAAACAAGGTTTTCGACGATAAAAAAATTACCGATCACCACGCCATAATTCCAACCGGGCAAACACGCCTCGACCTGAACAAAGAGGAAAAGCAGGTGTTCGACATGGTAACAAAACGTTTTATTTCAGTGTTTTATCCTGATTGTAAGGTTTCCAATACCACTGTTGAAGCCAAAGTTGGTCCGCACGATTTTAAAGCTACCGGAAAACAGATTTTAGTTCCCGGATGGCGAACCGTTTATATGAACGATAAAAATCCGGTTCAAAGCGACGAAAATATCCTGCCGATTTTTGTAACCGGCGAACATGGACCTCACGAACCGGGCTTGCTCGAAAAATCAACACAACCGCCTAAATATCTGACGGAAGCAACTTTACTCCGTGCTATGGAAACCGCCGGAAAAAGTGTTGATGACGAAGAATTGCGCGAACTGATGAAAGAAAACGGTATTGGTCGCCCTTCCACCCGCGCCAATATCATCGAAACACTTTTCAGGAGAAAATACGTGAAGAAGGAAGGTAAACGCTTGGTTGCCACCCAAACCGGAATCGACCTGATTGACAGCATTGAAAATGATTTGCTGAAATCGGCTGAACTCACCGGTCAGTGGGAGAAGAAGTTGAGGCTGATCGAATCCGGCCAATACGATGTGTCCAGTTTTATGGAAGAAATGAAACAAATGGTTGCAGAGGTAGTCGATCAGGTGAAGCACTCGCCGCGAAAAGTATTTGCTCTTGCTCCTGAAGAACCTGTCGTTCCGGCAAAAAAGGAAAAAGCTGCGCCTGCCGAACCGCAGGAAACGACCTGTCCGGCCTGTAAAAAAGGTATTCTCAAAAAAGGCAAAAATGCCTGGGGCTGTTCAGCCTGGAAAGAGGGATGCAGGTTTATCATTCCATTCGAATTTATGGACAAAAAGCTCACCGATGCGCAAATTAAAAGGCTTGCAGAAAAAGGTAAAACCACGCTGATTAAGGGCTTCAAGCAGGATGACGAAACGGTGGACGGATTTCTGGAACTTTCTGACGATTTTAAAATCAGTTTTGCAGAGGCGGAACCCGAAAAGTTGATTTGTCCTTCGTGCAAAATTGGGGAGATCGTGAAAGGAAATGCAGCCTGGGGATGTTCGAATTTCAGGGGCGGCTGTAAACTCCGTATCCCGTTTGAAATTCAGGATAAAAAGCTGACCGAAAGTCATGTGAGTCAACTCGTTTTAAAAGGGCAGACACGGCCGTTTACCAGTACTGATGAAACTTCAGGAGAAAAACAGACAGGACTTTTCCGTTTCGACAATCAGTTTCAGGTTCAGTTTACCAAAAAGTAAAGTTTACACAATATCCCCATATTTGGGGATTTTTAATGCAGGTAATCCGACTACCTTTGGTGCATGATGTTACGAATTCGACAAACAGCAAAAAAACAGATCGCTTATCTGATCCTTGGACTGATGGGATTGCTCATCATCAACAAGGCTGTCTTTTTGCATAGTCATGTTTTGGCCAACGGAACCGTCATCAGCCATGCGCATCCTTACCAGTCAACCGACGATTCGAAGCCTTTTCAGTCGCATCATCATACCAAAGCAGCATTTTTTCTTTTCGATACTATTCAACTTCTTTTTAATTCAATCCCATTCGGGCTGATATTTTTTATTCCCAATTTCAGAACAAAAGTATTTTTTTCAAGCATAACCCAAATTGCTCCTGAATACTTTTCAAGCACCAGAAGCCGCGCTCCTCCGGTAATTCTACTCAAATAGCATTTCCCAGAAGTACAGTTCAAAAACCAAAAAAAATCAGTTGGCAGGGAGTTCAGCATTCATTTTAAATCATTGAATGTAACTACCCTGTTAATACATCAACTAACAACATGAACAAAATAATCGTCATGCTGGCTGGCCTAATTCTGTCAGTTACTGCCATCAGCTTTGCCCAAAAACCAAAAACAGATGCCAACATTGTTGGCCATGTTACCAACAATGGCGCTCATTTGCCTTATGCCAATATTAGCCTGAAAGGCACAACCATCGGAACGCTAACCGACGAAACAGGACATTTTCAATTGATCAATTGTCCTCCGGGAGCTTATTTGCTTGTAGCGAACAGTCTGGGTTATAAAACCCAGGAAAAACCTGTAATTGTTGAATTTGGCAAAACGGTAGAAGTTAAGTTCAGCCTCGAAGATGATGCTTTTAATATTTCGGAAGTGATTGTTTCATCGAACCGTAGCGAACAAAAACGAACCGATGCCCCGATGATTGTCAACACCATTTCGCCCAAACTTTTCAATACCACACAATCGGCCACATTGGGCGACGGGCTTAACTTTTGTCCCGGCCTCAGGCTCGAAAACAATTGCCAGAACTGCGGTTTTACACAGGTGCGGATGAATGGGATGGAAGGCCCGTATTCTCAAATCCTGATCAATAGCCGTCCTATTTTTAGCGGACTGGCGGGAGTTTACGGACTGGAACTGATTCCGTCGAACATGATAGAGCGTGTGGAAGTGGTTCGAGGCGGCGGTTCTGCACTTTTCGGCGGAAATGCAATTGCAGGAACCATCAACATTATTCTGAAAGATCCGGTAACCAACTCTTATGAAATTGGCGCCAATACCGGATTAACCGGAGTTGGGCTAAATAATTCAGGAGGTTCGGCAGCCGATTATTCAGTCAATTTCAATACTTCAATCGTTTCTGATGATCGGAAGACTGGTGTCGCAGTGTACGGTTTTTCGCGCGAACGCAAAATGTTCGATGCCAACAATGATGGATTTTCTGAAATTTCGCCCATGAAAAACCTCACCATCGGAACCCGTTTCTTCCATCGTTTCGGGCATCGCAGCAGGGCGACAGTCGATTTTTTTAACATTAAAGAAGAACGCGACGGTGGCAATAAACACGACTATCCGCTCCACGAACGCGATGTGGCCGAAGCTGTTGAGCATGACATTAAAACGGTGGCTTTTACATACGACCAGTTTTTCCGCGAATACGATATGCTTTCTGCTTATGCTTCAGGCCAATTCCTGAACCGCGATTCGTATTACGGCGCCAACTACTCGCTGAGCGATTATGGAAATTCAATAGACAAAACCTACAATATGGGCGTGCAGTACAAAGCAATGTTCGGAAACTCAAGCCTTATTGGCGGAATTGAAAATACAGGTGGCTTTCTAACCGACAAAAAAATGGGTTATCCGGATTATGAAAATGCTGAAATCATTGATGGCAAAATCGTTTCTATTCCGCATACTGAAAACACGATTGTTGCTGATCAGTCAACGGTTACAACCGGAATGTTTGCGCAGTACGAACTTAAATTCAACAAAACAAAACTGACTGCCGGAGGGCGGTTTGATGTGTATAAGATTGAAGATTTTGCCAAGAGTTCGAATAAAAAAACAGGCAATGTGTTTAGCCCACGTATTAGTTTGATGCAGGAACTGAGCAGGTCACTTCAGGCAAGGGCAAGTTATTCGCAGGGATACCGGGCGCCGCAGATTTTCGATGAAGATTTGCACATCGAAACATCCGGTTCGCGTCAGGTAATAAATGTAAACGATCCGAACCTGAAACAGGAAACAAGTCACAGCGTGATGGGTTCGCTCGATTTTAACCAGCTGATTGGCAATGTATATACTTCTTTTTTGCTTGAAGGTTTTTATACCCGCCTCGATCATCCGTTTGTGAACGAAATTGGCACTCCCGATGAAAACGGGACTGTGCTTTATACCCGTAAAAATGCAGAAGACGGAGCGGCTGTTCAGGGTGTCAACATTGAACTGAAGTTAAAGCCGTTCGCAGATTTTTCGTTAACCTCCGGATTCACCATCCAGACTTCGAAATACGACAATCCGCAGGAATTTCACGAACGCCGCTTTTTCAGGACTCCTGATAATTATGGATTTTTTGCCTTGGACTGGGACTTCCTGAAGGAATTCTGTTTGTCGGCCACCGGAAACTATACAGGCAAAATGCTGGTTCCGTATTTCGGACCTTTGGCTGATCCGGAATTAGGCGAACTGCACCGAACCAATTCGTTTTTCGACTGGGGAACAAAGCTTAGTTATACAGTGAAATTAAATGGAGCCGAACTTCAGTTCCTTGGCGGAATCAAAAATATTTTCAATGCGTATCAGAGCGATTTCGATAGCGGAATCGACCGTGACCCTGCATATATGTATGGCCCGACTCAACCCCGAACAATTTATTTTGGGATAAAAATTGGGAATATGCTATAAGAAATTCATGCGGAGTATTAAAATAAGTCTGAAAAATTACAAATAATCACCTTGTGTCGTACGGTTGAATAAAGTATATTTGTACGTACAAATAAATTGCCATGAACACAAAGCTGACATTAAAACTAGACAAGGATGTAATTGAAAAAGCCAAAGAATATGCTTCTTCCCAAAAAAGGAGTTTGTCCGGGTTAATCGAATCGTACCTCCAAACATTGTCGAATAAGGGCATTTCTTCAACTGATAATGAAATGCAGATTTCTCCCTTTGTAAAAAGTATGGCTTCCGGATTAAATATTCCGGCAGATTTGGATCATAAAAAGGAATACGCCAACCATTTGATCGAAAAACACAAATGAGACCAAAAATATTTTTCGATACCAATGTTATGCTGGACTTATTGGGAGAACGAATCCCTTTTTATGAATCAGCAGCCTTAATTGCGACTCTGGCTGATAAAAAGCAGATCAAATTAGTTGCATCAGCATTGTCTTATGCCACTGTAAGCTACTTTCTCACAAAATACGGAAATAGTGAAATCGCTAAAGATAAACTTCGCAAATTTAAAATCATCTCAGAGATTTCTGATTTGGACGAATTGACCATAGAAAAAGGACTAAGTTCGAATTTTCCTGACTTTGAAGATTCTTTGCAATATTTTAGCGCCTTAAAATCGGATTGCAGCATATTAATCACAAGAAATGCCAAAGATTTTAAAGGAGCGCAAATGCCGGTTATGACACCTGACGAATTTCTGATTAGTTTCAGGGAAAAATAATGACTTAATGACCACCAAATGGCAGTGTAAAATCGATTACTGATTTACCACAAATTCATAACTCCCGGCTGCCAATTGGGTTGAATAATTGGCTCCATTGGCTGTTGTATAAACAGTCTTCCCGTTTTGGCTCACTTTTTTTCCTGAAAGTTGTAAGCTGGCCGAACTGTTTGCCGGAACTACAACCTGATATATAACCGTATTTCCGTCTCGTTTCCACGATGATTGAATCTCGCCAAAAGGTCCGGCATGGCTGGTCTGAAAAGAATCCAATCCCTTTACAAAATTGGGTTTAAGCAGCACATTTTTAAATCCGGGCTGGGTTTCATCGGGTTTTATTCCGCCCAATGCTTTGTAGTACCATGCCCCAATTTCGCCAAACATGATGTGGTTCATCGAAAGATCACTTGTCCCTTCAGTCTTCCAGTTTTCGTACAAGGTGGTTGCCCCTTTTGAAATCCAGTATCCCCACGACGGAAATGTTTCCTGCGAAGCCACTTCCCAGGCCAGGTCGGCATAACCATTTTCGCTCAGCGCATTTAAAATAGTTTTCGAACCCAGTAAACCTACATCAACGTGTTTATTGTCAGCAATTACCCGGTTGGCAAGGTTTTTAGCGACTTTTGCTTTTAGGTTTTCAGGAACAATTCCCCAGAAGAGCGGAGCGCTCAGTTCCGTTTGCAAACCGGTTGCGTATATTCCTGTTTCCAGATTCAGGTATTTGGCATTAATCGCCGCTGCAATTTTGGTTGCTAAAGCTGAATATTTTTGATAATCAGCCTCATGCTTCAATATTTTTGCCGCTTTTGCCAGAATATCAGCATCCACAAAGTAATAAATGGAAGAAGTAAGTTCTTTCGATGCTTTCGATTTTACCGGCACCCAATCGCCCAATCCCCAATCAGTAAGGCCTTCAGGACTAATTTCAGTAATGTGGTCAACATACAGTTTGATGTTTTCGTAGCAATCGGCCAGCAATTTCGAATCGCCGTAAAACAGGTAAATATTCCAGGGAATAATGGCAATAGTGCTGGTCCAGTCGGGACCGTTTGCCCAGGTATAACCCCAGCCTCCGGTTGGAATAATGGCAGGCAGCACTCCATTGGGCTGTTGTTCGTCGCGGTGATCGGCCATCCATTTTTCGTAAACGGTAATCCCGTCGAAATTGTACAGGCCGGTTTCTATGGCAATGTGTGCATCGCCCGTCCAGCCGTTCTTTTCTCGTTGCGGGCAATCGGTTGGGTAACCGTATAAATTCGACAAATAGGAAACATTGGTCGCTTTCCATATTTTATTCAGCGTTTCGTTCGAGCTGGATACCTGACCAACCGGAGGAACATCGCTGTGCATAAAAATTCCGGTCAGGCTCTGGATTTCAACCGGACGATCGCTGGTAACTTCAATGTACTGAAAACCTTTGTAGTTAAAATGCGGCCAGAACGTTTCTACTCCTTCCCCGCTCAAGGTATAAATATCAGTCTGGAACGGATCTTTATCATCTGTCGGACGGTAATGCACATCAATGTTCGACATGTTCACATTTCCGTCTTTGAAAATCATTTCAGCGTGTTTCAGGCGAATAGTTGTTCCGCGCTCGCCTTTCACACTGATGCGGGTGATTCCGGCAATGTTTCGACCCAGATTGTAAACCGATTTCAGTTCAGTCATTTTATTTACGCTTACCGGATTAATCTCTTCCACAAAACGAATCGGGTGCAGTTGCTGAGCCACGATGTTTTGCGATGGTGCATCCACCAGAATTGCATTGGCCCATTTTGAATCGTTAAACCCGGTTTTATCCCAACCGGGCTGACTGAGCCGCGCATCGTGGTGTTCTGCTGTATAAATGCTGTTGAAAATGATCGGGCTCTGTGAAGTTTTCCAATCTTCCCCGGAAGAAATGACTTCTTCATCGCCATTTTTATAGGTAATTCTCAAATCGAAGCAAAACTTTGGTCTGGCTCGCCATGGCGCTTTATCGAAATTCCAAACAGCAGTTGACTGATGGTTGTACCAGCCATTTCCGAGCAATACGCCAATCGCATTTGAATCAGAATTCAGCAAAGAAGTTACATCGTAAGTCACATAAAGTGTGCGTTTGTCGAAGCGGGTGTACATTGGGTCGAGTTGGTGATCGCCAACTCGTTTGCCGTTCACAAAAAGTTCGTACAAACCCGCGGTAGCCATATAAATTCTTGCATTCTTTATTTTTCCTGAAGGCTTAAATTGCTTGCGGAAATATGGAGCGGGTTTCAAGGTAATATCTTTCGAATCTGAAATCCATGAACCTTTCCAGTTCGACATTAGCATCATACCGGTTTCGAAACTGGCCACTTCTGCCAACGAACTCTGCTTGTCGTTTTGATCCCAGATTCGCACTGTCCAGTAATATTTTGTAAACGGTTGAAGTGGTTTTCCCTGATAGTTTTCCAGCATTCCGGTACTTTGTACTTTCCGGCTGTCCCACATATTGCCTTTCCCTTTTGATACTTTTGCTGAATCAGTTCCTGCAACAATCTGGTAAGCAGTTTGCATTGCACCCTGCCTGGTATCATTCATTTGCCATTTCAATCGGGGCGAAGCTGCATCAATCCCTATCGGATTGACCATGTGTTCGCATTGAAGATTAAAGGGTTGGCTTTTTTGTGCCTGGGTTTGAATGGTAATCAGCACCAAAAGCAGAAGACCAAAGAATCTGGTTGAGTTCATGAAAAGTCGGTTTTAATGGTTCAGTTTGTAAACTTAGTTTGTTTTTCTAAAAATAACTAACTCAATTATTGTTTAACTTTAGAACGTAATTTAAACAGTGGCTCAAATCAAAAACAATCCTATGGCACATACAGAAATCGAAGAATTATTAACCAACATCGAAGAACTTGTCCCGGTTTACATGGCTATTCCCGAAGATTACGCCAAATCAAAAGGAGTTGCATCGGTTTGCATCATCAGTGAAGATGGCCGGATTTACGGAAAAGTGTTTGGAACTGACAAACTCAGGGGTCGCGATTCGTTTAAAATCGCCTGGACAAAAGCCAGTCAGGTTTGGATAACCGGAATAAAAACCAACGAATACGAAAAAATGATATTTTCCGACCAAATCGATTACCACACTTTTGGAATTAGCCTGCCCGATTTGGTTGGCTACGAAGGCGGACAACCCATCACCCTTCCAGATGGAACCAAACTGGCTGTTGGATTCAGCGGATTCAGGGGAACCAGTGATTTGGAGATTGTGCAAAAAGCGTTGGAGAAAGCTAGCGGATGATCGAAAACAGGAAATGTTGATCCGATGAATTCAAGTCATCGGATCAATTGTACAAATCCCGTGTTGCAAAACAGGATTATAGCTCACTTTGATAATATCATATGATACTATCATCAGGAAAACCGACTAAATTCTTTCATTTTTATTTTGTATTTTTGAACATCAACAACCTTAAAATGAAAACCCTATGGAAAAATTAATTTCTTGCTGTGGATTGGACTGTGCCGGCTGCGATGCCAGAATAGCAACCTTAGCTGATGATAATGAACTGCGTACCCAAACTGCCGAAAAATGGAAAGTTCAATTCGGTGCGGATATTACGCCCGAAATGATCAATTGCACCGGATGCCGCGAATCCGGAGTTAAATTTGCCCATTGCGCCGAATGTGAAATCAGGAATTGTGTGAATTCAAATGGCTATGAAACCTGCGCCAATTGCGAAAATCTGGAGAATTGTGAAATCACAAAAAGCCTGCACCAGTTTGTTCCGGAGGCTTTGCTGAATTTAAAATCACTGAATTAAAAAGAAATTCACCACAGATTACACAGATTATCACAGAGAAAAGGATTCTTCAAAAAATATAGAATCTTTAGTTACCATTTTGGTAACTATTTTTATCTTTGCTGAATAAATATTAACAATGAGGGTAATAGCAAAAAAGATACTTCGTGATTTTTGGGAAAAATATACCGACTCGGAACAACAATTAAAGACGTGGTATAAAGAAGCATCAAAAGCAAATTGGAAGAATCCAATTGAAATTAAAGAAGAATATGTAAAAGCCAGTATTTTAAAAAGCGGACGTGTTGTTTTCAATATATGTGGCAATAAATATCGAATAATCACAGATATAAATTACAAAAGACAATGGGTATTCATTCGATTTATTGGAACACACGATGAATATGATAAAGTTGATGCAGATAAAATTTAAAACCATGGATATTAAAGCAATAAAAACAGAAGAAGATTATAATCAGGCATTGCGAAGACTTGGAGAGATATTTCATGCGCCAATTGATTCGATAGAAGGAGATGAAGCAGAGATTTTGTCCATCTTAATTGAAAAATATGAAGACGAAAACTATGCCATTGATGCTCCAGACCCGATAGAAGCTATTTTGTTCAGAATGGAGCAAATGGAAATGACAAAAAAAGATTTGGCTGATGTTTTGGGTTACAAAAGCAGGGTCTCTGAGATTTTCAGCAAAAAAAGAAAATTGAATATTCAAATGATTCGCAATCTTCATGAGAAAATGAATATTCCTTATGATTCTTTGATTACCGAGTATTAAAGCAGATTGATTAACTTTGGATTCTAAAATATTTTATCATGGGAATCGAGACAATAGACATCAAAAAAAACAAAGGAGAGCAAGCTATCCGAATTCCGAAGAGAATGAGAATAGACGATGACAAGGTTTACCTCAAGAAAGTGGGTAATTCGTTGTATATTATTCCGTTCCATAACCCGTGGCAAAATTTGATTGAAAGTACTGATTCATTCACATCAGATTTCATGGACGAAAGAAACCAACCCATTCAACAACATCGAGAATCATTAGACTAATGGAATATTTTTTAAACTGATCCGATAACTTGGAGTTCATCGGATCAGTCGTTTAACAGCTAAACCGCTCTCTTTTCCAACAGCACCACATTTTCGACATGATGTGTGTGCGGAAACATATCGACAGGTTGAATGCGGGTGACTTTGTAGAATTCGTCCATCAAAGCCAAATCGCGGGCCTGAGTGCCCGGGTTGCAACTTACATACACCACTTTTTCGGGTGCGGCTTCCAAAATAGTTTTTACCACATCTTCATCCATTCCGGCACGCGGCGGATCTGTAATAATCACATCTGGTTTGCCATTTCGGGCAATAAAATCGCTGGTCAGAATTTTCTTCATGTCACCGGCAAAAAAACTGGTGTTTTCGATGCCGTTCAAAACTGAATTTACGTGTGCATCTTCAATGGCTTCAGGAACGTATTCAATACCAACGACTTTCTGCACATTGCGTGCAATAAAGTTGGCAATGGTTCCGGTTCCGGTGTATAAATCGTACACTATTTCATTGCCTTTTAATGCGGCAAAATCACGGGTGACTTTGTATAACTCGTAAGCCTGCTCTGAGTTGGTCTGGTAAAAACTCTTTGGTCCGATTTTGAATTTCAGGCCTTCCATTTCTTCCAGAATATGGTCATTTCCATTGTAAACAATTATTTCCTGATCGCTGATTGTATCGTTTCCTTTTCCGTTGATCACATACATCAGCGAAGTAATCTGCGGAAATTCAGCGGCAATGGCTGCCAGCAAATTTTCACGATTCTCTGTTTGTTCGCTGAAAAAGCACACGATCAGCATCACATCCCCGGTGGTTGAGGTTCTGACGATGATGTTGCGCAAAAGTCCGGCTTGAATACGGCGATCGAAAAATTCAAGTTTATTGTTGTCGGCGTATTGTTTAATGAAATTGCGGATTTGATTCGATGGTTCGCCTTGCAGCCAGCATTTGTTGATGTTGATGATTTTATCGAACATGCCCGGAACATGAAATCCGAGAGCGTTCTTGTTCATGTCATCGCCTTCAGTACCAATTTCTTCGTAAGTCAGCCAGCGTTTGTTGGAAAACCCGAATTCAAGTTTATTTCTGTAAAAAGTTGTTTTTTTCGATCCCAGTATTGGGGTAATTTCTGGAAGTTCAATCCGCCCAATTCGCTGCAACTGATCGACTACCTGTTTCTGCTTGTAAAAAAGTTGTTTTTTGTAGGGAAGAAACTGCCATTTGCAACCACCGCACACTTCAAAATGTTCGCAAAAAGCCGGAACACGATCGGGTGATTCGGTAATAACCCGGGTGACGCGGGCTTCCATGTATTTGGTGCGTTTTTTTGTTACCTGCAAATCAACTACATCGCCGGGAATGACATGCGTGGTAAACACAACAATATCATTCACGCGTGCAATTGCTTTTCCTTCAGAACCAATATCGGTGATTAAAACACCTTCCAAAAACGGCTTTATTTTCCTGCCTCTTCCCATGATCTGTATAATTTTCAGCAAAAGTAATTAAATCAGGCAAACAACCCGATTGTTGCAAAAATGTGTAAAATAAGGATCGCATATATTTTATATGTTTATGAAATTGACATATCTTTATGGCAAGTTTGGATAAAAATTATCAACCCTTATATACTAAACTTATGAAAACAACTCTACTTTTAATTTTTGCAATTCTTTCGAATACTGCGATTGCGCAAACGTGGAACCTTGTCGGTAAAAAAGCCTTTTCAGCTGGTGAAGCTTTCGAGCAGTGTGTCGCACTTGATGGTGAAATTCCATATGTTGCATATATGGATAGGGCAAATGGCGATAAGGTTACCGTGATGAAGTTTAATGGAACCGATTGGGCACCGGTTGGGGCAGTGGGTTTTTCCGCCGGAAAAGCAAATTCCATCAGCATGGCAATAAGCAGCGGAACGCCTTATGTGGCTTTCAGCGATGTAGCAAATGGTAACAAAGCATCTGTAATGAAATTCACTGGTACAAATTGGGCTTATGTTGGCGGTGCAGGTTTTTCTTCAAACCGTGCAGATGTAATTGACCTGGCCATGGACGGCAACACACCCTGCGTAGCTTTTACTGATGCCAAATATAATGATAGGATTACCGTTATGAAACTGGATGGAGGAAGCTGGACAGCAGTCGGCCAGGAGGGTTTTACAGCCGATTATACAAATGTGATTTCTTTGGCCATTGAAGGTGGAATTCCGTTTGTGGCATTTCGGGATTACGGGTTTAATTATAAATCCAGCGTTATGAAATACAATGAAAATGCATGGATGCTTGTAGGCAACGCAGGTTTTTCTACCGCAACACACGATGGAAATCAGTGTCTTGCAGTGCACGGTGGTATTCCACACGTGGCTTCCTGGGGTAAGGATGGCAAAGCTACCGTTTATAAACCCAGTGGAGCAAGCTGGGTAGCCTTGGGTAATGCCGAGTTTTCCGGTGGGCAAGCTTCTTCATTAAGCATTAAATTTTCAAAAACCGGAATTCCTTATGTTGTGTTTGCCGATGGGGCGAACAGCAAAAAAGCAACTGTAGTAAAACTTGATGGTGCGAACTGGATTCCGGTTGGCATTGCCGCATCATTGGGAGAAGCAACCGATATAAGTATTGCAATTTCTGACGCTGGTATTCCATTCATTGCCTATCGCGATGCTGCCAGTATGAGACGCACAACTGTAATGAAATTCAGCGATGTTACCAATGTAAATAACATTGCTGGAAATAATGATTTTAAGGTTTATCCAAATCCCGGTAATGGTTTGTTTGCCATCGAATCTCCCGGTTTGCAGAGTGGTGAATCGGATATCGAAATTTTTGACCAATTGGGACAGCTTATTTTATCGAAGAAATCAGGTTTAAGCAATAAAATTGAAATCGATTTGTCGGGGAAGGCCAATGGCGTTTACATCCTTAAGTTGAGAAACAACAACAGAGCCTATTCAAAATCGATTGTCATTAATCGTTAAAGTCCCTTGTGATAATTTACTTTTCGTATGTCAATAAAAAAGGTTGAATTTTTCAGCCTTTTTTATTGACATCGTTCTTTATAACTACATTACCATAGTCATCTGATGAATTTGTAATTGACTGATTATCTTAATATAAATACTTATGCTCTTTGTGAAAACATTCGTCGGATGACTTTTCGAAGTATGATCAAACTTGAAATTCAAGTTCCGAATGTTTCTACTATCTTTGCACCCTCAATTTTATTAGTTATGATTTCGGTTGATCAATTGGTTGTTAGTTTTGGCGGGTTCGAGTTATTTAAAGGTATTTCATTGTTGGTAAGTCCCAAAGACAGAATTGGTCTGGTGGGCAAAAACGGGGCTGGAAAATCAACACTTCTTAAAATTCTGGCAGGTCATCAATTGCCCAGTAGCGGGGTTGTTTCGGTTCCTACTGATGTTCGTCTGGGCTATTTGCCTCAGCACATGGAGATTATTGACGGACGTACTGTTTTTGAAGAGGCAGTTACTTCGTTCGAGGAAATTCTTGCTTTGGAACGCCGCATCGAAGAAATCAACCATGCAATTGCCACACGCACTGATTACGAATCAGAAGAATATCATCGTTTACTCGATCACGTCACCGAATTCAATGAACGTTTCCACATGCTTGGCGGCAATAATTTTGAAGCCGAAGTTGAACGCACGCTGATGGGACTTGGTTTCCTTCGATCGGATTTTACGCGGCAAACTTCTGAATTCAGCGGAGGATGGCGTATGCGCATCGAACTGGCAAAAATACTACTGAAACGTCCGGATGTATTTTTACTGGACGAACCTACCAATCACCTTGACATTGAGTCGATTCAGTGGTTGGAGGATTTTCTGAAAAGCTACAATGGGGCAGTGGTGCTTGTCTCGCACGACAGGGCTTTTCTGGATGCAGTGACCAACCGTACCATCGAAATTACACTCGGTCGCATTTACGATTTCAAATCAAATTATTCAAGATACCTGGTTTTACGTAAAGACCTGAAAGAACAGCAGATGGCTGCCTATGTCAATCAGCAAAAAATGATTGAAGATACCGAAAGCTTTATTGCACGTTTTCGTTATCAGGCCACCAAAGCGGTTCAGGTACAATCGCGTATAAAAGCGCTCGATCGTCTGGATCGTTTAGAAGTTGATGATGAAGATAATTCGGCCCTCCGGATAAAATTTCCACCGGCGTTGCGCTCCGGAACCATTGTTGCCGAAGCCAAAGAGCTTTCAAAAAGCTACGGAAAACTGAATGTGCTCAATAAAATTGACATCATTATTGAGCGGGGTGAAAAGGTTGCCTTTGTGGGGAAAAATGGTGAAGGGAAAACCACACTTGCCCGTGTTATTTTGAACGAACTCGAATACGAGGGCGAATTAAAGATGGGGCACAATGTTAAAATTGGCTATTATGCACAGGATCAGGCCAAACGACTTAATCCGGATCTGACTGTTTTTGAGACCATCGATCTGATTGCAGTGGGCGAAATCAGGACCAGGATACGCAGTATTCTTGGAGGTTTTATGTTTTCGGGCGAAGATGCCGATAAAAAAGTGCAGGTGCTTTCAGGAGGTGAACGCTCGCGCCTGGCAATGGTGAAACTGATGCTCGAACCTGTAAATTTACTGGTGCTCGATGAACCGACGAACCACCTTGATATCCGTTCAAAAGAAATACTGAAGCAGGCGCTGATCGATTACGACGGAACGGTAATCGTGGTATCGCATGACCGCGAATTTCTGGAAGGATTGGTAAACTGTGTTTATGAATTCAAGGAAAAGAAGGTAAAACAACATATTGGTGGCATTTACGATTTCCTTCGCCGGAAGAAAATGGAATCGATGAAGGAATTGGAGAGAAAGGATATCTCTTCGAATCAGGAAGTTAAAGTGCAAAAAGCGGAGGAAGTTGAAAAAGTCAGCTTCGAAGAACGAAAAGAAATCAATAAAAACCTCAGCCGCATAGAAAAGAGTATTGAAAAAACAGAGAAGCAAATCGCTGATTTGGAAAACGATATCATAAAAATGGATCAGATGCTGGCTGATTCAAATGGGAACGATCCGGAAATTTTCACAAAATACGACCGGATGAAAAAGGACCTGGAGCACAGAATGTATGAATGGGAAGTTTTAAACCACGAGCTGGAAGAGATTTCAAGGGTAAAGACCTGGTAAAGAAGTGTTCAGTGTTCAGTCGCAGTTAACAAAAATAATAAATCATCAATATTAAGGACATGTACGAAAACAAAGAAAATAAACCTGCCGACGATCTGATCTTTGGCATCCGCGCCGTCATCGAAGCCATTCAGGCCGGAAAAGAAATTGACAAAGTCCTGATTAAAAAAGGATTGATTGGTGATTTATTCAAAGAAATGTTCGACTTGATCCGCATTCGGCAGATTGCTTTTCAGTATGTGCCGATCGAAAAAATTAACCGGATATCGCGCAAAAACCATCAGGGTGTGCTGGCTTTTATTTCGCCGGTTGCTTTGCAGCGAATTGAAGATATTATTCCCGCAATATACGAAGAAGGCAAAATTCCATTGGTGCTTGTGCTCGATCAGGTGACCGATGTGCGCAACTTTGGCGCCATTGTTCGCTCAGCAGAGTGCGCCGGTGTAAATGCCATTGTAATTCCTGACAAGGGTTCAGCCCGGATCAATGCCGATGCTGTTAAAACTTCTGCCGGAGCGCTGCATTTGGTTCCTGTTTGCCGCACCCGCAGCCTGAAAGAAACCATTTCGTTTCTGAAAGATTCAGGATTAAAACTTATTGCAGCCACAGAAAAATCGACCGCTGTTTATACCAATGCCGATCTCACCGGACCAATAGCGATTATTTTGGGTTCTGAGGATACAGGTATAGACCAGCGATTGCTTGCACTTGCCGACGAACATGTTAAAATTCCAATACTCGGAAAAATAGAATCGCTCAATGTTTCGGTTGCTGCGGGTTTACTGGTGTACGAAGTGGTGAGGCAAAGAGGATAAAGCCCCCTCCAACCTCCCCCAAAAGGTGAGGCTCAAGAAAAGGCTCGTTGCATTTTATCTGCGAAGCTTTTTAAGACCCCTCTTTTGGAGGGGATTTAGGGGAGGCTATTCATTAATAATTTATTAACCCGATATAATTTATCAACGCAAAGATATTTCTACCTTTGTGCCCCTGAAATAAAATACAACGCTTATGATTACGGTTTCAAATTTATCAATTCAGTTCGGGAAAAAACCTTTGTTTTCGGATGTCAATTTAAAGTTCACGCCAGGCAACTGTTATGGTGTTATTGGTGCAAATGGCGCCGGAAAGTCAACGTTGCTGCGGATAATTTCGGGTGAACTGGATGCAACCCGTGGTTCAGTTTTGATGGGTCCGGGCGAACGTTTGTCGGTACTGAACCAGAACCATCATGCTTTTGACGAATACACTGTTCTCGATACTGTTCTGATGGGTCACACCGAACTGCTCCGTATCATGAAAGAAAAGGATGCGCTTTATTCGAAAGCTGATTTTACTGAAGCTGACGGAAATCTGGCTGCAAAACTGGAAGACGATTTTGCCAACATGAATGGGTACAATGCCGAAAGTGACGCTGCCAGTTTATTAAGTGGGCTGGGTATCAAAGAAGAAATGCACTCCACGCTGATGAAAGACCTCAACGGAAAGGAAAAAGTCCGCGTACTTTTAGCCCAGGCGCTGTTTGGTAATCCCGACAACCTGCTGCTCGATGAGCCGACCAACGACCTTGACCTTGAAACCGTCCTGTGGCTCGAAAACTATCTGGCCAATTGCCAGAACACCGTGATTGTTGTTTCGCATGACCGTCACTTTTTAGACAATGTTTGTACCGACGTAGTTGACATCGACTTCGGAAAAATCCGTGCTTTCTCCGGAAATTATACTTTCTGGTACGAATCTAGTCAGCTTGCATTGCGCCAGGCAGCCAATGCCAACAAAAAAGCGGATGAAAAACGCAAGGAATTACAGGAATTTATCCAGCGTTTCAGCGCCAACGTAGCCAAATCGAAACAAACTACCAGCCGCAAGAAAATGCTCGAAAAGCTTAAAATTGAAGAGATTGAACCATCAACACGCCGTTATCCCGGAATTATTTTTCAGCAGGAACGTGCCACGGGCGACCGTGTGCTGACTGTTGAAAACTTATCGTACGTTCAGGATGGCGAAGTGCTGTTTAAAGATATATCGTTTACCATCGAAAAAGGCGACAAAGTGGTATTTCTGGCCAAGGAAAACCGTGCAGTTACTGCCTTTTTCAAAATCATCACCAACGAACTTGAACCAACTACCGGAACTTTCGAATGGGGTGTGACCATTTCAACAGCTTATCTTCCCAACGACAACTCTGAGTTCTTTACAAAAAACGAAACACTTTACGAATGGCTGGGTAAATATTCGCACGATACCAGCGAAAACTTTCTGCGTCAGTATCTTGGCAAGATGTTGTTTTCAGGCGACGATTTACAAAAGAGTGCAAAAGTACTTTCAGGAGGCGAAAAAATGCGCTGCATGATTGCCCGTATGATGCTTGAACATCCTAATACAGTAATTATGGATCATCCAACCAACCATTTGGACATGGAGTCAATTCAGGCTTTCAACAACAATATGAAAACTTATCCGGGACAGGTTTTAATGGCTGGGCATGACCACGAATTCATCGAGAGCGTTTGCTCGCGGGTGATTGACCTGACACCTCAGGGAGCCATCGACAAATACATGGACTTCGAAGAATATTTAACCGACGATAAAATTAAAGCTTTACGCGTAGAAAGATACAATTAATTAGCTATTTACAAGTGCTGAACTGATCACCCGAGGTTGTTGGTTCAGTTGTCAAAACATACAAAAGCCGTCTTTGGAGATTTTCCTGAGACGGCTTTTTAGTTGTGTAATAATGGCTGAAAATAAAAAAAACAGTTGACTTAAATTTCTTTCTGGTGTAAATTTCAAATTGGAAAACATATTTAAAGCACTTTTTGCCGTTTAACGACTTTTACTAATTTTAGGGTTCTAAACTAACGTTACCTAAACTTATAGCGAATGGAAAAAAACATTGATGCTGAAAACGCTCCACGAAGCTCGCAAACTTATATCCTTGCGACAGCATTTTTTGCACTCCTGGCCATTGTCGGTTTTGCACTGTATGGACTCCCTTTCTTTTACGATTTTATGACCAAAGAATATGGTTGGTCAAGGGCTGTAGTCACTTCAGGAAATGCCGTTGGAAAATTAATTGTTGCACCGCTTTTTGGCTTTCTGGCAGGCTGGTTAATTGATCGTTATGGCCCGCGCTCGTTGATGATGACCGGCGCTTTTCTGGCCGGAACTGCCTTGATCGGACTCAGCTTTGCAAGTACATTGCCAATGTTTTACCTGTTTTATGTGATGAATGCGCTGGGTTATGTTTTCGGAGGTCCCCTTCCCAGTCAGGTTTTAATTTCCAGATGGTTCGATAAAAATCGCGGAAAAGCAATGGGAATAGCTTACCTCGGAATTGGTACCGGTGGAGCTTTGGTTCCGCTGATAGCAGCCGGACTGGAAAAGAGCATGGGTTGGCACATGGCATTGATGACCATTGGAGTTTTGGTTATTCTTATCGCTTTTCCGATGGCCTTTTTCATCAGGGATTCTAAAAAGAACCAACAGGAAAAGGCAAAAACAGAAACAATGGTTCCAATCAAAACCATTCTACGGAATCCAAATTTTTATCTGCTGGCGTTCGGCAGTATGTGTTCGATTGGCGCGGTTGGCGGAATTGCCCAACATTTGAAACTGTATCTTCGCGATCTGAGTTTTACCCAAACAGAGGCTGCACATGTTATGTCGTTTGTGTTGTTATCAAGTTTAGCCGGGCGTGTTTTGATGGGCTTTCTGGCCGATTTGATCAACCGGAAATACGTGATGATCCTGATTTACATGATTGTTGCTTTGGCCATTCCATTGCTGCTGATGCCCGATTTTCCGGGAAGAATCTATATTTTTGCTGTGATATTTGGAATCGGGCTTGGAGGCGATTATATGATTATTCCGTTGATGGCCGGCGACCTGTTTGGAGTGAGGGCTTTGGGGCGTACAATGGGAATTATTTTGGTAGCCGATGGAATTGCGGAGGCTTTGTTCCCGATGTTGGTTGGTGCATTTTACGATGCTTCAAAAAGTTATACAACAGGATTCATTGTGTTAATTGTACTGGCAACTTTGGGAGCTGTGATTGTTTCATTTTTACCGAAAACAAAGCAAGCTCAATAGAGTTCTAGGTTTCAAGTTCCAAATTTCAGGTTTCAGGTTAATTGCTTTTATGCCAGCAACCAGAAGCGAGTAACCGTTATTAAAACTATTTAACATGAATATAGATTACAACATTAAACCGGATGATTTAAAAGAAAAGCTCGACCTTTTCTGGAAACTTTCAGGAGAGAAAATTCTGAAAATAGAATCGGAATACGATACTACGAAAGGCGCACCGGTTTTTACAGTAAACGGAAAATATTCGACCCGGGGCTGGACGGAATGGACACAGGGATTTCAGTACGGTTCAGCCATTCTGCAATTTGATGCCACCGGCGATGAAACCTTTCTGAAAATCGGTCGCGAAAATACTGTCACTAAAATGGCGCCACATGTAAGCCATGTCGGTGTTCACGATCACGGGTTCAACAACATCAGCACCTACGGAAACCTTCACCGGTTGATGCGTGAAGGTAAAATAGCGCAAAACGAATGGGAAAAGAATTTCTACGAACTGGCCATCAAAGCTTCCGGAGCCGTTCAGGCCAACCGCTGGAGCAAAACCAAAGATGGCGGATTCATTTACTCGTTTAATGGTCCGCATTCACTGTTTGTCGATACCATTCGATCTTGCCGTGCTTTGATGGTTGCCCATCGTTTAGGACATTATCTTCCCGGCGAAAACGATGTCCGAATTTCACTTTTCCAAAGAGCAGTCAATCATTTAATTTCAACCGCAAGGTATTCAGTGTTTTATGCTGAAGGTCGCGACAGCTACGATACTTGGGGAAGAACGGCTCACGAATCGGTTTTTAATCCAAACGACGGCAATTTCCGCTGCCCTAATTCGCAGCAAGGCTACACCGGATTTTCCACATGGACGCGCGGACTGGCCTGGGCAATGCTTGGTTTTGCTGAAGAACTTGAGTTTCTGGAAACCCTTCCTGAAAGCGAATTTAAGGGAATAATCAGTAACGATGAACTGATGCAACTTATCTTGAAAGGAGCCAGGGCAACCTGCGATTTTTATATCAGCAATACGCCAACGGATGGCATCCCGTATTGGGATACCGGCGCTCCGGGATTGGTGAATATGGGCGATTACCTGAACAGGCCAGCCGATCCGTACAACGATTTTGAGCCGGTTGACAGTTCTGCTGCGGCAATCGGCGTGCAGGGTTTGCTTCGGCTTGGACATTTCCTTACTGCTTCAGGTAAAATGGAAGAAGGAAACCATTACCTGCAAGCTGGTTTAACTGTTGCTGCACGTTTGCTTGAAACGCCTTATTTGTCTGTCGATCCAGAACATCAGGGGATTCTGCTTCATTCGGTTTACCACCGTCCGAATGGCTGGGACAATATTCCTGAAGGCTACAAAATACCTTGCAACGAGTCGAGCATGTGGGGCGATTATCACATGCGCGAAGCAGCTATTTTTCTGCAACGAATGATTTATAAAGATAAATACTATACATTTTTTTAAATTTGTAAAAAACACTTGCCATGAAATGAACATGCCGTTGAATTAATTTTCAATGGTGGCAAATCAAAAAGGAATGAAAATAAATGTTCAAAGTGGTGGCTTTCTGGCGTGTGAGTTCCATGAGAACGCTTAATAATCAATTAATTAATACCGATATTTTCGAATGAATATTCAAGCAGAGAAACTAAATTTAATAGAATGGATTTCAAAATTGAATGATACTTCAATTATTGAAAAACTCAGTGAGATAAAATCTAATTACACTCATTCACCTGATTGGAGAGAAAAGTTGCATAAAGAAGAGATTGAATCTATCGAGAGAGGTTTAAAGGATTTGGATGAAGGTAGAGTCCATTCACATGAAATAGCTCGCGATATTTATGCAAAATAATGATATTCAGATTGTAACATTGTTTGATACTCGTCAATCACCTGAAAAATTGAAAAAAATATAATGTCAACTTTACTATCGGACTTTTCAAAACTCTGTGTTCACACGCTGACCACCAAACCCTGGGACATTGAAGCCTGTGTAAAGAATTATTCAGAAGCTGGAATTCATGGAATTACTATCTGGCGAAATGTACTGGAAAACAAAAATCTGGCAGAAATAAAAACATTACTGGATGACCACGGAATGACGGTTGTTTCGTTGGCGCGCGGTGGTTTTTTTCCTTCAGTAGAAAAGGAAAAACGCGAAGTTGCAATTCAGGATAACCTTTTTGCCATTGAACAGGCCGCTACCATTGGTGCGCCATCGATTGTACTTGTGTGTGGCGCCGATGGTCGCCAGTCGCTCGAAAAATCGAGGGAACAAATTGCAGAAGGAATCCAGCGGATTTTGCCTGCAGCAAAAAGTGCAGGTGTAAAACTTTCTATCGAACCTTTGCATCCGATGTATGCCGGCGATCGATCGGCCATCAATACCCTGAAACAAGCCAACGACATGGCCGAAATGATTAATTCTGATCGGGTGGGAATTGCTGTTGATGTCTATCATCTTTGGTGGGACGATACCCTGCAGTCAGAAATTAGACGCTGTGCTGCAAACAATCACCTTTTTGCTTTCCATGTTTGCGACTGGAATGTACCCACCACCGATTTCCTGAACGACCGCGGTTTGATGGGCGATGGCTGCATCAATGTTCCTGAAATACGCGGTTGGGTTGAAGATGCAGGCTTTTCAGGATACAACGAAGTCGAAATATTTTCGGATAAATACTGGGCGATGGATCAGCACGAATACCTGGGAAAAATTAAACGGGCATATTTGACGAAGACATAAATAAGTTGGCAATTTGGTTTGCCAACTTGGAACTTTGAACTTGAAACTTGGAACTTGAAACTATATTATAATGAATACAAATCAAACAATCCACAAAGTTGGAATAATCATGAACGGCGTCACCGGCCGGATGGGAACGAACCAGCATTTGATGCGGTCGATCGTGGAAATTATTAAGCAGGGTGGGGTACAGGTTGGACCCGCAGAATTTATCATGCCCGATCCGATATTGGTTGGCCGCGATGAAGTCAAACTCCGGAAACTTTGCAAAATGTCGGGAGTTGAGAAGATGACCACCAATATGGACGAGGTGATGAAAGACCCGTATTACCAGATTTATTTTGACGCACAAACCACCGGACGACGGGCCGATGCCGTTAAAATGGCCGCCAAAGCCGGAAAACATGTGTATTGCGAAAAACCCGTCGCGGTATCAACGGCTTCGGCACTCGAGCTTTACGAGGTTTGCGAAAAAGCCGGAGTGAAACATGGTGTGGTTCAGGATAAATTATGGTTGCCCGGAATGCTGAAACTTAAACGACTGATGGAGAACGACTTTTTTGGAAAAATACTGTCGGTTCGGGGAGAATTTGGTTACTGGGTTTTCGAGGGCTTTAACGTTCCGGCGCAACGCCCAAGCTGGAACTACCGAAAAGAAGACGACGGCGGAATCATTGTGGACATGCTGTGTCATTGGCGATACGTACTCGATAACCTATTCGGAAATGTAAAAGCTGTATCGTGTATTGGAGCCACCCACATTCCTGAAAGGGTTGACGAGAAAGGGAAAGTATATAAATGCACGGCTGACGATGCAGCTTATGCAACATTCGAGCTCGAAGGCGGTGTGATTGCCCATTTCAACTCATCGTGGGTGACTCGTGTTCGCCGTGACGATTTGCTTACTTTGCATGTTGACGGAACCAAAGGTTCGGCAGTTGCCGGATTGCGCGAATGCTGGACACAACATTATGGCAATACTCCAAAACCGGTTTGGAATCCTGATATTCCCAACCCGATCAATTTTTACGAAGGCTGGTCGAAAGTTCCTGAGCAGGAAGTTTTTGACAACGCCTTTAAAACCGAATGGGAATTGTTTCTGAAACATGTGGTGAAAAACGAACCTTTCCGCTGGAATTTGCTGGAAGGTGCAAAAGGGGTTCAGCTGGCTGAAAAAGGTTTGGAGAGTTGGGCGAAACGCGCCTGGGTGGATGTCAGCCCCCTTCTTATTCCCCCGAAGGGGGAAAGATAAAAAAGCACCTTCACCACATTCCTTCTTTATGGAAATGAGTTTAAAAAGGATGAAAAATGGTTAAAAATTTCGAAAATATGGAAAGCAAAAAGTCTCCCCATCGGGGAGATTTAGAGGGGCTTAAGTCCCCCTCCGGGGGATTTAGGGGGCCTCGGGTAGCATTAATAACAGGCGGAACCCGCGGAATAGGGTTGGGGATTGCCACCGAACTGGCAAAGGCCGGATTTGATCTGGCAGTGAACGGGATACGCGAAGAAACTTTGGTAAAACCAGTTCTTGAAGAACTAAATAGTTTTGGCGTTTCGGTAGCTTATTTTCGTGGCGATGTTTCGAAAACGGAAGATCGGCAACAGATGGTTGATAACATTCTGGAGCGGTTTGGTCGTATAAATGTCCTGGTGAACAACGCCGGAATTGCCCCTCCTGAGCGGAAAGATATTCTGGAAGCTACAGAAGAAAGTTTTGAACACGTGCTGAACGTGAATCTTCAGGGACCATATTTTCTGACACAACTGGTTGCCAATAAAATGATTGAATCCAAAAAACAATTTCCGGAAGAATTCTTTTGTATCATCAATGTTTCATCGGTATCTGCAACCGTGGCTTCGGTCAACCGTGGCGAATACTGCATCTCGAAGGCTGGAATTGCCATGGCCACCAAACTTTGGGCAGCCCGATTGGGCGAATTTGATATTCCGGTTTATGAAATTCAGCCGGGCGTAATTCGTACCGACATGACTTCAGGCGTTCAGGAGAAATACGACCGTTTGTTTCAGGAAGGAATGGCTATACAGCAACGATGGGGTAAACCTTCAGATATTGGTAAAGTTGCCGCGGCGATGGCAACCGGAAGTATGCCCTACTCAACCGGACAGGTTGTACAAGTGGACGGAGGAATGACGATACAAAGACTTTGATCAGGATAGACAGAAATCGGATTTCAGCAAATATGGCAGCTTTAAATCATTTTGAAATGACCGTTCAGATGATGGTTTATTTTAGCTAAAAGTAATTCTCTCCTGATGGGCTTGCTCAGATATTCATCGCAACCTGCGTCAAGGGCTTTTTGCTCGTCGTCACTGGTTGCATAAGCAGTTTGTACAAATATTTTTATCTCCCGGTTTAGTTCCCTGATTTGCTTAATAGCCTCATATCCGGTGATGTCGGGCAAGCGAATGTCCATCAAAACCAAATCAATTTCCTGCTGACGGCAAATTTCAACTGCTTTGCGGCCATATCGGGTTTGAGTAACATTGTTATTTGTATCCGAAAGAATTTCGACCAAATATTCGGCATTAAATTCATTATCTTCAACAATCAAAATGTTTAATGTTGGATAGCTAATCCTTATTTCTTTTTCTTTTGTTTCTGAAATTTTAAGTGCCTGTTGACCATTCGAGGTAAAAGGAAAGGTAAAAAAGAAAGTACTTCCCTTTCCTGGTTCTGATTCAATCCAGATTTTACCGCCAAGTAAATTTAATAATCCCTGAACAATGGATAGTCCAAGTCCGGTTCCGCCATAAAAACGGGATGTGTCGTTACTGCCCTGCATAAAGCGGCTAAATATCTCAACATGTTTTTCTTTGGGAATTCCGATACCTGTATCTGACACGTAAAAAGTGAAGATATCAGCTTCGTAAAGACTGCACCCAACTTCTATTCTTCCTGAACGGGTAAATTTATTGGCATTCCCGATCAGGTTAAACAGTATCTGTTTCAGTTTGACCTGATCGATAATTACATCCATCATTTTAATGCTCTGGTCAACCTTTAGTTTATATTCAATATTTATATTGTTGTTTCGTTTCCTGAAGTCATCAAAAAGCGTTTCGATATTTTCAAACAGATCGTTCATTCTACATTTTTCGGGATTTACAGGCAATTGTCCCGATTCAATTTTGGCAATATCCAGAATTCCGCTAATGATTTCGAGAAGGTCGGCACCTCGTTCTTTGATGATATTTGCGTATTTTATAAGTCTTTCTTCATCGCCGAAGTATTCGGGAAGTAAATCAGCAAAACCAATAATTGCATTCATCGGTGTACGGATTTCGTGACTCATATTCTGCAAAAAAGCTGTTTTCAGCCGGTCGCTTTCTTCTGCCTTTTCTTTGGCTTTTATAAACTCGTTCTCTACTTTTTTTAATTCAGTAATATCAATGCTTACGCTCAAAGCGCCTACCACATTGCCGTCATCATCCCTCAATGGGTGAACTGTAAGAATCGCAGGAAAAAATTCTCCTGATTTCCGGCAAAGTATAATCTCTTCTTTCCGGCTCACGCCAAGTCTTGTCAAATCTCTTTCTATGGACGCCATTAAATTTGTCTGGTCTGGCAAATGGAGTATTTCAAGCGAATGACCAATAACCTCGGTTGCTTTGTAACCGAACATTTTCACTGAACCGGGACTGAAACTACGTATGATAAAATCTTTTGATAAATCGACGATGATAAACGACACGTCGATGGCCGCATTAAAAACTGACCGGAGCTTTTTCTCGTTTTCGGCCAGTGCACGTAAAAGAACTTTACGCTCTATTATTTCTTTGTTTAGGCTATCGTTAATCCTGGTAAGTTCGGTGGTTCTTTCGTTTACACGTTTATCAAGTTCCTGATTCAACCGGCTCAATTCATTAAAAATAAAGATCTTATCCAGCCGTTCCGTGGCAAGCTTGGAAACCTGAAGAAGAGGCATGATGATTTTTGAAAACTGGTTTTCAGTTTGGCTATTATCCAAAAATAAAAAATATTTATCGGGGATGCTTTTTGCAAGGCACCTGATAATTAGTGCATTTAGAGGCTGAAAATATTGTCCCTTGATCAGGAATGAAAAATTATGCGATTCGAAATCTTCTTTTTCCAGTATCAGAAAGCTTTCTCCTGAATGAATTTTTCCGGTAAATTCAGGAAACGACAATTGTATATCGCTGGGTTGAAATTCACCAAATAAGGCATAATAACCAATTACATTAATCCCTCTTTCATTGTGATCGAAACAAGCACAGAAAGGAATATTTTTTAATATTGAAATTCGTTCAAGGATTTGTTCGATCAGAAGTGAGGTGTCGTCTGTTTGATATATAAGCTCGGCAACAGTTCCGAAAAGCATTGAATCTTCAGCTTTTTCAGACAGAGCTGAATTTTCGGCTTCCAAAATCGTAATTTTCGATAGTAAATCGTTCAAGTCAAGCTGCATAGCTTTTTTTCTTAAAGGAATAATCAATATTAACTGATTTTTCGGAAGCTCCGCATCCGGGCAAATCAACTGCAATCACATCAATTATGATGAAGAATAGAGGTTGATTCAGTTCATAAATGTAATAGAAATTCCATTCAGCTAATTAGAATTTATAGAAAAAGATATCAACCATTCATTGTCAATTAAAGTAAAAGGAAGTTTTTTTTTATTCAAAACTCCTGTATTGTCAGTACAAGAACAAATTTTAAACATCGATTTTAAATAATGCAACAATGATTTAATGTTTTATAACACAAAAGTTAAGGTTCACTTAACACAGGTAAACATTCAACAGCATATCTTTGTAACGTTATCAGAATACAAAAAGACACATAGTTCAAAGACATATATCGCATTTCATAAGTTAGGTTTGATTAGTTTTATTGGTTTAGTTAGTTTAGTTAGGTTTAGTTAGGTTTAGAGAAAGGGTAGATTAGAGAATCTATCCTTTTTTCTTTTTATAAACCTATTGCTTTGCAAAAAATAATTCATTTTTGCACTTTTTCCAAGATATTCCTGTAACACAGAAGAAATCACTTTTTTTTATTTAGATTTGGTCAGCGACAATAAAATTAACCAAAATAAATACGACTCAATGGAAACGAACAACAATAAAAAATTAAAAATACTTCATATTGGTGCCGATCCTGAGTTTTTATCACCTGTTTTTTTCGAGAACCATTTGGCTGAGATTGACACCATGGACAACACTTTTTCTGTCAGTCAATGGATTGTTGCCAATGGGTTACCTGATGCAATTATTTGTGAAAGAATACTTCCCGGATGCAACGTGTTTGGCTTTTATGATTTTTGGGTAGAGCAATTTGATACTGATAAAACAATACCATTTCTATTGCTTGATGACGAAAAAAATCAGGAACCTATTTCTCAGGAACTGCTGAAAAGAATGGATGAAGTATTTATCAAACCCACCAGCGCAGAAACAATAATTGATAAAGTTTTGTCTCTAAAGCAAGTCCGGCAATCTCCAAAAAATGATTTAGCTGGGATGAATGCTTTTAAACCCTTTAAACCATCATTTCTAAAACGTACTGTTGATATTGTGGTTGCATCAATTACACTGTTACTGGTTTCTCCGGTTTTGTTAATCTTCAGTATTGCAATCAGGCTTGAATCGAAGGGAAAGGTTTTTTATATCTCTAAAAGAGTTGGTTCAGGGTTCAATGTTTTCGACTTGTATAAATTAAGGTCGATGTACATCAATGCCGATAAACGGTTAAAAGAGTTGGCGCATCTGAGCGAATACAAAAAGGAAACTTTGGCCGACCATTCTGAAACAACAATCAAAAATACAACCCCGACAATAAATCGTAATCAATTAAGTAAACAGGTTTTGGCTGGCGATCCGCGTATTACAAAAATTGGGAGAATTATCCGCAAACTGAATATAGATGAAATCCCACAGTTGATAAATGTGATCAAAGGAGATATCTCATTGGTTGGAAACAGACCACTACCAATTTACGAAGCAGAACTTTTAACAACAAGTGACTGGAACGACCGTTTCGATAGTCCAGCCGGAATTACCGGGCCATGGAGAGTAGTGACCCGCAGGAAATTATTGTCAATGTCCCACGAAGAACGCAACAGTCTTCAAAATAAATATTCTGAAATCGCCGGTAGAAGTAAATATTCATTTTGGAAAGACATGTGGATTGTTTTTCGCACAATACCGGTAATGTTCAGGTAATTTCTGATCGTAACCGGCCACTTTTTGCACGTCAAAATTATCGTATGCCAACCTGAAATTTTCCCGCTTATTCAGGATCGTTAACCAACTAAGTCCTGCCTGCATTCCTTCCAGAATCAGGAACTCAAATAATTTCTGCTCGTCGTGCAACGGATTTCCCCACTCTTCGTCGTGGTATCGTTGTTAAACTTTCAAAAAATAATTAAAAAAACCGAAAAGAAAGCCATTCGGGCTAAAATACTATTTTTGCTATGTATAAATTGCACCGGCATGAAAAAACTCATCTTTCTACTTTTTATATTGGCTTCAAATCTGGCTTTCAGTCAGTTGAATATCAACCATTACATTCGTGTTGGTGAAACCCGGATTCAGATTGGCAATTACGTTGGCGCAATCGAAAACTTTAATATTGTTATCCGATTCAAACCCCATTTGCCCGAACCGTATTATTACAGGGGCCTGGCCAAACATCAGCTCGAAGATTTCAGGGGAGCAGTTCTGGATTACAATACTGCAATCGAGATCAAACCATATTATCCTGACGCATTTATGAACCGGGGATTGGCCTATCTGCAACTAAACGACTATGCAAAATCAATTGCCGATTATAACCGGGCAATTGAGCTCGACCCCAACAATGCAAATATTTACAACAACCGCGGTATTGCAAAAATTTCGATGAAAGACATTGACGGTGCCATCGCTGATTATGACAAAGCGCTGGAAATCAATCCGAAATTTACCAACAGCTTTATTAACCGAAGCAATGCCAAATTAATGAAAAATGACCTTAGAGGCGCGATCAGAGATTTGAATCAGGCCATTATTATCAGGCCACATTTTGCAAGCGCTTATCTGTTAAGGGGATTGGCACGTTTCGAACTCAACGATTATGCTGCGGCTTTGCGCGATTTTGACCAATGTATCAAACTCGAACCTCAAAACGCTTATGCTTTTAATAACCGTGGTATTGTGAAACAAAAGCTGGAAGATTTTAGAGGAGCAATTGTAGATTATAATACTGCTTTAAAGATCGACCCAACCATCGCAAATGCCTATATGAATCGCGGTATTGCGAGAGAGAACCTCAAATTGCCGGGTTCGGAGGAAGATTACGCTATTGCAGCCAGGCTCGATCCAAAGTTTGTATTCAATGCAAAGGAAGTCGATTCAAGTGCGCTGGCACGGGCAAGGCAACAGGCAAATCAATCTGCTCAGAATCAATTGCCGGCGCAACAAACACAGGCGCAACCTGATCCTAATTCAACTACCTCAAACAATGGTTCAGCAAACGATCAGACTGACGCCGAAAAGAATACCGAACCAAAAAAGGAAACACAGGAAGAACGCGACAGGAGAAGGTACCGGCTTACCTTGTCGGATGCACGAAATACGCCGGGTAAAGACGATAAAGAAGTTGATGATGGCCGAATTCAAAACAAAAATATCATCATCGACTTGCAGCCGATATTTATTTTGTCGTCATACGATAAATATTCAACCGATTTTGAGCGTACGCAATATTATAACCTTGAACTCGAAACCATCAATAACTTCAATAATTACGATCCGGTAGTGACCATCTCCAACAAACCGGTTGATTATCTGAAAGATGTGTTCAAAAACCACATTCTTTACTTCAACGAAAGGATTAAAAATAACAATAAGGAAAGTCAAAACTATTTGAGCCGGGGAATATTTTACAGTCTGATTGAGGACTATCCCAATTCGATGTCCGACCTTCAGAAAGCGATTGACCTGAATACCAAAAACGCATTGGCTTATTTTTCAAGGGCAAATTGCAGCCTGAAAATGGCTGACATAATTGAACAGCTTAAACAATCTTCCGAAGCAATTACTGTCGCTCTCAATTCGGATTCGAAACAAACAAAGGTAACCACTATTGAAACCGTGACTGATTACAGCAATGTGCTGAACGACTATGAAACTTGTTTGCAGCTCAATCCGGACTTTGCTTTTGCCTATTTTAACAAGGCATATGTAAAATGCAAAATGCGCGATTACGAGGGTGCTTTAACTGATTTAAACAAAGCACTGGAAATTGAAACTGATTTTGCCGAAGCCTATTTTAATCGCGGTCTTACAAAAATTTACCTCGACGATGTGGAAGGTGGCGCGCTGGATTTGAGTAAAGCCGGTGAATTGGGTATTCAGGATGCTTACAACATTATAAAACGCTATTGCAATTAATATTTAAATAATATGCAGTTTGCCAATCAACCACTTGCCGAACGATTGCGCCCCGCAACCTTAAACGATTACATCGGACAGGAACACCTGATTGGTGAAGGGGCTGTTTTGCGCAAAATGATTGAATCCGGCAAAATTTCATCTTTCATACTCTGGGGCCCGCCAGGAGTTGGAAAAACAACACTTGCCAAAATTATAGCCAACACTCTTGAACGGCCATTTTATACTTTAAGCGCGGTAAATTCAGGAGTTAAAGATATTCGCGATGTGATTGACAAGGCGATGAAAACCCAGTTTTTCAACCATCCGAATCCAATACTTTTTATCGACGAAATTCACCGTTTCAGCAAGTCGCAGCAGGATTCGCTGCTTGGCGCGGTGGAGCAGGGCGTGGTTACCCTGATTGGCGCTACTACCGAAAATCCATCTTTCGAAGTTATTTCGCCGCTTTTATCCCGCTGTCAGGTATATATATTGAAATCTCTTGACAAAAAGGACCTTCTGAAAATTGTCGATCTGGCGCTGACCAAAGATCCTTACCTGAAAACAAAGACCGTTTTGATCGAAGAGGATGAGGCGCTGCTTCGTTTTTCAGGAGGAGACGCCCGGAAATTGCTGAACGTTCTGGAATTGATGGTCAATTCAGAAGAAAATGAGACGGTTACAATCAACAATGACAAAGTAATCGACCGGCTTCAGAACAACATGGCCATGTACGATAAAAACGGGGAAATGCATTACGACATTATCTCGGCCTTTATAAAAAGTATGCGCGGAAGCGACCCTGATGCGGCGGTTTACTGGTTGGCGCGTATGATTGAAGGTGGCGAAGATGTGAAATTTATTGCACGCAGAATGTTGATTTTGTCAGCCGAAGATATTGGGTTGGCAAATCCAAATGCCTTGTTGCTGGCCCAAAGCACTTTCGATGCGGTTCATAAAATCGGATATCCCGAAGCCCGGATTATCCTTTCACAGTGTGCCATTTACCTTGCAACTTCGCCTAAAAGCAATTCAGCCTATTCTGCAATCGACGAAGCTATTGCTTTGGTAAAAGCAACCGGTGATTTGCCGGTTCCGTTGCACATACGCAATGCACCCACCAAGCTGATGAAAGAACTGGGTTACGGCAAAGAATACAAATATGCCCATTCGTATGAAAACAACTTTGCAGAACAGGATTTCCTTCCGAAAGAAATTAAAAACCAACGTCTTTATACCCCGCAAAACAATCCGCTTGAGATAAAAATCCTCGAACGACTGAAAAGTTTGTGGGGAAAACGATATGGAAAATAAAGAACGGGAAGAAAATCCTGATCTGATCAGTCGTTAGCGAATCGTGATTTCTTTGGTTTTATCGCCAATTGTCAATATTGCCTTGTTGTCGCAATCCCCATTTCCATAATCGATGGTCCAGCTGCGGTTGTTACTGGTTGTAAACGAAACCGTTCCGCTAACAATATGGTGACATGCAGCTTTGAAAACCAGCGGTTTTTCCGCTGTAATCGTTTTGGCTACTTTTACTCCTGAAACGCGCGTGAATTCTACAGTTCCCCAACTTACAACCTGATTGTCTTCGCGGTTTGTCAGGGTATTTCGCTGATACTGGCGGGTAAGGTTGGCGATTCTTTTTGCAGTTCCTTCAGTTTCAGGGAAAGTGATGGTTATATTTTCCTGAATTTGTGCAGTGCGGATATTATTTTCCTGATCCTTTGAAATCGTTTTAACCACACTACCCGCAATTTTTTTACCGTCAACATTAAAATTGTAGAACGATTTGGTTCTTAATGAAGGGAATGTGTTAAATGCTGTTGAGGTCACGATTATTTTTCCTGAACGAATTTTTCCATCTTTTCCGGTGCAGGAAGTTCCAAAATCAATTGTCATTAACTGTGGTGAAGCGGTTCTGTTAACGGTTATTTCCGGGCAATCACTCAAATAAACAGCGCTTTCGATGCTTGCCGATTTTAGAAATCCATAATTTAAATCCAAGGCTTCGTCAACCAACAGGTCAACGTCGGCCAAGACTTCCTCCGCCTGTGTTTCCTGTTGACTTAATTTAATCTCGTCAACGGTTGCTGAAACCTCTTCTTTCTGACATGAATTGAACGCAATAAACATCAGAACTATAGCACAAAGCATTTTTAATCGTTTCATAAGGCATAAATTTTAAAAGTTTGAAATCGTATTGATGTAAGATGCTTTCAGTGCTAAAAAGTTAAAAGCAAATTCAAATTATTTTGAAAAAAAATAAATACGCACTTATTGAGAAATTTTCGGGAACAGAATTTAACTTTCGGTAATTTTCTGCATCCAAAACGTAATATGACATTATTGATGAACGAAACGGCTGATGCATACATTTTTTCGATGATAAAGAATCCAGCCACTAAAGATAAGGGGTTTTTGCAATTGATGGACATTTATAAAGAGCCAATTTACTGGCACATCCGAAGGTTGGTCGTATCTCACGAGGATGCTGAGGATATTTTGCAGGAAACATTTATTCAGGTATATCGTTTTGCAGGTTCATTTAAAGGCGAAAGTAAAATTTATACATGGTTGTACCGAATTGCTACCAACGAGTGCATCAGTCATTTCAGGAAAAGCAAGAAATGGGTAAGGAATTTAGGATCAATTGAAAAAATGTCAGGTGAACTTTCGGAAACCGATTCGGAGAACAGTGATTCCATTCTGGTCAAATTTCAGCAGGCTATATTACAACTTCCTGAAAAACAGCGAATAGTTTTTAACCTGCGCTATTACGACGAACTTAGTTATGAAGAAATCGGACAAATCCTGAATTCTTCTATAAATACGCTGAAAACCAACTATCATTATGCAAGCGAAAAGATCAAACAGTATCTGATTGACCATGCTTAAACAGAAAATTTCAAAATTGAAATAAATAAATATGAACGAGAATAATGAATTTCAGGAGATTGGAAAAAATACTTCCTATAAAGTACCTGCCGGTTTTTTTGAACAGGTTTCGGAAAAAACGCTTTTGAAAGCAAAACAAAGAGAATTCCGTAGAAGAAAAAAATTGGTTCTTTGGAGAACAGTGGCTGTTGCAGCCTCGCTGGCAGCTGTATTCTTCATCGGGTATTTTACGCCTGATCGTGACATAAAGCAGAAATCAAACCCGATAGTGATGGACAATCAATTAGCTGAACGCCCAATAATTCAAAATCCGGAAATTATCAAACAAACTACTGTTCCCGAACAAATGCCTGATAGAACAATTGCAGAAGAATCCAACTCCGAAGAAATCGATGATATTTTGGCCGATTTGTCTGACGATGAGTTGCTGCAGTTGGCCGCGATGTTTACAACTGACCCGATTGTCAGTGAATCAGCACAATAACTTATTTAAATTAATTGAAATGAAGAATATATTTTCAACTCTGATTGTAGCTTTTACTCTGTTTTTCAGTTTGAATGTGCAATCGCAAAATCCTGATCGTTTCCCGATGCTGCGCGAACGGATGGCACAGGCAAAAATGCGTGAAATCAGGCTGCAATTACAACTCGATCAGGCTACTTTTGAACAGTTTCGTCCGATTTACATGAAATACGAACGTGAAGTTTCTACGATTGATTTTCGGAATCTGGCCAGATTGATGAAAGTTGATGCCGACAGTCTGTCAGCAGAAGAAGCTGATCAGTTGATTGTTAATCAACTTAAAACTGCCGGAAAATTGATTTCCATTCGTGAAAAATATTACAAAGAATTCAGAACGGTACTAACTCCGCAGAAAATAATCAAACTATACCAAACTGAGGCCGAATTGCGCAAAAAGGTATTGCAGGAAATGAAAAGACGAATGATGAGCCGATAAATTGCTACTTTAGCAATACTAATTTTTCAAGGCACCAAAATTATGACCAATTCACGCTCATCAGGCATCGAAAGGAACATGATCATCATTTTTGGTATTACACTGATTGCTGTGATGGGAATTTCAAGCATCACACCGGCTTTCCCCGGAATCATCAAATACTTTGGAATCTCCACGCAACAAGTCGGCTGGCTGATTGCCGCTTTCACACTTCCGGGTATATTTTTAACTCCGGTATCCGGAATTCTGGCCGATCGTTATGGCCGGAAACTGGTGTTGGTTCCCTCACTTTTTATCTTCGGAATTGCCGGTTTCATGTGTTCGTTTATGCGTGATTTTCATTTGCTACTGGTTTTTTTATTTATTGAAGGAATTGGGGCTGCGGGTCTTTCGAGCATCAACATTACGCTGATCGGCGATTTATATTCCGGAGAAAAACGGACAGCGCTGATGGGCTACAATGCCAGTATCCTGAGCATCGGCACGGCAGCTTATCCGGCTTTGGGTGGATTCATCGCTGTTTTTGGCTGGCAATACATTTTCTATTTGCCTTTGCTGGCAATTCCACTCGCAATTTTTGTCATTTTTGGCCTGAACAATCCGGAACCCAAAGACCATCAGGGAATCGGAGAATACTTCCGGAGAATTTGGAAAAGCATCAATCAACGAAGTGTTTGGGGACTTTTTCTGGTCAACATGTTGGTTTTTGTATTGCTTTACGGTGCTTACCTGACATATTTTCCAATTTTACTTTCCGAAAGATTGCAGGCATCGTCGGTTCAAATTGGAATGATGATGTCAATCATGTCGCTGGTTACAGCCGGCACTTCATCTCAATTGGGGCGGATTAATAAACGATTCCGGTCAAAGACAATATTGCTTTTGGGCACCACTTTCTATTTTCTGGCCATGCTTTCGTTGCTGTTCAGTCAAAGCTGGACTCAGGTAGTAATTTCTGTCATGGTTTTCGGCCTCGGTCATGGATTACTACTTCCCTCCATTCAAAATTTACTGGTTGGTTTTGCATCTATCAAAGAACGGGCAGCTTTTATGTCGGTCAACAGCATGGTTTTACGAATTGGTCAAACTATTGGACCATTGTTGATTGGCGTATTTTATGCAATTGGAAGCCTGCAAGGATCTTTCATTGCCGGAACAGTTGTGGCATTGCTGATGTTTTTGGCGGTTGCCGGGATGGTAAAAGGTACGGATGGTGAAGCTTAGAGAAAAGGCTTATAGTGAAAATAGCTAACTCATTGTAATTATTTTCATTGATCCTATTGTTTTTAAGAAATTAAGGTCTTAAATTAGTTTATATTTTCTTCAGACATTAAAAACACGCTTTTTGATAACTGCCGGGATACGAAATCGACCAGTTTCAAACGACTTGTAATAATTGACAAAATGGTATAAACTGAAATTTGACGAATATGGAATCATCTGCTTTTACCAACAAAAGAAAAATTCGAGCATTAATTCTGGTAAGTATTTTTCTTGTTTTTCTTTCTTCCTGCTATTCAGTGCGCATTGTTAGCAGGGACGGAGTTCCGGAACCCAACCCAATAAATACTTCCGACGATTTTTACAAAGGGAAAAATGTGAATGTTATTGATACAACGATTACATTAAAACTTCAGGAAGGAGAATTTTATTTAATTGAGAAATGCGCAGCCGGAGGTTTTTACTCATTCGAATACCGGGCAACTTTTGGCGGTGTGTTGCTGAATGCAATTACATTGGGTAAGAAACGTCAGGTGAAAGTAAAATATGTATGTCTAAAACAATCTGATTAACATGGCAACTACTATCAAACATGAAATTGGAAGTTGGAATACGTTTCATAACAACGGACCATTTCCAACCAAAGCATTGTATGTAACATCGTTGGAACAAAAAGGGAATATGCCTTCTGCAACAGATCGTTACAATGATGCAGCAAAAGAAATACAACGCTTAATAAAAACCGCATTGGATAGCCATCAGGGATTCAGGGCGTATGGCTCAGCATGGTCAATGTCGCACATTGCACATCAGAAAGACAATATGCACTTCAATGCAGCAATGAACCTTAAAAGAGCTGTTTCGGCAGATGAGATGCACGTAAATTCAAGCTTTTCACAGGAAAATTTATTTTTCTTTCAATGTGGGAATATTATTAAAGAGATCAGCAACTTCCTGTTTGACCAGGGAAAATCGTTAAAAGCCACCGGAGCCAGTAACGGGCAAACAATAGCAGGCTGCATATCCACCGGTGTTCATGGATCGGCCTGGGATGTGGGTTCTGTGCAGGATAGCGTGGTTGGAATTAATCTGATAATTGGCGAAACTGCTGATGATATTGTTTATCTGGAACGACATACCAAACCTGCGCTGAATGATGTATTTGCAAATCGAATCAAAGCCAGGGTAATCAGGAATGATGGCTTGTTCAATGCAGCTTTGGTTAGTTTAGGTTCTTTCGGGTTCATACATGGTGTTGTGATAGAAGTGGAAGATCGGTTTTTACTGAACCGCTATGTAAAAAAAATAGATAAAGGCAAAGCCTTACAGCTTGCGCAAACTATGGACTTCGAAAACTCGGATTTTAAAATTCCGGGTGAAACAGATGCAAATGGCAAGCCCCATCTTCCGTTTCATTATAAGGTGTTTATTAATCCTTACGTAAACGACTCCGAGTATGTCGTGGAAATAATGTATAAAAAGCCATACCGAAACGATTATCCGGATCCGGTTCCAAAAATTAAAACAGCTGTTTACCGCGACCTTATTCGTTTATTTGCGCACATAGCTGAAAATTATAAAAACAGTATTCCGAAACTCATAAAAGTATTACAAACATCTATTTTACCTCCTGTGGATCTGGAAGTAACGGGAACCCTTAGCGACATTTTCTGGGATGCAGGTTTTCAGGGACCTGCCTATGCCTGTTCTGTTGGGATTGATCACAGAGATTCGCCCAAAGCATTGGAATTATTGGTCAACTTAGCCAAAAATGAAGGACCAATTCCGGGCATTTATGCCATGCGGTTTGTGAAACAATCGGGTGCAACGCTTGCTTTTACTAAATTCCCGGTGACGTGCATGCTTGAAATTGACGGGTTGATTTGGAACCCAAAGGACAGTAACATTGGTTTGCAAAAGTTTTGCACCCGGATTATTGAAGTATTGAAAGCTAACAACATTGCCTTTACACAGCATTGGGGTAAAAATGCCGACTGGTCTTTTCCTGGATTAGTTCAATATATGTATGGCAATAAGGCAACAGAGTGGATGGAATACAGAAGTTCATTTCTCCGGAAAGAAACAGCAGAGCTCTTTAGTAATGATTTCCTAAAGGATACGGCATTGTCTGAATACAAGATTGATATTCCGGATACGCTTGCAAAATCTATTGTTTAGCAAGGAAAATTTGCCAATCCAATAAAAAAGAGTCAACCCACAGAATATTGGTTGACTCTTTTGAGTTTTTATTTCATCCCAAACTCGATCACTTCGCCTAATTTTAGGTATTTGGAATACAAAGCCTGGTATTTGGCCGCATTTTTAGGAATAGGGGAGTAAGTGGTTTCGAAACCGCCACCCATTTTTTTCTGAGCTTCGGAAATAGTCGGATAAACTCCGGCAACCACTGCTGCTGCCATTGCCGAACCCAAAGCGCAAGCTTGTTCCGAGCGGGCAACTTTGATTGGCATGTTCAGCACATCGCAAACAATCTGCATTACGAAAGGCGATTTCTTGGCCACGCCGCCCAATGCAATTACTCCATCAATACGGACTCCTTCGCTGATAAAACGATCGACAATGGCTTTTGATCCGAATGCAGTTGCTTCAACCAATGCGCGAAAAATACGCGGTGCATCCGATCCAAGGTTCAGTCCTGAAATTACACCTTTCAGATTTTGATTGGCATCCGGAGTACGGCGGCCGTTCATCCAGTCGAGCGCAACAATGCTGCTTTCTTCGATCGGAATAAGTTCGGCAGCTTTGGTCAGTTCAGGAATAATGCGCGAAGAAATTTCAGCGATCATTTTGGTTTTGGTCGCTTCGTCAATCAGTGTGCTGGTAGAAATAATCTGTTCGGCAGGCCACAACAATACATTTTTAAACCATGCGTAAATGTCACCGAAAGCCGATTGTCCGGCCTCCATTCCCAACATTCCGGGAACAATCGAGCCGTCCACCTGTCCGCAAATTCCGCTGATCAGTTTGTCGCCTACGTCTTCCATCGGGGCAATCAGCATGTCACAAGTTGAAGTTCCCATCACCTTGCTCAGGTAATAAGGTTCAATTTCGGCGCCAACAGCTCCAAGGTGAGCATCAAAAGCGCCGACTCCAACTTTCACATTCGATGGCAATCCTAATTTTTTGGCCCATTCCGGAGTAATCGTTCCTGCAGAAATATCGCAGGTAAACGTTTCTTTGAACAGGCGGTCTTTCAAACCACTCAACAGTGGGTCAAGTTTTTCGAGGAACTCGTCGGTGGGTAATCCTCCAAAAGCCTCGTGCCACATGGCTTTGTGACCGGCTGCACAACGCGAACGCTTCAATGTTTTCGGATTGGTATTTCCGGTCAGGATGGCCGGAATCCAGTCGCAATGTTCAACCCATGAATTGGCAGCGCGGAAAACCCCGGCATCTTCGCGGATCACATGCAGTAACTTGGCCCAAAACCATTCCGAAGAATAAACGCCGCCTTCGAATTTGGTAAAGTCGATGTTCCAAACTTTGGCCAGTTGATTGATTTCATCAGCTTCCTTTACTCCGGTGTGATCTTTCCAAAGCACAAACATGGCATTTGGATTATCCTCAAACCCGGGAGTTAAAGAGAGGGGAGTCCCTTTTTCATCCACTGCAACCGGCGTCGATCCGGTGGTGTCGATCGAAATTCCAACCACATTTTCGGCAACTCCGGCCGGAGCCAGTTTCAAAGCCTCAACAATGGTGTATTCCATACCTTCCAGGTAGTCTTTCGGATGCTGGCGGAACCGGTTATTGGGTGCATCGCAGTACAGTTGTTTTTTCCAGCGCGGATATTCAAAAACCACACTGGCTACTTCTTCACCGTTTTCGGTGTTTACAATCAACGAACGAACAGAATCGGTACCATAGTCAAGTCCGATGGTGTATTTGGGCTGTGTCATATTATAAATAGTTTAAAGTTTAATTTTGATTTTCCGTAGAGACGCAATTTATTGCGTCTTAAATAATTTTTTAGACGCAATGAATTGCGTCTCTACGATTTATTTTTGCCCGTAATAGGCGTCTTTCCCGTGTTTCCGGAGGAAATGTTTGTCGAGCAAAACCTGATCCATGCTGGTTTGCGGATTTAGGGTTAAACTCCGGAAGGTCATTTTGGCGACTTCTTCAAGAACAACCGCGTTGTGAACTGCATCGTCGGCATTCTTTCCCCAGGTAAACGGAGCATGGTTGTTGACCAGCACTCCCGGAACCTGATCAGGATCAATCCCATTGAAACGTTCGATGATCACGCGACCGGTTTCAAGTTCGTATTCACCTTTAATTTCGGCTTCGGTCATTTTTCGGGTGCATGGAATTTCGCCGTAAAAGTAATCGGCATGGGTAGTTCCAACTGCCGGAATTCCGCGCCCGGCCTGTGCCCAGCTTGTTGCCCATTCAGAATGGGTATGTACAATTCCACCGATGTTCAGAAACTGGCGGTACAAAATCAGGTGCGTGGCGGCATCGCTCGATGGTTTCAGGTTTCCTTCCACAACCTTTCCGTACAGATCAAGAACTACCATGTCTGACGGTTTCATCGCGTCATACGAAACACCACTGGGTTTAATCACCACCATGCCATGCTGGCGGTCGATGCCACTCACATTTCCCCAGGTAAAAATCACCAATCCATGTTTTACCAAATCAAGATTGGCTTTCCAGACTTCTTGTTTTAATTGTTCGAGCATATTTAAAAAGTTCAAAGTTTCAGGTTCAAAGTTTCAAGTTCAGGACTCAAGGAAAATATACTTCAGTTCGAATCGCGTAATTTTGCCAGCAGCAAGTTGCCAGTCGCCAGCTGCAAACTGCGATCACTGCGACTGACCACTATTTCACCGGTTCCAACCATGCTGCAAAACCTCCACCGGTGGCCATCCGCATTTTGATTACATCTCCTTTAACAACGGTTCGGGTGGTACGCATTACATTTTCAGCATTAATTGTTGCATCCGGAGCATCTTCGAAAGCTACCATTTTGTATTTTCCAGCGCCCAGAAAATCAAGTTTAATTTCGAGTGTCCGGGTTTCGCTGTTGGTCATCGAGCCAATAAACCATTCATTTCCTGAACGTCGTGCAGAGGTAATGTATTCACCGATCTGTCCGTTTAGGATTTTGGTATCGTCCCACATGGTTTTTACTTTTTTCAGGAATTCGGTTCCTACCTGTCCTTTGTAATTATCCGGATGATCGCAGGCAACCTGGAACGGACTGTCGTACACCACGAACTGAGCCAACTGCAAAGCACGTGTTCCCTGTACCTGAGCAGGAGTTCCGTTTTCAAATTTTTCGGGAGTGCGGTTCAGGAAACCACCTGGAGTGAAATCCATCGGACCGGCCAACATCCGCGTAAAAGGCAGCGTAACCATGTGTTCCGGAGTAATTCGCAGCGACCATTTGTTGTACTCGTTGCCCAAAACACCTTCGCGGGTAACAAGGTTTGGATAGGTGCGGCGGAATCCGTCGGGTTTGTAGGCTCCATGAAAATCGACCATCAGATGGTGTTTGGCCGCTGTTTTCACAATCCGGTGGTACCAGTTCACCATTTCCTGATCGTCACTGTCCATAAAGTCGATTTTTACACCGGCAATACCCCAACTTTCGTATAAAGCACAAGCTTTATCAAAATCAGCGCGGTTAACATCGTTGTAGTAGAGCCAAAACCAGCACTTTACATTTTTGCTTTTTGCATAGGCCAGAATTCCGGGCATATCCAATTGCTGTGCAACTTTGGTTATATCGGCTTCAGGGTTATTAAACTGCCCATACCACTGCCAATCGATTAGCTGATAAGGCCAGCCCATTTCGGAAGCCAGATCAATGTATTTTTTGATGGTTTCGTTGTCCACTTTCACTTCGCCGCTCCACCAATGATCCCAGGCACAAATGCCCGGTTTTATCCACGAAGGATCGGCAATGGCGCAAGGTTCATTCAGGTTCATTACGATTTCCGATTCAATCAGTTTACCGGGAGAGTCGCCAAGCATAATTACTCTCCAGGGAGTTTTGTGTGGAAATTTAAATCTCACTTTATCTCCATTTTCAGGCTGATCTGGTAAAGGCGCAAGATTGGAACGTACTGAAAATCCGTTTTTTGAATTTCCCTGTTTCAGATACATTCCGGCATAATCGGTAATATTTGCTTCAGTAATAGCAGCATAACAATCGTCAGCCACTTTTACAGTCATAGGCAATCCGATTACCATATTTTCTGTAATATCAGAAAGTTTCCGTTTGAAATATTCGTTTTCCTGAGATGAGCGGTAATTGCCATGATTTGCAGCCCAACAGGTGTGATCTGCTGTGAAATTAAAGGTCACCAGTTCGTCGGTAATCACATAATCGTGGTTGTTTCCGGAACCAATAAATTCAGTGCGAAAAGCTACACCATCATCAAAAACCCGGAAAACGAGATTCATTATTCTTCGGGGGAATTTTTTCTCCTGCATCTGCAGTGTCAGTTCCCTGTAATTGTTCAAAATAGTGGCCGTCCTTTTTAATACCGGCGTCCATGTTTCGTTAATGACTTTGGACGAAGTTTTAAGCACAATCATATCGTCACCCATTGGTGGAGCCTGCTTAAATACAAAACGGATTTCGGAATTGGCTATAACAGGTTTTCCGTTGAAATAAACACTGAAAACAATCTGACTGCCTACCTCAACTTTGGCTTCTACCAATGAATTGGGCGACATAACTGAATTTTGCGCGTTAGCAACGATGTAAATTGTCAAAAAGCAAATTGCACTTAAAATGAAGCGTTTCATTTTTGTTGATTGTTAGTTTAGTTGTTTGAATTTCACCTGTTTATGTCTTATGGAAGAGGTTTGAATATAAAATGTAAATTTAACACTTATCTTTGCTTTTCAAAACCCAATGATTTGTTCAGGGTTGCATCTTCTGGCCTTTAATATTTTTTCTGAAGATTCAGGAAAAACAAACCTCCGCCAAAGGGCTTAAAATAGCTGTTGAAATTAGGTTATTTAGTTGAATTATAAAGTATTTCATCCTGAAGTTTATTTTCAGGACATAGAAACATTAAGTTCTCTGAAACGTTTTAAACATGTCGTAAAACACAAAAAAAAGTTAATATGCCAGTTAATATACCGGAAACGGCGCAGAAACGAATAGTAATTATAGGAGCAGGATTTGGTGGCCTGAAATTGGCGCAAAAGCTCGTTGGTTCGGGATATCAGATTGTGCTGATCGACAAAAACAACTACCATCAGTTTCAACCATTGTTTTACCAGGTAGCCAGTGCGGGAATCGAACCCAGCTCCATTCTTTTTCCTCTCCGGAAAATATTTCAGAAGCAAAAAGATGTTTATATCCGGGTGGCTGAGGTTTATTCGGTCGATCCGAATAAAAAGGAACTTCAAACCAGCCTCGATACGGTTTGGTACGATTATCTGGTTATTTCGTCTGGGGTGAATTCCAATTTCTTCGGAATGAAAAACATGGAAGAATACGCCATTCCAATGAAATCGGCATCGGAAGCCATGGCGCTTCGAAACCGCCTGCTGCAAAGTTTCGAGAAGGCGGTTACCCTGCGCGATCAGAATGAAAGAAGATCTTTATTGAATGTAATTGTTGTAGGAGGTGGGCCAACCGGTGTTGAGGTTGCAGGAGCAATTGCTGAAATGAAAAAATTTGTCCTGCCAAAGGATTATCCCGATCTGAATTTTGATGCGATGCAGATTAGTTTAATTGAAGGATCACCCGCACTACTGGGAGGAATGTCGAAACATGCTTCTGAAAAAGCGTTGTTCTTTCTTCAGCGGCTCGGAATTAAGGTGATGCTAAATTCACAGGTCACCGATTTCGACGGAAATACTTTGAGTTTTAGAGATGGCACTCAGATTGAAACCAAAACGGTCATCTGGGCTGCGGGTATCAGTGGCGTTGTACCTTCAGGATTTTCAGAAGATATAATTGGAAGAGGGAACAGGCTTTTGGTCGATCAGTACAACCGGATCAAGGGTTTTGAAGATATTTATGCTATTGGTGATGTTTGTATGATGTCAACTCGGGACTATAAAAACGGACATCCACAGGTGGCACAAGTTGCCATCCAGCAAGGCAGAAATCTGGCCATGAATTTATTGTCGATGAAAAGAAACGGTTCGCTTCGGCCATTCAAATATACTGATAGGGGTTCGATGGCTACCATTGGCCGAAACCGTGCAGTTGCCGATCTTTCATTTATTAAATTCAGTGGTTTTATTGCCTGGCTGACATGGATGTTTGTGCATCTGATGGCCATTGTTGGGGTTAAAAACCGATTGCTTATTTTCATTAACTGGATGTGGAATTACATGACCTACGACCAATCGCTGCGCCTGATTTTATGGGCTGCAAAAAAGGATCCAACCAAGATAATATCGCCATTAGACAGGAAATAAAGAGGAAAATATCCGTATATCTTCTTAGTTCTTGATAGTAGTTGCTTTTCCCCTTCCATTTAATCCCTCTTTTTTCATTACACATTTTCAAGGAAAACAACCTTATAAAAAATACAAAAAAATAGTATATAAAACACTCGTAATTTGTCGATTAAAGTATGTTATACAATTTTTTTTTAACGGTTGTGCAACAGGGAATTAATTTGTAACTTTTACAGATAAACTAAAAAAAATATACAGTTATGAAAAATTCTTTCTTTTTAAGTAAAAAATTCTTCAGAATTTTAGTGATGTTTTTAGTTCTGGGATTCTCTTTTGGATGTCAGAAAGACCTCCTTCAACCAGAAAATACAAATGAACCTGAAGCCTTGGGTCTAAAAAGTGCAAAAGCAACCAACTTTATGGTTATTACTAAATCTGAGACACTTCCCACAGGTTTTGAAAAGCAACTCGCTGCGTATGGCCAAATTGTAAGAACAATGCCTGAAATTGGTATAGTGGTTATTAAACCTACAACTTCTAATTTTCAAGCAAAGCTTGCAAAACTTGCAGAAGTAAAAGCAGTAGTTCCTGACCTTATGGTTAAGTGGCTTGAACCTGATAAATTTATCGGCGAAGCAAATCCACCGAGTATTGGAAATGATGAAACTTTCTTTTGGCGACAATGGGGAATGGATGCCATTGATGCACCGGAAGCATGGAATGCCGGACACAAAGGTGAAACGGTAAGAGTATTTATTTTGGACAGTGGAATAGATGCCGATAATCCTGATTTGTTGCCAAACCTTAACACATCTCTTTCCACATCTTTTGTTCCCGGCGAAACTTATAATGTAGCTCCCGGAAGCTTTTTTAATCATGGTACTCATGTAGCAGGAATTGTTGCGGCTGCAGATAACGATTGGGGAGTTATTGGTGTGGCACCCAGCGCTGAAATTGTTGCAGTAAAAGTGCTTTCTGAATTTACCGGTTCAGGTGAATTTAGCTGGGTGAATGCAGGGATTGTTTATGCTGCCAATAATGGAGCACAGGTAATTAATATGAGTTTGGGAGGAACTTTCAACAGAAATGGTTTTTATTATGATGAAAATGATGTTTTGCAAAAGGTTCCGGCTGTTGAATTGCAAAATCTTATCATTGCACAACAGCGTGCAGTAAATTATGCTTATAGAAAAGGAGTTGTTATCGTTGTTTCTGCCGGAAACGGAGGTTCAAATTATGATGGTAATGGTTCAATTTTCAAACTGCCCGCTGAACTTCAAAATGTAATTGCGGTTTCGGCAACTGCACCTTATCATTGGTATAATGATCTTGTCCTTGGAACCCCAAATCCTTTTTTTGATAATCCTGCAAGTTATACCGATTTCGGAAAATCTTTGGTTGCGATTGCAGCCCCTGGTGGTGATAATGCAGCTTATCCTAAACTTAACTGGGTCTTGGATCTGGTGATTAGTTCTGGTGCCGGACCAAACGCAGCTAACGCCTACCCATTTTATTATGCTGGTGGTACCAGTATGGCTGCGCCTCATGTTGCAGGTGTAGCGGCTTTAATTATTGCCAAAAATGGAGGGAAAATGAGTCCGCAGGAAGTCACCAAACAACTGCTTAAAACTGCTGATAAAATTGATGGCAACGGAACTTCAGCTTACTACGGAAAAGGACGGGTAAACGCTTTCCGAGCTGTAACTGAATAATTGATAAAGTATAAAAGTAGATGCCGGCCAAATCAAGTTTTAGCCGGCATTTTTCTTTACAGGGCATCTCTAAAAACTGTTTTTTTATTCCCAATGCGATCAAATTATTCGTATCGGATTGTGAATTTTCATTATTGGTTGACTATATCATTGATGTTCAGTATATTAAATATTGGCGTCGTTCATTGCTGGACATACCTATCCCATTGACGATGGCTGACCGCCTTTGGCTCTGTCTTTTGCTTCTTCATTAAAAGCTTTGTCAAGTGGTGCTTTGAATATGGCACAGTTAATATAATCGTTTAGTCTTTGAAGCGGGTCACCTAGTTTAGTGAGTTTCTCCATTAAAAAATGATCATCAAAAGGATTTTTTTTCAGGGTTACAACTTCTAACCTTAAATGTTTTTTCGGAAGATTCAGGATAATTAAACCTGGCCATTGTTGGTGTTAAAAACCGGTTACTCATTTTCATCAACTGGATGTGGAATTACATTACCTATGACCAGTCGTTGCGCCTGATTTTAAGAGCTGCTGATAGTAAAAATCAAAATATTTATACGCCACCCGAAGAAACTACAAGGAAGTGAAATCCCCAACGTAGGTTTTAAGAATGAAATAGGAATTTATGCTCAAATGCATAAACCTTTAATCAATATTTAAAACAGTAAACATCTTAACACGTAAAAGCGTTCTAATAAATACAATTACTAACAATTAAAAATTTAAATTATGTACGAAGCTTTTATTGGATCAATCGTGCTTTTTGCAGGAAATTATGCACCAAAAGGGTGGGCTTTCTGCAACGGACAAATTATGCCTATTGCCCAGTACCAAGCGGTTTTTTCACTGCTCGGCACAACTTATGGTGGAGATGGACGCATAACCTTTGCATTGCCCGACCTTCAGGGAAGGGTACCCGCACATGCAGGACAAGGTGCCGGACTTCAACCTATCGGTTTGGGTGAAAAAATCGGAACGAACACCAACACTTTGACTGTTGGTCAAATGCCAATGCATTCACATGCAGTAATCGCCAATGCAACAGCAGCTGGTAGAAATTTACAGGCATTACCGACCAACAATTTCCCGGCCCAGAATCAGGATGCCTCTGGAAACTATGCCACGACCGCGGATATTCAAATGAATCCTGCAACTATTGGAGTTACCGGCGCTAATCAGGCTGTAAATAATATGCAACCAACTCTTGGTTTAAATTATATCATCTGTTTAGAGGGAATTTATCCACCAAGAGATTAAAACCATTTTTAGTTGTTGCTTGAATGATATTCTATAGAAATTTTTAATCATAAAAAAATAATTATGGACGAAGCTTATATTGGATCAATTGTACTTTTTGCAGGAAATTTTGCTCCAAGTGGGTGGGCTTTTTGCAACGGACAAATCATGCCTATTGCACAGTACTCAGCGGTTTTTGCACTGCTTGGAACAACTTATGGTGGCGACGGTGTTTCAAACTTTGCATTGCCCGACCTTCAGGGAAGGGTACCCGCACATGCCGGACAAGGCGCCGGACTTCAACCTATTGGTTTAGGTGATGAAATAGGATCAAACACCAACACATTAACAGTTGGTCAAATGCCAATGCATTCACATGTAGTAAATGCCAATGCAACAGCAGCTGGTAGAAATTTACAGGCATTACCGACCAACAATTTCCCGGCCCAGAATCAGGATGCCTCAGGAAACTATGCAACGACCGCAGATGTTCAAATGAATCCTGCAACTATTGGAGTTGCAGGCGCTAATCAGGCTGTAAATAACATGCAGCCAACTTTTGGTTTAAATTATATCATCTGTTTACAGGGAATGTGGCCACCAAGAGATTAGTCATGTTTTTGGTTTAAGCAATAGTTTGCTATAAAAACTGTCGGGAATTTCTATTTATAGGGTTTCCGACAGTTCCAACAAATCAGGAGCAAGGCAAGAAAAGAAATGATCCCTCCACATCATTTTTATCTGATTAATATGAAAAACTTAAATTATTAGTTATGAAGAAAAAAAATATTTCAAGAACAAGTCTGCTTTTTAGCTTTTTCCTGTTTTTAAGTGGATTTGTATTTGCGCAATATTCAAACACACAAGTTGTGGTTGCGGGCGCAGGAATCGGCGCCGTAAACGGAACCTATGTATATGCCGGGATGTCAAATTCCCGACCGTACTACAGTTTTGGTATATATAGAGTGGAATACAAAGATGGAGATGATGGATTTGGGCTTGAATGGAAAATTTGGGATACAAATGAAGCTAACCCGAGCAATGAAATAAAATATTATAAAACAAGTACAAGCACCACACCACCACCTGCACCTTGGTCAACTGACGTTGCTACTGCACCCCCACCATCATCAGTTACCTATGTTGTTCTTGCTCCTGAAATAAATGTTCAGGGCAATAGCCAATCTATTGTCGATGGCGATGCTTCGCCTTCCAGTGCTGACCATACCGATTTTGGAAGTCAATCCGTTTGTTCTGGTACAATAGTCAGAACTTTTACCATTCAAAATACCGGAAACGCTAACCTGACATTGTCCAATCCAACCATTTCGGGAACCAACGCCTCTGATTTCACTGTGACTGCCAACCCTGCCAGCCCGGTGTCTGCCTCAGGCTCAACTACCTTCCAGGTAACCTTTAATCCCTCAGCATCAGGAGTACGGACGGCTGCTATATCGATAACCAATGACGACAGTGATGAAAACCCCTATAATTTCTCCATCCAAGGAACTGGCACTGATCCTGAAATAAATGTCCAGGGCAACAGTAATTCAATTGCCGATGGCGATGCCACTCCATCAGCCACTGATCACACCGATTTTGGAAGTCAATCCGTTTCTTCTGGTACAATAGTCAGAACTTTTACCATTCAAAATACCGGAAACGCTAACCTGACATTGTCCAATCCAACCATCTCGGGAACCAACGCCTCAGATTTCACCGTGACTGCCAACCCTGCCAACCCAGTGTCTGCAGCAGGCTCCACCACATTCCAGGTAACCTTCGATCCCTCGGCATTAGGAGTCAGGAGTGCCACCCTGACGATTGTGAATGACGATTGTGATGAGAATCCATATAATTTTAGCATTCAGGGGACGGGGATCAATGCCCCAACTGTTATCACAACTGCTGTCGCCTCAATCTCAGCCACCTCTGCTACATTAGGTGGTAATGTTACTGACAATGGTGGGGGAAGTGTGACTGACCGGGGTGTAGTTTATTCAACAACAGATAATACCCCAACAATTGCAGAAGGTGCAACACCAGATGCGAATGGTTCAGGAATTGGTATTTTTAGTGAATCGGTTGGTTCGTTAACTCCCGGTACTTTGTACTATATGAATGCATATGCCACCAACCCGGCTGGAACCAGCTATGGTACGGCAACAAGTTTTACCACCCTTACCAACGGAACCTGGACAGGCGTCACCAACAACGACTGGGCAACAGCTACCAACTGGGCTGGGGGAAGTATTCCAACATCGGCAACAGATGTGACCATTCCTTCAGGTAAAATGGTTGTAATTAGTGCCACAACACAAGCGGATTGCAACAACCTCACAGTAACAGGTAACCTTACCATCGAGTCTTCAGCATCTGGAACCGGTTCACTCATTGTAAGCGGAACTGCAACCGGCAATGTTGCTGCACAACGCTATATGACTGGCAATGTATGGCATCTGGTATCGTCGCCGGTTGGTGCGCAGGATATCAATGCCTTTGTGGTAACTGATGTTGCTACCAATGCGGTGGCAGCAATTGATCCCAAATATGGCCTTGCCCCATACAACAATACGACTCCGGGTTGGGCGCATTACACAACCAGTACAGTAGGAGCAGCTGGCAGCTTCGTTGCAGGCAAAGGCTACGAAGTATTGCGCACCAGCGACGGAACTGTTACTTTTGTCGGAACAGTGCCTACTGCTGATGTTAGTATCACAATTTCTAAAAGTACAAGCGGATGGAACCTGATTGGTAATCCTTTCACTTCTTCCTTAAATGGGAACAGCCCTGCCGATGCAACCAATAATTTTTTAACAGTTAATACGGTCGCGATTGATGCAAGTTATCTTGCTCTTTATGTGTGGGATGCAGCAAGCAGCACGTACCTTACGGTGAACCATACCTATAATTCGAATTCTGCTTTTTATGTGGCAACGGGGCAGGCCTTCTTTGTGTATTCGGTTGCAGGCGGTTCAACTGTGAATTTCACAGAAGCCATGCAAACACACCAAACCGGTAATATTTTCAAGAATGCTGTTATTCCAAATCCATCCATTAAGTTAATTGCAGAAAGAGCTGAAGGATCAACGAGTACCAATATTCTTTACCTTGAAGTCATGACCACGGGACTTGATCCTGGTTACGATGCCGGACGCTTTTCGGGTGCCGCCAATAGCTTTGCTGTTTACACCCATTTGGTTGGCGATAACACTAATTTAGTTGATTTTGATATTCAGTGTTTACCTGGCAATAATTGGGATCAGATCATCCCGATTGGACTTGACGCCCCTGAAAATACCGAAGTAGTATTCCGGTCAGAAACAGTGAGCCTGCCAACCGGTGTTTCGGTTTATCTGGAGGATAAAGTAACAGGGAGTTTTACTGCCATTTCCGGGCCAGGCAATGTTTATACAGTAAAAACAGATACGAAAAGTAAGGGCACCGGAAGATTTTTCCTTCACACCAAATCTTCAGTTACGGGAATTGAACCTGTTGACAAGAACGTTGACTTCACGCTCATTCCACGTCCGCAATACAATACCCTTCGTGTTATTGGTGATGTTGGCAAAAATACACAATTGACTGTTTACGACATGGCCGGTCGCAAGCTGATGTCGCGCAAGCTAAACTCCTCAGAAACCAATGATGTGGGAATGGAAGGAATAAAAAACGGCGTTTATGTAGTTCACATCAGCTCTACAACACATAGTGTCAGCAAAAAAATTAGCTGGCTGAAAAATTAGAAGCAGTTATAACACAATCTAAAACACATCGCAATGAAGCAAAATTTAAACAATCAAGATAAAAGTATCAAGGAACTAAAGGCTGAAATTACCCGTAAAGATGCCTTGATAAAAGTTGGGAAGTATGCGGCTGTAACAGCAGCAGCCATGTTTATTGTTTTAAGCCCAAAGGATTCGCAAGCCCAAAGCGGTACTCCTACTCCAGGGTGGGGTAGTTAAATCCTTATGATTTTATGTACTGCCGGTGTTTTACCGGCAGTATTTTTTTTAACAGATAAACAATGAGTACCGGAAACACAAAAGCAGAAAATAAATCAAAAAAGGTTCTATCCTTTCCTTTGGAAGGGAAATCAATTCTTTGGTTATCGGAAGTCAATAAATATATGGTTGTTATTCCTCCGGTAGATAAAATTATTGAACTCATTTGGCAGGGAAAAAGCGACCGGATTATTTACAAATATTGTAACGGGAAATTGGGGTTAATACCTGAAGAAGCCAATAGAATTGTATCGCTTTTGCGTGAAAATCTGTCTAAAATTAAAGGGGACGAAGAAAGCAGGAGGCATGAAAATTTTCTACCCGCCAAAATTCCACCTGCCTTTTTCAAATGCAATCGCTACTACCGGATATACGATCTCATTTTTCTATTCGGATATGAAACTTCTGAAATTGAACATTTAATTCACCCCAAATTTGCCCATTTGGAGATTCCACCAACACCGGAATTTACCAACCACTTCCAATTGCTTAAAGTTGGCCAAGAAATAGTATTGATGGTAAATGGCATACAGATTGGAAACTGGACCTCCGAAATGGAACATTTTATGACTGGAAAAGTATCCATGCAAATCCTTCAGAAAATTTACAATAAGGAAGAGAATGAATGGATGGCCCTATTTCATGCGGCAGGCATTACCAACGGAAAGAATTGCCTGATTTTTCTGGGCGATTCGGGCAACGGCAAAAGCACCTTATCTGCGATCCTGATGGCTAACGGGCTGGAAGTACTTGCCGATGATTTTCTGCCTGTAGAAAGCAAGTCGGCGCTTGTCTGCCATTTTCCTGCGGCAATTTCAGTAAAGGATAAAGCCTTGGAAATACTCGTTCCAAAGTTTCCGCAGTTAAAGCAAGCCCGTGAAATCAATAATATTGGAGCAGGAAAAACCTTTCGATACCTTCCTACCGACAGGAAAGAGCCACTTTGTGTGCCCTGTAAGGCTTTGGTATTTGTAAAGTATGAGAAGGGTGCCGGTTTTCGTTTCGAAGAGATTTCAGGAGAAGAAGCTTTTGTGAATTTGGTACCCGATTCGTGGATATCGCCAACCAGCGAAAATGCCAACCGGTTTGTCAATTGGTTTACCTCACTTCCGTATTATCGCATGACGTATTCAGACAATGAACAAATGGTACAAACGGTGCAAAAAATGCTGAACGATGACCTATAAAGAAGCACTTCTTTTTGTTGGAAAATGTCTGACTCTTGGGATTCATCCTGAAAGGGCAACCGAAGTACAAACAGAAATCAGATCCGAAAAAATTGTTTGGGAACAAATAGTTCAATTAAGCAGTGGACAATTTGTATTGCCTGCTTTGTATATCCGTTTACAAAGAGCCTCACTTCTGTCTGAATTACCATCCGATTTGGTTGAGTATATGGAATATCTTACGGGCTGCAACAGAGACCGAAACCTGCAAATTCTAAATCAGGTTAAGGATATTACCTCCCTGCTAAACAGAAATGGAATTGCCCCGATTTTTCTGAAAGGAACAGCGCACCTGCTTTTACCTCTTTATGATGATATTGCTGAACGAATGGTAGGCGATATCGATTTCCTTGTGGAAGAAACTGATTTATTGCGAGCGGCTCAACTTCTTATGGATGCTGGCTATCAGCCTCTAAGTAAATTTTATCCGGAGATGTTGAAAACTGAAAAACATTACCCAAGGCTAACCAACTTTAATTACCCGGCAGCAGTAGAAGTACACCGGCAGGTAATTATTCCACCTCACGATAGAAAATTTAAATCAACTGAAATAATCAGGGATAAACAAAAAAATAACGGACAATTGGAAGCTTTCGTTCCATCGAACAAACACCTGATTATCCACAATGCTTTGAATACACAGGTGAATGACAAAGCTTATTTACAGGGAGATATCAATTTGAGGCAAATGTACGACTTGCTGCTTTTATCAAGGAAAGAAGACCCTCATGAGGTATTAAAACGGTTTGCCGGATTTCACAATCATACAAATGCCTGGTTGGCTACAGCTTCAATGGTATTCGATAAACCTGTTGGAATTGAATACGATAGCAATAAAAGATTAAAGCTCTTAAATTTTTTCCTTTTACACCCAAGTTTTCACTCCGTTTATAAATCAATAATTTACCTCACCTGGCGATTTTCGAGGTACGTAACGCTGCCTTTCCATGCAATTTATAGAAAAGATATGAGGGCAGGTATTTGGTTTCGACTTAGTGACCCTGACTGGTATAAAGACCATGTCTTATCGTACTGGAATTATTTTAAACCTCAATAATGCCTAAAAAAAGAGAGACATAGAACCAGCTATGTCTCTCCACAATCCATAAATTTTGTTATTCTATCCTACCAAACCACAGCCCGGTCACTTTCCTTCAAATACATGTAATCGCCTTCTTTTACATCAAAGGCTTTGTGAAATTCGGGCATGTTGCGGAGTGGCCCCAAAACCCTGAACCGTCCGAGCGAATGAACATCTTCTTTGGTGCGGCGGATGATTTCCTTGTCGCGGATATTTTGTGCCCACAAATGCGCGTACGCCAGAAAGAACCTTTGATCAGGATTAAACTCATCAATTGGTTTTTCATTGCCGGTCAGTACTTTTTGCAATGCAGCGTATGCCACGTTCAAACCTCCCAAATCGGCAATGTTTTCGCCCAGCGATAATTCTCCGTTTGCTTTTATGGTATCCAAAACTGTATAATTGTTGAACTGATCAACCAATACTTTGGTGCGTTCGCCAAATAAGCGGGCATCATCGGCAGTCCACCAGTCGGTCAGGTTACCAACTTTGTCGTATTGTCGTCCCTGATCGTCAAATCCGTGCGTCATTTCATGACCGATTACTACACCAATTGCACCGTAGTTTACAGCATCGTCGCCATCCATAAAAAAGAATGGTGGCTGAAGTATGGCTGCCGGAAAAACAATTTCGTTCATCGTTGGATTGTAATAAGCATTCACCATTTGCGGCGGCATGTGCCATTCGGCGCGGTCAACAGGTTTGTTCACCTTACCGATCATGTAATTAAAATCGAAGTTGTTGGAACGTAAAGCATTGGCAAGATATGAATCAGCCGACACTTCCAGCGCCGAATAATCGCGCCATTTATCTGGATAGCCGATTTTTACATTTATCGCATCCAGCTTTTCAATGGCTTTGATTTTGGTCGAGTCGCCCATCCACGATAGTTGGTTAATGCGTTCGCCCAGCGAAATCTTCAGGTTTGATACCAGATCGAGCATGCGTTTTTTTGCTTCAGCCGGGAAGTATTTTTCTACATACATTTGACCGATTGCTTCACTCAAAGCATTGTTCGTTTCGCCCTGAACCCTTTTCCAACGTGGGCGTTGCGCCATTTGTCCTGAAAGTGTTTTTCCGTAGAAATCAAAATTCTGATCTGCAAATGAGGCAGGCAAATAAGCGGCAAGACTATTTAAAACATTCCATTTCAGATAGATTTTCCAATCACCGACCGAAATGTCTTTTATCATTTTACCCAGTTCAGCAACAAATTCGGGTTGACTAACAATAAAATCGCCCGGATTTTGAAGGCCAATGCTTTGGAAATGTGATGTCCAGTCATATTCCGGAGAAATTTTCTGAAGACCATCCAAATTCATTTTGTGGTAAGTTTTGTGCGGATCGCGTTGTTCGAGCAAGGTCATCGACGATGCAGCCATGCGTTTTTCCAGACTGTAAACAATGTCAGCATTTACTTTTGCGGTTGCTTCGTCGTCACCTGCCAGCACGAACGTTTTCTGAAGCACCAGGTAGGCAGCCTGAATTTCTTTGCTCTGCTGATCCTCTTTCATGTAATAATCGCGGTCGGGCATTCCAATTCCACCCTGATAAATATAGGCTACCACCATTGTTGAGTTTTTCTGATCGGCGTCCGATAAAAATGAAAACAACGGGCGAATTCCTTTGGAATGAAAATCTGCCACCACTTTCATCACATTTTCTTTCGACTGAATGGCAGTGATCTGGTCAAAAAGAGGCAGAACAGGAGCCAATCCGTCGGCTTCAATTTTGGCAGTGTCCATGCCTGTATTGTAGAAATCGGCAATTTTTTGTCCGATGGAGCCTGGTTCCTGTTTTTTTGCGGCAATTTCAGTAATCAACGTTTTAACCTGTAATTCTCCGGAATCGGCTAATAAATCAAACGACCCGAAACGGCTTTTTTCGTCCGGAATCGGAAACCGTTTTTTCCAGCCACCATTGGCATAATTGTCAAAATCGGCTGCCGGATTTACTGTTGTATCTAAATCAGCCAGATCGATCGACTTCGATTTTGGTTTTTCCTGCGTGCAAGCCATGCTTCCTGTCAATAAAGTGAGCAATAATAATCTGTTAAAATTTCCCATAATATACTTCTGTAGTTGTAAATACTCAGTAACTAAAGTTTGAAAATTGAATTTTCTGTCTCATTGGTAATCCAATTTTTAAAAGATTACAAAGTAATACATATAGTGTTGACCGATCAATGAGGTATGTTACATCTCACATTTATTTTAGAAGTATTAAAAACCTGCTCAATAACAGACTTAAATTATTAATAGTCAGTATAAAGGATGGCATTTTATCTTTTTTAGAAGTTTTAAAAGGCGTAAATTGTTGTCGAATAATAAATCAAGTTCAAATGAAGATTCTGTTCCTTTGCACCGGAGGCAATTCGTGCCGAAGTTTAATGGCCGAAGCTTTTCTTCAGAAAATGGATCAATCGCTGGAAGTGCTTTCAGCCGGATTAAATCCTGATGCTGAAACTGATCCGATGGCTATTGCGGTGATGGGCGAGATTGGAATTGATATCAGTACAAAAAACCCAAAAAGTTACGCTGAATTCGAAGGCACGAACATGGATTACCTCATTACGCTCTGTGATGGAACAAAGGATAAAATAACTTCAGTTAATATTCCGTCCAGGCACAAAATTCACCTGAGTTTCGAAGACCCAAAAAAAGCGTATTGCTCCAACGAACAAGTCATTGATATTTATCGTGATATCCGCGACGAAATCAGGAATGAACTCGATTATTTTTACAATCGTATTTTGTCTCCCGAAATGATACATGAATGATAACGCCCATAATAAAAATGGCCTGAATCGCTTGAATTCAGGCAAGGTGCAGCGCACCGGAATATTAAAGTGATCATACATCTTTCTGAAATTCTTCCAATCAACAAAAATGGCTGCTTCCAATTCAGGAAACAACCCTTAAACTCAGTTTCAGCATCTTTTAAAGAGGTGTAGTAAGGTTCCAAAAAAAGTTGGAGGTAGGTTTTGAGATTCACAATCGTACCAAAAGAAGTTAGAGGGTAGGAACGTATTCCCGGAACTGTGTCATGAAATTGAATGGCTAAAACAAGGATAGAAAAAAGACAGACAAAAGTTTTGATTTGTAAACATAACTACCTATTTTTAAAACTTTAAAATAAAAAAAACAGAAATGAATAAATATAGCGGATTGGAACGTATCGGACATTAGAGTAAAGTAATGTAAACTCTCCGCAATTTGCTAGTTGAACTTTGGTGGCAAGTGTAACAGACGACAGTAACAACAACAAAACAATGAAAAACACACTATTTGACTTTATATCAAAATACGTTTCTCTGACAGAAGATGAGAAGAACGCGATACTTTCGTTAGACCTATTTCGCTCGGTAAAGAAAGGGACGGCTTTACTTAAAGAAGGCCAGAAATCACAAGATAGCTATTTTGTTTTAAAAGGCTGTATTCGGATTTATTACATAATAGACGGAGAAGAAAAAACAACAGCTTTCTACACAGAAATGGACGCCTTAACACCTCATTGTGTTATAAATAAAGCTCCTTCTGAATATTTCATTAGTTGTGTTGAAGACAGTATTCTTACAGTTTCAAATTCTGATATGGAAGCAGAAATAAACAGTAAATTTCCAAAGTTTGAAATAATGTGTAGAAAATTGTCGGAAGAATTGTTAGCTAAACAACAAATGGACTTTGACGAGTTTAAGACTTCTTCACCTGAACAACGATACCTGAACTTAATACAAAAAAGACCGGACCTTATTCAGCGTGTTCCACAACACCAATTAGCGAGTTATTTAGGTATCAAACCTCAATCATTAAGCAGACTAAGAGCAAGAATTTTGGGAAAATAATAAAGAGTAAATCATTTCTTAACTTAAGTGAACGATTTTAAGTCTATTGCCAATCTATTTTTGCAGCATCGTTTAACATCAATTAAAAACAGATATGCAAAAGAAAATTTTATGGATTGGACTTGCCTTAGTGTTGGCAAGCAGCTTACAGGTGAATGCACAAGATGCCAAAAAAGACAGTACTTACAAGCGGTGGTTCGTTGGAAGTTCACTCTTCATGTTAGGAAATTTTGATAAAACAAACAACCCTGAGTACATACAATTAAATTTTGGTTATAGGATAACACCTAAAGATGTTATTTCCATTGACTTTAAAAGATCCATTTATTCCTGGCCATTAGGTATCCCTTTTGGACCATCATTTGATGCACCGGGACTAAACTATCCTGGACATGCCCGCATACTTGCACCTACAATAGGATACCAGCGTTTTTTGTGGAAAGGAGTCTTTACATCCCTTCATGCATTGAATGCTTTTGAAAAATATATGGATGAGGATGATAAAAAGATTGGAAATGGATACACGTTATATCTGAACTTCCATTTGGGTTACCAGCTTAAGTTTTTTAAAAACCGGTTCTTTTTTGAACCAGCTATTGGATGTAGTTATTGGCCTGTAAGAACCAATGTTCCAGAATCTTTTAAATCAGTAGAAAAAAAATGGCCTAACTACTTTATTCAACCTGGGCTTAATTTTGGGTATAATTTTTAAAATATGTATAACAATAAACAAATAATTACTACAATGAAAAAGATCGGCATTTATTCCGTGTTGGTATTGCTCACGGCATTTCTTAGTTCATGTGGCATCGGCACCGCCCTTGTTACCAACCACAATCAAAACGCCACTGAGGTACACTTAAGTGGGAACAACTTCAAAGTAATTGATCAGGTAAGCGGAAGTTCGGAGGAGTCTTATGTATTGGCAATTGGAGGTATGAACAAAAGGCAATTGTACGAAAATGCGTATTCAACGATGATGAAGAAAGCCAACTTGCTGAATGGTTCCAAAGCTATAATCAACGTGATGACAGAGGAACACTTCAGTGGTTTTGCCCCTTTCTTTGTCAGAAGAACTATAACTGTGAGTGCCCAGGTAGTGGAATTTACGAGATAAGTTCAAAGAAATGAACTGCGTAAAAAGAGCTACTTGAAAAAGGAGAGTTTAAGGCAGTAATAGAAAAGACTTTTCCAATGGGGAAGTTAGCGGTCATTTTAACAGACGACTGCAACAAAGAAGAGTTATCAACTGAATTAAAATTTAAAACAACAGATATGCTTACAGACATTCATCCAAAGTTACCGATGCGGGACAAAACTGCAACAAGGGATTTTTACATTAATAAGTTAGACTTTCAAGAATTTGGGAGTGCTGACTTTGATGGTTACCTAATGTTGAAAAAAGACAGCATCCAAATTCATTTTTTTGAGTTCAAAGAACTTGACCCAAAAGAAAACTATGGGCAAGTTTATATCAGAACTGATGACATTGACAAATTTTACCAATCATTGTTAGACAAGAAAACAAGCATACATCCAAATGGACAATTAGAAATAAAACCTTGGGGACAAAAGGAATTTTCTCTACTTGACCCAGATAGCAATTTGCTGACTTTTGGACAAAGTATGTAACAAATAATTGAACTCAAACAGATTGAATAAAAAACAACGAACCGCTAAAAAAAAGATATGCAAAAGAAAATTTTATGGTTTGGACTTGTTTTTGTTTTAACAAGCAGTTTACAGGTGAAAGCACAATATGCTAAAACAGACAGCACTTACAAACGGTGGTTCGTTGGTAGCACTGTGTTTTTATTGGGTAATTTGGCTACTACAAATCCACCCGACTTCGCTCAACTCAATTTAGGCTATCGGATTACAGAAAATGATGTAATTACATTAGAGCCAAAGACTTGGAAATATGCCTGGCCAAATGGTATTCACCCATTTTTAAACAAAGCGTACGGAAAGCCGGAGGAAAAATTTCCGGGGTATGTTCGTGAGTATGGCTTATCAGTGGCTTACCAACGATTTTTGTGGAAAGGTTTATATGCCGAACTTAACGTAATGCCTACTTTGCAAAAATTTGTGAACGATAATGGCAATAAAATTGACAATGGATTTCAAATTTTCAACACATACCGTGTTGGCTATCACATGAAACTTTTCAAAGACAGATTTTTTATTCAACCATCA